>JANOBZ010000108.1:0-114725 GCA_031411895.1 Acidobacteriota bacterium | reverse complement strand
CTTTTATTTTTTTAGAAAAAAGCCGGATCGAAATCAGTCGAAGATTATCGGATTCGGTGTCCCGTTCGCTCTTTTAATTTATTGAGGATCAAGATGCTCAATAAATTATTAAGCCGTTCTTTCCTTGAGATGGAGGGTTTTTATGATTGATTCTAAAATTGTTCTCTGCGTCGAAGACGACCGCGATTGTTGCGAACTGCTTCAATTCATATTGGAAAGCGAAGATTTTCGGGTCGTGACCTGCAATTCGTCTGCTGAAGGTTTGCGACTGGCTAAACAGAACGGCTTTTCGGCGATCATCCTGGATAATCGTCTGGCATACATCAGCGGCGTGGAAATCTGCCGCGAAATCAGAACTTACGACAAACGAACGCCGATCATCTTTTATACTGCCTCAGCATATCCGGAAGACAGGAAAGCGGGATTGGCGGCAGGCGCAAATAATTATCTGGTCAAACCCGATGACTTTGAACGGATTGCCGAAACAATAAAAGGATTAGTTTTATAAATATTCCTTCTGCTTCAGAAAGGGGTGTTTGGGGTCTATTAATAATAACTAAATCGCCCACATCATAATACAAGCCCAAGGCGGTCGTTGCAATTTTAAGAAATTTGGTTTAATTTTGAACTTGAAAATTTGGTTTGCCCGGCAATAATTTCGGGCAGTTCGCACGCTAACGGCGTGCAAGTCTTTGAAACATAAGACTTGCACGCCGTTTTTCTTTTTTACCTACCGTTCCCTGAGGGAACGCCCAGCAAAACCTGAGGTCTAAGCTGAAAAAAATATGAAAAAAGCAACTTACGATAAATTCGAGGATATTCCTCAAGCGGATCGCGACGAAAACAACTACCAGCAGAATCCTGCCGGCAAGTGGGTCTTGATAATCGATGCGGCGCATCCCGTGATGGTTAAAAACACCGAGCTGCTCACTGAAAAAACTCAGAGAGATGTTCAGCAGCAGCAGGCGGTTCAAGCCGCGGTCGCGCCGAAAGAAACGGAAATCACGGATCTTAAAGCAAAACTGGCGCAGGAACAAGCCCGACCCGGCTTACCTGTCGGTCAGATCGCCGTGCCGGCAGAAAAAGCGCTGGTTCTGAATCAGTTCGAAACGCTCGGAAAATTCGAAGACGTGAAAGCGAAAGTCGAGGAACACGGAACGCTCAAAGAGCAGACCGAAGCCGCGAACCGCAAAAACCTGTTTGCCGAAGCTGCCAAAGCCCACGGCTTAGACGTGGAAGCGTTTGCGCCGCTCGCCGAATCGCAGAAGCTTCACGAAAAACTTGAAATGCGCGAAGTTCCCGACCCGAAAAAACCGACCGAAAAGGTCAAGCATTATTTTGTCAAAGGCAAAGATGCGGCGGGCGCGGATACTTCGACGCTGTTGGGCGACTTCGTGAAAACCGACAACGTTTTCAAACCATTTATCGCGAGCCTGACTGCGAAGCCGGGCAAAGTAAGAATTCCGCCGACCGGAATAGGCGAGCAAGTCGAAGATAAATCGGCTTCAGATGCTTATCTGGGTCAAATGTACCAGCGTCCCGATGCGAAAAAGGACGCCTAAAATCCGGTTGAGCCGGTAAATCAACCAGCCCGAAACCAGAGGTTGAAAGCTGAAACAAAATTTTAATTTTAATTGGAGTATAAAAAATGGCTACAAATCCTAATTTTGATGAAATCAGCAGCTCGCCTCCGGTTTGGATGGGAGATTATTCCAGCCGCGAAAGCATCTTGCCGGTCCCCGCTAAAGTAAATGCTGCGGCATTTCTGGCGGAAGACGGCGCTGAAGCGGTGGTGGGCGCAGCGGGAGCCGCAGCGAATGCGGTTTCAATTCCGCTGAAAACGGTCTTGAAAAACAAAATTCCGTCAGGCACGACGTTGACTTTCAACGCCGCGACGAAGAAATTCGCGACGCTGACCGCCGACGCTCCTGCCGGCGCGAACAGCTTGGCAGTAAGCGCAATTCCGACCGCGCTGGTCGAAGACGATAAAGCGACTTACGCGGGTGTCGGCAAAAAGCGAATTCCTTCGGGAACGCTGATCGGTCGAACGTATGCCGAACGCGACGCCGGAACCGGCTACGGACCGGCGGACGTGACGACGCCGGACGATCAGATTTATTTGACGGCGCGCGATATCGCCGATGCCGACAAAAACGACGACATCGAATTGTATCGTCACAATCGAACCGTCAAGGAAAACTATCTGCCCGGCTGGACAGGTCTTGCAACGGCGGTTAAAAACAAAATCCGCGCGCTTTACGCGTGCGTTAAGGGGGTTAACTAAACTCATGGATATCTTAACTTTACTTGAAAAAGCACAGGGAGACATCTACAAGGTCGTTTCCAATCCCCTGGCGCAAATCGGACCGATGAACAAACCGTTCGTCGGATTACAGCTGATGCCCGAACGTCTCGTCAATGAAAATCAATTCACGGACACGCGCATCAATTACAAAACCATCATCGCTAATGACGGCACGCGCTACTCGCCCGTGCAGCTCAAAGGCGGCGTGTTCACCGGCTCATTCGACGTCAAATTGCGCTCGTCGGACATCGGCTCGCAGTTTACGGGAATGGACTACGACGCTCTGATCAAACTGCTGGAGCGTTATACGGACGACGATTTGCCGATGCAGGCAGTTATTCAACTGCTGAAATGGGCTGACAAAACCGTCGTTCAGCCGCTCGTCGTTAAAAACGAGCTGATGGTCTGGCAGTGTATCGTCGACGCGCTCGTAAAACGTTCCGGCGATGATAACTATCAGGAAGACGTCCCAATCTCGAACCCTGCAGGACATCGCGTCGCTGCGGGTGACGCCTGGTCTGACCCGACTTACAATCCGCTCGACGACATTTACGCCCGCGCCACCTTCCTCGCCGGCAAAGGCATTAAGGTCAGACGGCAGATCGCAGGAATTTCGGTGATCAATAAAATTCTCGGAAATCCGAAAGTGCAGGCGGCGGCGCGCGGTTTTATCGCCGTGTCCGGCGGCGCGCTGGTCGGGTCGGAAAACCGTCTGACGCTCAACGGTCTGAATGCGTTCCTCGGCGAAAACGAACTTCCGCCGATCGAAAAATACGATAAAACTTATCACACGCAGACCGCAACCGAACATTTCCTGAAACGCGATGTTTTCGTGCAGATCGGTGAAACCGACCAGACGGAAGAAATTCCGGTCGCGGACGGCGATCCGTTGATTATCGAGAACACTCTCGGTTACGTCGGAATCGGTAAGAATTCGGGCGAAAATACGCCGGGACGTTCGATCGTCACGGAAGCGTTTACGCGCAAGCCGAAACGCATCGAGGGCGAAGGCTCACAGGAAAGTTTCCCTGTGAATCAGAATCCCGAAGCGGTCGGCGTTATTCACTCAATTACTTAATTTATGACTTTGCCGGGCGGTTCGCGCCGTCCGGCAAATAAGGAGAAATGCTATGTCAAAAAAGTGGGTTCGAGTCAAAGATTGGGTAACGTCGCGCGGCGTGGATTACCCGCCGGGCGAACACGAAATGCCCGAAGAAAGCGCCAAATCGATCGTAACAAAAGGTCTCGGCGAATACGTCGAAGACGGCGGCGATAAATCTAATGTTTTGCCGATCAAAGAAACGATTGAGCGAATGAGCCAGGGAGATTTGTCGGATGAGGTTCTCGATTCGATGAAAGTCCATCGCGACGTCATTCAGGAAGCGCAAAAGTCGGGCAAACCGTTAAGAGTGTTTTTGGATGAGTTGAGCGAAAAAGAAAAATCCGCTCAAAAGTCAGACGATCCGTCATCCGTAGGAGATCCAAAAGATAAAGGCAAAACCGAAGACGGATTGCCGGAAGATTTTCCGACGAAAACCATCCTTGAAAAGCCGAACAAACATTCTGAAACCGGATTCAAAACGGTTGCTGAAGTTCAGGCTTTAACTCGCGAACAATTGATCGAAATCGACGGTATCGCCGATAAAACGGCAGATAAAATCTTGACTTACGGGAAATAATGAACTGGATTAGCGTTGCAGACTTTAAATCAAACTTCGCTGTCGCCAAAAGAGCCACCGATGCACAGGCACAGATGGCTCTTGAGGCGGCGGAGGATGAATTGACGGGAATTGTCGGTCAGAGCGTGATCGACGACACCCTTTCTGCAACGCCGACCGATTTAACCAGAGCGACAAAGGTCGTCCGGGCACATAGGTTTCTTGCAGCTTCGATTCAATGTCTGAACGTCAGCAACGTTAAAAAGGCACAGGACACGGGAAGTCCGACGAATCCGGTTTTGACAAATGAAGTGTGGAATCCGAAAGAGATTGGCGAGATGCGCGAAAACTGGCGGAATATGGCATTAAAAGCTATAGAACCGTACGTTTTGGTCGAAGAAACGACTGAAGAAACGACTGAAGATACTTTCGGATTTCCTCAAGCGTCGAAAATTTATAGCGTACGGGTCAGGTGGTAAATGATCGAATTTCGAATACACGCCGAAGATTTGGACATCATGCCCGAAATTATCGGGCAGATCGATGAAGTCGCCGCCGCCGTTCCCGAAGAGTTTCGCAAAGGAGTAGATTCCGATTCGCCGAAAGGCAGGATTTACAGGCGCGGTTCGATCACCGGAAGATTGACAAAAAGCGGCATCGCGGCGGGTTTCCGGCAAACGTCCAAATCTAGAATGGCGGTCGGCTCACGTTTTCACAGAGCATCGGCGGAAGGTCAGTTTCCCGGGAAGGATTCGGGCGAGCTGTATCGAAGAATTCGTGTCACGGGCAAGGGAACGCTTAGACAAAGAGTAGTTTTCGATGCGCCGCACGCGGGACCGGTAGAAGAGATCCGACCGTTTGCCGAAAAAACGGCAGATCTGGTCGTTCAAAGATTTATATGAGGTCAAAAGACGCATTGAAAACGACTCTGGCGGCGGCAATTTCGGCAGCGGCGGTCGGCACGATTTTGAATGATGTTTATCTTTACGGGACTGCGCGCGGTTCGGTTGAAGTTGAGGATTATTCGAAAGTTATCCGGATCGATGTCGAAAACGGCACTTTGATCAGAACCGCCGACGAGACACGCCGCGAGCAACTGGTGGTTTTCAAGATTCAATGTTTTGTTTTGCCGGCAGTCGCAGACGATTTCGATTCGGAAGAGGCAGCGTCGGACGCTTCATTCGATCTAGCCGAAGCGATTTTCGAATACCTGCACAGCAATCCCACATTAAGCGGCGCGGTGACGGACATTGATCTTCCCGAAAACGAAACGAATTTTGAAAAAGGGATGGCGAATTTTGCGGCGCGGCGATGGGGCGCGACGAATTTATACGGAATTATTAACCCGTTTTAAGGAGAAATTTATGAAGGCAGTAACGATTGAAGACTTGAAAAAAGAATTGGGCGACGAAAGCGCGGCGCGTGCCGCATACGCAAAGATCGCCAGGATCGGCGGCTTCGGCGACATCGGCAGCGAATTCAAGGACGGCTTGCCGGCATTGGACGTCGGCGGCTTGTCTGAAGCTAAACAAAAACGCGCTCTGGAAGTCATTTCCGAAGCGAAGGGCGAGCCGGAAAAGGCAAAAACGACGGATAAACCGGCGGATAAAAAACAGGAAGGTAAATAATTATGGCAGGAACAGCACCGAATTGGCGCGTCGCGGCACGCGCTTTAGGCGAAGGTCAATTATGGGCAAATCTGGCGATTCCGGGCGCCGGGGCGCGTTTGACGCTTCACACGGACGGCACACCCGAATCGGTCGCGAACCCGAACGCTTTTCATTTGGGCGCGACAAAAAGCGGCGCGAAATTGATGGTGAAACCCACAAGACAGGATTTCTTCGTTGATGAAATCACCGCACCGGTGGATACGATCATCACCGCAATGGAATCTGCGATCGCGGCGGAACTTGTCGGCGTTACCGATATGGATTTACTCGAGCTTTTAACTTCGGGTTTCGGCACTTTGTCGTCGGCATCCGGGTATGAGGAAATCAGTTTCGGCACGAAAGCCGATACCTTCACATCCATCGCGCATATTTTCCCGACGCGCGAAGACCCGACGAAGTTTGCCGTCTGGCATCTTTATAAAGCGATGAACGACGCCGGACTTGATTTCGGATCCGCTAAAAAGGAAATGAGCTTCACGCCGGTTAATTTCAAAAGCTATGCGATTTCCACGCGCGCAGCAGTAGATCAATACGGAAAATATTGGAAACAGGCAGCATAATTTATGAGTAGAAAATTCAGCGGCGCGGGTTATCGTCAAGCAAGGCAAACCCGCGCCGAACAATCAAACGCTTTAATCGAACTCGAATTGCCGTCGGGATTTATTTTCACGGTCCGGCAGCCGGATTTGGCGCTTTTCAAGGTTTCCGGCGCTTTACCGCAGTCGGTCGGCGATAAGATGGAGCGCGCAAAGGGTAAGGGATTATCCGACGAAGACGCTTTCAAAACTCTGACCGAACAGGAACAGGAAGCAAGTTTTAGATTCGCTAAAAAATTACTTCGGCAGATCTGCGTTAATCCGCGCATCGTTGACGATCCGCAGGCTGACGACGAGATTTCCATCGAGGATTTGGAAACGGAAGATTTTGAATTCCTGATGAATTGGGGAGGCGGCGGCGACAGCTTAGACTCCTTTCGTGGCGAACGACAACAACCTGCTTCACCTGGCGATGGCGGCGAGGTACTTCCAGTTAAATCCAAGCGATCTGCTGGAAGTAAAGGGTAAAGTTACCCGCTTAAGTTTTATTTTAGCCTGCACCGAAAGACTGGCAAGGTTCGACGCCGAGACCATGGAAGCGCAGGCGAAAAGAATCGCTTACGAAGCTATGAAATTATTTACAGGCGAATCGGACGCAGAGCAGGAAGTCGAAGGCGGCGCGCATGAATGGTAATCAGGAAAAAAGCAGGCTTGAATTGACCTGCTTTTCTACATTAAATGGCTGACAAAATTTCAAAAGTAATTATTGACATCATCTCACGCGGCGGCGCAAATGCGGCGGCGCAGATCAATAATCTTTTTAAGGAAGCCGTTAGATCCGGCGCGGCGCAGGAAAAATTCGAGCAGCGCCAAGAACTTCAGCGGCAAAAACTCGCCCAGCAATCCGCCGATAAACAAAAAGCATTAAATCAGCAATCCGCGCAGTTCGCCGAAAAAATGGCGGAAGCTCGCCGCCGCTCCGACGAAAAGGCGTTTCAGGCGGCGCAGGCGGCGCACGAAAAGACGATCCAGAGGCGAGTCGCCGAAGAACGGCGCGCGGCTACGGAAATCGAGCGGATCAACCGCCGAACAGCCAGCGAAGCGGCAAAATCAGCTAAATCGACCGAACAGGCTTATGCTCGAACAGGCAAATCTATCAGCGGCGCGATGTCGAGCATTGCCGGCGGTTTGGCGAGCGCGGGCGCAACTTTATCGGCGACCGTCACCGTGCCGCTCGTGGCATTGGCGACGCTCAGCAGCCGGTCAGCGATCGCCGTTGACGATCTGAACAATAAGTTAATTTCGGCAACCGGTTCGATCGAAGGCGCGAACCGTAAGATGGCGGAATTTAGAAAACTGTCGGCGGATTCCGTCGGAGTTTTGATCAATTTCGCCGCCGAGACATACGCATTTCTGAAACCGATGCAGATCGGCGAAGGCGTCATTAGTAAATTCACGCAGGCGCTCGGCAGAATAAAACTCACGGACTCGACGCTCGACACGACGGAGTTTTCCCGGAATATGGGTCAGTTATTTTCCCAAAATTTCGAGATGCAGGATTTGAAGCAGCTCGTCGGCAGATTTCCGCGCGCGGCTGAACTGATAGCAAAACAATTCGGTTTTAATTCTTCCGACCTCGGCACGATACAGGAAGGCTTGCAGGGCATGAAGAAAGCCGGAAAACTGACTCTGGAAGGCTTCCTGCAAGGTTTTTCAGAATCCGTCGAGAATGATCCGGCATTGGGTAAATTGAGCGAAACGTTCGGGTCAAGATTAGCGAAGGCGGCGGAAAGGTTAAATTTAGCATTGGCTCCGATCGGTGCCGTTATTCTAGGCGCGATCGTTCCGGCTCTGGAATATCTCGCGCCGTATTTAGAATCGGCTATAAATTGGTTCGGTTCATTGTCACCGATAATTCAAGCCGTCATCGTTGCAGTCGGCGGCTTCGTCGCCGCGCTCGGTCCGGTGCTCATCGTCGCCGCCGGCGTCGTCTCGGCGATCGCGTCAATTGCTACTGGAATCGTTGCGGTCGGCGGGTTGGTCGTCGTTCTGAAAGTCGCGGGAATCGCCATTCTTGCTGTGATCGGAATATTTATTCAACTTGCACCGGCGATTCTGACGGCAGTTGCCGCCGTCGCCGCTCTTTATGCGGCATGGCAAACGAATTTCGGCGGAATCCGCGATTATACGATTGCTGCTTGGAATGCGATCAAATCGGCGATCAGCACGGCGATGACGTTTATTTACGGCGTCGTGCAGACGGTCGGCGGCGCTTTGGTTAGTTGGTGGCGGGAAAATTACCCGCAGATCAAAGCGGTCATCGAAAGCGTTTCGGAGTCCATAAAATCCTACGTTCAAGGGTTTTTGAACGCGATCAATGCTTTTTGGCAGGAACACGGCGAAAGAATCAAAACTTACGTCTCGACGGCGTGGGAGTCGGCGAAAATGATCATCGCGGCTGTCATGCAGTATATCGGCGAAGTCGTTAAGATCGGGCTTAAAATTCTTCAGGGCGATTGGCAGGGCGCGTGGGATGCGTTCATTAAAGGCACGGAAAATCTGTGGAGAAACATCACGGCGATTTTCCTGCGAATGAAGGACGCGCTCGTTTCATTCTTCAAAGCCGTCGCGCCGATGATCGGCGAATATTTCGGATGGTGGCTCGAAACGACAACCAAATGGACGATCAAAATAGTCGGCGCGGTCGTGTATTTTATCGCCACTTTGCCGCAGCAAATTATCGAGCTTGCACCAAAGTTCTATCAAGCCGGGCTCGATATCGTCGGCGCTATATGGCGCGGGATAAAGGAAGGCTGGAGCGGTCAGAATCTGCCTTCGGTAGTAGTTGCGACGACCGAAAACCAGACGAATAACAATAACCAGAATCGCGCGGCGGCTTCGGTGGCGGCATCCGTCGCCCCGACCGTAATCTCAACGACACCGACTTCCGGGCTATCTGACGAAGAATCGAAAAAGCGTCAGAAGGAGCGCGAAGATGCGGCAAAACGCGATGCGGCGGCACAGATTCAGATCCTTAGAAACCAACTTGCCGAAGTCGAAAAAGAATATGACGAAACTTTAAATAAGTTACGCGAAAAATTAAAAGAAAACGGCGACGGGCAGGCTTTCGCCGATGGCTGGAATAGTCTTGCAACTTCTATGAGCGCCGAATTGCTGACACTGTATTCGCAAATCGAAGGCGCTGAAGATAAGTTGGCGGCGCAGGAAAAGAAAAGAGACTCAGAGTTGGAACTATTACGCCAAGAACAGCAAAAACGGCGTGATGACTTCCAACGAAAATCAGATGGTGACAGGCAGGAAAATTACAAATTACTCGCTGAAATGGATAAAAAAGCCAGCGAGCAAAGTGTCAAAAATCTTGAAGAAGTAAGCAGCCGCAAACTGGCGCTTGATAGAGCCTCGGCGGAAACAAGATTAAAGCAGCTCGAAGATTCTCTTCGGCGCGGAATTATCAGCGAATTAGAATACGAAAAAGCCGTTGCGGAAATTAAATTAAATTCGATCAAATTTGAAAAAGCGCAGTTAGCCGAATCCCTCGTCGGTTTAGATCAAAAATCGGAAAAGTACGCGGAAATCACAAATAAGATCGCAATTCTTGATGAGCAGTTAACCCAGCAGCAAATCGAGAACGCGCAGAAAGTCGCAGATGCTCTCGATAAAGCGACGGAAGCGCGAGGCAGATTTGTAGACGGCGGCGAACAGGCGGAAGGCTTCGGCGCAGAGACCGACCCAGACGGCGGCACTCCTCAGCGTGGTTTGTTATCAAGCATCTTCGGCGCGATTGATTTTCAAGGCGAAGCGGATGTAATGGTCGGCATCGGTCAGATGATTTCCGATACGTTCAATTCGATCGCAAACGCCGTCGGCAATTCTGTCGCTGCGTTCGTAAAGTTCGGCAGCGCCGGCGGTTCGTTCCGCAAATTCGCAGCTGAATTACTTGCGTCGGTCGCGCAGATGGCAGCCGTGCAAGCCGTCTGGAATCTCGCTGAAGGCTTTGCGAAATTGGCGATGGCTTTCTTCGGTCACCCGACTGCGGGCGCGTCGGCGGCGATGCATTTTAAGGCGGCTGCGGTTTATGGCGGAATTGCGATCGGTGCGGCTTTGATCGGTCGGAGCGTCGCGGGCAATGAGTTCAAAGATCAAAGGTCGTCACAAGGCTTCGCCAACTCCGCGAATCAGTCAACATCGGCGGGCGGCGGCGGTTCTCGCGGTGCGGGCGGACAGGTTTATTCAGGCTTCGGCGACGATGCGAGCGTGGTAAACGTCGGGCGGAATGCCCCGTCCGAGCCGCAGGAAGTTGTTTTGAGAATAAAAGATAAGTCGAATTGGTTCAGCGATATGTTTGAGATCGAATACAAAAAAAACGGCAGACTGCGTACTTTGCTTAATGAGGGATAATGCCAGACATTTATTTTCCGTCAGACTATTTCACCGGCATTCCGAGGAATCGGTTCTATGATGAGCCGCCGGATTACGATCAAATAACCGATTCGTGGGAATACGAAGACGGCGGGAAAGATTTTAACGAGGTTGCTGATAACGCCCCTCGCCGGTGGGAGTATTTTTATACGGGATTAAGTCCTTCTGAAGCCGTACAGTTCGACGAGTTTTATAGTGAAGTCAGGTTGTCTAAACCTTTTCTTTTTGTCGATAAATTCGGAAATGTCTGGAATAACGTTTACATCGATAAATACGCCCGCACCTGGGACGAACATAGATCGTGGATCGTCACCGTTAAGTTTCATCTTGTCGGGTACAGCTCGACCATCGTCGACGTGATCGTGATCGGTCCGGGACCGGCGGCGACGGGCGAATTGATGTTCGGCGGGGAAATGTTAACGTTCGGCGGCGAGGCATTGAGTTTTTAGGAAAATATTTTACGGAGCAATTATGGCAATCGAGTTACAGGGTTTAACGGGATATTCGGGAGGCGCGCGGCGCGGCGTCGCCATTCGCGACGGGCAGGTGGTCTTAGGCGCGTTCATGGACGATGTCCTGCATTACAGCGGGTCGCTCTCGGCGGCGAAAGACGCGATCGGCTTGACGGACACGGTTTTGACCGTCTCCGAGCCGGTCACGGTTTCCTCGAGTCTCGATTTGTCGACGACCGGCATCACGCTCAATTTTATCAATACCGGTAAGATCACGGTCGGCGCTGGCGCGACGCTTAAAGTAAAAAAGATCAACGCCGCCGGCAATCGTCAGATATTCGACGTTTCCGCCTCGAACGCGAAAGTGCTGTTCGCGCGCAACGCTTACCAGTACATCAATATCGGATGGCTGTGCGGGACCGCGAACGGCACGGACGCGACGAAAGCGATCAACTCGGCGCTCGAATCCTGCGCCTTGAACGACGGCGGGCTGATCTTCGTCCCCGAAGCGCAGTATATTTCTTCGGGCGGACACGTCATTCCGAAAGCGACGGGCGTGATCGGCACGACGGATTTCATCACGCCGGGTTACGGCGGCACGAGCATCACGCTGACCTCGCCGACGGCGACATATCTTTTCAAGATCGGCGAGCAGACCTACGACACGCATCTTTCCGGCATGACGTTGATCGGCGGCGTGACGACGAACCGGAACGGGCTTTTGATGGAAGGCAGCGGGCTCGTCGAAGGATCGGCGAGCGGCAAGTGCGCGATCGAGCGCGTGACGTTCAACGGTCTGCGCTGGGGCGTAAATTTCAACACGCTCTCGGTCGGCAATACCTGGCAGATGGCGCAGGTCTCGATCAAAGATTCGCGTTTCATCAACTGCGGTTCGGGCATTCGCCAAAGCTCGGTCAATTCGTCGTGGGCGGTCGAGAACGTGAATTTTTATCCCCCGGCGAGCGGCGTCGGCGTCGACGTCGTGGCAGGCGGCATCATGAATTTCAAATCGTGCGAATGGGCGGGAAATCTTTTCGCCGGAACGACCGGCGTTTTAATCACCGGCTCGCACGTCAATATGAATTTCATCGGCTGCCAGTCGGAAGGGCTGACGGCTTTTCTGCAGAACGACGCTTCGGACAAATCCGGCGTGATCAATTTCTTCGGTAATCTGATCCAGGACAAAATTCAGATCAACGCCGCCTGCACGATCAACAGTTACGGCAACAATTACCCGGCGCAGGTCTTCAAGTTCGGCGGCGTCGGCACGATCGCGCGCATCACGAGCGCCGATTTTATTCAGAGCATTAAAGTCGACACCGGCGAGGCGGTCGATCCGACGCTTACCGAGGGCGGCGCGAATAACGTCCACATCATCAGCGAAAACAACCGTGAGATGTACGCGATCACGACGAGAATTCCGACGAAGATCGTCGCGCCCGAACCGAACAAAGCCGACACGATCCCGATGTGGGTTCTGGGCAGCATCACGGACGGCGGAACCTACAGCCGGAAGGTCGGTTTCATCGGTCGGCTCGACGCGGACGAAGACCCGCTTTACGGCTACCATTTCGGGCGCAGCGACGCCGACGGCTGGCTCGAATGGGAAGGCAATCAAGCCGATCCCTACAAGGGCTGGCGATGCAATTTCGCGATCCGTTCGCAAACGCAGGAACCGTTGATTATTCCCGTTTCGGACGAAACGACGGATTTAACGACCGGCACGGCGAAGATCACATTCAGAATGCCGTACGCGTTCAAATTAATTCACGTCCGGGCGAGCGTTGCGACCGCGCCGACCGGCTCGACTTTGATCGTCGACGTCAATGAAAACGGCGCGTCGATTCTTTCGACAAAACTTTCTATCAACGCGGGCGAAAAAACGTCCTTTACGGCGGCGAGCGCGGTCGTGATCTCGGATTCGGATTTGACGGACGACGCCGAAATTACGATCGACATTGACCAGATCGGATCGAGCGTAGCAGGCAAGGGATTGAAAGTAACGCTTTTCGGTTATCGCGTTTAATAAATTCAGGAGATCTATGTATTTAATTATCAAAAAAGACACGAACGAAGTCGTAAAAAAATCCGACGCGCCTTTTAATGCTGACGAGAGCATCCAGCCGCCGCCGCCGCTCGTTCAATTAAAAGTTATTCGGGACGAAACGAAGCCGGGCTACGACGCGGCAAACGAAAAGCTCGTTTTGACGCATAAAGACGACTTCAAATTGCTCACCCGGACTTATTTTTTTGAAAAAGCCGTACTCTCGTCTGAAGAAAAAGCTTTGATCACTCAGGCGTCGGCGGACGAAACGACGCGCCAGCAGGTAAAAACGGTTTACGCGGCGCTCAAAGCCGGGACGGGAACGGCGACGCAACGACTCGTGCGGATCGAAAAAGCGGTCGCTTATCTCTTAAAAGATTTAGTCAAATAAAAGAGCGTGAAATAATGGCGATCAATTTTATCAATCCATTTCGATCATTCGGCGGCGGCGGCGGATCGCCGCCGCCTTTCAGTCCGGCGGACATCGGTGCTGACTGCGTCGTTTATCTCGATGCGGATTTAATGACCGGCTACGGCGCGGGCGATCCGATCACGACGGTCGAAAATTTCGGCTCGACAGCCGATTGGAGCAAAATAGCGGGCACTTCGGAGATGGTCGTCGAATCCGGCAAAAAAGCGATTCACGTTCCGGTCGGCGGAATGCTCGAAGGCGGAAGTTTGGCGGCGTTTTCAAATTGGACGCTTTACTGGGTTTTGAAGTTCGGCGCGACTCCGTCAAATAAATACATTCTCAGAACTTTCAAATTTTCGGGTTCCAAAGCCATCATCGCCGGTTTTGCCGGCTCGGCGGTCGAGTATTACGACACTCCGAGAACGACCGTCGGAACGATTTCGACATCGAGCTATCAAGTTATTAAATGCAAAGTTGGTGATACGGCGGCAGGCGAGTGGCGGATTTCAGACACGGACACGGACACTTACACAAGGGCTTTGATTGGTGTTAATCGGGTCGTTACGGGCACCGAGGAATCGCAGCTCGACGGATGGGCGGCGGCGAAGGCGGCATGATAAATAACGAACCATTAGAAACAATACTTTTGACCGCAAAGGACATCTCGACCGTGGTCGAAATATACGATGCCAATACCGTGCCGACAGCCGCCGGTTTCGACCCCGGCGACGCGCTTGAATGTTTTGCGGCGGTCGAGGGAATCGTTTTTGAAGGCGTTGCTTATAAATGCCTCTTAAAATCCATCGGTTCGGTCACGCGCACCATAACGAG
This sequence comes from Acidobacteriota bacterium, assembly GCA_031411895.1. Taxonomy (GTDB): domain Bacteria; phylum Acidobacteriota; class Blastocatellia; order Pyrinomonadales; family Pyrinomonadaceae; genus JAFDVJ01. The sequence goes on along the minus strand of JANOBZ010000108.1, from coordinate 100,377 downwards.
CGAAATAAACAGCGCCAGCGTGGTTTTTTCGAACCTGACCAATGAAATATCGCGTTTCGAGTTCGAGCACGGCTTCGAGGGCTTGATTTTAGTAGTTCGTCTCATTTCCCGTTCTTTGAGCAATTCGCTGGATAAATCCCAGGTACTGTTTACCAGGCGCTGCGAGAAACCGAAATCCGGAAAAAAAGAAAGTTTGAGCGTTTCCGCTAAATTTATTCTCGATTCCCTTGACGTCGCGATGCCGCGGCGAAAATTCACGCCCGAAGATTACAAGGGTAGAACCGAGGACGATCCGGAATTCGAAGGCTTCAAAGTAATGCCGCAGTCGGGTTATGTCAGTTATTCGGTGCGCGTCCGGCGCGGCGGTCTGCTCGGGCTTTTCGGCTTTAAAAAAACGATCCAGCAGACGCTGCCTTATTCGTCGTATTCGGATTTGGAAGCCAATCGCCCGTTACCTGAAGTGTTCGGAACAATGCAGATATTAGGCACACACATCGCGGCTGTCGATGTGGGGACGTTTTTAAGAATCAGAACCGCTTTTTGCGAGGGTCCGATCGCCGACATTATCAACGCGCGTTCGACGAACGTTAATTTCCCGTTAAGCTCGACGGCATATCACGAAGCATTGGGCTATCTCGGCACGGCGAACGGTCCGGACGATCCTTCATGGGTCGCCCCCGGTCTTTATTCACGGACGGCGCATATCCGGGGCGGCATGAACAATTCCGCTGTCGACGAAAACGACGAAGCGCCGGACGTCGCGGCGGTCATCAAGGGCAGAATTTTGAAAGTCTGGGACGGAACGGACTGGAACACCGAAGAATGGACGAATAACGCCGCGAGCGTTTGGCGCTATCTTCTGACCGGCGGCGATTATTTTACGCTCGATGAAAATTGGATAGACGATGCGGCAGCGGGGAAAGTTTTCGATTATAACGCCGAGCAGATCTTTAATGTCAATGCTTCTGATTTTCTGTTTTTAGATTAGCCATGAAAGAAGACGAAAAGAAATTTCTTGAAATAATGCAGAAAGAAGGTTGGATATTCGGCGCACTGGATAAACCGGATAAAAACGATGCCCGTGTGATGCCGCGCCGAATTATAGAGCGGGAATCAACATGGCTAAACGAAAAACGCGCTCTTTATTTGCTCAAAAAATGGGAAGAAAAAGGCTGGTATGAATACGGCACCGTAATTGACGGCGGCTGGTTGACCGAAAAAGGATTAAGTATCGACGTTTCTAAATGAAGAAAAATTATTTCAAAAATCTTTTTTTATCGCAAAAGTTTTTGCAGAACATTCCGCATCTGCCCGATCCGGAAGATATTCCAGGCGGACCCGGTACGGGCGGGAGCACGCCCCCGCCGACGTATATTCCGGGACTTGTCGGCTATTCGGTCAATCGCTACACGACGAACGTCGCGGTGACGGAAGAAATGAAAGTTATCGATTTTATCAATGAGGTTCTTTTTCCGGCGTCGCGAATGTTCATGTCGCAGGGCGCGAACGGCAAATTGCGCATTCATAATAAAAAACCGACCTCGTGGGGACTCGTGACGGAAGAATTGTCGGTCGCGGAAACGGCGCTCGATGTGGACGACGTGCGCGCGTGGATCGCCGATTCCGCGAATTTATTACTCATTGACCCGTATACGGTAAATTCCGAGATTAAAGCGATCGACGAAGTCGAATATTCGACCGCGCAGAACGGCGTCAGTCTGACGGCTTCGGGAAATATTTCGATCGCCGGTTTCTCGGGCGCGGGCGGCACGACGCCGGCGACGGCGACGGCGACGATCGACGATAAAAATACGGGTGTCGCGTCGAATCTGACGCTCGACGGCGTGGCTTTCGCCTTTACCGCATCGAGTTCCGACACCGAAAGCGGGATCGCGGCTTTTCTGGCGGTCGCGATCAACGCGCATCCGAAAACCGCGCGGCGTTTCATTGCTTCGGCGTCCGGCGACGTCCTGACCATCAAGGGCAAGTTCGGCGTGATCACGCTTACGACGCCTTTAAGCCAGGCTCACGCCGCGCCGGTCGCGAATCCGACGACATCTCCGGTCGGAACGGCGACCGCTTCGGGAACCCTGGCGGCGGGCGAATATAAATTCGCTTATTCTTTTGTTAATCATCGCGGTCAAACGTTACTGTCGCCCGTCGGTTCGGTGACAATATCCGCCAATGAAAAAATCACAATGTCGCCGGTCACGCCGCCCGCCGGCTACACCGTAAACTGGTATATTCAGCCCGCGGCGGGTTCGGAAAGACTCAGACTGCACTCGAATAACGACGGCTCCGGCTTCGTCATCAATGAACTGCCGCTGCTCACCGCCAGCCTGCCGCCGGATTTTAACCGCACGGGCGCGGAAGTGATGCGCGTGATGGCGTCTTTTTCGGATCGAAGCTCGGCGCGTTCGAAAAGATCGAATTCGAATGTTTTGCGCGCGACTTACGAATGGCTGCTCGGTAATCGTAATAAATCCGTCAATCGGGTTGATTTGAAATACCGCGACGCACGGCAGGATTATCGCCTTATCGATCTGCGAATTTCGGATAATGAAAATATCGCGAAAATTAAAAAGACCGCGAATCGTGAATTCAACGGGCAAGCGATCGATAATACTTTTCAGGCTCTCAGAATCGGCTTGTCACTGCTTGCCGAATATCAATCGGCAGATTTCTTCTACAAATGGAGTTCGACGCGCGAAGCTTTACTTTTAGAAGAGGGCGATGTGGTCGCGATCACCGACAACAGCTCGGGCGTCGTCAATCTTCCGGTGATGATCGAAGAGCTCGCCTTCGATCCGAAAGATGCCAGCATTCCCCGGGTTAATTTTACGGGTCGCAAATACTCGAGCACTCTTTATGACGATTCGATTTCCGATCGAACGATTCCCGTAATCATTGAGGGTTAATCAACCCTAATTGCAGAATCTTTTCAAAGGTAATAATATAAATCCTCGGTTCGCGCTGCCAGACCAGCCAACTCCGAAAGGTGCGCTGCTGGATTTTGTGAACCGCGAATCGAAAACAAAAGTCCGAAACTGTCTGAACCACGCCACCCAATTGTAGGGGAAGTGTCGTAGCGGCTTCGGACTTTTTTTATGTTATTCTGAGTGTCTCGAAAACGACCCGATACTGTTGCCCAATTCATTTTGGACAAATTTAACTCAATAAAAATGCTTAAATTCACCAACTCAATTGTAGGTTTTATTGACGATTTTGAATTGGGCAACAGTATCCGACCCTTTTTGAGACGCGATGATTGAGGCGCTAAATAAATGTCAGAATTGTTTAAGTCCAAAGTGGGAATGTTGTTGGCAGGTATTCATTTATTGATTGCACTTCCTTGCCTGCTTTATCTCGTTCTGATCGATAAATCAGCTGTTCTGCCCGTTTTAATATTAATGATATTAACAGTTCCGTGGTGGCTTTTCGTTCTGTTTTTGCCTAAACAGTTGGGCATAGAAACGGGAGAACCAGGATCACCGACAAGTGATTTAATCTTTGATGTTGGATTGGCTATCGGCGGCTTAATTAATGCTTTTATCCTGTATCTTCTGGGTTTTTTACTTACCAAGGCTTTCAATTACCTTTCATCAAGAAAATAAAAGCCTATAATAGGCAGTGTGTCAAAAACGACCCTTTTTGATACAAATTCTGCAAGTCAGAAACCTCTTAAACTCGGTCTGAATAGGCTATAAACTATTCCATATTATTTTCGGAAAGTTCCAGGGTAATATCGTCGAGTTGCTCAATAAAATATTTTGCGTTCTCTGCGTTAAACTCGTCCGTTGCCGCGATTTCTTCCATCCGCGGACGCAATTCCAACAATTTTCTTTTGAATACCTCGTCGATTGTATGGATCTTCCCCTCCGAAAACAGATCGGGCTCATATAGACCTTCGCATTCTAAACCAGTAGAAAGGTCATGCAGCAAACCGATCAGGACGTGTTTTTGCCACGCGCCGCCGGTAAGTAGCATTTCTTCAATGTAGGGCAAGACCTCGATCAATACGGGGTAATATATGCCCGAGTGCTCATTTGCTACAGCGTTAAGTAATTCTTTGCAAGCCTCGGCGCAGGCTTGCGGGTTATCATCGGCTTGCCACATCGCGACAATCGCATCCGGAACTGTTGTTCGGTGATTAAACTCCGGCTGCCCGTATTTATGCCAAGGCAGAGTGCGAATTTGTTCTTCGTTAAATGTCATAAAGAAAATTATTACAAGTTACTTCAAGATTCGCCGAGTTTAGATCAAAATATTTGGCTCTATGAAAGAGCTTGAAGATAATTTACATGAAAAGCCTTATATTCCAAATTGAGAAATAAACCGTCTCGAAAACGCCCGTTTATGGAATAATAGGTTTGTGTCATAAAGGACCCTTTTTGATACAAATAAAGCAATGGATTCCCGATTGAAACGGTTTTGTGAAGTTGCCGAAAAATTATATCCGCCGTTCGAGCCGGAGGACGGCATTTCTCTTAATGAAGTCGAGGGAGCCGAGAAGAGATATGGTTTTCGCCTGCCATCGGTGCTGCGCGATTATTACCGAGTTACCGGCGGTCACGAAAGCATCAACTATTCTTCCAACCGATTGATTTCGGTTGATTGCCTTGAAATCGAAGACCGCAAATTGATTTTCTATCAAGAGAATCAGGGCGCTTACGAATGGGCAATCGATTTGTCGGATATAAGCGACAACGATCCGCCTATTTGGCAGGGCGTTTATATCGAAGGACAAGAAACTAATGATTGGTATTTAGAAACGAAACATCTTTCAACTTTTCTGGTCAGCGCGCTGTGCTGGCAATCGGTTATGGGCGGATTGCCTTTCGGTGCGCTTAAGGAAAAAGTCGGCAAAGAAGTCATTAAAAAGATAGCCGATAATTTTGAAGTAATTGATCTTAGCGACGATTATTCCGAAATGAAAGCATTTATCGGGAAAGGAAAAGTATTTTGCGTATTTGAAAGGGACGACAATTTCAACCTGTATATTGGAGCTACGAACAAAGAAGATTTAATTGAGATTGATGAGCTTCTTCAAATTAAGTGGGATTATAATTCTTTGACTGATAAGTAGTTTCATAAGGGACCCTTTTTGACATAAAGCGTGTTAAAGAGTTTTCCCGAATGCACGATCCTATTTTGTATTTCTGGGATAAAGTCCTAGATAAACAAGAAAAATTCCCCAAACAAAGAAAATACCGCCTGCAATCAAAAAACCAGCATGATGCCATAGAGGATCGGTAAAATAAAGAGTAAGTATTTGAGGCAACCCCAATATCATCATACAGCCGACTACGATTTTCAGATAGTTTGGTCTTGGCTTCATAATTTATTTGAATCCTATTAAATTCTATAAAGTCCAAACTGATTTCGGCAAATCCGCACATAGGCAATAAAAGCTAGATTGGGGAAGGTTTTATTCCGACAAAGTAAATCGTCTCAAAAACGCCCGTTTTGGGAACGCTTTGCGACTTCTTTTCACAAGCTCGTAAACCCTTTATTTCGCACTTAATTAAATACAGGCTGTCTCAAAAACCGTCTCATAACTAAAATTCCAAAAACGTATGAGTTTACGGACACTTTCAAACCAGCGCAAAATTGTGAATCTTTAGATCGTTCGCTTGGTTACCGGCGTGTAAATTAAGAAGTCCGAAACCGTCTGAACCACCCTAAGCAATTGTAGCGCTCGGGTCGTAGCGGTTTCGGATTTTTTAATCTGCAAAAATAACTTCCGATTCATCAATAACGGTGGCGTCGTCCGTGTCTTTTTCGCGACGCGCAATTTCCAATGCCTGATCGGGCGAAGCGGCAATGACGATAACAAGGCGAACGCAATCGTCCTTTTTGTATTCGATAATGTAACCTTTCGTGTTTAGCATATATAAATTAACCAGTATTATAAAAAACTTTAACAGGTTGAAAGAAAATCTCAATCGAGATCGAATAGCGACGGCTGCGCGATTTCGATTGAGTAAGTTTATAATTTTTTCCGTTAAGCCGTTCCAAATTCGGCTAAATATCTAAGATTGATTTGCCCAGTTTCATAAACGATGCACTCATGGTTCATTACGCCCGCCGTTCCCGGTTCGACCCAGGTCGAGTCGGTGCCGTTGAACGGGAAATTGTTTCCGGAAGATCTCGGCTTGTGCGTTTTACCGAGCGCGGCTTGGCAAAGAAACATAAAAGTTCTCTGATTGCGGGCGCCGCTGCCGTTCCAGTAATCCGTTGCGTAATTCAATGCTTTGGTTGATTGTAAAGACGTATAAATTCCGTTCCCGAACATTCGTCCGGTGCAGTGCGCCGAACTCGCCGGCGGGATAATTAAGCCGTTTTTCAAAATACTAAGAAGATTCGAGGCTTTCGAGCCGTGCCATAGATCTTCGCGCACGTTGCCGATCTCGGCTGATTTCCGATCGAACAGCGATTTCATTCCGCTGACTTCGACCTCATACAAACGGACAAGTTTAAGCCCCGCGGTTTGGGCGTGATGCTGAGCGTTGCGCGTCGATTCGAAAAGCGTGCGGATCTTTCGGAAAAGAATTTTGCCTTCCTCGGTCCAGTGCGGAACTTTCGATAACCGGCATTCGAAAAGTTTTTCGGTATTCGCGTCGGGCGACGTTTTGATCGCCGCATCCAGCGCGTCGAGCAGGGAAACTTCGGCTGCGATATTTTCGCTCGTCGCGAGCAATTCGCCCGCCGCCGGAATTTTGACGCCGAAATCTTTAGGAACAAGCTGGAAGTAATCGCGCACGCGGTAATTGCGAACGACGGACGAAAAATTACGGTTTTGATTAAATGAGAGAATCTCGTTTAACAGCACGCGGGCTTCGCCGATCGCCTGCGGCGTGAGAACGCCGAGCGGCGTCGAAAAGGTCGCGTTCGCGGCATTGTATTTGATCGAAGTCGAATGCGTGATGTGATGGATGTTTACTTCCGCGAGATATTTGATAAGTTCCGAAGTCGTAGAATCCTCGGAAGCGCCCGCGATCTGCTCGGCGGCAATTTTCGATAGATCGGCAGGCTGGCTGTTTGAAATCACGGTTTCGATTTCGTTGTCGAAAACGGCGACGTCCTTATAGCCCTTGCGAATTTTCTCGTTTCGCTTTTTTTCGAGGTGATGCTCGGCATCGAATTTCGAGCTGAGAGTTTTCTTTTTGACCGCTAAATTAGCACCGTCGCGGACACGACCGAAGCGCGTTTCGAACGCGCCGTCGTCGTATGCCAAGCCAATCCAAACCTTGTTCGAATTTTCGTCCGGACTGAAATAATTCAATTTATATTGTTTCACTACCTGTGCCATCATTAGCTTTGCGTCTCCTTTTGCATTTTCTCTCTCAGTTGTTCGACCGCTTCGATACCGGATTGTTGATGCTGAACGATCGCTTCAATGTCTTCGGCAAAATTCGCATCTTTGCTTTTTAACATTTCCAGGTCGGCGGCGACTTCGGTTTGCTTTCTGGCAATTCTCTCAATTAAAGTAATATCGTCTGTCATATTTGGGTTAAGCTCCTCTGTTGATAGATTTACGGGCTGGACCGGTGGGCAAACACCGTTTCAGCCTTTCATTTTGTTTTCAAATAAATATTAGCTATCTAGCTAATATAATAATTATAGCCATATAGCTAAAATAGTCAAGGAAATATTAGCTATCTAGCTAAATAATTTGACATTAAATTTTGAAAGCTGTATTTTAAGTTTGTGGAAGAAAAGAGATTCACGATAAAACAGGTTTCCGAATTAAAAGGCATTGCTGTTTCGACGCTGAAGTTGATGTGTAAACAGGGCAGAATTCCGAGCGCGGTTCTGGTTGAGGTTCCGTTCGGAAACGGTTACTGGATGATCCCGGAAAGGTCGCTCGATAAGATTCAATTAAAAGATCGTGGGCGTCCACCGACGAAGAAAGGATAGTTATGGAAGCCTGATGTGTCAGATTGCGGTCGCCGAAATTTTATACCGATAATTGTGATTTTTTAGTTTCGGTATCTCCCATAAGTTCCTTATGGGAGATAGGTTTGATTTTTATCACGAGGCATGTCGTCATATGTTTTACCGTCTAATTCACGACCATTTTTCTTCTTATTGACACCACCCCATTGCTTGAAAAAAAATGGCACGCCGAAAGCATCGCATTGTTGTTTGATCTGTAAAACCCATTCTTTTTTGATTGGGCGCGATCCAGGACCGCTTTCGCCGCCAACTATAGCCCAATCAACTCCTGTAAGGTTTAAATTTTTCAAGGGACCTAACAATGGTTCAAGCGATAAAAACTTTACATGAGCACCAGTTTTTCTCAATTCGTCTATTCTGTGAACATATTTTTGTGTTTCGACAGATACGCCCATCCAAATATTTGAAGACCAATTAAGTTCAAGACTTAATTCTGCTAAACGATCAGCTCTTTTTGTTAATACTTGAAAACGGTGCCAGTGTGCGCGATTCATTACATCAAAAACCTGTTGAATATAATCGAGGGGCACGTCATTGTGAAAAAGGTCGGACATCGAATTTACAAAAATTGTTTTGGGTTTTTTCCAGCTAAGCGGAAGTCCAAGCATATGCGGTTGACGGGTCAGCTTAAACCCATTTTTATAGTTCGCCTGCCCCATCAATTTTAACCTGTTCGCCAACTTTTCTGCATAGCAAAATTTGCAGCCTGGGCTAATCTTTGTACAACCAGTCAGAGGATTCCAGGTGTTTTCAGTCCATTCGATTGGAGAATTATTTGCCATTTTAAACCGAAGATAGAAAGTGTGTTTCGGTCAAAATTATACCATGTGTCAAACAAAATCTCGTATCCAATACAAATATTATTCGAATGAAACGTCCGAAAATAAGAACTCTAATTGCTTCACAGTTTCTTTGGGTTTCACAATGTTGTGATAAGCTCGCTCCATTAGCTTTGGCGCTTCATCGTGATCCGTTGCATGAATCATATAATACATAATTGCGCCTTTTCCGTTTTCTCTTTCATAAATAGGCCAAGGTGTTACATATCTGTAACCTAAATCGACCTTAAATTTTTCACACATCTTTTGCATACGAACATCAGGACGCATTGCCTTTATAGTCTCTAAATCGCTTCCGCCCCACCATTCTGTGGCTAAAGATGTATTTTTTGTCAACCCAGCCAGTGCTCGCGGTTGCCATGAATTTGGCAGGAAGTAATAAAGCTCAATTTTGTTGTGTCCCAGGATTTTATATCTGGCAAGAGATTCAACAGTGGACCATTTACATTCAAATGTTCTCTGATCTAAAAGGCAGAATGTTGCTTCTTTTTGTCCAATTATATTCGAGTCAAGCAAATCATGAATTAGTTGATTAAAATCACCTTGTTTTATCTCGATAGTTCGATTTATTTTCCTGCCTTTTGAGTCTCTTACCGGTAAACTGGTTCTCAAGTCCTTCAGCATTTCAACCTTTCGTTTATCCATGTCATACAGAAAAAAATGCCGCATCCAGGCAGGTTCGTTTCTCAAAACTAAATTAGCTGCCCACATTTCAACTTTATCAATTTCCTGTGGTCCTGCGAATCCATCGATATAGGTTCCATGTTTTGTAATAAAGACAAAATAAAGCAAATATCTTTCAATTAGCTTAGCTTTGTTTTCAGTCCAAAGTGGGCGATTAATGGGACGAAATTCAATTTCCTTCCCATCCGGCGGCTCTGGTAAAGGCATAGGCAGTTTTTGCTGACCTATACAAGGGATAATTTTTCTTGGAGGCATATTTATTAGCTATTCGTATTTGCATATGCAAAAGACGAGTTAAAATACCATATAAAGTAACAACTTATCAATATGTTTCTTTAACTTGGAATCAAGATGAGGATATCTAAGGGGCAGGCTTAGGGGCATAGAAAAAGGGAACTAATTGTTAGTTCCCTTAAACTGTTGATTATAAAGTACACCCGGCAGGATTCGAACCTGCGACCCTCTGGTTCGAAGCCAGATACTCTATCCAGCTGAGCTACAGGTGCAAAACAGTTTTGATTGTAGTTTGCCGAAAAACGATTTGCAAACACGAACGACCGAAAGCCGCTATTTTTTCTGAAATTCGGTACGGATGAATTTGACGACCGATTTGATTTGTTCGTCCGATAATTGATTTTTAAACGCGGGCATTCCTTCGTCGGGAACGCCGTTCTTGATGTAGTCGATATATTTTTCGTCCGCCATCGCCGCCATTTTGTCGGTCGTAAAATTATCGGCGTTGATGGTTTTGTCCTCGATCGTTACTTTGCCGCCGGTGCCGTCTTCTTTGTGGCATTTGACGCATTTGTCCGCATAGATTTTTCGCGCGTCAGCCAAAACGTCCGCCGGTGCGGTCGGCGGCGCATTGGTCGCTTTGTTTGTATTGGCAACGGCAGCGTTGGTCGTGTTCGTAGTCGCCGTTTTATTTTCCGAACAGGCGAAAATAAACATCCCGAGCGCCGCGCAGATAAGACTTGATTTAAAGATTTTCATTGATTTCTCCTCAAAGAATTTGCTGTAAAAACGTTCAAAGTTTACCTTATACACAGGTGTTTTGGCAAAATTTATGAGCGATACGAAAAAAATATTGATCGGCGGCGAATGGCGTACGGCAAGCGAGACTCTGAGGGTGTTAAACCCGTTTTCGGGCGAGCGGATCGCGGAGGTTTTTTCGGCAAACGAGCAGGAAAACGAGGGCGCGATTTCGTTTGCCGAATGGGCAGCGAAGGAAATGCGCGAGCTGCCGCGCTATGAAATTGCGCGCGGGCTTCGAAATATTGCCGATGGAATCGAACGGCGCAAGGGTGAATTTGCGCAAACGATCGCGATGGAAGCCGCTAAACCGCTCAAAACGGCGATCGGCGAAGTTCTGCGCGGCATCGCCACATTTCAGTGGGCGGCGGGCGAAGCCGAAAGATTCGTCGGCGAAATCGTTCCGATTGATACGATCGAGACCGGACGCGGCAAAACGGCGCAGACTCGGTTCATTCCGCGCGGCGTCGTTTACGGCATCACGCCGTTTAATTTTCCGCTCAATCTGGTCGGTCATAAAGTCGCGCCGGCGCTCGCTTCGGGCAACGCGGTAATCATCAAGCCGAGCCAGCGAACGCCTTTGACGGCGCTGCTTTTGGGCGAAGTTTTTATGGAAAGCGGTCTGCCCAAAAGCGCTCTGCAAATCGTGCCGATGGATACGAAATATATCGAATCCGTTTACCGCGAAGAACGCGTCAAGATGATCTCGTTTACGGGCAGCGCCGAGGTCGGCTGGAATATCAAGGCGAAGGCGCATAAAAAGTTCGTGACGCTCGAACTCGGCGGAAACGCTCCCGTAATTGTCGACGAATCGGCGGATTTCGAGCGCTCGCTGCGGCAGACGACGATCGGCGCGTTTACATACGCCGGACAGGTCTGCATTTCGGTGCAGAGAATTTTCATCCACGATAAAATCTTCGACCGCTGGACGGAAAGATTCGTCGAAAACGCCAAAAAGCTCAAAAAGGGAAATCCGCTCGACGAGCAGACCGAACTTTCGGCGATGATCGACGAAAGAGCGGCGGAAAAAGCGCAAAGCTGGGTGGAGGAAGCCGCCGCGAACGGCGCGGAAATACTCTGCGGCGGCACGCGCGAAAAAGCGCTGCTCGACGCGACCGTTTTGACGAATACGAGCGCGGAAATGCGTGTCGCGTCGGAAGAAATTTTCGCTCCCGTCGCGGTTCTCGAAAGATTTTCGGATTTTCGCGAAGCCGTCGATCTCGCAAACAATACGAAATACGGGCTTCAGGCGGGCGTTTTCACGAACGATCTGCGAAATATGCGTTATGCCGCGGAGCATCTCGAATACGGCGGCGTGATCGTCAACGACGTGCCGACGTTTCGCGTCGATAATATGCCTTACGGCGGCACAAAAGATTCGGGATTCGGGCGCGAAGGTGTTCGCTACGCGATGGAAGAAATGAGCGAAATTCGCTTGATCGTGGTGAATAATTAAAAAGTTTTTCAGGGATTGTCTTTTAAGCTGGCAAAATCAATCGTTTATGTCTTGACGCGCTTAAATTAAATCAGCATGATACTTGGGTTCCGCAAACTCAAATCCATATTAAAATTCACGCTGAAAACCATGAAAAAATATAAACTGCTCATTCTGATTATTACTCTTTCACTGACATTTTCCTGTGCTTCGCTTAACAACGCCGTTAATAGCGTCACCGATAAGAATCCGGTCAAATCGAAATCCAAACCTGCCGACATCCCGAAAGATATCCAACACGCGACGGCTGACCCGCACGCCGCCGAGGAAAAAGCCATTATCGTCACGCTGCCGTCCGGTACCGATATATACGTCGGCAATGAGCAGTATTCGCGCGAGGAATTAGGTTATACAGTCAAAAATCTGTTAGATAAAGCTCCGGGCGAGCGCGGGCTGATTTACGTAAATGCCTCCAGCAATCTTAAATACGGCGATTTTATCTCGGCTCTGGATATACTCAGACGGGAAAAAATTGAAGATATCAGACTTTTGGTAAGCCCGGCGGCAAAGACCGGTACGCCGTTCAGCGCTTTGAAAATAAAAATGGCGCCCGAACCGACCGACGATGCAGTTTTTGAAGAGCCGAGTCCTTTAACACTCGTCGTTTCGATCGATAATAAAGGAAAGATCAAGCTCAATAAAGAAGAAGTAAAAGCCGAAGAAATAAAAGACAAAATTGCGCAGATATTAAAGCAGCGAGAAGCAGACGGCATTTTTCGTAAAGGCACGAACGACATCGAAAAAACGGTAACAATTAAAAGCGCCAAGTCGAATAATTACGCCGCGGTCGTCCGCTCGATCGATTCCGTAACGGGCGCCGGTGCAGCGCCTGTTTTTGTCCAGCTTGACGATTTGGAACTTTAAAAACAACAAATAATTTGCAAAAAGAAAGCGCAGACATTTTAATCTGCGCTTTTTCTTTTTGTTTAAATTTTCAAATTAGTATCTCACGCGAACGACGCGGACATAGCGGCGACCGTTGCGGTAGTAAACCTGACGAACAACGCGCGTGCGGCGGTTGCTGTTCCAGCGGCGATTATTGTTCCAGCGGGGCGTGGTGCGGTAACGATTGTTATACCAGCCGCGACGGCGGCGTCTCTGCGGCGTCATTGCATTTGAGCTTGCGCCCGAAAATTCGACGATTGCCGTAGTTTTTTCAGCAGTCGTAAAAGCCGCGCCCTGCGTCGGTAAAAAGATTACACACGATGCCGCCAGTAAAAATAACACAGTAAATTTTTTGTACATATTTTCTCCCTTAGTTCGTAAAAATTTACGCAGATTCGCTAATGATTCGGCGTATGCTTTTTAGAATAACAATTTAACGAGCCTGATGGAAATATTTTTAAAAGCGAAATTCTCTTCGATAGCTTTAATTCCATTTCAAAATCCTGTATTTTCTGACTTGATGAAAAGTAAACTCAGACTGCTTTGCCTAATCGTTTTCGTGTTTTCGGTTTCGACGGTTTCTTTCGCGCAGGTCGCGACAAAAACGCTTTCCGTACCCGGATTAAATGCCGCCGTGACAGTTCGGCGCGACGCGCGTTCGATTCCTTACATCGAGGCGAAAACCGACGCCGATCTGTATTTCGCGCAAGGATTTATCACGGCATCGGATAGGCTCTGGCAGATGGATCTGCTGCGGCGCGTGTCGCGCGGCGAATTGTCGGAAATTTTCGGCAAAAAGGTTCTCGAAGAAGATAAACAGTGGCGGCGCTACGGTTTTTCGAAAATCGCCGAAGAATCAATGCTGACGCTCAACCCGCAGTTAAAAAAGGCGCTCGAAGACTACACGCGCGGCGTCAATGCATATATCGCGACGCTCGACAAAGATACTCTGCCGGTCGAATTCAAGATTTTGCGGTATCAACCCGCATTGTGGAAACCGACCGACACGATCTGCATCGGCAAGATTCTTGCCGTCGGCTTAAGCTCGACATGGCGTATGGATTTGATTCGCGCTTCAATTCAAAATCTGCCGAAGGAAAAACTCGCGGATTTAATAAACAACATCACGCCTTACGATGTCGTTTTATTCGGAAAGGATTTAACCGGAAACCGAAGCTCGCGAAATGAAATCCGAAATCCGAAATCCGAAATCCGAATTACAAATGATGATCTGGCATTTGCCGAACGCGACGCGAAAACGCGTGAAACTTCGCTTTCGCGCGTTGGTTTGTATGCCGAAGATTTGGCGGCGAGCAACAACTGGGTGATCTCGGGAAAACGGACGGCGGACGGAAAACCGCTGCTCGCAAACGATCCGCACTTAGAGCCTACTGCGCCGGGAATCTGGTATCTGTCGCATCTTTCGACGCCGGATATGCGCGTTTCGGGCGTTACTTTCCCTGGCGTTCCGGGCATCGTTCTCGGGCACAACGAAAATATCGCGTGGGGCGCGACGAACGTCGGACCCGACGTGCAGGATTTATACCGCGAAACTTTTAACGATCGTGGCGAATATAAAACTCCGGCTGGCTGGGAAAAAATCGTCATCCGCAAAGAAGAAATAAAAGTGCGCCCGAATCCGCTTTTGCCGGCGACCGAAACGCAGGTTCTCGACGTTGAGGAAACGCGCAACGGTCCGATCATTACGGACGAAGTCGGGCAGAAATGGGCTTTGAAATGGACGGCGCGCGACCCGAAAAATCAGGAGTTCGAAGCATTTTTTCTGCTCAATCGGGCGAAAGACTGGTCGGAATTTCAAAACGCCTTAAAAACTTACGGCGGCGCGTCGCAGAATTTCGTCTACTCGGACGTGAAAGGCAATATCGGCTGGATCGCCGCCGGAAAAATTCCTCTGCGGCGCACCGGCGACGGCGGTTTGCCGTATGACGGCGCGACCACGGACGGCGACTGGACAGGCTATATTCCGTTTGCCGAATTGCCGCAGCTTTATAATCCGTCGGAAGGCTTTATCGTGACGGCGAATCAGCGGATCGTCGGCAGCGATTACAAATATTTCAACGTGATTTCGCGCGATGCGTCGAATCCGTGGCGCGCGCGGCGGATTTACGATCTGCTGAAAAATAACACGAAAGTCACGATGGACGACGTGCGCGACATACAGCACGACGTTTACAGCAATGTTTATCATGAACTGGCGCGGGAAATCGTCAAACGCGAAGCGGCGTCGCCCGAAAATTTAGCGGTTTTACGCGGTTGGGACGGGAAAATGACGGCTGACGCCATCGCGCCGGTTTTGGTGAACGAAGTGCGCAACTGTCTGGCGAGCAAAATAGCCGCCGATAATTCATCCTTGCCTTCCTGGATCGTGCGCGAAAGACTTTTGTATTGGATTATCGTAAAGAATGAGCGACGCTGGCTGCCGAAAGCTTTTGCAAATTACACCGATCTACTAAAAGCTTGCGAAAGCGAAGCGAAAATTACTTTCGAAGATCCGCGCAGAGTGACCGTTGATAAAACGAAAAAGCCGTGGGGACAAGTTTTCGTCGCCAATTTTCAGCATCCTTTGGCGATTGCGCCTTTGATCGGCGGGCAGTTTACGGCGAAATTTACAAACGTCAGCGGCAGCGGTTTGACACCGAACGTCGGCGCGCATGTTTCGATGCGGCACATCGCAAGCCCCGGAAATTGGGACGCGACCCGCCACGTCATTCCGCTCGGTCAATCGGGAAATCCACAAAGCCCGTACTGGAAAGACCAGTTCGAAGCATGGCGCACGGGAACGCCCGCGATTTTCCCGTTCTCAAAAGCGGCGGTTGAACAAAACGCAAGGGAAGTTTGGGTTTTGGAAGCAAAAAGGTAAAAGCGGGAAAAGAAAAAAGTGAAAAAGTGAAAAGCCGATTGAAGTACTTCAATCGGCTTTTATTTTTTTTGTGAAAGCTCGTTTCGGCGCGCGATAAAATCGCTCAAGATTATCGCGGCGGCTTCGTTGTCAACTCGCGCGCGAAATTCCTTGTCCGAGACGCCTTCTCGCCAGAGTCGTCCTTTGGCTTCGTAAGATGTCGCGCGTTCGTCCTGCATAAGAACCGGAATTTCTAGCGAAAGCGCGAAGTTTCTGGCGAGTCGGCGGGCTTCGCGGGACATCTCGCTTTCCGAGCCGTCAAAGTTATACGGCAAACCAATTACGAGTCCGACGGCATCAAACTGCTCGAGTATTTCTTTGATTTGCAAGAGGAGTTTTTTCCAGCCGATTCTTTCGATGGTTTTTAAGGGACGCGTAGTGATTTGCAGCTCGTCCGACACGGCGACGCCGAAGCGTTTCGTGCCGGGGTCGAGCGCGACGAGTCTGCCGCTCGTCGGAACGCGAAAAACATCTAGAAAATCAGGGGGATTAGTTGTTTCTTTCTCTTGCACGAATTATAGTTTATTGATAGATAATTGTTAACGCGTTAAAAGATTAACGCGAAAACGCGCAGTTATAAAATTTTAAGAGGTAAAAGATGTCATTTCGCGGAAAATTAATCCTTGTTTCAATTTCGATGCTGATCGCTCTGTACGCTATTACGGGCGGGATTATGGGCAATTTTTTCAGCAGCCACGCGCAGCAGCCGATCAATGATTCGGGCGCGCAGCTTAGAATTTTCGAATCCGTCCTCCAGCATATTCAAAACGATTATGTTGACGAACCTAACCTGGAAAAAGTCCGCGCCGGCGCGCTGCGCGGTCTGGCTTACGGACTCGACCCGTATTCGTCATATTTGACGGCGGATCAGGTCAGAGATTTTCAAGCGAAAAAACAAACCGCATTGACGGGCATCGGCGCCGAGTTTTCACAGGTTTCATCGTACCTCTACGTGATTTCGGTGGTTAAGGATTCGCCCGCCGACAAAGCCGGTCTGCGGCTCGGCGACGTGATCGAATACGTCGAAAGCAAGGCGACGCGCGATATGTCGCTGTACGATGCGCGGCAGATGATTATGGGCGAAGCCGGTTCGGGCGTGAAATTGCGCGTTCTGCGTTCCGGCGCAAAACCGCAGACGATCACCGTTTCGCGCGGAAGCTACAAAATTCCGCCGGCAGATTCGCGGGTCGAAGCCGGAAAAGTCGGCGTTGTAAAAGTTTACAGCCTCGAAACTGGCGAAGCGAACGACATCAAAACGCAGGTTCAGAATCTGACGAAACAAGGCGTCCAGAAAATCATTCTCGATCTGCGCGGCGTCGCGGCGGGCAAGATCGAAGAAGGCGTCGCGGTTGCCAATCTTTTTATCAAAGACGGCACGCTGGCGCAGGTCATCGGACGCGACAATAAAGTTACGCAAACTTACACGGCTGACTCGTCGAAAGCGATTTTCGACGGAAAGGTAATCGCGTTGATTGATATCGGCACGGCGGGCGCGGCGGAAGTCGTCGCTTCGGCACTCGTCGAACGCCAGCGCGGCGATGTCGTCGGCGAAAGAAGTTTCGGCGCGGGAACCGACCAGAAGTTGTTTACCCTGAAAGGCGGCGACGGTATGCTTCTGACGATCGCGAAATGGGCTTCGTCAACCGGCAAGCCGTTCCTTGGCGAAGACCGCCAGAACTCGGGCGTCAAGCCTTCGGTCGAAGTCAAAAAACCGGATACGCCGGAGCCGCTCGAAGTCGAAGATTTGGTGAACGAGAACGAACAGCAGCAGCAGAATCCGCAGGCGACACCTACGCCGACTCCGAAAGTCGAGCCGAAAACGACGGTGCAGGAAGATTTGCAGATGAAGAAAGCGCTCGAACTGATGCAGGACAAACCGGCGGCGGCAAAAACCGAATAGTTAAAAATTAAAAGTTAAAAATTAGAGCCTTTTAATCTGGAAGTTTCAGGTTAAGAGGCTTTTTTAATTTTGAATTTTTAACTTTTCATTAAAAGTTGTTGTCTGAAAGTAAGACTGCTAAAATCAACTGCTAATGACGGAATACAATTTTAATGTGCGCCCGCTGCGCGAAGACGATCTGCCCGAATGGTTTCGTCTGCGGCGAATGCTCTGGGACGAATTGAGCGAGGAAGAACACCGCGACGAAATGCTCGATATTTACGAGCACACGGATTCGCAGCTCGTGCTGGTTGCCGAAACCGACGGCAGGCTGATCGGTTTTCTCGAAGCCAGTATTCGCCCGTTCGTCGAAGATTGTATTACCGATCACGTCGGTTATCTCGAAGGCTGGTTTGTCGAAACGGATTTCAGGCGCTACGGAATCGGCAGCGATCTGGTGCGCGACGCGGAACGCTGGGCGCGAAAAAAAGGCTGCACGGAGATGGCTTCGGACGCCGAAGTTGGAAACGATCTAAGTCTTGCGGCGCATCTCAAACTCGGCTACGAGGAAACTTCGCGGCTCGTTCACTTACGCAAGGATTTGGTGTAAAAATGAAGAATTATTTACCACAGTGTCACAGAGACACAAAGAATTTTATTTTTAATTCCGCAAGTCGCGAAACATTGCTTTATTTCAATAAAACTCTGTGCCTATTTGTCTCTGTGGTTTCAATCTTTCTTTTCAGTTTAGCGGTGCCGGCTCAATCCACGAATCAAAGTTTTCCGACCGCCGTTACGGCGAACGAAATCAGCGGTACGATTAAGGCGCGCGATCTCGGCGACGCGCGTTTGACGAGTTATTTCTATGTTTTTAACGGTAATCAGGGCGATATTTTTATTAACGTCGTGACGAAAAATCTGGACGGCGACATCGATGTTTTCACAGCTGACAATCTGCGTCCGCTGACGAAAATCCGCGTTTATTCGGATAATCCCGAAGGCGAAACGGGTCGCGTTATTTATTTGCGCCAGCCGCAAAAGTTGATTTTAAGAATCGAGGGCAAAACGCCGACCGACGAACCGGCGACATTTCGGATAAAATTCGCGGGAAGTTTTCAGGCAATGACGGGCACGAACGAACCGGACGAAAAAGACCCGGAAGTCGCGAGCCGGGAAGAATCGGACGTGCGCGTAAATTCGGTCGGGACGATCATCGAGGTTAAACCGAAGCCCAAACCGACGCCGAAGCCTTCGACCGCCAAAGTCGAGACAGAAGATTCGAAAAAGCCGGACGAGAAACGTGAGACTGAAACGGTTGTCACCCGAACGGCTGAAAAAGAAGCGCCGGAACCGGAAAAAGAAGACAGAAAACCCGAAGTCGTCGTGACGGATGATCTGCCCGACAAAAAGGACGAAAAACGCGATGAAAAAGTAGCTGAAAAAGAAACGCCCGAAGAAAATAATCCTTCGACCGAAAGGCAGGTCAAACCGAAAAAGCCGCGCACGACGAGAACCGATAAAAAAGCCGAAATCGAGCCGGTCAGCCCGAGCGATTTAGTAAATATTCGACTGATCGTGGAATTTAAGGACGGCAGAAAAATCGAGCGTCCGATGAGCGAGATTTTAAAGTTCGGCGTTGATAAAGGAATTCTGACGATTATCGTCAAAGACGGCAGCATCGGGCGTTACTCGATTCTCGATATTGCGAAAATAACCGTTGAATGAAAGTTTTAATGTGAAAAAGTGAAAAAGTGAAAAAGTTTAATTTTCATTCTGCCGACAACTTTTTCACTCTTTCACTTTTCCACTTTTCACTTTATAACCTGTTTCAATCTGCCGACCAGCTGGCTCGTCGGATTGATTTGTTCGAGCTGCGCGAGATACGTTTTCGCGTTTTCCGCGTCGCCTTTTCGCTGGTGAGCGAGCGCCATATAATAAAGCGCCACTTCGTGTTGCGGTTTGAGCTTTAATGCCGCATCGAGTTCTTGAATCGCGCGTTCGAAATCGGGAGCGGCGCGTTCGATAAAGGTCGTCGCGAAATCCGTCCGCACATTAACGTCGTCGGATTTTTTTTCGAGCGCCTGCGCGTAAAAAGTCCCGGCTTTTTCAAACTGCTTAACGTCGAAAAAAGCGTTGCCGAGCCGGACGAGTTTTTCGTATTCGTTGGGTTTCAAAACCGCCGCCGCGTCAAAAAATGCGACGGCTTTCTCGTTATTCTGAATCTTTTGATACATCTCGCCAGCCTTCATCTGCGCTTCGAAATTATCCGGCTGTGCTTTTGCCTGATTAAGCGTTTCGGCGACATCGGGCACGATCGCGGCGTTCGGTTCCTTGACGCTTGCGACTTGTGTCTGCTGGTTGAAAACGGGTGAATTGGGTTGTGTTTGCGTGGTTGCCGGCGTAATTTCGGCGTTTCGATTGATGTTGTTGGAAATATAAAAACCGGCGAAAAAACCGATCACCAGACAGCCCGCACCGACTAATAAATAATTAAACATTAAAAAATTACTGCAATTTCATCCGTTTGAAATAAACCGCTTTCGTGTTTTCGCGCTTGAAAAGCACGGATTTATCTTCAAACCTGTTGTAATCGTCAACATTGACGAACTCAAAATTCAGATTCGGCTCAGCGAGGATTTCCCAACCGTCGCTGCCCATCTGCGCGACGGCTTTCTGAAAAGCGATTTCGCTCGCTTTCACGCTTGCCGAACTTCGTGTTTGAAAAGTTTCCTGCTCGGCGCGTTCCTGCAAATAAATTCCGTAATCGAGCTCGTGTTTGATCTCCGCGCGCCGGCAGCCGCTTGCCTGCAAATAGCAGATTTCCGCCATGCCGTAGATTTTATTGACGCGGTCTTTATACGGCGTAAAAGAATAAACCGAAACGATCGCCGAATATTCCCACTGCGCGCGCGACGCCTTCTGCGCCGAACTCGGCTGATTAAAAAACGAATAGCCGAAAAAAACTGCCAACGCTAAAAAAACACCAAGAAACAGATATGTAACGGGTCTCATAAATTCCTCCGGTCGAAAATTGTGGTAAACCGTATGTTACCACAATTTTCGAGGCGGAAAAGTTGCAAATTTTACGCGTAACTGTGCAATCCCGGCAGCAGATAACTGACGCCGAGATACGTGAAAATTACGAGCAAAAAGCCGAGAATCGCAAAATACGCCGAGCTTCTGCCTTTCCAGCCGCGCGATATTCGCGTGTGCAGAAACGCCGCGTAAGTGAGCCACGCGACGAGCGCGCCGGTTTCCTTCGAGTCGAAGCCCCACGGTCTGCCCCACGATTCGTTCGCCCAGATCGCGCCCGTAATCAGAAGCATCGCCAATCCGGCAAACGCGAGACACGCCGTTTTATACATCAGGCTGTCGAGCGATTCGAGCGAAGGCAGTCGTTCGCGAAGTTTGTCGGTTCGAAAAGCGAATAAAATAACAAAAAACGTTCCCGCAAGCGCCGTCAGAAGTCCCGCGAATTCGACCGGATTGCTGTTCAGGCTGAGATACATTTTGCCGCCGTTCTGCTGAAAGTGCTGGCGTCCCGCCTGATCGAACTGCTGCGGCGTGATTGCCGCCATCTGCTGCACGGAAAGCTGTTGTTTATTAGCGATTTCCTTGCCGACCGCAACATACTGCGCCGGTTTCTGCGTCAATTGCGCCTGCAATTTTGCCTGCACGTCGGATGTTGATTTAATGCCCGAAACCCAGAAAATGACGGTGATGATCTGCAAGACGAACGCGCCGCGAAGCATCCAGTGTCCGATCGTTTTGGCGGATTGATAATGAATGTATTCGACGGCTTCGGTTTCCTTGATTTCGCCGATTCTTTCTTTCAGCGACAATTTATCTTCAAACTCGCCGCGCGCGGCTTTTTCCTGTTTGATAATTCCTTTGTTGCCGTAAATATAAATTAAGAACGCGATTATCGAACCTAAAAGCAACAATCCCGCGCCGACCAATGTTAAGCCGACATAAGGCAGTTCAAGCCGGAAAAGCGCGTTGATTGGTTTTCCGCCGGTCAGATTAGGAATAAAAGTTCCGGCGCGATAGACGCCTTCGGTGAAAACCGAAAAACCGCTGATCGTCGCGAAAACGCTCAACGAAAAAATGCTCGCCCAAATCGCCATCGCTTCGACTTTGATCTTATCCTTAATCAAATAAACGACC
The DNA here is from genome assembly GCA_031411895.1 of Acidobacteriota bacterium. GTDB lineage: Bacteria > Acidobacteriota > Blastocatellia > Pyrinomonadales > Pyrinomonadaceae > JAFDVJ01. Next base: position 78,517 of record JANOBZ010000108.1, on the reverse strand, counting down.
GCGATCGCAAAACAGACGAGCGCGACGCCGTAACTCAAACTCGCGACGCCGACGTGAATCGGTCGCCAGTAAGAATCGAGGATCGGCATCAAATTCGAATGTTCGCCGCCGATAAAACGCGCGAGCGTCAGAATCAAAGCCGCGATCGGAAGCGTAAACGCGCTTAAAAATTGAAAATTTTTGCGATGCGCCAAAACTAAAGTCGTAATGCCTGCGCCGAATGCAAACGCGAGGCTCAGATCATATAGATTAGCAAAGGGAATATAACGGAAAATCCACGGGTTGGCATCGTTTCCGCTCGCTTGCAGCTGGACAAGTTCGAATTCCCACGCATTGACCCAGCGCACGAGCCAGCTCGCGAGATTAAAGAAAACGCCGAGCGTCGCCGACCACAGACCGATTTTCTTCGCCATCTCGGACGGCGCGTAGAGATTCGTCAATTCAAACAAAGCGGCGATCAGATAAGCCGCCAGTGCGAGCATCATCAAAGCCGTGTCGGAAATAAATCCCGAACCGATTTGCAGACGCGCCCCCAACATTAGAAACCCGCCGCCGATCGCCAGAATCACGGGCAGGTAAGACCGCCAAGCCGGAATCGCGGTATACGCCGAATCGTCGCGCGGGATAAAAACTTCTTTCTGAATTCTGCTGACTTCTTCCATAATTCTGTATGTTTTGAGTCCCGTCTTCAGACGGCTCAAAGTTTCTCAATTAAAATAGATCGAGTTAATCGTAATGCCGCCTGAAGGCGGGACTCAAAACTCTTTTACCTTATTAGACGCCAAAGATTCAACAACGGTTTTAAATTTATCTTCAAACGCGAGGTGATTGCGATTCGCGTGTCCTGCAAAAACGACTTCGAATTCGTTTTCGCCCGTTCTTTCGATCATTGCCCAGATTCGTTTGTGCGAAAAAAAGAAAACGAAGATCAGCGCGAAGATCAAGCCGATGCCGCCGATATACCAGGCGATAAACGCCGAGTTAAGCGGGTCGTATTTGATTGACAAAACGTGCGCGAGCGGCGATTTTTCATAACCGGCCAGATGCCATCGATAACCCGCTTTCGGCGCGTTGATCGGCGCGTCGTCGGGAAGTTTGCTGGCAAATGCGTAAACTTTCGTCGTTTCGCCCTTTGGCGTCGTCACGTCGAGAATTGCCGCCGGATTGTTGTATTCGCCCGTGCGCGTCGAAGGCTGTCCGCCCTGCATCACGAAATCGGGAACAAAGGTCGAATAAGCGATCTTCGTTCCGTCGGGCAGCGTCGCGGTTTCGTTGCGTTTTAACTTTACGGTTACCGGTTGTCCGCCGGCTTCGGGTTTTAATTCGAGCGTCATCAAACTTGCGCTGCCCATCGTGATCGCGCTTGCCTGAAAGAATCTGTAACCGCGATAGGAAAACGGTTTGTTCAGGCTGACATCGGCGATGGTCTGCCCGTAAACGGGATCGTCAATGCGGATTTGCGTGCGCCAGTCGAGCGTGTTGTTGATCTCGATCGAACCGTTCGGATCAATCAGTTTTTGCTCGATCTCGGTACAGGTGATCGTGAAGGGAAGCTGCACGTTGTAGCGTTCCTGCCGGTCGAGATTTATTTCGATCAACTGAATCGCGTCGGTTTTCTGGTTAAGGTTGAAATCTCTGATGATCGCCGGATTCGTGTCGGGCGTCAGTCGAATATCGGCGTCAAAACCGGTTTTCAGCGCGACGAAATGACCGATAAACAGCGTCAATAAAAAAACGTGGACGATATACGCGCCGAGCCGGTTCAGTTTGCCGTTTTCGCCGAAAACAAAAAGCGATTTTTTGCTTTCCGTGCGGCTGAAATCCTTTTTACCCGTCTCGTCGGTCGCGTAAATTTTGATCGTGTCTTCCGCAACGCGCGGCGTAAACCCGTTTTTCGCAAACGCCGACTGAATTTTTTGTGCGATTTCCGTTTCGTCCGCGCCGCCGATTTTAACGACCGCGTTCGAACTTTGATTTAATAACCAGCCGCGCGTTGCGGTCAGTTTCGGTTCGGAAATATATTTCCACGCCGACGGGAAACGGTCAATCGAGGCAAGGATAATATTGAGCGAAAGCAGTAAAAGCAAGCCGGAATAATACCACGCGTGATAAATATCAAACAGACCGAGATAACCGTAAACCAGTTTTTCGGCGGGCGTCCGCAGCGCGTAGGAAGTTTCAAAACCCTGCACGTTCTGCTGAATGAAAAGCATTCCGAGAATCGAAAGAAACACGAGAATACAGAGCAGCACGACGCCGAACCGCACCGAGCTCAAAAAATCCAAAATGCGATTTACGACGGGCACGGTTTTCGGTTTGGAAATATTCCTGGTTTTGATAGATTCTTCTATTGCAGCCATCTTCTATTAGAAAAATTCTAACTTAGCAAAATTTATTTGTCATCTCGATTAAAAATTAGTTCAGCTTTTAAGCTAAAATACACGCGTTTATAAGCTGCGGTTTGGAAAATTGATTTTTACAGGCTATTCTTAGTATTACTACTTATTTCATTTAAACAATTAATGGACATAATCACGGCAGAAATTGAGGAAACGAAAGCGATCGGTTTACGCGAAAAATTGGCGGCTTATGTCGAGCTGACCAAACCACGCATCGCTTTTATGCTCGTTTTAACCTCGGCGGCGGGCTTTTATCTCGGCAGCGGGAAAGATTTTAATTTTACGCTTTTCGTTAACTCGATGATCGGCATCGCGCTCCTGGCTTTCGGCGTCGCGACGCTCAACCAGTTTATCGAGCGAAAAACCGACGCGCTGATGGATCGAACCGCAAAGCGTCCTTTGCCGTCGAACACCTTGTCGCCCAATGAGGCATTGATTTTCGGCAGCGTCCTGTGCGCCGTCGCCGAGCTTTATCTTTTATTTCTGGTCAACGGTTTGACCGCCGCGCTGGGTTTGATCGTGATCGTCGGCTACGTTTTTCTTTACACGCCTTTGAAAACGCGAACTTCGGCTTCGACCGCGATCGGCGCTCTGCCCGGAGCGATGCCGCCCTTAATGGGCTGGACATCAGCCGCCGACGGCATAAACCTCGGCGCGTGGACGCTTTTCGCTTTGCTTTTCCTGTGGCAGTTTCCGCATTTTCTGGCGATTGCCTGTATGTACAAGGAACAATATGCGAAAGCCGGCATAAAAATGCTGCCGACGCTCGAAAAGGACGGAAAGATCACGGCGCGGCAGATCGTGATGTTTACGGTTCTGATGGTTCCGGTTAGTTTTGCGCCGTTTTTTATCGGCATGTCGGGAATTTATTACCTGATCGGCGCTGGGCTTCTCGGAATCTGGTTTTTATGGGCGAGCATCCAAGCCGCGCGTTTTAAGACAATCGAAAGCTCGCGTCGTCTTTTGCTGGTTTCGGTGCTCTACTTGCCGATAATTTTTGCTTTGATGGTATTTAATCATTAATAAAATTATGAAAGTCGGAACAATCAAGACCGATGTCAAGCCCGAGAAAAAGCTTCGCAAGCGGCCGCATCTGAGCGGTTTCGGCGGCACAAGCGGCGGCAGCGGCGGAAATAATGGCGGCGGAGATAATGGCGGCGGCGACGATAATTTAAGTAACCCGCACGCGCAGGAGTACGAAAAATCTCTTAGCAAATCGAAAATTTTTACATTGTTTCTGCTGGTCGTCGTGTTGATGACCTTCGGCGGCGTGATCGGCGCTTACATAGTGATCGCGACGAACGGAGTCGCCGAATGGCAGCCGTTCAATCTGCCGTTTCAGGTATATTTCAGTACGGCTTTAATTCTGGCGAGCAGCTTTACATACTATGTCGCTCAAAAAGCGATCATTTCCAACAATCAGCCGAAATCAAAAAATTGGCTGCTCATCACAACCGTTCTGGGCGGAATTTTTATTTCTTCGCAAATTTTAGCGTGGTTTCAGCTAGTTAGTCGCGGGCTCTATATGCAGAGCAATCCTTACCTGACGTTTTTCTATTTTATGACCGCGCTTCATGCCGTTCACGTCCTCGGCGGGATTATCGCGCTCGGTTACGTCGTTTTGCAGAACTGGCAGGAAACAGCGGCGGAAAAAGTACTCGAACGCCGCCGCGACGTTTCGAGCGCGGTCGGCTGGTACTGGCATTTTATGGGCGCTTTGTGGCTCGTTTTACTCGTTATGCTCGGATTCTGGAAATAGTTTTTTATGGAAGACGCCGCAAAGATCGAAACGCCGAAAAAATCGAACCTTTTTATCAATACGATCTCGATCGTCGTGCCGCTGTTGGTCGTGACTCTGCTCAGCGTTCCGAAACTCGATCTCGGCGAATGGACACGCAGCCTTGCGCACGTTATCGGCGTGATTAATACGCTGACGACGGTTGCGCTCGTTTTAGGCTTGGTTTTTATCAAATTGAAAAAAATCAGTCTTCATCAGGCGATGATGACGATTTCCTTCGGTTTGGGCGGAATTTTTCTGGTCTGCTACGTCATCTATCACTTAACGAATCCGGCAAATAAATTCAACGGCGAAGGCTTTATTCGCTACGTTTATTTTTTCACATTGATTACGCACATCGGTTTTTCGTTTGTCGTTCTGCCGCTCGTTTTGCGGGCGATGTTTTATGCCGCGACCCGGCAGTTTGCCGCGCATAAGAAAATTGTCCGATTCGCTTACCCGATTTGGCTCTATGTTTCGGCGACCGGCGTGATGGTTTATTTGTTCGTTTATCATCTCTTTCCGGCAAAGTAAAAAAATTTAAAATTCCCTTGATTTTATCGAATTATGGGAATATAATTCTAACTGTTGAAAATTGAAACGCCGAAGCCGTTTTCGATTAGCGGCGCGGGGGAACCAAAGTTTTGCGATTGATTTGCATAACACGGGGCGAAGCGTTCAGCGTGAACGCGGGGATTAACTTCTTCTTCCCTAGCCCGACAGCTAACCTCGTAGGTGTGGTGAAGAAGCTACGAAAGAGTTAAAACCTTTTAAGGTGTGATTTATTAGTGCTTTGTACCTTTGATTTTTCAACAAATCAAACAAAGACGTCCGGTCTTCTCAAAGAAACAAAAAGTCCCGTCACGGTTGGCGGGACTTTTTGTTTGTCCGGCTATTCGGTTTTCTGAATTTTCAAAGTTTTCAAAGGGATTTTCAAATCCTTATCAAAAGCGATTCTCATCGGCGCGTCAGGCAAATCGACCGAAAATCTTTGTTCGCGCTTGGTAATCATTAATTTCTCGCTGACCGTCCCGTTCGGCGTTCCGATTTCAATATCCATCGGCAAAATAAACGCGGCGGGCGTATTGTCATCCGTCTTTTGCGTTTGGCTGACGATTAAATCCAACTTTTTCGTTTCGGGATCATAACTGTATCTGACATCTAAACGCGGATAGCCCGCGCCGTAAATCCACTGCTTGAAGAACCAATCCAAATCTTTTTTCGAAACTTCCTCGAAAACTTTCTGCAAATCGGGCGTTTCGACATTGGCTAATTTGTGCCGGTTCAGATAAACGTTGATCGCTTTCCAGAAAACATCTGCGCCGACGGTTTCGCGCAGAGTGTGGATAACCGCGCTGCCTTTTTGATATGTAACGGCGTCGAAAATCGAAGCGTCGGGACGCGCTAATTGATTGTAAAGCCCGTGTTTGCGGCTCATCTGCGATTCTTCGGCAAAATAAACGTCGCGGTCTTCGCGGATTTTCTGCAAATAATCGTCGCGCCCGTACATTTTTTCGCGGAAGGCGGCTTCCATATAGGTCGCAAAGCCTTCGTTGAGCCAAAGTTCAGCCCAATTCCGGCAGGTCACGAGATTGCCGAACCAGGAATGCGAAATCTCGTGCGAAATAATGTCTTCGACAACCAGACGGTTTCGATCGGATAAAAAAATATCGCGGTCGGAAAGCGTCGTCGCGGTGATGTTTTCCATTCCGCCGAGCTTAAACTGACTGACGATCGTCTGTTCGTATTTGTTGAAAGGATAAGCAATTCCGGTCAATTCTTCGTAAAACCGCAGTATTTGCTTCGTATTTGAAAATGCCTGACCGTAAAGAAATTCCTTGCCCGGATAAAGATAAACCGCGAGCGGAATGTTTTTGTAAGAATCGGTAATTTTGACGTATTTTCCGACGATAAACGAGGTTAGATAAACCGAATGCGGCAGCGCCATTTTAAAGTGAAAAGTTTTTGTGCCGTCGGCGTTTTGCAGTGTTTCGATCAACTCGCCGTTTGAAATCGCGGTTTCGTCCTGTTCGACGGTTAAGAATTGCTCGGTCGTCGCTTTGTCGTCGGGAAAATCGTAAGACGGAAACCAGAAGCGCGATTCTTCGGCTTCGCCCTGCGTCCAGATTTGGGCTTCGTGCAATAAAGCCGCGCCGTCGCGGCGGGCACTGATAAAATAAACGCCTTTTTTCGGTTTTGCCGAATATTTGAGGCGAATTGTGATTAAATCCTTCGGCGAATACCTTTTGCCGAGCGCGATGACGATTTTATCGCCGCGCGTTTCAAATTTTAAGTCCGTTCCTTTCGGTTCGATCTTAACGGATTCGAAATCCAGATTCGCGGCGTCGAGCTCGACCGAATCGAGGCTGTTTTTCAGAGGCTTTAGCGAAACCGTCGTCTCGCCGAAAATAGCTTTGTTTTTGCGGTCGAAACTCGTCCTGATTAAATAATGCTGCGCGTCGAAGGTGCGATTTCGGTTAAAGTTTTGCTTTGCCGGTTGAGCGTTGGCAAAATACGAGAAGCTGGCTGTTAAAATCGCAAGAAGAAGCGATTGGAAATAACGATTCATATTCAAAACGATATAGGAATTCAAGCGCGATTTTCAAATTACGGTTCTCAAACCTTAACTTATTAAACTCCAAAATGCCGACCCGAAGAAAAATAAAAAGGCAAAAGTTTATAAAACTTTTGCCTTTTTATTTTTTCGATACGCGATAATTTTTAGTTTTCCGGCGAAGGCGACGGTGTCGGTTCGCTGCGTTTCTTCATCTGCGGACGTTCACGGTTTTCCTCGGTCGGAGTTGTCGGAGTCGTCTGATCCGTTTCGGGCTGACGGCGTTTGAGCGTCGGTTTACTCGATTCGATGTCGTCAACATCGCTCGTGACACCGGCTTTCGCGTTGGTCAGCTTCAAAAGATGTGCTTTGACGCGCTGAAACTCGGACGTGCTGATGATGTATTCATCCTTGTCAGGAAATCTTGCAACCAGCGCGAGACTCGCGTCGCGACGATCGAGCGACTGCGGATGCGACGAGAAAAGTTTTGCAAGCGTATTCGGTTTCTTTTTGTTCTGCGTCGCGAGTTTTTCGAACATCGTCGCCATTCCGGTCGGATCATAGCCCGAAGCGTACAAATATTGAACGCCCAAGCGATCGGCTTCTTCTTCCGCGCCGCGCGTGAATTTCATCATGCCGAGCATTCCCAGAATTCCGCCGCCATTTTGCAGAACCGTACTTAAGATTCCGCCGCCGAAGATAATACCGGCGAGCATCCCGTAGTTCATCGCCTGCGCTTTACCCTGATTTTCCATCGCGTGACGCGCGGCAACGTGGGCGATTTCGTGCGCCATTACGCCGGCAAGTTCCGATTCGTTATCGGCGGCGAGAATCAAACCGCGATTAACGAAAAAGAATCCGCCCGGCAGCGCGAAAGCGTTAACTTCGTCCGAATCAATAACTTTGATCGTAAAGGGAACTTTCGCGTCCGAATGAAGGACGATGTTTTGACCGACGCGATTGACGTATTCGGTAACAAGCTCGTCGTCAACGAGTTTTGCCTGCTGTTCGACTTCGAGCGAAAGCTGACGACCGAGCTGAATTTCTTTTTCACGCGAACCGCCGAGCCAGCCCCATAATTTATCGCCGCCGCCGTTGATGTTGCGTTTGCCGATCAGGCTCGGGTCTTCCATCGGCGAGAGCGGGCGTTTACCGTTAACGGTTTGAGTGATAGTTTCAGGTTGTTTTTCCTGTTTCTGTTTCTTGCTTTTTTTGTCGTCTTTTTTGCTTTTATTGTCAGTCGACTGCGCCGCGATGCTGAGGGGCGCAATCGCCGTCGCGCCCAGCAAAAAGGCAAACATCAGAAAAAGCGCGTTCAGCTGCCGAACAAATCCTTTACGCATATCTTAAAATTCTCCTAAAAATTTTATCAACCAGTTGTAAAATTGTAACTTTTATTGGATTGTAAAATCAATGACTTTATGATGCGCCAAATTTTGTAAAAGTTGTTAATTCGAACGGTCAAATCAAAAAAAATCAAAAAATTCCACAAATTCTTCCGAAAACTATTTTTTTTAACGCGAAAACTTGTTAAAGTAATAACTGCCGAAACAAATTCGGCGCTCCGCTCTGTTACCGAAACTCTTACGGTGCAAGTCAAAAACCAGCATATTTTACAATGAAACGCATAAACGAGAAAGTTAAGGATTTAGTCGAAGTTCGTCCGTATAAAAGTCTGACCGATTATTTTTCCGACCCGGCGGACACGCTTGCCGCATATCATTTTACTGATGCCACGTCGGATATGATGTCGAAATGGCTCGACCGTATTTCCGAAGTCGAACACGAAAACGGGCAGGCGATGGCGATGGCGGGTTATCGCGGCGTCGGCAAAAGCCATTTTCTTGCGACGCTCGGCGCGATTATCGCGCAGCCCGAACTGCGCTCGAAAATTGCCGACCAGCACGTTGCGGTCAGCACGCAGCGCCTCAAACGCCGACGTTATCCGGTCGCGTTCGTGCGTCGCGGAACGCACCCGACGCTGCTTGCCGAAATCAAGGAAGCGATTGCGAATGCGTTTTCGATCGAACTTTCGACGCTCGGCGACACATTGAGCGAGTTGCTCACTTTATCAATCGAAAAATCGGGCGATATGCCGTTTATGCTGTTTGTTGATACGGCGTTTGAAAGAACGTCGCGCGTTTCACGCGACGACGGCGTGATGCTCGGCGAGATCGCCGAAATCGCGAAGCATCTCAATATGTTTGTCGGCGTTGCGCTCGATGACGATATTGCGGGCGCGGACGGCGTCAATGCCGCGATCGTCCGTGCGTTTTCGATCGATTATCTCGATCAGGAACATCTTTACAAAATCGTTGACGCGCACGTTTTTCCGAAACATCGCCAGACTTCATCGCTGCTTCACGATATTTACAGTTATTTTCGCGAAGTTCTGCCGCATTTTCGCTGGAGCGAACAGCGTTTCAGCGCGCTTTATCCGCTGCATCCGGTAATTCTGGAAAACGCGCCGTTCGTGCGGCTTTACGCGCCCGAATTCGCGCTTCTCGGATTCGCTTCCGAAGCCGGCAGCAAAATCCTCGGACGTCCGGCAAACTCGCTGATCGCGCTCGACGAAGTTTTCGACTGCACCGAACATATCCTGCGAAAAATAGACGATTTGCAGGAAGCCTTTCACGCTTACGACCGGCTGAATACCGAGGTTGTCGGCAATATTCCGGTCATGCAGCGCCTCCAGGCAAAGCTCATCTTAAAAGGCTTATTGCTTTTGTCGCTCGACGGCGACGGTACGACGGCGGGCGAAATCTGCGCGGCGATGCTTATTTTCGACGAAAACAATCCGCAGAACGGTTTGCAGATGGTCGAAAATCTGCTCGAAAATTTTGCCGCTGTTTTGCCCGATCAAATCTGGCGCAAAGCCGAGGAAGGCAGGGAAATTCGGTACAGTTTAAAGGTCAGCATCAAGGAAAGTCTGAACAATTCTTTGTCGGACGCGATTGTTGACGTTTCGCCGGAAATCGTTCCGAAAATGCTGCGCCGGATCGCCCGCGAGCGATTTACAGACTGGACTTTCGGCGATGAAAACGACGGCAAAACCGCCAATTGGACGGACTCGCAGATTGTCTGGCGCGGCGGTTTGCGGCGCGGTCGTCTGTGCTGGAATCTCGAAGACGACCAGAGCGAATCGGCGCAAATGCCAGCGAGTCTTGAATATACCGACTGGATGGTAATCATCAGCGGCGAAAAATCGCTGCCCGAAAGTGAGAATTCCGACGGTGTGCCGCGCGTTTACTGGCAGCACGCGCCTTTGCGCACCGACGAGATCGAAACGCTTCTGCGCTATCACGTTCTGGTCAACGACGAAAATCTGCGTTTGGAGTTCGGCGACCAATTACGCGCCGCCGGACACGCGCATTCTTTGGCGATCGAAAAAATCTTTAACCGCGTTTTTCTCGCCGACGGGAAATTGATTATCGAAGGCTTCGATTTTAATTTCACGGAAGAAGCGAGAAATTCGCAGAGCCTTTCGAAAATTTTCACGATCATGCTCGAATCGCTTTTCGAGATGAAATTCCCGACGCACCCGCTTTTTACGCAGCCGCTCGGGATGACCGAAGTTTCGACGCTGATCAGCGATCTGTTCAGCGGAACACGCCAGAATCTGGCGGAAGTTCAGCGTTTTGCAGAGCTTTTCGCCGCGCCGCTCGGTCTCGTTGTCCGGCGCGGAAATTCGTTCGTTCTCGAAACCGAGGAAAACCTTCTGAAGATGCCGATCACGCAGGAAGTTTTGGCGCTCGTCAAGCGTTCGAATGAAGAGACGATCTCATTGCGCTCGGTTTACCGTCATTTGAAACGCGAGCCGATCGGTTTGGTGCGCGAAGCTCAACATCTGGTATTGACGGCGCTCGTCGCCAATCGCCAGATCGAATTCGTGACGACCAAAGGCGACCGCATCAGCCGCCGCTCGCTCGATCTGAAAATCATCTGGGACGACATCGAAGGCATTGCGCTGCCGACGGCGACGACTTACTCGACCGAACGCCTGACGCACTGGGCGAAAGTCTTGACGAGCAGCGACACGTTCAATTCGATCGTTTTGTCGGAAGAAGCCGAAACGGTTAAAAAGGCGCTCCAAATCTGGATTTCCGATTGGCAGAAAGCGCGGCTGCTCGAACGCTTCGGCGAATTGCCCGACGAGATTTTGAATACGAAAATTTGGCGTTTGTCGCTTTTAGCGGAAAAAACGTTCGGCTCGGTCGCCACGTCGGTTGCCGCCGTGATCGACGAATCGATCACGCTCGAAGAAGGCTTGCACCGCATCGCCGACGCGTTTTCCGATTCCGAAGAAGAATATTTCGAACGCGCCAAGGATTTGGTCGTGCTCGAAGATTTCGTCAGCGGCACGCATCGCCGCGAAGATATTCGCACATATTTGGCGGTCTGCGAAACGACCGAAGACGCGAAGATCGAAGTTCTGCGCGAAAAGCTTTTCCAGATTCTCGAAGAAACGACGATCAATCCGAGCCAGCTCACGAACCGTGAAATGGAGAACGTCTGGCAGTCGTTTCACTCGCGCTTTGCCGAATATTTCGCGACGAAACACGATATGGTTATGAAATCGCATCATTTGCAGGAACAGTTCGACGAAATTATGCGGAGCAACGAATGGTGGGAATTCGAAAATCTCTCGCACCTGCCGGTCGCGCCGCATGTTCATTACCGCGAGGCAAAACAGATCTGCCAGCAGCTCAAGGAATTAGACTGCCTGTTCAGCGTCCGCGAGATGCTCAAAACTCACCCGTTCTGCGCCTGTTCCTTCAACCTCGCGCAAATTCGCGAATGGGAAAGATTGCCGCAAACCTTAAAACAAACGATCGAAAAAGGACGCGAAAGCTATCGCCGGATTCTCCACACGCTCCGCGACACGCTCGCGCAGATCATCTCGCATTTCGGCAATCGCCCGATGGACGAAGAATACAAAGCGGCGGTTCGCAACTTAACCGGCGTTTTCCGGCAGGGAAGCAGCATTCCTTTGCTCGGCAACGCCGAACTCGTCATCCTGCAAAAAGCGTTCGAAAACCTGCCGACCTCGATCCTGCTCAAAACGAGCTTCCCGACAACCAACGATTTCGTCAGCCGTCGAGACCTCAAAGAACAAGTCACCAAATGGCTCGACGAACTGCCGAACGAGCCGGTTTTGATGAAGCTTTAATTTGGAGTCAAGAGTCTAAAGTCCAAAGTCGTTTGATTTCGACTTTGGACTTTAGACTCTTGACTTTACCTTACGGTTTCAAATGTTTACCGAACCAATCGAAAACCTGTCCGTACCAGAATTCGGAGTTTTGGGGTTTGAGAATCCAGTGTCCTTCGTCGGGGAAAATGACGAGTTTCGATTCTGTTCCGTTTAACTGCAAGGCGGTGTAAAGCTGCAAACTCTGGTCAACGGGGACGCGGTAATCCAATTCTCCGGCGGTGACAAGCGTCGGGGTTTTGAAATTGGCGGCGAATTTGTGCGGCGACCATTTTTCGTAATTCGCCTTGTTTTGCCACGGCATTCCTTTGAATTCCCAGTTGACGAACCATAATTCCTCGGTCGCGCCCGCCATCGATTCGAGATTGTAGACGCCGGCGTGTGAAACCAGAGCTTTGAATTTGAAGCGCGGGTCGTTGTTGCGCCCCAATATCCAGTCAACCATATAGCCGCCGTAGCTCGCGCCCGCCGCGCCGATGCGTGACTTATCAACATACGGCATTTTAACGACTTCGGCGACGCCGTTCATAATATCGACGTAAGCGCGCCCGCCCCAATCGGCGGATACGTCGTCAACGAATTTCTGCCCGTAGCCGGTCGAGCCGCGCGGGTTCGGCAGAAAAACGACGTAGCCCTGATTGGCAAACATCTGCGGATTCCAGCGATAACCCCAACTATCGTTCCACGCGCTCTGCGGTCCGCCGTGAATCAAAACGACGAGCGGATATTTTTTCGCCGGATCGAAATTCGCGGGTTTGACGACAAAGCCGTGAACTTTCGTATTCAACGCGCCGCGCCATTCGATTTCTTCGGTTTTCGAGAAATTCATCTCCGGATTAGCGCGGGACAAAGTTCTTGAGTTTTCGAAACCGATTGAAGGTCCGTTTGTCGCTTCAGGAATTCCGCGCACATAAATTTCTGCCGGGCTCGTCATTGAACTGGAAAGGGCAACAACGTTTTTCCCGTCAGGAGTAAAATTCAAATTGCTGAAAAAGCCGCCGTCAGCAACATTTCTAACGTGCGTCGCGATGCGTAATCGAAAATCGGGTTCGAGCGGAACGCTGTAGATCGGATTTTTGCCGCGCGTGTTGGCGGTGAAATAGACGGTTTTGCCGTCGTGAGAAAGCGTTACGTCGTCGGCTTGTTCGTCGAAACCGCGCGTCAGTTCGACGGTTTCGCCTGTTTGGCGGTTGTAGCGCATAATCCGCCAGCGGTCGGCTTCGAAACCTGCGCGCTGCTGCGAGCGGAACAAAATATATTTCCCGTCGCGCGTGTAAAGCGGCGAAACGTCGTAGCCTTTGTTAGCGACAGTAATGTTTTTAACGTTGCCGTCGCGCCAGAGCATTTCGCTGGATTTGCGCGAATTGCCCGGAACGGCGATCAGATAAATGTCGCTGTTGGTCGAGATGGCTTCGATTTTATCGGGATTCCGCAAAACCGCGATTTCCTGTGAATTCGGCGCGAAAGCGTAATCGACGCCGGTTCCGGCGGCATACGGCGGCGAATCGAAATCTCCCGGAGTCATATCTTCGGGATTTCCTTCGCCGTTGCTGCGAACGAGAAAAACGTGCGCGCGTTTGAGCGCGCGCCATTCGTTCCAATGCCGGTAAAGCAGGCGTTCGGTCACGACCGCTTTGACTTTGCTGCCTTCGATTTCGGCGTCGCGTTTAGCGTTGCATTCGTCGTTGCCGCGGCATTCCGGGTAAACTTCGGAACCGAACGCGAGCCAGCGACCGTCGGGCGACCAGACCGGACCGCCCGCGCCGGTCGAGATGCGCGTGATCTGTTTTTTATCGTCGCCGTCCGGGTCCATCGTCCAGATTTGCCCGCCCGATGTGTAGGCGAGCTTTTTGCCGTCGGGCGACCAGCGCGGGCTACTGTGCGATTTGTCGCCCCGCGTGATCTGTTTCAGATTGCTGCCGTCAATCTGCACCGTATAGATATGCGTTAAGGTTCGATTGGCGGATTTATCAACGTCGCCGATCGTAAAAGCAACCGTTCGACCGTCGGGTGAAAGCTGCGGGTCGCTGACGCGCCTCGTTTTAACCAGATCGTTAAAAGTAAAAGTCTGCGCTGGCGCTGTGACAAACGCCAAACAGCAAAAAATCAGCAAAAAAGAAAGTCTTTTCATATATTTTTTCGTCAAAGATTAAATTGGTAAAAGCAAAAATATTATCGCACAGAATTTGGGAAGTTTGAACCCGTTCGGCTATCATATTCGAAGCGTCTGTCCTTCAAAACATATGAAAAAATTAATTCTTTTAGTGCTTGTATTATCCGCTTCGATCTTAGCGCAGCAGCCGACGCCGACGCCCGTGCTTTACACCGAAAAAACGCTCGCCGAGCTGCGCCTTATTCAGAAAACATCGCTCGAAAGCGATTATGGCTACCGGCAGACCGATTATTTGACGAACAAAATCGGACCGCGTTTGACCGGTTCGCCGCAGGCGACGCGCGCCGTCGAGTATGTCGCCGAAGAAATGCGCAAGCTCGGGCTCGAAGTTCGCCTTCAGAAATTGACCGTTCCGCACTGGATTCGCGGCGATGAGCGCGGCGAGCTTATCGAATGGTCGGGAATGACTACGGGAACGACGCAGAAAATCGTTTTGACCACGCTCGGCGGAAGCGTCGCGACCGACGCGAACGGGTTGACTGCCGAAGTCGTCGTTGTCGAAAGCTTTGACGAAATGCGAAGACTCGGCGCGGGTAAAATCAATGGAAAAATCGTGCTTTTCAATATCAAATTCGACCAGAAACTCGCGGAATTGAATCAGGCTGGCACGGCTTACGGGCAAGTTTCGGTCTATCGCGGAATCGGCGCATCGGAAGCGGCGCGATTAGGCGCGGTCGGCGTTCTGGTTCGTTCGGCGGGCGGTTCGCAAAATCGTCTGCCGCATACCGGAAGTCTCCGTTATTTGGACGGCGTAAAACAGATTCCGGCGGCGGCAGTGCCGTACGAAGACGCCGAATTGATCGCGAATCTCGCCAAATCCGGCAAGGTCAGAATGAATTTGCTTTTAACGCCGAAACGTTTGCCCGATACGACGAGCTACAACGTGATCGCCGATTTGAAGGGAAGCGAAAATCCGGACGAAATCGTCGTCGTTTCCGGTCATCTCGATTCGTGGGATTTAGGCACCGGCGCGCTCGACGACGCGGTCGGCGTGGCGATGGCGATGCAGACGGTTTACACGGTCAAACAGTTGAAATTAACGCCGAAACGCACGATTCGCGTCGTCGCGTTCATGAACGAGGAAAACGGCTTTGTCGGCGCGACGAAATACGCCGAGGAAGAAGACGCCGCAAAGCATTTTGCCGCGATCGAAGGCGATCTCGGCGCGTCGCATCCGTTCGGCATTATCTTTGCCGGAAAACCCGAAGCGCTGCCGTTTCTCGCGCCGATCGCCGCTATTTTGAACTCTCAGGGCGCGGGACAGATCAGCGTTCAGCCGAACGCGAGTTCCGACATCAGCACTCTGACCGCGAAAGGCGTTCCGTCGTTCGGTCCGTGGTTCGACACGCGCACATATTTTAATTATCACCACACCGAAGCCGACACATTCGACAAGGTCAATCCGAAGGAATTAGCCGAAAACTGTTCGCTGATGGCGGTTCTGGCATACGGTCTGGCAAATCTCGAACAACCTCTGCCGCGCTAAAATTCATTTAACATTTAACATTTAACATTTATCACTAACCATTTACCGTAATTGATTTGGTCAATGATAAATGTTAAATGTTAAATGTTATGAACAGACCGCCGCCATATTTTCCGCAAAATCAGCTTTCGCCGCCGGACGAAAAGCGTTACCGTAGGTTTAAATTTATTATCGCAGCGGTAATCTTCTTTTCGACTCTGCTTCTGATCGGCGCGGGTTTTGGAATTTATTATCTCGTTCGCTCGATGCTTTCATAGTCGAAGAACAGCATTTAAAACAAAAAGAGCGCGACTTTTAACAAGTCGCGCTCTTTTTAGTTATCGTGCGAAATTAAGGATTTGTCAGACTCGAATTCGCACGTTTTGCTTTTTGCGCATCGAGGGCAAGCTGTCTTGCCTGCGGAAGCAGTTCGATACCGCGAAGCAGCTGATTGTCGTATTCGTTGAAAACCTGAAACGAAGTTTGCGAACCATAAGCCGCCGTGACGAGCTCGGTTCTCAAGGCGCGAACGACGAAGACTCTTTCCTTATCAATCTGGCTCGCCGGTACTTTGTATTTCTGGACGGCGTAATTTTTGAAAGCCTGATAGACGGTTTCGGTGATTTCGAAATCGTTGTTTTTGATGTCGTAATCGAATCTGATCGGCTTATCAACTTTATATGTTTCAAAACCTGTAAGTTTTCCGTACACGAGATCGAGCGCGAAAGCGAAAACCGGATTGACGAGCTTTTGCTGAATCCGCACGCTTTCCGGGCTGAGAGTCTGCGGTTTAACGACTTCGTCCGGCATAATTCCGCCGCCGCCGTAAACGATTCTGCCCGAATCGGTGCGGGTTTCCGGTCCTTTCGGCGTCGGATTGCCTTTTTCGTCGCGGTACGTGCCGCCGTTCGTGTAGTAATCGTAAAGGTCGCCGTTCGAATAATCGCGCTGGATCAGCCGTCCCGAAGGCGTTTCGTATTTTGCGATCGTCAAAAGCAGCATCGAGCCGTATTCGAGCTGAAACGGATTCTGCACCAAACCTTTACCGAACGAATTTTCGCCGACGATCAATGCGCGGTCGTGATCTTGCAGAGCGCCCGCGAGAATTTCCGAAGCCGAAGCCGAATTGCGGTTAAGCAGCAAAACGAGCGGCGTTTCGTCGGGCGTCGCGTTGGTCGAAGGATACGTGTCGGCGGTGCCGTCTAATCTGCCCTTCTGCGTGAAAATCGTCTGTCCCTTGCCGATAAATGTGTTCGCGACGTAATATGCCTGATTAACGAGACCGCCGCCGTTGTTGCGCAGGTCAATCACGAGCTGCTGCATTCCGGCTTCTTTGAGCTGAACCATCGCCTGTCGGAATTCGGCAAACGTCGTTTGGTTGAAACCGCCCGACATATTGATGTAACCGACGCCGGGGCGAATCATATAGGCTTCGGAAATCGACGGCTGCGAAACCGCGTCGCGGATGATTTCGACCGTTTCGCGTTTCCCCGTGCCGTATTTTTCGACCGTCAGTTTGGCGACCGTTCCGCGCGGTCCGCGCAGGTTGGTGCGAACATCGTTGAAGTTTTTTCCGAGCATCGAAACGCCGTTGACTTCGACGATCTTATCGCCGTAGGAAAGTCCCGCGCGATGCGCCGGCGCGCCGTCGAAAGTCGCTTTAATATAGGTTGCGATAACGTTGCCGTTCGGAT
The DNA here is from genome assembly GCA_031411895.1 of Acidobacteriota bacterium. GTDB lineage: Bacteria > Acidobacteriota > Blastocatellia > Pyrinomonadales > Pyrinomonadaceae > JAFDVJ01. The sequence continues at coordinate 61,246 of JANOBZ010000108.1, read as the reverse complement.
CGGTCAAATCGCCGATCGTTGCGCCGATGCCGAAATAGCGCGAACTCTGGTCTGTCCGGAACTGCTCGGTTTCCTTCGCGTCGAAATAGTTCGAATGCGGGTCGAGCGTGTGAAGCATCGAATCGATCGAGGCTTTAAAAAGTTCGTTATAATCGAGATTCTTGCCGTTGACGTGATTTTGTTCGATCAAACTCAGCGCTTCTGCAATATCCGATTCGATGGATTCTGACGTAACGACCTTGCCGGTTCTGAGGACGGTCGGTTTTACCGTTTCCGGTTTCTGACTGATTGTTTTACTTGTCGAAGTGTTTTGAGCCGGGACGTTTGAAAAAGCTAAGATTACAGAAAATAGTAAGCCGAGCAGAGCCGAATGTTTTTTCACTATAAAAATCTCCTGAAAATTACTGCCGTATAGAATTTTTCTCAAAAAATGATAACATCTGTTTGAAGAAAAAGCGATAAAAAGAGTTGCACGGTAAGGTTTCAGAGACGGAAAGTTTTTTAACAGACAAAAATAATAAAAACCTATGAAAATCAAAATTTCAGCCGACATAATTTTTTATAAATTTTTAATTCTGGTGTTTGCATTTGCCTTTTATACGACGACTTTCGCTCAGTCAGCGGCGACTTCTTCTGCCGTAAAATGGGAAGATTACTCAGTAAAAAACTTTAAGGTGAGTTTTTTACTGCCCAAACTTCCGGTCGTCGTCAATGAAACCAGCCGGTGTCGCGGCGAAGAGACATTTGCTTACGGAAGTTACGCCGCCGGCGCAACTTATGTCGTTAGAATGACGAGAAAAATTGACGTGCCGCGGACTTGTACCGAAAAAGAGGAATTCGACAAAAATCGTTTCAATGAAAGAGTTTCAGCACTCAAAAATACGCTGCTTGATCTGAAAGAACGCGCAAACGGAAAATCAAATGAAATCGTTCTCGATGGGAAAAATATAATTCATAAGCTCATTAATGATTCTAAAAACGATCAATGGTTCGAGTTTCAAGTTATCGGCGCCGATGAAACAAAAACGGAAGTAAAGAATTTTCTCGGATCGTTGAAAATTAATAAGCTCGACGGCATCGAAATCGGCAGCGGCGCAGCACAAACGCTCAGCGATCAACTCGCTCAAACTCCTGATAACGGAGTAAAAAATTCGGTTAAACCTGAAAACTCAAAACTCGAAGGCGTGATGATCGCCTTAAAACCGCGCGCGAATTACACGGACTTAACGCGAAAAAATAATACGCAGGGAAAGGTCGTTTTACGAGTCGTCTTTTCCGCTAACGGCGGCATCGGCGCGATTAGCGTCATTTCAGGCATTGCCGACGGTTTAACCGAACAGTCAATCGCCGCTGCGCGTCGTATAGTTTTTGTTCCCGCACGAAGAAACGGCGTCGCTTATTCGGTGGCAAAACTCGTGGAATATAGTTTTACGATTTATTAAGTTATTAAAAATGTCTCATTTACTTGAAGTTACAAATTTGCAGACACAGTTTCCGACGAAAGCGGGATTGGTCAAAGCCGTCAATGATGTCAGCTTTTACGTTGACGAAGGCGAATTACTGGGCTTGGTCGGCGAATCGGGCTGCGGAAAATCAATCACCGCGCTTTCGATTATGCGGCTTATCTCGTCGCCGGGAAAGATCGCGGGCGGTTCGATCAAGTTTAAGGGCGAAGAATTGACGACCGCTTCGAATGATCGGATGCGCGAGATTCGCGGCGACGATATTTCGATGATCTTTCAAGACCCGATGACCAGTCTCAATCCGGTTTACACGGTCGGCGAACAGATCGCCGAAGCCTTGCGCCTGCACCGCAACATGAATAAACAGGAGGCTTGGAATGCGGCGATCGCGGCGATGCAGGAAGTCTCGATTCCGGATCCGTCGCGCCGCGTGTCGGATTACCCGCACCAGCTTTCGGGCGGAATGCGCCAGCGCGTGATGATCGCGATGGCTTTGGCGTGCAATCCCGAACTTTTGATCGCCGACGAGCCGACGACCGCGCTCGACGTGACGATTCAGGCGCAGATTCTCGAACTCTTAAATGAACTGCGAACGACACGAAAACTCGCCGTATTGTTGATTACTCACGATCTGGGTGTCGTCGCCGAAGTCGCCGACCGCGTCTGCGTAATGTACACCGGGAAAGTCGTCGAAGAATCGCCGGTCGGAGATATTTTCGAGCAGCCGAAACATCCATACACGCGCGGGCTTCTAAAGTCTGTGCCGACGCTTTCGGCGCACACAATCGAAAAGGTTTCGCGTCTGCAAACGATCGAGGGAACGGTTCCGAGTCCGACGAATCTGCCCGACGGCTGTCATTTCGCGCCGCGCTGCGAATACCGCATGGAGAAATGCACGCACGGCACGATTCCGCTTTATAAACTGGAAAACAGCGTCGGAGTGCGCTGCGTTTTGTACGAAGATGAACGCGAAAAATCAGCAACTGCGAGTTAATGGCAAAAAAGTTTTTCTGAGATACGTCGCGCACGACGATTTCGAGGAAATGCGCACGCTGTTCGAGGTCAGCCGGAAGTTTTATAAAGGTTTGATCGATACGCCCGACACGACCGAAAAATTTGCGGCTTACGTCGCCCGAAATGAAAGCGAGGTGAACGAGTGTTTCGTGATCTGCCGCAAAACTGACGGAAAAATCGTCGGCGCGGTAAATCTCTCGCAGATTTTTCGAAAAGCCTTTCAAAACGCGTATTTGGGCTATTCGCTCGGCGTCAACGATACGGGCAAAGGCTATATGAGCGAAGCCGTCGAACTGATTCTGCGATTTGCGTTTTATGACTTAAAACTGCACCGCATCGAAGCCAACGTCCAGCCCGAAAATCTGCCGTCGATCGCGGTTTTAATGCGCTGCGGATTTACCCGCGAAGGCTTTTCGCGCAAATATCTGAAAATCGCCGGTCGCTGGCGCGATCACGAACGGTTTGCGATAATTCGTGAAGATTGGAAAAACGGAAAATGACACAATCAACCGCAGAAAAATTGATGTCGGAAGAAGAATATCTGGCGTTTGAAACAAAATCGAAAATCAAACACGAGTTTATGGACGGCGAAATATTTTCGATGGCTGGCGCGAAACGCTTTCATAGTTTAACTATGTCCAATATCTCGCGTCATTTAGGCAACCAGTTGGATGGAAAGCCGTGTGAAGTTCATGTTGCTGATTTGCGCGTCAGGATCAGAGATTCTCATTATGTTTATCCCGATGTGTTTGTTGCTTGCGATATAAAACTTGTTCCGAATATTTTCGACACTTTAGAGAATCCACAAGTTGTTTTTGAAATTTTGTCGAAATCCACTGAACGCAGAGACAGATACGACAAGCGAATAGATTATCTTGATATTGAAAGTTTAACGGACTATCTAATAGTGTCGCAGAAAGAAATGCGGGTTGAACATTACCAACGCGAATCATTGAAGCAATGGACTGTGCGGATTTACGAAGAACCGGAACAAACGATAAATTTAAATTCTATCGGCTGTACTTTAACAATGGAACAGATTTACAGAAATATTGAATTTTCGGTCAAACTTAAACTCATAAAAAATAAGAAAAAATGACGGCAACTCAAATTCAAAAAGCGGAAATCGTAAAAATTCGCAATCTCGTCAAACATTTTCCGGTCGAAAATTCCGACGATGTCGTGCGCGCGGTGGACGGCGTTTCGTTCGATATTCTGGCGGGCGAAACTCTCGGCTTGGTCGGCGAATCGGGCTGCGGAAAATCAACTGTCGGACGCTGTATTTTGCGGCTTTATGATGCGACGAGCGGGGAAGTCTGGTTCGAAAACAAGGACATCACGAATTTGCCGAACAAAGAAATGCAGAAACTGCGGCGCGAGATGCAGATTATTTTTCAAGACCCGTATGCGAGCTTAAACCCGCGTCTGACGATACTTTCGACCGTTTCCGAGCCGCTCAAAATTCACGGCATCGGCAATAAAACCGAACAAAAGGAACGCGTCGCCGACCTTTTGACCAAAGTCGGGCTCGACCCGAATTATATGTTTCGCTACCCGCACGAATTTTCCGGCGGTCAGCGCCAGCGCATCGGCATCGCGCGCGCTTTGGCGCTTAATCCGAAACTGATAATCTGCGACGAACCGGTTTCGGCGCTCGACGTTTCCGTGCAGGCGCAGGTCGTCAATCTTTTGCAGGATTTACAGGCGGAATTCGGCTTGACGTATCTTTTCATCTCGCACGGTCTGGCGGTCGTCGAACATATTTCGCAGCGCGTCGCGGTGATGTATCTCGGCAAAATCGTCGAAATCGCCGAGGCAACGGAATTATACGAACTGCCGCTTCATCCCTACACGAAGGCGCTTTTATCGGCGATTCCGATTCCCGACCCGAAACAGAAACGCGAACGCATAATCCTGACCGGCGACGTGCCGACGCCGATCAATCCGCCGTCGGGCTGTCGTTTTCGCACGCGCTGTCCGCTCGCGATTCCCGAATGCGCCGAAGTCGTGCCGGAACTGCGCGAAATTACCAAAGGACACGCGGCGGCGTGTATCCGCGTCGAAGGCTACGACACCGCGCCGAAAGCCGAATAATCCTGAAACAATTTAACAAATGCCCGCGTTATTCATAATGTCTTTTCACTTCAAAAATAAAGAGGAACTATGAATCGTTTAGCTGGAATTATCGTTGCGGCAGCAGGTTTGCTAATCGCCGTTTTAAGTCTTTTAAATGTCATTCCCGGAGTAGGTTTTACGGGATTTTTACTGATTTTGCTCGGCATTCTCGTGATCGGTTTGAGTTTTATTCCGAAACCCGACCCGATTGAAACGGAACGAATGTCAACGCCTTCGACGCTCGTGAATATCTTTTTTTCACCGTCCGAAGTTTTTCAGAATCTGCGCCGCCATCCGCGTTGGTTAGCTGCGGTTTTGATAATGTCAGTGCTTTCCGCCGTCTTCCTTAACCTTTTTTTATACCGGCTGACACCTGATCGGGTAGCGAATTACACGATCGATAAAACGCTCGAAATATCTTTTATCGCTAATAATGCAGAAGCCCGCAAGGGCGTCGAAGACGGACGCGCGAAGGCGCTCGCGGACAATCGAAATCCGGTAATTCGCACTGCTCAGGCAGTCAACAGTTTTGTCGGGCAGGTTTTTCTTTACGCCTTTCTCGCCTTGGTTTTTTTTCTTTTCACGATGGTGATGGGCGGAGCGATAAATTACTGGCAGGCATTTTCCGCCGCCGTCTATGCCGGTTTTCCGGTTGCCGTCGTGCGATTCGTGCTCAACACAATAATACTTTTTATCAAAGATCCGATTGATGTTCACCCGGTTTTGGGACAATCTTCGCTTATTCAGGACAATCTCGGTTTTCTCGCCAACGCGGCGGATAATCCTGTGCTTTACGTTTTATTGAGCTCGTTTAGTTTATTGATATTTTATTGGCTGTGGATGAACGCGACAGGACTTAAGACTGCCGGTGAAAAAGTTTCTTCGACGATCGCCTGGGCGGCGACGCTGACACTCTTCGGCGTGATACTGCTGTTCGGCGTTGCGATGGCGCTGTTTTTCCCAAGCTTTTTGAGTTAAACAGCTAAATAACGTCAATCCGGGGTGAGAAATTTGCCGGACGGAACGCTCGTCTGTGACGGCACACGTAGCTGAAAGCGGCGTCAAGCGCCTCGATTTACCTAAAACTTTAAAGTAAACTGAGGTTGTGAGCGTTTTTCAAACGCTGTGCCGTCACAGACGAGCGTTCCGTGCTTATCCCGAATTGACGTTAAATATTTTCAAAAAGGAACGCCGAAAATAATTTGTAAATTTTCGGCGTTCCTTTTTCGTTTTCCAATTTTTTACTCGTATCTGAGAGATTCGATCGGATCGAGCCGCGCGGCTTTCCACGCCGGGAAAAGTCCGAAAATAATGCCGATGCCGACGCTCGCGAAAAAGCCGACGATCGGTGCCCAGATCGGCACATACGAGGGCAGGACGAGCTTGACGAGTAAAGTCAGAAGCCAGCCGACGAGCAAACCGACAATTCCGCCGAAGCCGGTCAAAGTTGCCGCTTCGATCAAAAACTGTAATAAAATATCGCTCTGTTTCGCGCCGATCGCCTTTCGAATCCCGATTTCGCGCGTTCTTTCGGTCACGGAAACGAGCATAATATTCATCACGCCGATGCCGCCGATCATTAAACCGACCGACGAAATGACGACCATCGCAATCGCGACGCCGGCGGTAATTGACTGAAACTGGTCAATAATACTGGCGGCGGTTTCCATCGAAAAATTATTCGGCTTGCCGTAATCAACCTGCCGCCTGACGCGCAGTAAATCCTGAACGTCGTCTTTCGCTCTTTCGAGCTTACCTTCGTAGGCGACCGCCAGAATAAACAGATCGTCGGCGTTCGGTTTGAGTTTCAAAGCCGTTCCGAGCGGCATATAGACGACGTTGCTCTGATCGTTGTTGCCGCCGCCGCCCATTAATTGTTCGCGTTTTTCGAGCACGCCGATCACGCGAAATTCGTTGCCGCCGATCTCCAATGTTTGCCCGATCGGGTTTTCGAACGGAAAGTAATTGTCGACGACGCTTGAACCGATCAGGCAGACGTTTGCTTTCTCCTCGCTTTCGGTTTGCGAAAACCAGCGTCCTTCGATCAGAATTTCGCTCGTCGTTTTCTCGATTTCGGGCAGAGTTCCCTGAAGCTGAACGGCGGACGAAGTTTTGCCGTTTTTGCCCGTGACCATTATTTTGCTGCCCCAGAAATTGTTCGATACGTCGAGAAACGGAACGGCGGTTTCGATTGACGGAAGTTTTTTGATCGCTTCGGCGTCTTCGACCGTTAAGGGCTTGCGCATCCGTTCTTCCTGCGTGCGCCTGCCGTGGCTGAAACCGATGTTGTATTTATAAAGGAAGATCGAGCGCGTTCCGAACGATTCGACTTCCTTTTCGATCGCGACCGTAATCCCCGAGATGATCGATGAAATCAGCATCACGGTAATCACGCCGACGACGACGCCGATAATCGTCAGAAACGAGCGCATTTTATTGCTTCGCAAAGTGTCGAGCGCCATTTTCAGGTTTTCGAAAAATGAACTGGTTAAAAACTTCATAGAATTATTAATCCGCTCTTAAAGCCTCGATCGGGTCGAGTTTTGCCGCCTTCCACGCCGGATACAAGCCCGCCAGAATACCGACCGTCGCCGACACGCCGATCGCAAAAAATATCGCCCAGATCGGAATCTTGGTCTGAATAAACAACGCGCTGATGATATAGCCGACGAGCTGCGCGATAATCAGTCCGATGATGCCGCCGATTGCCGAAAGCGTCGCGGCTTCGAGCAAAAACTGCTTCAAAATATCGGCTTGGCGCGCGCCTAAACTTTTGCGGATGCCGATTTCCTTTGTTCGTTCGGTCACGGCAACGAGCATGATGTTCATAATGACGATCGCGCCGACGACGAGCGCGATGCCCGGAACGGCGATGATAACGATAAAGGTCGTCCCGAAAATGCTGTCGCGAAGCCCGGAAATCGCGTCCGGCGTGACGACGCCGAAGTTGTCCTTCTCGCCGAATTCGAGCTTGCGCTTGATGCGCATCAGCCCGCGAACCTCTTCGACCGCGTCTTTGAAAACCTTGTCGGATTTTGCCGAAACGACGAAATACGGTGCGCGACCGCCGGTTAAACCGCCGAAAGCCTTGCCGTAAGTTTTAATCGGAAGCTGCACGAAACTGTCCATCGGCTGCCCGAAAACCGTGCCTTTCGCCGTTTGAATACCGATAATTCGATACTCGATTCCGCGAATCGCGATTTCGCCGCCGAGCGCGTCGCCCTGCGGAAAAAGTTTTGAAGCGATGTCCGCGCCGACAAAAGCGACGCGCGCCGCGCTGTTATTTTCGGTTTCGGTAAAATAACGACCGTCGGCGACGTCTGTTTTTTCGATTTCGGCGATCACGGGTTCGGCGCCCGAAACGGAAACTTCCTGCAAAATCTCGCTGCCGCGTTTGATGTCGGTTCTGCCGCCGCCCGATTTTGCGCCGATCTTTTCGATCAACTGGGCGCGCGCGCGGATAAAATCAAGCTCGTCAAAGGTCAGTTCCTTATTGCGGCGCTGCGCGGCGGCGATCGTATCGGTGTCCTTAAAATCCTCGAACGGATTGAATCTCTGCACCGTGAAAGCGTTCGAGCCGATGCCCGCGACTTTTTCGTCAATGTAGGAATTAAAACCCTGCAAAACAGAAAGCACGATCATAAAGGCGGCGACGCCGATAATCATTCCGAGCAGCGTCAGAAAAGAGCGCAGCTTGTGCGCCCAGATCGCCGCGAGCGCAAGTTTTAAGGTTTCGGTAAAATTCATCGGGTCACCAGCAAAGAATCAAAAAATCTTTGATGTGATTATACGCGAATTGGTTGAAAAGGTTTAATTTGCGGAATTTTTAAATAATTTCCAGAGGTTCGCGAGATGACTGAAAAAGACGATCGGGACGACGACGGTCGGCAGCCAGACGTACGGAAAAAACGTGACGGCGCGATTTTGCAAAGCGAGCGGAAGGTTCGGATCAACCGACGGAAAAGCGAGAATCGCCGTGATGACGATGTTTAAAAGCAATCCGAGCGCGAGAATATTCCAGACGATCAGCAGCGGGCGATTAACTTTGCCGCCGCGAAAAGCGAGAAAATAAACGACCGGAGCGGTGATGCCGGAAAGAATATCGAAATTTCGTCCTTCGAACGTCATTGACTGCGGTACGAGTCCGCCAAGAAAAAGCCACAGTAAAACGAGTTCGACGGGAATTCTGATTACGCTCAAAAGCGTCAAAACTTTGAGCGGAAGTTTTTCGATGAAATTTTTGCGAAAGAAAATAAAGTAGAAAAGTATCAGCAGAATCGCGGGCAAAACACCGAAAAGCACGAGTCGCGGCGGAAATACCGGGTTCTGATAAAAACCGCTGAGCGCAACCATCGCCTGAAAAAACGTCCAGAAAGCGAGCAAAAAGACCAGGATTTTAGCCGGAATCGTTTCGAAAACCGTTTGCCTGACGGCAATCAGCAGAAAGCTGATCGTGAGAAAAGTCGTCAAAATAAATGTGATCGAAACATATCCGGGTAGATTTTCTAACATACTTATTAAAAAAACGTAAAACCGGTATTTAGTCAATTCTTGAAAGACAGTTAAAGAGTAAAAAGTCGGTAGATATTCCGACGGACATTACAAAATAACGCGGCGCCGGACTTTATATAAAGCTCAGCGCCGCATTTGTTAAAATCTCTGAAAGAAATTATTTGATTCGTTCGTCCTTTTCGATTTCGCCGTCGCGAATCGTGATTACGCGGTGCGCGCGTTCGGCAATATCGTGTTCGTGCGTGACGAGAATGATCGTGTTGCCTTCTTCATGGAGCTTTTCGAACAACGCCATAATTTCCATACTGGTTTTCGTGTCGAGAGCGCCGGTCGGTTCGTCCGCCAACAGAATCGAAGGATGATTTACCAATGCGCGGGCAATCGCGACGCGCTGGCGCTGTCCGCCGGAAAGCTCGTTCGGTTTATGCATCACGCGGTCGCCCAATTCGACCGAGGCAAGCGCCGCCTGTGCCTTTTCGTTGCGTTCACCGGCGCGCATTCCGGCGTAGATGAGCGGCAGTTCGACATTATGCAGAGCCGTCGCGCGCGCCAGTAGATTGAATGTCTGAAAAACGAAACCGATTTCTTTATTACGAATTTTCGCCAATTCGTCGTCGGTCATTTCGGCAACCTGATTTCCGTTGATCCAGTATTCGCCTTTCGACGGCGAATCGAGACAGCCGATCAGGTTCATCAGCGTTGATTTGCCCGAACCCGAAGGTCCGATAATCGCGAGATACTCGCCCTTTTCAACGTCGAACGAAACGCCGCGCAGCGCGTGAAGCTCTTCGACGCCCATCTGGTATGTTTTCCAGATGTCTCGCATCGAAATCAACGACGCGCCCTCAACCGGCAATTTTTCGCCTTTACCGTTTTCGTTTTCCATGAATTTATACATTTCTTTAATCAGTTTCAGGTTTCAAGTTTCAAGTCGCAATTTTTAACCTGAAACCTGAAACTTGAAACCTGAAACCAAACTTAGGATTTATTAGCGTTCTCGCCGTCTTTTTTCTCTTGCTTCTTAACCAGTGTGCCTTCTTTCAGGGTGTTTAGAATCCTGCTTGGTCCGGTTATTACCTCAGCGCCTTCTTCGAGACCGCTGATGATTTGAATGTCGGATTCTCCCGTAATTCCGGTTTGAACTTCGACGAATTTCGCTTTGTTGCCGTCGAGCACGTAAACGCCTTTGATGTTTTTCGGTTTTTCTCCGGGCATCGGATTATCGTTCGGAAGCGGAGAAGCGGCGGGTTCGGGTTTTTTCTCGATCACCGACTGCAGAGGCACGGCGATCAGATTTTCGGCGGTTTTCGTCGTAATCACGGCGGTCGCGCTCATTCCGGGACGCAAGCCTTCGCGGATGTCGTTCGGAATATCGGTTAGTTCGATAACGACCTTAAACTCTTTCGCTTCCTGCGTGTTGATGTTAGTCGAAAGCCCGCCGGCGGTTTGCGACTTGCCGATCGCGAGCGGATTTTTGAGCTTTACTTTGCCGATCACTTCTTTATCGCCGAACGCATCAACTTTGACTTTCGCGAGCTGACCTTCCTCGACCTTGTCGATCTCGGTTTCGTCAACCTTGACCTCGACGTTGATCGCCGACATATCGGCAATCGTCAAAAGCGGCGTCGAAGAAAGATTCGCGACCGCAAACGTTCCGACTTTTGACGGAATATCGGCGATCACGCCGTCGATCGGCGCGACCTGCAAAGTTTTATCGCGCTGCGTGCGCTGACCGCGAAGGAGTGCGGCTTGCTGCTGCGAACGCTGCTGGCTCGATTCGGCGCTTAAATTCGCCGTATTGATGCCGCGCTGGGCATCTTTGACGGCAACCGACTGCTGATTAGCGCGGGCGCGCGCTTCTTTGACGCGGGCTTCGGCTTCATTGACCGCGAGCTGAGCCGATTTAAGCCGCGACTGCGCGTTTCTCAAAGCGACCTGCGCCGTTTCGACCCGGTCTTTCGCCGCGTCGTATTCGGAGCGCGATGCGACGCCGGCTTCCAAAAGCTCGGTCGTCCTTTTCAATTCACGGTTCGCCGTATTCAAATCAACCTGGCGCGAGTCAATATCGGTTTGCGCCGCGACGACGTTCTGCCGCGCCGTGTTGACCTGCTGGAGCGCCGTATCAACCGACGCCTGCGAGGCGATCAAACCCTGCTGCGCCTGCGAATACTGGTTCTGCGCGGCGGTCACCTGCGAGCGCGAAACCTGCGCGTCGGTCTGCGATGCCTGGAGCGAAGAAAGTTGCGCGTCGGTGCTTGAATCGAGCTGCGTCGGGTCGAGCTTGACGAGCGCCGTGCCTTTCGCCACGCGGTCGCCTTCCTTGACGTAGATTTCTTCGATTCTGCCCTGAACTTCGCTCGTCAGGTTGATAAACTGAATCGGACGAACTTCGCCCGATGCCGTCACGTTCGAGCGCAGTTCCTTCCGCTTTTCGACCTTCACGACCGTCACTTCGGGCGTATCTTTCCGGGTCGCGAAAATGCTTGCGACGATGATGATGATTAACAAAACTCCAACGGACGCGCCGATGATTATTTTTCCTTTACGGCTGACTGCCATATTCTCTCTTTTCCCCTTTAAGAAGATTATTTTAGGTGTTTGAATTTTAACGCAAATAAATGCTTGTCCCGCGTCAAGTCGTAACTACGACCAAATTTTCAGAATAGTTTCAAAAAAATGTATTTACTTTGATGGAGTTTTAATTTATAAGTTGCGTATAAAAAAATCGTTTTCCGCTTGCGGATAATTGATTTACGTTTTGCCAACAAACATTTTAAGGTTAAAATGATTTTGCCATAAGATAATTTAACAATTTATAAAAATTTAGTCGCAAGGTAAAGGAAAAAGAGAACATGATAAAATGCCAAACTTGCGGAACGGAAAATCTGGATGGTTCGCAATTCTGCGATGAATGCGGACAAAACTTGCAGTCTTCAGGCAATAATAACAACGATTTTAAAGTGCAAAGTTATCAGCCGCCGCTTTCCGAGCCGTCGTTTAATGTGGCGAGCGTAACATCAATCGGCATCGAACCGATAATCGAACAGGTCGAGCTGACGCCGGTTGAAAACAATGACGTCAAGAAAATCGAGGGCGCTCATTCGACGCTGACCATCGAACGCGGAATGTCGGTCGGCAAAAAATTTACATTGACAGCCGAAGAATCCTATATCGGGCGATGGGACGCCGACAACGGGATTTTCCCAGACATCGATCTGGACGCGCACGATCCGGAAGCGAAGGTTTCGCGCCGCCATGCGCGCGTTATTTACCGCGACGGAAAATATTCGGTCGAAGACCTGGGTTCGACCAACGGCACTTATATCAATCGCGGACGGCGCTTGATTCCGGGCAGTCCGAATCTTTTGAACGACGGCGACGAGATTATTGTCGGGAAAACTTTTTTACGATTTAAGGTTAGCAATTAGGTCTTCGGTTTTTGATTTTTGGTCTTTGTTTTTCTAATTAAGTAACATTCAAGTTGATAAATTAAATTGCAAAGACCAAAAACCGAAGATCAAAAACCATTATTAAAAATTCAATTTTTGAAACTAATTTAAGAAAATGTCCTATTGTCCAGAATGCGGCGAGAAAGTCGCCAATGAAGATGTCTTTTGCCCCTTTTGCGGAATCACGCTGAAGCCGATTGTTCCCGTGGAAGACAATTCGCTGTCGGAAACTATGGTCGGTATGCCGCCGCCCGCCGCAAATAACGAAAATTTCGACGCGCCGATGCCGAACAGCGTCGCGGAAACACCGAAAATTAAAACTCCGAATAAGCCTTCTGCCGAAAACATCGAACTGCCGATCAATTTTAATAAACCACCGGAATCGCAGATCGTTCCGACCGGCGACACATCGGAAAATTGGGGGATGAAAACCGAATCGGTCGAAATTCCCGCCGCGAATCTCGAAGACGTGAAAAGCGTTCCGCTGCCGAATCCGTTCGGCGCTGCTGACGAAAGCGAACCGTTAGCGCCGATCGAGATCGAGCCGCCGGTTTATATGACGCCGCCGCCGCCGCCGTCGCCGTTTACAGTCGAAGAATATTCGCTGCCGCCGACCGAAAAATCGGACGATCCGGCTGATTTAGCAGACATTCCGAAGCCGGCGATTATACAGGAACAGAATTTTAACTTTGAAACGGAAGCGCCGAAATCCGCAGACGCGCCATTTGCGGAACCCGAAATTTCGAGCGAACCCGTCGAAGTCGCGCAGCCGGAAACGGTCGAAAGCGAATTCAAAGCGCCGGAAAGTTTTGAGCCGTTCATTTCCGAACCCGAACGCAAGCCGGTTGATTTTTTTGAAGCTGTCACCGAAAATTCGCCGTTCGAAAAACCGCTCGACCCGGTTCCGCCGGTCGAGAAAAAATTCGATGATTTCAGCAACATTCCGACCGAAATTTCGTCGGATTTCGCGGGATTGAATGTAAGCGCGGAAAACCCGCCGCCAGTTTCAGAGCAATTGCCGCCGGTTTCGGAAGAATTGCCGGAAGGTTTCGATCAACCCGCGCCGGTTTCGATGGATTGGCAGGACGAACCGGAATCGAATGTCGCCGCGCCGCCTGCTGCGGAGGAATTACCGAAAGAAGAGATTATTCAACCGATCGCGGAAACTCTCGAACCGCCGATCGCGATGCCGGATTTGCCGCTTGCGGAGGAGGAAAATCCGCAGGAGCTTTCAAGATTCGATTCGGTTCAAATTATTCAAAAGAACGAGATCGAGGAAGAAAAAGCCAACGCGGCGGCGGCGGAATCAAAGCCCGTCGAAAACGTTCCGGCTGCCGAACCGCAGAACGAATCGAAAGTCGAGCATTCATCTACGACGCCGAATATCGGACATACCGACACTGACGGTCGCAAATCCGCAAAGCTCAAACCGCTCGACGAAGGCACGATTCTCAACAATCGTTACGAAATCGTCCGCAAGATCGGCGGCGGCGGAATGGGCGCGGTTTATCTGGCAAACGACCGAAACTTAGGCGGCGTTCTGCGCGCCGTCAAAGAGATGGTGCAGTCGTATATCGAATCCGAACAGCAGGATAAAGCCGTTTCGGATTTCAAACGCGAATCTCTGCTTTTGACCTCGCTCGATCATACGGCGATTCCGACGATTTACGATTATTTCTTCGACGATAAAGAAGGCAGATTCTATCTCGTCATGAAATATATTTCGGGCGGCGATCTGGCGAGCCGTCTGCGCTCTGCGCCCGAAGGACGACTCGACGAAAAAACCGTCACCGAATGGGCAATTCAGATTTCCGACGTTCTGCATTATCTGCACAATCACGAACCGTCGATCGTTTACCGCGATCTGAAACCGGCAAACGTGATGATCGACGGCAATTCGGGACGCGTTATGCTGATTGATTTCGGCATCGCGCGCTGGGTCAACAAGGAAGAAAAAGGCGTTACGGCGGTCGGCACGATGGGCTACGCGCCGCCCGAATTATTTAGCGGCAACGTCGAACCGCGTTCGGATATTTACAGCTTAGGCTCGACAATGTTTCATCTTTTGACCGGCGCCGATCCGCAAAGCAACCCGCTTTTGATCTTCGATTTTCAGAAAAATCCGCGCCCGCGCCAGATAAATTCGCAGCTCTCAGATCAGATCGAACAGATTTTGATGCGTTCGGTCGAATACAACGCCGAAGCGAGATTCACGTCCGCCGCCGAATTACGCGACTCTTTGAAGGATCATTTAGCGAACCTGCAAATCGGCAAAGTTACCTACGGCGTGAAAGTCGCGCCGTCGAACCGCGCTTTTTCTGAACAAGCGGTGTTCTGCGGTTTCTGCGGCAAACAAATCGTCGCAACCGATGTGTTTTGCGCATTTTGCGGTGCGCAGCAGCCGATCGCGCAGCAGCATTCATCGCCGTCAATCGCCGTTCACCCGATGACCGCAAAACTCGTTATCCAGGGAACTGACGAGCTCGAACCGTCGAGCTTTCGCCTGGAAAAGAGCGACAATCTTTTGGGACGACGCGATCCGATGTCGAATATTTTCCCCGAAGTCGATCTTTCGAAATACGATCCGCAAACAAAGATTTCGCGCCGCCACGCGCGAATCTGGCGCGAGGGAAACAGTTTTCTGGTCGAGGATTTGGGATCGTCAAACGGCACGACGCTTTTGCCGCCGGTCAACGATTCCGTCAGGCTTTTGCCTCATCAGCCGCACACTCTGACTAACGGCGATAAAATTAGATTGGGTGATACGACGCTGCACTTCACGATCGGATGACAGGATTGATTCATCGGTTCATTTTTTCATTGGGCGATTGAATGATTTTTAATGAATAAATGAATAAATGATCCAATGAAAAAATAAATAATATGAGCGCAAACGCGGATAAAAATATCGCCGTAAAAAGAGTCAAGCCCGCTCGGGTTGTCGTAGATTTCGATGCCGAACGTCTTCGTGCGCCGTTTCTGCTGCGCTGCGGAGCGTTTTTGATTGATTATATTCTGCTCGTCTGCGTTCCGGTCATCGCGCTGCTTCTCGGCAGATTCTACGGAGTTCCCGGCGTCAAATTACTTAATAGCGAACTGACGAGTTCGGGTTGGCTGATAATGCTTTTGCTCGGATTGACGAATTTCGTGCTTTTTCCGATGTTCAGCGGGCAGAGCATCGGAAAAATGCTGACCGGAATCAGAATCGTCCGCAAAGACGGCACGCCGCCGACGTTCGTTCAATTACTGCTCCGTCATACCATCGGTTATCTGTTGACAGCGCTGACTTTTGGGCTCGGATTTTTATTCTCGGCGCTTAATCAAAAAGGTCGGGCTTTGCAGGATTTAATCGGCGGAACAGTTGTAATTTACGGCAAACAAAAAGTTGCGAGGGAAATAACAGAATGATTTCGGGTTTGTGATTTCGGATTTCGGATTTATTTTCGTTGAGATTTTTAACGGCGCTTTAAAGCCGAAGCAGTTTTAGAAGGTAAACCAGAAAAAATCCCAGATCCCAAATCTCGAATCCAAAATTGAAATATGCCGCATTTAATCATCAAAAATTCGGATTTTCAGAACGAAAAATTTTTCCTGACGCGTTTGCGCACGACGATCGGGCGTTCGGCGCGCAGCGACATCTGTATTCCAGACGCTTTTGCGTCGCGACTTCATGCCGAAATTCGCAAGGAAGGCGATGCTTACTGGCTTCAGGACTTAGGTTCGGCTAACGGAACGCGCTACAACGGAACAGTCGTTTCGATGCCTCTTCCGCTGATTACGGGCGGCGAAATTCAAATCGGCGAAACCGTCATCACATTTGAAGACGAACGCCTGCGCCAGAGCAAAAACGCGACGCTGATCGCCGATCACACCGATGCGCTCGATCCTTCGAAAACGATCGCGCTCGCGCCGAAAACGAATCCGACCGCCGAATTCTTAGATTCGCAGTTTACGACGCGCACCGAGCTTTTAGGCTTGATCAGCAAGGTCGGCATCGCGCTGCTTTCGTCGAGCGGTTTGGACGAAACCTTAAATCAGGTTGCCTCGCTCGTTTTCGAAGCCGTTCCGGCGGAG
Organism: Acidobacteriota bacterium; assembly: GCA_031411895.1. Lineage (GTDB taxonomy): Bacteria > Acidobacteriota > Blastocatellia > Pyrinomonadales > Pyrinomonadaceae > JAFDVJ01. The sequence continues at coordinate 44,619 of JANOBZ010000108.1, read as the reverse complement.
CGCGTCGTAATTATGCTGCGCGACGAAGACGTCGAGGGCGGAATGAAAATTTCCGTGGCGCGCCTGCGCGGCAAGGACGAAACGATCGAAGAAGTTCGCATCAGCCGCACGGTGATGGAAGAAGTTCTGCACAACGGCAAATCCGTTCTGACCGCCGACGCGCAGCACGACCCGCGTTATGCGAGCCAGACGATCGCGCTGTTAGGAATTCGCTCGGTTTTAGCCGTTCCGCTGAGCGTCAATGAAAACGACGTTTTCGGTTTGATCTACGCCGATTCGCCGACCACCGAAGCGACATTTACCGAGGAACATCTCAATATTTTGACGACGCTCGCTTCGGTCGCTTCGATTCGTGTCGAAAACGCGCGGCTGCTCGAAGAACGCTTCGAGCGTGAACGAATGGAGCGCGAACTCGAACTCGCGACCGAAATTCAGCAGAGTTTTCAGCCTTCGGCGCCGCCGATCATGGACGGCTACGAATTTCAGGGAATTTCTTTTTCCTGCTATGAGATCGGCGGCGACTATTACGATTTTATACGCCTTCACAACTCGCGTATGTTGATCGCGCTCGGCGACGTTTCCGGAAAGGGAACGGCGGCGGCGCTTTTAATGAGCTCGCTTCACGCCTCGATTCACGGACAGGTCGCGGCGCGCAGCCCGCTGCCGGAAATCGTTCGTTCGGTTAACGAATATCTTACGGAAAACACGCCTACAAATCGTTTCGTGACGCTCTTTATCGCGGAATTAAATCCGCTCGACGGAACTCTGAAATATATCAACGCCGGTCATAATCCGCCGCTGATCGGTAGAATTGACGGCTCTGTCGAACAGCTCGGGTCGGGCGGATTTCCGCTCGGAATCATGCCGATGGCAGAATATGAGATCGGCGAAACGCATCTCAACTCCGGCGAAGCGCTGGTGATTTATTCGGACGGCGTTTCGGAAGCGGCGAATTTGAAAGGCGAAGAATTCGGAATGGACAGGCTCTCGCAGGTCGTTCAAAAAAATCTTGCGGCATCGGCATCAGGGTTGCGCGATAAGGTCGAATCGTCGCTTTCGAACTTTACTCAAACCGCGCCCGCCGGCGACGACATTACTTTGGTAATCGTCAAGAAAAAATAAAACAGTTCGATTGTGGATTTCGGATTTCGGATTTCGGATTGATTTGAAGTATGAATTGAAACAAAAAAGGTAGCACTCAAAGTTTTTCGAGTGCTACCTTTTTTGAAAAAGAATCGGCGTTATCAACGCGACAGCAAATCCGAAACCCGAAATCCACAATCCCAAATCCTAATGCGGTGCTTCGTTTTCGGGAAAAGCGTTCGTGTCCGTGATTTCGCTTAAAAGTTTTTCTTTATAAATTTCAGGCAGCGTCCGGACCTTTTTGTTTTCGTCCGTGACGAGATGAAGCGTTTCGCCTTCGGCAATCAGCATTTGATCCGACGCGCGATAAATTTCGTATGTAAAACGGATACTGCGGCTGCGGACTTCGGCGATTTTTGTGCGGAGCGTTAAAACGTCTTCATAATAAGCGGGCGATTTATAGCGGCAGTAAGCTTCGGCGACGACCATCAAGGCATTGTCGCGCTCTTCCATTTCCTTATAAGAAAAACCGCGCGCGCGGCAAAATTCGCTTCTGCCGAGCTCGAACCAGACGAGATAATTCGAATGGTGAACGATGCCCATTTTATCGGTTTCGGCATAACGGACGCGGATTTGTGTTTCGTACCACTCGTTCATAGATATAAATTCGATCTTTATCAGGCAAATTCATTTTTATATTATCAGGTTTTCAAAGTATGTAAAATTTGGACGAGCTTACAATCAGTGGATGAAATTAAAAACAAAGCAATTATTGAGGTTGGTTTAACCATTGTGCTTTAAACGACTGAACAGTATTTTTCGTATGTGCTGACGGTAAAAGGTATGATAAAGGCAGCGATTCTTTAATCGTCTATGAATTACGCGGTTAAATTAAATAGACATAAAACTTGACTTTAATCGGACAGTTAAATATTCTCTTAAATTGGTATAACCAATTTAAGAGAATATTCGTTATTGGTTAGCAAACTGAGCTGCATTGACTTAACAAATTCAGATAAAAAAGTATTAATGTGCCTTTATAAAAAGGTAAATATTTCGACTCGATCCGTCGCGAATTTGAGTAATTCAAAGAATTTAATAAAAAAATGAATTTTCTGGGAATAGATGTCGGAACCGGAGGAACGCGCGCGGTATTAATAAATGCGGACGGCAAAATTATCGCCTCGGCGACCGCCGTACACGAGTCGTTCGCCTCGCCCGAAACCGGTTGGGCTGAACAATCGCCGGAAGATTGGCGGCGCGCCGCTGTTTCTGCCATCAGAGAAGTTTTAGCGCAGGAAAATATTCGTGCGGAAGAAGTTGCGTCGATCGGCTTTTCAGGTCAAATGCACGGCGCGGTTTTGCTTGACGAGCGCGACGACGTTTTGCGACCCGCGCTGCTCTGGTGCGACCAGCGAACAGAAGCGCAGTGTCGCTATATAAACGAGCGGATCGGTCGCGAAACATTGATCGAACTTGTCTCAAACCCGGCAGTGACAGGATTTACGCTGCCGAAGCTGTTATGGGTGCGCGACCATGAACCGGAAATCTGGGAGCGAGTAAAATCGGTTTTGCTGCCGAAAGATTACGTCAGATTTCGTTTGTCGGGCGATAAAGCGAGCGATGCCGCCGATGCTTCGGGAACGCTTTTGTTCGATGTCAAAAATCGCCGCTGGTCAAATCGAATGCTCGAAGTTTTTGAAATTGAGACGGGTTTGCTGCCGAGTGTTTACGAATCTATCGAAATTACGGGAATAGTTTCAAAAACGGGCGCGGCGGAAACCGGTTTGCGCGAGGGAACTTTAATTGTTGCAGGCGCGGGTGATAATGCCGCCGGAGCGATCGGAATGGGCATCACCAAGCCCGGAACGACAAGCGTTACGATCGGTACGTCGGGCGTAGTTTTTGCCGTAACGAACGAGCCGTTTCTTGATCCGAAAGGGCGAATTCACACGCTTTGCCACGCAATTCCGGGGCGCTGGCACAATACGGGTGTTACGCTCGCCGCCGGACTTTCGCTGAAATGGTTTCGCGAAACATTCGGCGATGATAAAAGCTATGACGAGTTAGTTGATGAAGCGGCGAAGATTGACGCCGGTTCGAACGGTGCGATCTGGCTGCCGTATTTGATGGGCGAGCGAACTCCGCATCTCGACGCTTCGGCGCGAGCGGCTTTCGTCGGTTTAACGGCAAGTCACACGAAAGCGCATCTGACGCGGGCGGTTTTAGAAGGCGTCGCGTTTTCGCTGCGCGATTCGCTCGAAATCTTTAAAGAGCTCGGCGCGAAAATCAGCACGATCCGGCTCGGCGGCGGCGGCGCAAAATCGGCGTTGTGGCAGCAAATTCAAGCCGACGTTTACGATTCGGAAATTGAAACGGTCGAAGCGGAAGAAGGCGCGGCGTTCGGTGCGGCTATCTTAGCCGGAGTCGGCGCGGGATATTGGATTTCGATTGACGAAGCCTGCGAAAAAACTATCAAAACGGCGCGTCGCGTCGAGCCTAGGAAAGATTCGGCGGCAAATTTACAGCGTAATTACGAAGCTTATAAATTGCTTTATTCGGCACTTCGTCCGGCAATGAAGCTGATTACGGAAAATTAAAATTGGGAGTTATAAATCAATGAATAACGGCAAATATGAACCGAAACCCGAACATAAATTCACGTTCGGACTGTGGACGGTCGGAAATCGCGGCGCCGATCCTTTCGGCACACAGGTCAGAGAAAAAAAATCGCCGGTCGAACTGGTCGAGCTGCTCGCGGAAGTCGGCGCTTACGGCGTGAATTTTCACGATAACGATCTGGTGCCGATTGACGCGACCGCACAGGAACGCGACAAAATCGTCAAAGAATTTCGCGCGGCTTGCGACGCCAACAACATAAAAGTGCCGATGGCGACGGTAAATTTGTTTTACGAACCCGTCTTTCGCGACGGCGCGTTCACGGCAAACGACGCGCGCGTTCGCGCTTACGCTCTTCAAAAAACGATGCGCGCGATGGATTTAGGCACGGAATTCGGCGCGGAAACTTTCGTTCTGTGGGGCGGACGCGAAGGCGTCGAAACCGATGCCTGCCGCAAAACCGAAGACGCCATCAAGCGTTTTCGCGAAAGCCTGAATTATCTTTGCGAATACAACGCGGCGCAAAATTACGGCTATAAATTCGCGCTCGAAGCCAAGCCAAACGAACCGCGCGCCGATATTTATTTTCCGACGACCGCCGCATATCTTGCGTTTATCGAAACTCTCGAACACAAGGAAATGGTCGGCGTCAACCCGGAAGTCGCGCACGAACAAATGCCGGGGCTTTCGATGATGCACGCTGTCGCGCAGGCGTGGGAAGCCGGAAAACTCTTTCATATCGACTTAAACGATCAGTATCCCGGTCGCTACGATCAGGATTTGCGGTTCGGCTCGGTGAGCCCGAAACAATCCTTCTGGCTCGTGAAATTTCTCGAAGACGTCGGCTACGAAGGAATGCGGCATTTCGATGCGCACGCTTACCGCACGGAAGATTACGAAGGCGTCAAGGATTTCGCGCGCGGTTGTATGCGGACGTATCTGATCTTCAAGGACAAAGCCGAACGATGGAACAGACACGAGGAAATTCAATCCATTTTGAAGGAGATCGAAGAAACCAACAAAGCCTTTGAGATCGGCAAATTCAGCGCCGAAGGCTCGGAACGTCTTTTATCGCAAGAATTCGACCGCGCCGCGCTTTCCTCGAAAGGCTTGAGATACGAACGGCTCGATCAATTGACGATGGATATTCTGTTTGGCGTTGACTAAACGCGAAATGACGGAAAAATTTTATATGAATAAAGTAAAAAATAAGTCCAAATTAATCGTCTTTTCGCTTATTTGCTGCGCTGTTTTCGCGATGTCGTGCGTTCAGTCGGCACCGCAAAATTCGGGCGTTTCGACGAATAATCCGCGAAACAGTTCGGGTAAGATTCGCATCGGGCTTTTGATGGACACTTTGAAGGAAGAACGCTGGCAGAAAGACCGCGATATTTTTGTCAAACGGGCGGAAGAATTGGGCGCGGAAGTCGTCGTTCAATCCGCCGACGGCAAAGACGAAACACAGATCAGGCAGGCGGAAAGTCTTTTGACGCAGGGCGTTGACGTTCTGGTCGTGATCCCGCACAACGCCGAAGTTTCGGCGACGATCGTTGACGCCGCGAAACGCCAAAACGTGCCGGTGATTTCCTACGATCGTTTGATCAAAAACAGCGATGTTGATCTGTATATTTCGTTCGACAACGAAAAGGTCGGCGCGATGCAGGCTAAATATCTGGTCGAAAAAGCGCCGAAAGGCAATTATATTTTGATCGGCGGCGCTTCGACCGACAATAATGCGCAGATGTTCCGGCGCGGGCAGATGAGCGTTTTGCAGCCGTTGATTGATAAAGGCGATATCAAGATCGTCGCCGATCAATGGGCGCGCGACTGGCTCGCGGAAGAAGCCTTAAAACACACGGAAAACGCCCTGACGATGAATAATGACGATGTTGTCGCCGTCGTCGCTTCGAACGACGCGACCGCCGGCGGCGCGATTCAGGCTTTGATTACGAAAAAACTCGGCGGCAAAGTTTTTGTTTCCGGGCAGGACGCCGATCTCGCCGCGCTGCAGCGAATCGTTCAGGGAACGCAGGCGATGACCGTCTATAAACCCGTTTCGCTGCTCGCCGTGAAAGCCGCCGAAGCCGCCGTTGCGCTCGCCAAAAAAGAAAAGTTCGACGCGCCGGTGAAGGTCAACAACGGAAAGATCGACGTTCCTTCGATTTTTCTCGAACCGATTTCGGTTGATAAATCTAATCTCGATGCGACCGTGATCGGCGACGGCTTTCATAAACGCGAAAACGTCTATAAAGGCAGCCAACCGCAGCAGTAATAGAAATGAACGCGAAAACGCTTCAAAACGTCGAACGATGCTGATTAAAGTTAAAAGCGGGCAAGAAATTTTAATTGAAATTACGAAACGTCGTGGAATTTAACAAATTTTTTTGACAAATTCTGGAATTTTCTTGTCCTTGAAAGTTTAGTATCGTAAGTCGGAAACGGCTTCATCGGATAAGCGAATCTTAAGTTTTTGTTTTTAGTCATGAAAAAGACCTTGAATAACTTCAAGGTCTTTTTTGTTTTTATCTTTTTCGTTTTCTTAATGACTGAGCGAAATATTCAAATATGGCGATGTATCGCCGGGTAACGACGATTCGTACTTGGCTAAAGCAGCGGCAATTTGATTCAATACTCCAAAATTATTAAGTCCGGTTTTTATTAATCCCGGACCGATTTTCTTCAAAAATTCCTTGCCCGGTTCGGCGCCGCCGTAAAATTTAAAGTTGACGAAACTGTTCGTGGTTCCCCAGAGCCAATCTTCCTGAACACAGTAAACGCTGATCTCGCCAAAGCCGGTGTGCCAGGCAAGCCTTTCGATACCGAGACTAACCATTCTGGCTGCCTGTATATCACCTATTTTCGACATTCCGCCGATAACGCTATTAGCCAAATATTCTTCCTGCGTACCGCCTATTTTCTCGGCAACCGCCTTCGGAGTCGGCGCAGACGGAATCATCGACAAAAGTGCCGGCACCTCAAAATCGCTCTGATCGAAACAATCATCTTTCGAATAACGAAAAGGCTTTCTGCCGCCGCCGTTCGCCGCGCCAAGTAATCCGGAAACATAAATATTAAAACTCATAATCAAATCCTCCTAAATAGATCGGCAATTTTCGCCGCTCATTAAGGAATGCGTTTGAAATCCGGTAAAACTATCATCGTTGGAAATTTTTTTCTAAAAAAAGTAAAAACCCGTTTCGGGTTGAGAAAAATGCGGGAAATCTTTCTGGTGAAATCGCGGTGAACGACAAATAGAAAAGGCTTTCGAAAAGTCCTGAAACTTAAAGAAAGCCTAATCTATTTGGTTTTTATTTACTGGGAGACAGGGATTCGAACCCCGATAGGCAGATCCAGAGACTGCAGTCCTACCATTAGACGATCTCCCACCAGCATCTATAATTTAAAAACCTGAAAGCCGAATGTCAAATGATTCTGTTATTTTTTACTTGCTTTGAATATAAATGCTTGGCAAAATAATAGTTTATGTCGGTTGAGGGAAAAGATTTAGTCAATAACCGCCACGCATTTCACGAATACCACATTCTGGACAAATACGAAGCCGGAATCGCACTTAAAGGAACGGAAGTGAAAAGTGTCTTGAGCGGGCGAATTCAGTTAAAGGATTCGTATGTTTCGGTGCGCGACGGCGAAGTTTGGGTTTTGAACGCGCATATTTCGCCGTACTCGCACGGCAACCGCGAAAATCACGAACCTTTGCGGACGCGCAAGCTTTTGCTGCACAGGCGCGAGATCACAAAACTCGAAAAGGAAACGACCGTTAAAGGAATGACGCTCGTGATTACGCGGATTTATATCAAAAACGGGCGAATCAAATTCGAGGTCGGCGTGGCAAAGGGCAAAAAGCTGTATGACAAGCGTGAAACGGAAATGAAACGGACGATTGATAAAGAAACGCGTCAGCAGTTGAAAGAAGATTTAAGATAATATATAGATTGAAAAAGTTTTGCAGGCATAATATCTTTTTATTACGAGGAAAATAAATGAAAACTCAGGCAATTACGGCGAATTTCCAGGAAGCGAACGTTGATGCATTGGCGGTAGCGGTATTTAAGGACGAAAAAGCATCGAGCGGCGTTTTGAAGGATTTGGACAAACTGACCGGCGGAATCGTTTCGTCGGTGATCAAAAACGAAGAATTCAAAGGCGAAGTCAATGAAACGGCGCTCGTTCGTTTTGCGGCAAAAGGTAAAGTAAAAGCAGCAATGCTGCTTCTGATCGGCGTCGGCGACCGCGCCGATTACACGACGGCGAGCGTTTCGAACGTCGCGGGCGCGGCAACCCGATTTCTGCGCAAGCGCAACGTCAAAAGTTTCGCACTCTTGGCGCGCAACGACGGCGAAGACCGCGACGTCGCGCAGTCGGCGGCGACCGGATTCGTGACGAGCCAGTTCGAGCTGGACAAATACCGCACAAAGGATAAAAACGGTAAAACTATTGACACATTCGTACTCTGCGTCGAAGGCGGAAAGGAATCGGATTTAAAGGACGGTCTGAATCGCGGCGTTATCATCGGCGATTCGATGAACTTTACGCGCGATCTGGCAAACGAGCCGCCGAACGTTCTGCACCCGACCGAATTTGCGCGCCGTGCGCAGACGATGGCTAAAGAAGCCGGTTTGAAATGCGAAATTCTCGATGAAGCGAAGATGGAAAAACTCGGTATGGGTTCGCTGATGAGCGTTTCGATCGGTTCCGAGCAGCCCGCCAAAATGATCGTTCTCAAATACGAGCCGAAAAAATCGACGGCGAAAAAAGGCGAGCTTTTAGCGCTTGTCGGTAAGGGCATCACGTTCGACACGGGCGGCATTTCCTTAAAACCCGGCGAAGGAATGGACGCGATGAAATACGATATGTCGGGCGGCGCTTCGGTCTTCGGCACGATGCGCGCGATCGGACTTCTGAAACCGTCGGTGCCGGTTCTCGGGATTATTGCGGCGGTCGAAAATATGCCGGACGGCAAAGCGACGCGCCCGTCGGACGTTGTCACGGCGATGAACGGTAAAACCATCGAAATCTTAAATACCGACGCCGAAGGTCGCTTAATTTTAGCGGATGCCGTCGCGTATGCCGAAAAAGAGGGCGCGACGAAGATCATCGATATGGCGACGCTGACCGGCGCGGTGATTATCGCGCTCGGCGATATCAACACGGCGGTTCTCGGCAACGATCAGGATTTGGTTAACGAAATCATCGAATGCGGGCAGGAGGTCGGCGAAAATTACTGGCAGCTGCCGATCGGCAGAGAATACAGCAAAGGCATCAAATCCGATATCGCCGATATCAAAAATATCGGACCGTCGCGTAAAGCGGGAACGATCATCGGCGCTGTTTTCATACAGGAATTCGTTGATAAAGCGAAATGGGCGCATCTCGACATTGCCGGAACGGCTTGGGCTGACAGCGAACGACCGCATCAATCAAAAGGTCCGACGGCGGTCGCGGTTAGAACTTTGGTCAATCTGGTCGAAAAATCGCAATAAATACAGGTTTCGAGTTTTAGGTTTCAGGTTTCAGGTTTCAGGTTTCAAGTCAAAATAAACAACTTGGAACTTGAAACCTGAAACCTGATACTTTTAGATCGGCTTTTGCTTTTTGGCTTTCGGAAAGATAAACTTTTTGAAGTTTTTACAATCTACGAAGACAGCTTAACTTTATGAAGATACACGAATATCAAGGAAAGGAACTTTTAAAGAATTACGGCGTTCCCGTGCCGCGCGGCATCGTTGCGCGCTCCGCCGAAGAAGCCGAAGCGGCGGCGCGCGAGCTCGGCACCGATGTGGTCGTCGTCAAGGCGCAGATCCACGCCGGCGGGCGCGGTAAAGGCGGCGGCGTCAAGCTCGCCAAATCGCCCGAAGAAGCGCGGGAAATAGCCTCGCAGATTTTGGGAATGCAGCTCATCACGCACCAGACCGGACCCGAAGGACGCGAAGTGAAAACGCTGCTCATCGAGGAAGGTTTGCCGATCGACCGTGAATTTTATCTCGGGCTGACGCTCGACCGGACGACCGGCAGAAACGTTTTGATGGCTTCGTCGGCGGGCGGCATGGACATCGAAAAGGTCGCCGAAGAAACGCCCGAATTGATCTTGAAGGAAACGATTGATCCGTCGGTCGGCTTGCGTCCGTTTCAGGCGCGCAATCTCGCGTTCGGACTCGGAATTCCGAACGATCTCGTTAATCAAGCCGCAAAGTTTATGCTTGCGCTTTATGATGCGTATGAAAAAATGGACGCATCGCTCCTTGAAATTAACCCGTTTTTGCTGACCAAAGACAACCGCCTGATCGCGCTCGACGCAAAGGTTAATTTCGACGACAACGCGCTTTACCGTCACAAAGATTATGCGCCGCTCAGAGATTTGGACGAGGAGGAACCGCTCGAAATCGAAGCTTCAAAGTTCGATTTGAATTACATCAAGCTCGACGGCAATATCGGCTGTATGGTCAACGGCGCAGGGCTTGCGATGGCGACGATGGATATCATCAAACTGCACGGCGGCGAACCGGCAAACTTTCTGGACGTCGGCGGCGGCGCTTCGCAGGAACGCGTCGAACAGGCATTCCGAATCCTTCTGGCTGACGAAAACGTGAAAGCCGTCCTGGTCAACATTTTCGGCGGCATCGTCCGCACGGATATGGTCGCGCGCGGCGTCGTCGCGGCGGGCAAGAATCTCGGCGTTTCGATTCCGGTTGTTGTCCGTCTCGAAGGCACGAACGTCGAAGAAGGAAACCGCGTGATCGCCGAATCCGGTATGAATTTTCTGGTTGCAAAAGGAATGGCGGACGCGGCTGAAAAAGTCGTTTCGGCGGCAAATGCCCAGTATTAAAACAAAATTTTTTATTGCTTAAGGAAAAACGGCGTGATTGAAAGGTTTCAATCACGCCGTTTTTCCTTATAGAAAACAGGAAAATTAATTTTCCTGTTTCATTTCCTCCAAAACCTTTTTCGTCCATTCGCTCTGCGGGTATTTTTTTATCAGAATATTGCCGATTTCTTCGCGAAGTTCGACGTTGTTGCCGCAGCCGTATTTTGTCCAGCCGTTTGCTTCCCAGACGATGAAAAGCAATTCGGGGACGCGTTTGTCAGCCGGTGCGAGCCGCGCCCATTCGAGAATTTTGACGGCTAAAAACTTCGGCGCGTCCCCGATGTCTTTGAGCTTTTTGCGCTCCGCCTGCGCGGCGTTCGACTGCGCGACGGTTAAAAACATCGGTTTTGTCGGCAGTTTTTTCGGCACTTCTATGTTTTGCGTGTCGTCATACTCGGAATCATACGGCGCGCACCACCAATCGTTGCCGTCCCAGGTGTTGAATTCGTTGTCGGCTTTGCCTAAACCGTCTTCGAGATAGGGCGTGAACACCGGATTTTTCAAGATCAGGTAATACGCGGCGCGCTGTTTTGCCGCCGGAGTTTTTGCCAAATTCACTTTATCCATCAAATCCTTAAACTCGGGGTGATATTTGACGATTTCCGCCGAAATCTTTTCAGCCGTCGCAAAATCGTCAAACAAAACGGCGCGCGTCCAGATGGTCAGCGCGAATCGCTCGCGCAGGTAATCGGGCAGGGCAGGGGATTTTTCGGCTTCGAGCAGAACCGGCAGCGGAAAATGCTGGTTCATCGTCTCGATGATCGCCGTATCGAACATCGTCCGCCCTTCCCAGAGCTTCTCGTTTTTGAAATTTTCCTCGACTTCCTGATCGTATTCTTCGCGCGTTTGTGTCGGGTTGGATTCCGGGCTGTACCACGATTTCTGTAGTCTGATAAGCTCGTCAATCGTTCCGCTCGTGCCGTCCCAATCAAAGGCGAACGGCTTTAACTGCGCGAATTTCAAGTAATCGTCGAGCGTTTCGGACAACTGCGCGCGCTGCGCCAGAAACCGGTTGCGCGTCGAGATCGGCAGATCAATATTGAGATCGAAAATCTCGTCGAGAACTTTGCGCGCCTCCGCCGTTTTGCCCTGTTCGATCAAAATCCGCGCCTTGTGGTAAGCGATCGTCGGGTAAGCGACCGTAAAGCGGTTAATTTTATTCGACGCCTCAAAAAGCCGCGCCAGTTCGGTCGAAGATTTGTCGGCTTTCACGAACGCGGTCAAAAGCCATAGATCGGAATTCGTCTGCCGGTACTGCGAAAGCGCGTAAAGATACGCTTCGCTGCCTTCGGTTTGAAAAGCGAAAAGCCAGTTCGTTAATTCGTCGAGCCGCAGATAATCGGGCATCCGCGAGAGCGACATTTTTTCCGATCCCCAGTAGCCGCCCTGATATTCCGAAGCGCCGTTGCCGTTAAAACGTTCCTGATACGCGTTTTTCCGCGCAAACCGCACCTGTTCCTTCATTTTCTCGGTTAAAGGACTGCCGACGATCTGTGCGGCTTTAACGATCGTTTCATCATCGGTTGCCGCGCCGGAAACATAAAACGTCCAGTTTTTCGAATAATCTTCCGAATAGACGATTATTTTCAAATCCGTTTCGTTTGGCGGCGTTTCGGTGTTTGAATTGGTATTGACCTCTGTATTTGCCGAATTTACGTTAGATTCGACCGTTTCGTTCGTTGTTTTTTCGGCTTCTTCTTTTTTACGCTTTTCCTCGGCTTCGAGCGTTTCTTTTTCGAATTTGTCGAGCAGCCAGTTGTAATCAATCAAATCCTGCCGGAAATTCGTGCCGCTCTGCGTGGCGATGCTCTGCGCCAGCTCGCGGACGCGTTCCTGCGGGCGCAGGCGATATTTTATCAGTCCGAGCATCTTATTTGCCGAATCCGAAAATTTACTGCTTCTGAGCGCGACGCCCGAAAGTTTCTGCTCGGCTTCGACCAAAAGCAGGTTCGCTTTTGTCTTGTCCTTGATCAAACTAGCCTGCCGGACAAGCGTTCTGCCGACCATATATTCGGCGGTTTCCTGCCACGGCGAATCTAAATCGAGCGCGATTTCCGCAAAGCGCCGCCGCGCCGATTCATAATCGAGCGAATAAAAATCCGCCGCCGCAGTCTGGTATGCGCGGTCTTTTCTGAGCCATTCGGGCATCGCTTCGTTCACTGCGTCGGGCATAGATTTTCCGCTCGCGCAGTTTGCAAAAACCCTGTCCTGCGCTTTGACCCAATCTTTGACGTGTTTATCTTCCGAACCGTGCGAAGCGATTCGGTCGGAAAGCGTCTGCGTCGCGGTTTCGAAGGCGTTTTTCGTGCAGTTCGGGAAAAAATCGTAGCCGCCGTATTCGCGCTCGACGTAGATTTCGGGCGGTTTCGGTTCCTTGCCGACGACCGATCGGCGCTTTTCGACCCACGTTTTGACCGTTTCGCTGATATTGTCTTCTTCGAACGCCTTGTTGTTAAATTCGGCGTTCCAAACCTCGACCAGCGCTTTTTGTTCCGCGTCTGAAAAACCGCCGCCGTTTAAGTAGCGATAAGCGGCGATCAACACGATTCGTCTTTGCGAAGGCTTTAAAATGCCGATCTTGCCCGCCGCGAAATTATCATACGGGTTTTCGGGCGCGTGTTCATATTCGAAAATCGGCGTGATATAAGACGGACCGCAGGGCAGGGCATTCGCCGCAAACGCGAAGATCAAAACGGTCGAAACGATCAAACGGATATAGTTTTTCATAACATTCAGGGGCTTATTTTTTCCAGGTCGCTTTTTTCCCACGCGCTCGATTTAAAGTAATAAAAACGGCGGTTCGGTTTGAAATTCGTATTCGTCAGCGGATCGTCGATCGAAATCCCGTAACTTCCGCGACACAAAGGCTCGTTCCAATCGTTGCCTTTCGCCAAAAACGAGCGAATCCGCTCGGAATCCGCGCCCATTTCAAACGCCATCGGCACGGCTTCGTCAATCGGAAAATCGTTAAACCAATGATCTCCGACGCACCACGAAGCGAGCGAAGTAATCGTCAAAGGCGTATTTTCCGGCAGTTCTTTTTTCAAATCATTAATCAATTCGCGGTAAAATTTTCGCTCCGAGAGACGAACGTCGAAATCGGTCTGGATTGCCTTAACATTCGGCAATTCGAGAGTTTTTTTGATCAAACTGACGAGTTTTTTTCTTTGTTCATCGGAAAAGTTTGGTCGCCGCGCGCCGTCCTGACGCGTTTCGATCCGCGTGACGGCAATAACATAAATATTTTCAGGCAGTTCGAGCGGTTGACGGCGCGGACGAAATTGAACTTCGTCCTCTGATAGCGTTAACGTTTGCGCCAGAAAAGCGACGCCGAATTTTTTCACATCGAGAAACCGCAAATCTTCCTTGCGTTCCCAAGCCCAGAGGATTTTCGGCGGCATCGTGGCGTTTAATTTCGGGTTGACCTGATTTTTCGTTCCGCAGGCGCAGAAAAAGAGCGCGAAAAGCGTAAAAAGCGTAAGAAAAGTTTTCGGATTTCGGCGAAACATCAGGCTTGAGGGATTATAATGTAAAAGCGGTAAAATCTAAAGATTCGGATTTGGGTAAGCTAACTTAAAATTGTTATACTTACAAAAAATGAATGGTCATTCATTTTAAAAGGTGAAAATATGAACATCGAACGCGAACAACTGGAAATGGACGTGGTTTTTGTCGGCGCCGGTCCGGCAAATTTGGCGGCGGCGCTGCATCTGAAAAATATGATCGCCGAGCACGACCAGCTGATCGAAAAGGGAATCAAAAAGAACGCGCGAAAAATCGGCGAGCTCGAAATCGGGATCGTCGAAAAAGGCTCGTTCGTCGGCGCTCATATCTTGTCGGGCGCGGTGATGGACCCGATTGCGATTCGCGAATTGATGCCCGATTTTCTCGAACAGGGCTGTCCGGTTGATTCCGCCGTCACGTCGGACGCCTTTTGGTACTTGACGGAAACGCGCAATATCAACGCGCCGATCGTTCCGCCGCCCTTGAAAAATAAAGGCAAATATATCGTCAGTTTAAGCAAAGTCTGCGAATGGCTGGCGGAAAAATGCGAGGAAGCGGGAATCAATATTTTCCCCGAATTTCCCGCCGCCGAGATTCTTTACGACGAAAACGACCGCGTGATCGGCGTTCGCACGGGCGACAAGGGAATTGATAAAGAAGGTCATCCGAAAGGCAATTTCGAACCGGGAGTTGATCTGCTGGCAAAAGTTACCGTCTTAGGCGAAGGTTCGCGCGGAAGCCTCGCCAAACATCTGATGCAGCGGCTCGGACTGATGGAAGGCAAAGAATCGCAGATTTTTTCGCTCGGCGTCAAAGAGCTCTGGGAAGTTCCCGCCGGAAATTTCGAGGAAGGCAAAGTCGTTCACACGCTCGGTTTTCCGTCCGACACGCAAACCTACGGCGGCGGCTGGATTTACGGGATGAAAAACAATGTCGTTTCGATCGGCTACGTGACCGGACTCGATTACAAAGACCCGAACATTGACCCGCATCTCGAATTCCAAAAGTTCAAAACGCACCCGTCGGTCGCCGCAGTTCTGGCGGGCGGCAAAATGATCAAATACGGCGCGAAAACCATTAACGCGGGCGGCTATTGGACGATGCCGCGCCATTATGCGGACGGCGTTTTGATCGTCGGCGATTCCGGTTCTTTCCTTAACGGTCAGCGCATCAAGGGAATTCACACGGCAATGAAATCGGGAATGCTCGCGGCGGAAACGATCATCACTGCGTTCGAACACGAAGATTTTTCATCGAAAACGCTCAAGCATTTTGAAGAAAAAGTCAGTATGAGCTGGCTTTACGACGAACTTCATCCGGTTCGCAATTTCCACGCATCGTTTCAATCCGGTCGCTGGGCGGCGTTGATAAATTCGGGCTTGCAGTTTATGACCGGCGGGCTTGCGTGGGGATTTATGCCGAAAGAGCATCACATTCCGGGACACGAACGTATGGAAAAACTTGAAGATCATCAAAACAACGGGCATCGCTACGAAAACGTAAAATTCGATAAACAGATGATTTTCGATAAAATTACCGACGTTTTTCACGCCGGCGTCGCGCATGACGAAGACCAGCCTTCGCATCTTCACGTTCTCGACACCGAAATCTGCGCGACTCGCTGCGCCGAAGAATACGGCAATCCGTGCCAGCGTTTTTGTCCGGCTGCGGTTTATGAAATGGAATTTAGTCCAAAAACCGACCGCAAAGAATTAAAAGTCAATTTTTCAAACTGCGTCCACTGCAAAACCTGCGACATTATGGACCCGTATCAAATCATCAACTGGGTCACGCCCGAAGGCGGCGGCGGACCGAATTACAAGGGAATGTAAGTTTTTTAATGGTTAATTGTTAATGGTTAATTATTAATTCAGGGTTTACAGACATTTGAATTAACAATTGATCATTAACAATTAACCATTAATCAAAGCTTTGGCACAGAAATTTCTTTATAAATAAATTAAGTGCAGGATTTGTAATAAAATAATGCACGAATTTTATATCAAGGGAGAAATTTTATGGCTATACAGAATAACGACGAATTGGAAGGAAAATGGGAACAGGTCAAAGGAACTGTTAAGGAAAAAGTCGGCGAAGTAACCGGCGACGGTGAACTGGAAGCCGAGGGCGAAATTCAAAATGCCGAAGGCGAAACGCAGGAAACCTGGGGCAAATTCAAAAAGGGCGTCGGTAACACGATTGACGCGGTCGGCGATGCGATCAGCAACGTCGGAAACGATGTTAAAAGATAAAATAAATAAAACTTAAATCATAGAAAAGTCGTCTATAATTAGACGACTTTTTTTGTTATGAAGCTCGGAGAAAAATCGCACAAAAAGATCGAGGAATTCTTTCGCGAACACCTCGCGGACGATACATTTCGCCTTCCCGAAATCCTATTTTACGGCGGCAAATTTACGAATTTTTTAACAAAGCAGTTGAGGATCGAGGGAATCACGATCGGCAGACGGGTTTATATTTGTCCGGTAAATTTGCGGTTCAGCGAAAGCGGGATGTTAAGGCTCGACGAAGAACTTGCCGTCCACGAAATCGCGCACGTTCTGCAATACCGGCGCGAGGGATTTTTTAGATTTTTGTGGCTTTACCAGAAAAGCTATTACGCGAATTTGAGGAGAATAGGAAAACGGGATTTATACGCAAAGGCGGAAGCTTATCTTGAAATTCCGTTCGAAATCGAGGCGCGTCAAATCGCTTCCAAATTTGCGGATTGGAGTAAAAACAGGAGAAATAAATAGTTAATTTACTGTTTGGTTGAAAACTGCAATTCGGTCAAAGTTTCAAAATGAACTTTGCCGTTTTCCAGTTCCTTCATCGCGATCCGTGTGGTTTTCATTTTACGCGGATCAGCATCGACACGCGGTGTTGCGCCGCGCTGAAGCTGTTTGCTGCGCTGGGCGGCAAGAATAATCATTCGGTATTTCGAATCAATATCGCCCTGTTTTTTTTCTACAATTTCGGTGTTATCCGTTGTTTCTTGGGTTCCGTCAATCATTTGTTCTGCCATAATTTCCTTTAATCTCCAAGCGTCTTTAATTTGGAGATATCGAAACTATCAAGAATATCCTGAATCGCCCCGCTTTGTCTAACGCGTTTCAGTCTTTCCGCCAGAATTATGTTTCGCAGATCGTTCGTCGCTTTTTGTTTTTCGTCGTTGACGACGATGTATTGAAACTCTTTAAATTTTTGAACCTCGCCGAACGAATTTTTCAAACGCAGCGATAGAGTTTCGTTTGTTTCGGTCGCGCGGGCGGTTAAACGCGCCTTCAAAACTTCGAAACTCGGCGGCAAAATGAAAATGCTCACGGCGTCTGGAAAATTATTGATGATATTGTCCGCGCCCTGCACGTCAATTTCGAGAATCACGTCGCGCCCGTTTTCGATTTCAGAATCAACACGCGTTTTCGACGTGCCGTAAAAATTGCCGTGAACTTCGGCGTATTCGAGAAATTCGTCCTGTTTAATCAAGTCCGAAAATTGCTGATAAGAAACAAAAAGATAATCGCGCCCGTTTTCTTCGCCTTCACGCGCGGTGCGCGTCGTGTACGAAACCGAATAGCCGATGTCGGACGTCGTTTTCAAGATTTCCTTGATTAATGTTCCTTTCCCGCCGCCCGACGGCGAGCTGATGATGATTAAATTTCCTTTCATTTCATGAGTTTGCAGAAAGTTTGCAGAAAGTTTGCAGAAAGTTGCCAGATAGTTTATTAAGATTTATAATTCCGCAACTTTCCGGCACTTCCTGCTACTTTCTGTAAACTTTATTCAACATTCTGAACTTGTTCGCGAATTTTTTCGATCTCCGATTTTATCGCCAGCGCGTTTTCCTTGACGATCAGATTCATCGTTTTCGACGCGATCGTGTTTGCTTCGCGGTTTAATTCCTGCGTCAGAAAATCGAGCCGTTTGCCGACTTCTTTGTCTTCCGACATGATCTGCCGGAAATGCTCGATGTGGCTTTTCAGGCGCTGAATTTCCTCGGAAATATCCGCGCGGTCGGCGAGATATGCGACTTCCTGCGCGAGTCTGCCCTGGTCGATCTCGATCTGCGAATCGGATTTGGCAAGAAAATCACCGATCTTTTTCGACAGACGGACGCGGTATTCTTCCGCCACGGTTCCCGATTCGGTTTCGATCGTCGGGAGGCGGTTTTCGATTTCCGACAAACGGAAATTCAGTTCGTTTTTCAGCATTTCGCCTTCGTTTTTGCGCATTTTCTCTAAATCGTCGAGCGCCGTCATCAATGCTCTTTCGACGCCGACGATAAATTCTTCGCTCAAATCGTCCTTTTTCGGTAAAAGCACGTTCGGCAGACGGGCAATAACGTTCAAATCCGGTTCGCCGCCGAGCGAAAAGTCGTCCTGCATCTGTTTCATCGCCGCCAGATAGCCCGTAATCATCGGGCGATTCAATTCGTAATTGATCTCGGTCGTCCGCTCGTAATTCAAATTTACGTCGACGCGACCGCGCGAAAGGCGATTGCCGATCTGGCGTTTGACGGTTGATTCGAGCGCCTGCATTTCGCCCGAAAGCCGCAAACCGATGTCCAAAAAGCGATTATTAACTGTTTTTAGCTCGATCGTCACGGCAAAATCTTCTTCCTGCACCACGCCGCGACCGAAGCCTGTCATTGATTTCATAATTTAGCCTAATTTTTTAAGTTAAACGGAATGTCTTTCTAATAAGTCTAATTAAGTTGATTATAACCCAATTTCGTATTTGCCTTCATGTTCGGCGTAAAATCGTTTTAAGAATTCGATTCCGTCTTCCGGTTTCATGGTCAGCAAATCTTCCATATTTTCGTTTGCCTTAAACTTTTCTTTGCGGTCGGCGCGCGCCGTATAACCTTCGCGATACGTTTTTTCAGTTTCGACCGCTTTTGCGCCAGCCAGCTCAGCCGGCGCGAGAAAGACGTTGTTGTATTCGATTTCGAGCAAAACGTAATTATGTTTCGCCAAAAGCTCTTCGAGTTTCGACAAACTATAGCCGAAAAAATGATGGCGCAGTTCAAAATCAGGGATAAAATTAACGGCGAATTTTATCGGCGGCGGAATTTTTTCGTTGTATTCGGAAACGATCAAACGCGGGCGATAACGGGACAAAACGGCGTCCAGAACCCAGTAATCATAGCCGTCAATATCGAGGCTCAAGATGCCGAAATCTTTTTCGATCGAGTACGCCGACAATAAATTAGCGACGTTGAGCGGCGTCACGAAACAGCGGCAGGCAAACGTGCCGGCGAGATATTTATAAGCGTTCGCGAGCCGCGCGGCGTTTTCGCTGCCGCCTTCGATGCCGATGCCGCGCCAGCCTTCGAGAAACAAATTGTAAGTATTCGATTTACGGATTCCGTCGCCCGCGCCGATGTCCACGACCGTTTTGCTCTGCCGCTCGATGTCGAGCAATTTGATATATTTTTCGATGATTTGCTGTTCGCCGAAGTTTGAAAAATGGCGGTTCTTTTTGATGATTTTGGCGTGCTGCGTCCAGAACTCTAAATCGAAGTATTTTTTGTTTTTTGCATCTATGATCTTCATTAAAAATCGCTTTCGCAAGTGTTCGGGAAAAACTTCTTACGTTCAAAAAAATTAACTGACTAACAGAGTTTCTTCCTCGGCAAACTGCAATTCGTAGAGCCGTTTATAAGTGCCGTTGTGCGCTAAAAGCTCGGTGTGCGTTCCGGTTTCGATGATCTTTCCGCGTTCCATGACGACGATCTTATCGGCGCGGCGGACGGTCGAAAGACGATGCGCGATAACGATCGAAGTTTTATTCTGCATCAGATTGGCAAGCGCTTTCTGCACCAGACGCTCGCTTTCGGTATCGAGCGCCGAAGTCGCTTCGTCCAAAATTAAAACCGGCGCATTCAAAAGGACAGCGCGCGCGATCGCGATGCGCTGGCGTTGTCCGCCGGAAAGAAAAATCCCGCGTTCGCCGACGAGCGTATCGTAACCGAGCGGCAGTTCCTCGATAAAATCGTGCGCCAGCGCGATTCGTCCGGCTTCGATGATTTCCGCTTCGGTCGCCGCCGGATTTCCGTATGAAATGTTGTAGCGAACCGTATCGTTAAAAAGGACGTTTTCCTGCGTCACGAGCGCGATTTGTTTTCTCAGGCTGAAGAGTTTCGCGTTCTTGAGGTCGGTTTCGTCCCAGAGGATCGCGCCTTCGAACGGATCGTAAAACCGTTGAATAAGCTTTATCAAACTCGATTTTCCGCCGCCGCTTTCGCCGACGAGCGCGACCATCGCGCCTTTCGAAATTTCGAGATTGATGTTTTGCAGGATTTTTTTGTCGTCCGTCTGATATTTGAACGAAAGGTTTCGCAGCTCGATCTTATTTTCGAGCGGTTTGAGCGTGACGGCGTCGGCTTTTTCGGGCAAAACCTCGTTTTCGTCGAGAATCGTCCAGACGTCGCGGGCGGCGGCGAATGCTTTCGTCAGCTCATTATGCTGGCGCGAAAGTTTTCGCATCGGGTCGTAACTGCGAAACAAAAAGAACAGAAACGTGAAAAACTGCGACGCGTCCATCGCGCGGGCGTTGATTTCGCGCAAGCCGAAGTAAAAAAAGACGCTGATCGCGATCATTCCGATCAGCTCGATGGTCGGTGAAGTGGTCGCGGCGATTTGTCCCGAACGAAGATTGGCGCGCGCGATGACGTTTGCGACTTTCAAAAAGCGCGATTTTTCGCGGTCTTCCGCCGCGTAAGCTTTGACGATCGTTTGATTTGCGAGCGTTTCCTGCGCCGTGTCGGTTAAAAGTTTGTTGCCTTCAAACGAAACTTCCGCCAATTTTCTCAAGGATTTGCTGAATTTCGCCGTCAAACCGCCGATAATTGGCGCGATAATCAGCGCGCCGAGCGTGAGCTTCGGATTATAGTAAAACGCGGCGGAAAGAAAGGCGATCAGCATAAAAGCCTCGCGAAAAATATCGCGCAAATTCGACGAAACCGCAAGCTCGATCGCCGCGCAGGAATTAACGAGCCGCGAAACGAGATAATTCGTGCGGTGGCGTTCGAAAAACGAAGTCGGCTGCGCGAGCAAATGATTATAAAGCTCGCGCCGCAGATCGAGCACCGCCGATTGCCCGATCTTTGCCATCAGGTAAGACGAAAAATATTCGGCGACGCCTTTGGCAATCGTAAATCCGACCAAAAGGATGGTAATCATCATCCACGCGCGGAACCAATCGTTGCGCGGAATCAAACTGTGCAGATCGAACAGCGTTTTCGACTCCTGACCGGGCGCGCCCATAAATTGATCGAAGATCGGCACGAGCAGCGCGCCGACCGCCGTTTCGAAAGCGGCTCCGAAAAGCATCGCGACGCCGGCAATCGTGAAAATCAGCCAGTAAGGGCGAAGATATTTTAAGAGTCTTTTGAAATCTTTCATCAGCCTAGCAAAAACTTGAATATACTTTCCGCGTTCGCGGATTACAAATTCAGGATTAAAAATTCAAGATTAAAGTTTCAAAATTCAAGGTTATTTAGTCATATATATTGAATTTTTAATTTTTAATCTTGAATCCGAAGCTGCCGATGTTTGCAACGTGAAAATAAAATATGGCATCTTTCTAAATGCATCGCGTTTTTGGAGAAAATATGCACAATTCTAAAATTTTTAAGTTTATAGCTTTCTTTTTATTTATTTTTTCAACCGCTGTTTTTACATTCGGACAGGTTGACGTGCCGCGCCAGACGACGGCGATCACTTATCCGCAGGACGAACTCGTTATCACGATGTTTCGCGGAACGACGCGTTTTCCGCGTATGAAGGGCGAAGGAAGAATCAAACGGACGAGTAAAAACGGAACGGAAATCGAAGTTACGGTTTCGAAGATGCCGCGCCCGTTCGAGCTCGGCGCGGGCTACGCGACCTATATTTTATGGGCAATTTCGCCCGACGGACAGATCGATAATTTAGGCGAGATCAAACGGCGCGGAACTTTCGAGTTCGATTCGAAAATTTCGGTTACGACGCCGCTTCAAACCTTCGCGCTGATTATCACGGCGGAACCGCATTTTCTCGTTCGCCGTCCGTCGCAGGCGATTATGCTCGAAAATTTAAGCCCGTTTTCGCCGACCGGGAAAACGATCGCGACGATCAGAGCGGTGCAGTATTTCGGAAATTCGTCGGATTATTTCCGCGACGTGCGGACGCCGGAAATCGCCGAAGTTGATTACCAAAAAACGCCTTCGACGATTTTGCAGGCAAAGCAAGCCGTCGCGTTAGCCAGATTCGCGGGCGCACAGCGCGACGCTTCGGAAGAATTGCTGCAAGCCGAAACGCTGCTCAAATCCGCTGAAGACGCATGGCGCGCGGAGCGTCCGGAAGAAACGATCGATATCACGGCGCGACAGGCAATTTCGGTGGCGGTCAAAGCGGAACAAACCGCGATGGTGCGCCGGGAAGCTCGCGAAAAGCGCAACGAAAAGACCAAACAGGACGAGGAAATTCGCCAGTCGGAAGAAAAATATTCGGACGCGCAAAATCAGATAAACGAGCTTCGAGCCGAGCTGGCGCGCGAAACCCGCAACCGCGAACTTGCCGAACGCGACGCGGCAAACTTCGGCAATCAGGTCAGAGATTTGCGCGACGAAATCGGCAAACTGCGCGAAGAATTAGGCAGAATCAAAGTCGAACAGCAAAACGACAAACAGCGGCTTCAGCAGTTTGAGAACGAAAAACAAGCGGCGCAGCAGCAGGTCGAACAGCAAAATCGCGTTCAGCAGTTTCAGCAGAATCAGGGAATGCTTTTGCAAACTCTGCGCCAATTCGGCGCGGTTCGCCAAAACGAGCGCGGAATCGTTCTGACTCTGCCCGAAAATTTCTGGACAAGCGCGCGCGTGAGCAGTTTCGCCGCTAAATCGGAAGGCAAAATAAGTTCGCTCGCGCAAATCTTAGCCGGAACGACGGATTATAAAATCGCGATCGAATCGCACACCGACGATCGCGGAACGGCTGACGAACTGCAAACTTTAACGCAGGAACGCGCGCAGGCGATCGCCGATCGAATAATCAGTCTCGGCGCGAGCCAGGATCGCATCGAAGCGAAAGGCTTGGGCGCGACCTTGCCGGTTGCCGCCAATACGACGGTCGCCAACCGCGCGAAAAACCGCCGCGTCGAGATCGTACTGACGCCGATTCTGTAAATCGAAATATTAGTTTCAAACCCGAAAGCCGCTTTTCATTTTTATTGAAATGCGGCTTTTTTTGTGAAAAATCGCCTGCAACGGCGGGAAATTCAAAAAATGCTTTCTTCGAGACGCGGGTTTGTGTTAAATTTTATGTCTATCTTTCAATCAAAACAATAAATCAGCTTTCGAGGAATTAATAATTTATGCAGAAGAATTTGTGGTTTGCACGACGAATCATCGCATTCGCCGTCGTGTTGTCTTTTTTGACGGTTTATTTCGGAATCGGCGTTTCGACGCTGCACGCGCAGGAAACACAGCAAAAAGCGCGACTTTTCGATAAATTTAAAACCGCCGATGCCGTTACAGCCGCCGTTCGCGACAAATCGAAAAGTTTCGTCCGCGTCAAAGTAAATAGTCCGAACGACGCAAAACGCATCGCGAAGCTCGGAAAAGTAGTCGAAGATTACGGCTCGTTCGTGATCGTCGCGAAAAACAAAACCGCGAAATTCGCGGGCGGCGATCTCGAATTTCAGCCGCTCGAAACGACGGTCAATCTGCCGAACGGCAAATTTGAGCCGGTTTACAATAAACCGGCGGAAACCGTCGCGCCGACGAGCGAAGCGGCAAGCGGAAAAGGCTATTACATCATTCAGTTCGGCGGAATCGTCAAAGACGAATGGCTCGATTCTCTGCGCGAAGTCGGCGTCGAAATTTTGCAGTATGTGCCGCATCAGGCGTTTTTCGTTTATGCGGACGGCGAAGCGATCGTCAATGCCGCGAATCATTCGCGCGTTCGATGGGTCGGGCAGTTCGTCGCCGAACATAAAATTTCGCCCGAGCTCGATTCGTTCGTTTCAAAGATTGAAAGTGAAACCGCGATGTTCGACGTCGCGGTTTTCGGACGCGCCGATTTAAGCGAGGTGCGCGGCAAAATCGCCAATACGATTCGCGGCAGAGTTTTGACGGAAATGCGCCTGCCGAATAATTTCTTCAACGTCGTGCGCATCGAGGCAAATAAAGCCGACGTGGCGGAACTCGCGAAAATTCCCGACGTCGTGCGCATTGACCAGTACGAAAAACCGCAGATCGAAGACGAGCGCTCGTCGCAGATCGTCGCCGGAAATTATTCGAGTCCGACTGTTTTGAACGCTCCGGGTTATAATCCGCTCGCGCAGTTCGGCGTCGACGGCACGGGCGTCACGGTCGCCGTTTCGGACGACGGAATTTCGATTCCCGGCAACGGCGGATTTTACCTGACTTCGGCAAACACGATCAACGGACCGCTTCGCGGCGCGGCGGCGGGCGCAACCGGCGGACACGGGCACATCAACGCGAGCATCATCGCCGGCAGCACGCCGTTCGGAATTCTCGATCCGACCGGCTACAATTACGGGCTCGGCATCGCGCCGAAGGCAAACATTATCAATATTCCGTTTTTGGTTTCGGGCAACACGACGACCGATGCGCAGTCGTTTGACGATACTTTAACAACTCTCGGACCGAACGGCGTTCGGGGAACGATTTCGAACAATAGTTGGGGCAACGGAACGAACAGCAACAGCTACGATTCATACGCCGCGATGTACGACGGATTCGTGCAGGACGCATCCCTGGCGGGAACGATCGACCCGATGATGATCGTGTTTTCGGCTGGGAATTCGGGACCCGGCGCAAACAGCTTGACGCGACCGAAAGTTGCGAAAAACGTGATTTCGGTCGCGAATTCCGAAAACGTCAGACCAGAACTTGTTCCAACAGCTCCAACTGGCGCGGATAATATGGAAGATTTGCGCAGCAGTTCGAGCCGGGGTCCGGCAGCCGATGGTCGCATCAAACCCGACATTACCGCGCCGGGAACGGTTATTACCGGCTCGCGCGCCGGAAGCTGCGGCTCGGTTTCGAGCTGTTTCGACGCTAATCACGCCTACAGTTCCGGAACTTCACACGCCGCGCCGCAGATTGCCGGAGCCGCCGCGCTCTTTACGCAGTTCTGGAAAAACAATAATGCTGGCGCAAATCCGAATCCGGCATTGATCAAAGCCGCGATTATCAACACGGCGCAGGAAATGAACGGCAGCATTACAAACACCTCGACGGTTCCGAACGGCATCGAAGGCTGGGGACGCGTTTATCTCAAAAATATGTTCAACGCGGGCGTACCGATCAAATACGTCAATGAAACGGCGGCGCTTTCGAACGCGGGCGAAACCGTCGTTTACAGCGGCACGGTCGCGAGCGCGTCGAAACCGTTTCGCGTCAGCCTGGTTTGGACAGACCCGCCGGGAACTGGTAATCCGGCGCTCGTCAATAATCTCGATCTGACCGTGACGATCGGCGCGAACACTTATCGCGGAAACGTTTTCAGCGGCGGAAATTCGACGACCGGCGGCGCAAGCAGCACGATCGACAACGTCGAAAACGTTTATCTTCCGGCAGGAATTCCGGCGGGCACGCCCGTCACGATCACGATCGGCGCGACCGCACTCAACGGCAACGGCATTTTGGGCAACGCCGACGCGACCGATCAGCATTTCGCGCTCGTCGGCTACAATTTCACCGAACAGACGACTCCGCTCGTCAAATCGCCGGTTGATTTCGACGGCGACGGCAAGACCGATATCTCGATCTTTCGTCCCGGCGCGGGCGAATGGTGGTATCTGAAATCGTCGAATAACTCGAACGCGGCGCTCCAATTCGGCAGCGGAACGGACAAAGTCGTGCCCGCCGATTACACCGGCGACGGCAAGACCGACATCGCTTTTTGGCGTCCCGCTTCGGGCGAATGGTTTATTTTAAGAAGCGAGGATAATTCATTTCTTTCGTTCCCGTTCGGTGCGGCAAACGACGTTCCGCTTTACGGAGATTTCGACGGCGACGGTCGTGCCGACCCGACCGTTTATCGCCCTTCGACCAACGAATGGTTTATCTTAAAATCCTCGGGCGGCACACAGATCACGACGTTCGGCGCTTCGGGCGATGTTCCGGTGAGCGGCGATTTCGAAGGCGACGGTTTGAGTGATATCGCGATTTATCGTCCGTCAACCGGCGAATGGTGGATTCGGCGGAGCAGCAATAATTCGGTTTACGCTTTCCAGTTCGGAACTTCGACCGATAAAGCCGTCGCGGGCGATTACACGGGCGACGGCAGAACCGACCCGGCATTCTGGCGACCTTCGACCGGCGAATGGTTTATCCTGCGTTCGGAAAACAGTTCGTTCTATTCGGTTCCGTTCGGGACGGCGGGCGATGCGCCTTCGCCGGGCGATTACGACGGCGACGGAAAATTCGACACGGCGATTTTCCGTCCGTCAACTTCGACGTGGTATGTTAATCGTTCGACCGCCGGAAGTTTGATTACGACTTTCGGTACGACCGGCGATCTTTCGGTGCCGAACGCGTTTGTTCGTAACTGAAATTAAAACGTAAATTTCCTTCTTTCGAGGGCTTGGCAAAGCAACACAACGCGCTGCCAAGCCTTTATTTTAGATTTTCCCGCCCGTTTTCTCTTAATATTGTAACTCTCAAGTAAATGAACAACAGTTTCCCTCAAAGGCGTAAAGCGGCAAAGTTTTTTATTTTCTTTGCGTCTTTGCGCCTTTGAGGGAAATTCCTCTCATTCAATCGCGCAAGAATTGCTCTAAAAACCTGATCCATAAAAATTTTGTCCGACTTTTTCGGATTTTTGCGCATATACAGTCGAACGGAAAATGCGCTTTGATGTTTACCCGAAACGCGCGAAACCCGAAACGCTGTATTTGAATAGTTAAAAAAGAGGAGAAGTCAGATAATGTCAGCCAAAAATCTTATCGCATTATTGTTTTGTTTAATCGTTTTCGGAGGTTTTCCGGCAATCGAATCGAAGGCGCAGAATCTTGTGTCCGATTTTACGAGCCGCAGCTTAACGAATGGAAAGCAAAATTCGGAAAATCAAACAAATCCCGCAGATTTGCAGACGAATTTCAGCAAATTGATCGTTAAAGCGCAAGTTGAAGGAACCGTCAGGGTAATTATCGGGTTCCGGCTCGATGATTACAAACTCGATGCCGAACTGAACAATTTCGGGCAGAGCAAACAGCGCGCGGAAATCAAGGAAAAACAGGCGTTTTTGCTGAGTAGTCTGAATAATTTCAGCGTCGTAAATGTCAGACAATTCGATTTCATCCCGTTTATTTCGATGGAAGTTTCGGCTGACGCGCTTGAGGAACTGCGCAAGTCTGAGGAAATTACCAGCATCCAGGAAAATGAAAGGAGATATCAGTCGCTCGTGCAGAGCATTCCGATCCTCGGCGGCAGTGCGTTCGGCGGCGCGTCGGGCGGCACGTTCGGCGGATTTTCCGGTGCCGGACGAACAGTTGCCGTATTAGACACGGGCGTTGACAAATCGCACCCGTTTTTCAACAACCGCGTTGTTTCCGAAGCGTGTTATTCCCGGACGACCGCGACGACCGCGAGCGTTTGTCCGGGCGGCGTAAGTTCTTCGACCGCTTCGGGGTCGGGCGTGCATTGTAATGTTGCGGGCTGTGCCCACGGAACGCACGTGGCGGGAATCGCGGCGGGCGGAAATCCGAACATCTTAGGCAACGGCGTGGCGCGAAACGCCAATATCATCGCCATTCAGGTTTTTTCGCAGAAAACGAATTGTCAAAGCGCCGACGACTGCACGACCGCCTTTGACGATGACATAATCGCCGGACTCGAAAGAGTTTACGCGCTGCGGACGACTTACGCCATTGATTCGGTTAATGTAAGTATCGGTGGCGGACAGTTTTTCAGTTATTGCGACAACACTTATCCAAATTATAAAGCGAAGATTGATAATCTGCGGGCGGCGGGTATTGTGACCGTCATCGCTTCGGGCAATGACGGCTACACCGATTCGATGTCTTCTCCGGCTTGCGTTTCGTCGGCTGTCAGCGTCGGTTCGACCAACGACGGCGATTCGTTTCCGGTTGATTTTGTTTCGAGCTTTTCAAACAGCGCGCAATTTCTGAATCTTCTCGCGCCGGGCGAGTTGATTCTCTCCTCGAAACCGGGCGGGATTTATGATGACGAACAGGGAACTTCGATGGCGGCGCCGATGGTGGCGGGCGCGTGGGCGGTGATGAAACAAAAGTTTCCGACCGATACGATTCCGCAAACGTTCACGCGTCTGAAATACAGCGGCGTACAGGCTTATGATACACGCAACGGTTTGGTCAAACCGCGAATCAAGATTGACGCGGCTCTCAATGCCTCAAACGTTGACCCGTGTAATTCGAGCGCGCCGATCAGTTTCGGGCAAACCATTAACGGCACGCTCTCGAACACCGATTGTCTTCTGCCTTTCGGAAGCCGCGCCGATATTTACACTTTTAGCGGAACGCAGGGACAAGGCGTCGCAATTACGGAAACATCCGGTGCCTTCTTCACATATTTGTATCTTTTCAGTCCGAGCAACGCGATAATCGGTCAAAACGGAAACGCCGGAACATCGAGAATTCCGTCGAGCGGTTTTTTCACGCTGCCTGAAACCGGAACTTACGCTATTTACGCGACCTCGGTCGAAGGCAACAGATTCGGTAATTATACCGTTAATCTCGCAACCAACGGATGCAGCTTTGCGGTTTCGTCGAGCAGCGCAAATTTTGCGGCGGCGGGCGGCGGCGGCAATTTTAACGTGACGACTGCCGCCGGCTGCGCGTGGACGGCGCAAAGCAATGCCGCATGGCTGACGACCGCCTCGACCGGAAACGGAAACGGCGCGGTCAATTACACGGTCGCGGCAAATCCGACAACCGCGCAGCGCGTCGGCACGATCACCGTCAGCGGACAAACGCACACCGTGACGCAAGCCGGCAGCGTCGCGCCAACCGTTCGAAGACCGTTCGATTTTGACGGCGACGGCAAAACCGACATTTCTATTTTCCGTCCTTCGGCGGGCGAATGGTGGTATCTGAAATCCTCAAACGGTGGCAGTGCCGTGTTTCAATTCGGCGCTTCGACCGATAAATTAGCGCCCGCCGATTTTACCGGCGACGGCAAAACCGACACCGCCTTTTTCCGACCGTCAAATGGAAACTGGTTTATTCAAAGAAGTGAGGATAATACGTTCTTTTCTTTCCCGTTCGGCGCAAACGGAGACATTCCCGCGCCTTCGGACTTTGACGGCGACGGCAAAGCGGACGCGGCGGTTTTCCGTCCTTCGACCGGAACGTGGTATATCTTAAACTCCAATGGTTCGGGCACTTCGATCGTCCAATTCGGGACGGCGCAGGATAACCCCGTTCCGGCGGATTTTGACGGCGACGGCAAAGCCGATATTGCGATCTTTCGCCCGTCTGACGGTTCCTGGTGGTATCTGCGAAGCTCGGACGTGCAGTTTCGCGTGTTCCGTTTCGGACTTTCGACCGACAAACCCGTGCAGGGCGACTACACGGGCGACGGCAAAACGGACATTGCCGTGTGGCGACCCTCGACCGGCGAATGGTTCGTGCAGAGAAGCGAAGATAATTCGTTTTACTCGGTGCCGTTCGGCGCGAACGGCGACGCGCCCGCGCCGGGAGATTACGACGGCGACGGACGATTCGACACGGCTGTTTTCCGCCCCTCAAATTCGACATGGTATATCAATCGCTCGACTGCCGGAATCGGGATCGTCACGTTCGGAGCGGCAGGCGACCGCGCCGTTCCGAACGCTTTTGTTCCCTGAAACTCTCCTCCGGGGAAAGAAAAAAAGGCTTCGTTCTTTTAGCGGAACGAAGCCTTTTTTATGTGTTTTTAACGCAAAGACGCAGAGACGCAGAGATTCTTTAGATTTCAAAACGCTTTAGTGCAGGCTTAAGTTGGACGTTATTCTCGATCATTTTATAAAAACTCTGCGTCTTTACGCCTCTGCGTCTTTGCGTTAAATTTAATTCTTAAAAACCTGAATCCTGTCCGGCGGAAGCCCGACGACGCATTCTTCGCCGATGTTTAGTCCGACAAGTCGCAAGACCAGCGCTTCGAGCATCAAGCCGCCGGCGTCTAACACGACGAGCGTCGTCGCGCCCTGAAATCTCACATCGGCGATTTTCGCTTTCAAAAGATTGTCTTCGGGAAACGACGCGCCGAACGAGATCGAGATATGTTCGGGGCGAATCGTTAAGATATTGTTCTGATTTATGGCTGCGAATCGCGATTTGTCGGTTTTCTGCGCAAAAAGGCGGTGCTCGCCTTTGATGGTTTGAAATTCGGGCGTTTCGATCTTGTTCGAGGTCAAACGCCGCGCTTCGATCAGATTGTTTCTGCCCGAAACATAGGCAGCCCGCGCCGATGCGGGATTTAAATATATTTCGGCGGGCTTTCCGGTTTGCAGAACCGTGCCGTGGTCGAGCACGACGATCCGGTCGCAGAGCGACATCGCTTCGTCGAAATCGTTGGTCGCAATAATCACGATCAAACTTTGCCGGCGCGCTTTTTCTTTAAGTTTTTTGTAATTATCGCGGCGCAGAAATTCGTCCATATAACAAAACGAATCGTCGAGAAGCAGAACGCTTTCGGCTTTTTCCAGCGCTTCGTTGAGCGCGACGACCTGACCTTCGCCGTCGGCAAGCGCCGATTTTTTTTCGGTTTTAAAGAGGCTTTTCCAGAAGGATTCGTTCGTCAGGCGCGGGAAGTGAAAATTACGGTTTTCGCACGAAAGCAGCGTGACATCGCTTGCGTTATGATAGATCGCACCGCCGTTGCAGCTTTCGGCGCCGCTGATAAGCCGGATCAAAGTTGATTTTCCCGCACCCGTGACGCCGAAAATACCGAGAATTTCGCCTTCGCGGGCTTCGAACGAAACGTCCGTTAAAACCTGATTTTGCTCGTATCTTTTGGAAAGGTTTTCGACTGTCAAAGGCATAGTGCTGCAATATTTGAAACTTTTGTCTGGAAACAACGTGCAAATTTAGAGTATTCTTTTAGCATCAAAAAAATCAAGCGATTGGTGAATTAAAAGCATATGGGTGAAAATAATAAAACTTTAAAAAGAAAAGCGGCGGAAGCCGGCGGCTGGATGCTCGCAAAACGCGTTGCCAAATCAATTCCATACGTCGGAACGGGTATGGCGATCGCATTTGTCGGTTACGACATTAAGCGAAAAGGCGTTGTTAAAGGCGTCCTAAATTCCGGTCTCGATGCGATTCCGTTCGTCGGTCTCGGGAAAAACATCATCGAATATTTCACGGGCGATCTTTTGCCGGACAAAAAAGTTTCGGGCAGAAACGGCAATAACGGCGGAAAATAATATTATGAAAAATTTAACCGGTAAATTCACGGCTTTTGCGGCGGCGTTATTTTTGATGCTCGGATTTTTCGTGTTCGCCGATTCGGCGAGCGCGCAGACAAAGAAAAAAAGGACTAAAAAGCAAACTATCAAAACAAAGCCGCAGCCCGTTCCGCAGTCAACTTTGCCGGTTATTGTCAGTCAGGCTGACCAGTATTCGAATCAAAATCAGCAGCTTATTACCGGAAATACCGAAACTCCGACCGTCGAAGCCGAAACGCCGACTCAAACCGAAGTTCAAACTGACGAAACGTTTGAGGAAAAACTTGCGCGATTAAATAATCGCGTCCGCGAGCTTGAAGGTTCGAAACAAAAGGCTTACGAAGAGCGTCAACGCCGTCTGCTGATGAATCTGGACATTCTGACGCGCGCCGAAACCCGCTCCGAATCTTTAAGAAAACAGCTTTTCGAATTGATCGAAAAAGAAAATTCATATAGAACGAAGCTCGAACTGCTCGAATACGACATGCGTCCCGAAGTGATCGAACGGCAGGTCGCTTTTGCCGGAAGTCTTCGCCCGGAAGAATTGCGCGAAGCGCGTCGTCGAAATCTCGAAGCGGAAAAAAGAAATCTGACGACGCTGCTTCTCGACCTGCAAGCGACGCGCACGAATCTCGAACAGAATGTGCAGAGAGCCGACCAGATGGTCGAAAAACTCCGCGCGGTTCTCGAAAAAGATATTGACGACGCGCTCAACGAACAAACCAAAGAGTCGACCGACCAGTAACTAAAAATCCTTTCTCCCTAAAATATTTTTCAAAAAAATCAAAAATCTCCAAAACTGGTGCAAGCCAAAGCAACTGCGCCCGTTCTTTAAAACGTCATACATGCGTAAAAAAGAAAAAATCCGCACTGTAATCCTGTTTTTTTTGGAGATTTTTATGAAACTGAAATTTTTTGCAATCGCAGTCTGCGTTTCGCTGGCAGGCTGTTTTTTCGCGCTCTCCGTTAACGCGCAAGGCGTCATCGTGCCGATCAGATGCGACCGCCGACCGTGCGTCCCGATTCCGCGTCCCGAACCGATCCCGCTCGCGCTGCCGGTTAAATCAATCCAGATAACCACGAAAATCGAAGGGCAGATCGCGACGACGCATCTCGAACAGGTTTTTCGCAACGACACGCCGTATACGCTCGAAGGAACATACTTTTTCCCGATTCCCGAAACGGCTTCGATCGTCGAATTCGCGATCTGGGAAAACGGCAAAAAACTCGTCGGCGAAGTTCGTTCGCGCGAAGAAGCGCGGCGCATTTACGACGAAATCGTCCGTCGCCAGCGCGATCCCGGATTATTGGAATACGCGGGCAAAGATTTGTTTCAGGCTTCGATTTTTCCGATTCCGCCGAATTCCGACAAAAAACTCGAAATGACCTATTCGCAGGTTTTGAAAGCCGAATCCGGCACGGTCGCGTATCGTTATCCGCTCGGAACGGGTAAAAATCTCTGGCAGCGCCAGATGGACGAAAACGTGCGGCGCAATCTGCCGGCGCAGAAATTCGGCACGATTTCGGGCAAGATCGAGATCGTCGGGCGCGAGGCATTAAGAAATATTTATTCGCCGTCGCATCAGGTCGATGTTAAGAGAAAAGGCGAGCAATCGGCGACCGTTTCGTTTGAAACGACGAACAACGACAACGATTTTCAGCTTTTTTACGGGCTTTCGAATAATGATTTCGGAATGTCGCTTTTAACCTATCGCGAACCCGGTAAGGACGGATATTTTCTTCTGCAAATTTCGCCGAAAGACAATCTCACGGAAAGCTCGCTGGTCAATAAAGACATCGTTTTCGTGCTCGATACGTCGGGTTCGATGGCGGAAGAAGGCAAGATGGAAAAAGCGCGCAACGCGCTGCTTTTCGGCGTTCGCGCACTGCGCGACGGCGATCGTTTTAACGTCATCAATTTCGCGGGTGAAGAACATCTTTTCGAAGACAGATTAGTTGCTTCGAATGCCGAAAACAGAAGGCGCGGCGAGGAATTCGTGAAAAAACTCACGCCCAACGGCGGCACGAATATCAACGACGCGATTCGCGCCGCGCTCCGCCAGTTCGATTCTTCGGATCGCCCGAAAATGCTCGTGTTCATGACCGACGGTTTGCCGACGGTCGGCGAAACAAACGTTGAAAAAATCATCAAAAACGCGAAGGACATTAAAGTCGAAGGCTTGCGAATGTTCACGTTCGGCGTCGGTTACGACGTGAATACACGGCTTCTCGACAAACTGGCGGAAGAAAACTCCGGCACGGCGGATTATGTCGAGCCGAAGGAGGATTTGGAAATCAAGGTTTCAAACTTCTTCACAAAGGTAAATTCGCCGGTTTTGACCGATTTGATTCTGGATTTCGGCGGCGTTCAGACCGATCAATTGTATCCGCGCAAATTGTCCGACATTTTCAAGGGAACGCAGCTCACGCTCATCGGACGCTACCGCAACTCCAACGATCTAAATAATATAACGATCAATTTAAAGGGCAAAGCCGGACGCGAATTGCGGACATTTAATTACACGGATCTCGATTTTCCGATGCGCGCCGATAAAAACGAATTTCTGCCCAGGCTCTGGGCGACGCGCCGCGTCGGCTGGCTGATCGAGCAGATTCGCTCGAACGGCGAAAACAAGGAACTGCGCGACGAAATCGTTGATCTCGGAACGCGTTACGGCATCGTCACGCCGTACACGTCGTATCTCGCGACAGATGGAAGTTTTCAGGTTGACGGTCAATCAAACAGCAATGCAGTAATCGGGCGAAGAAATAGTCCGATGGATAAAAATAGACCGGCGAAATCAATGTCGTCCCCGACAACCGGACAAGGAGCAGTTCGGGCAAGCAAAGATGCAAAAGAAAAGCAGGAATCCGTTTCGGTTACATCCGATGCGGAATCAATCAGAGTTGACGGGCAGCTTGTGGTCAAGAAAGCGGGTGTCAAAACCTTTTATCTCGAAAACGGCGTCTGGGTTGATTCCGAGTTTAAGGAAGAAGCGAGAACGCCCGAAACAAGAGTGCAGTTCGCTTCCGATGAATACTTCGATCTGATTGCCAAAGAAAAAGAGCTGGCGCAATTCTTCGCGCTCGGCGAACAGGTCGTAGTTGTTTGGAAAGGAAAGGTTTATCGAATTACTAAATAATAATTCGATAAAACTAAAATATAATTTTCAACATCTGAAAAGGTGATTTTTGATGAAAAAAGCGGTAAGCTAAATCCATCATAATCACCTTTTTTATTGCTTGAAGGAGAATTTTAAGAGTGGCTTTTATAAAAAATACGGCTTTATTTATAGTTGCGGTTTTGCTTTTTGCCCATTCGATCGCGGCGCAGACAACCTGGAAGGTCAATCGCGCGAGCGGCAGCGGCGATCTCGTGACCGTCTATTTTACGTCCGCCGAAAAAGGCTGGATCGCGGGCGACGGCGGCTATCTGGCGTGGACGACCGACGGCGGGCGAAATTGGACGAAACAGGAAATCGGGACGACCGAGACGATCAACGAAATTTATTTTCGCAACGACGATAACGGTTATCTCGTAGCGGGCAGAAAAATGTTCATCACGCGCGACGGCGGTCGCACGTGGCGCGAAACGCAGATTTACAGAACCGGCGAATTCGGTAAAAACTCGCCCGATTTTCTGAGCATTCGTTTCGCTGATAAACGGCGGGGCATCGTCATCGGCTCGGTTCTCAACAGTCAGGGAAACGTCGTTGATTCGCTCGTGATGCGCACCGAGGACGGCGGCGAAACTTGGCGCCGAGTTTTAGTGCCGTCGAAAAAAGAGCTTTATCATCTCGATTTTGTCGGCAGTTCGCGCTGCTGGATTGCCGGCGACGAAGGATTAATTCT
The DNA here is from genome assembly GCA_031411895.1 of Acidobacteriota bacterium. GTDB lineage: Bacteria > Acidobacteriota > Blastocatellia > Pyrinomonadales > Pyrinomonadaceae > JAFDVJ01. The sequence continues at coordinate 9,258 of JANOBZ010000108.1, read as the reverse complement.
ATTTTCTGATAACGGCGGCGCGAGCTTTCAAAAACAAAAATCCGGCGTCGTTCAGGATTTATACAACGTAGATTTTCGCGACGAGAACGAAGGCTATATCGTCGGCAGCAAAGGAACTATCCTGCGTACTGAAGACGGCGGCGAAACTTGGGAAAGCGTCAAAACCGTGTTTCCGGCAACGTTTATGCGAGTTGATTTTGCCGACGATAAAAACGGCGTGATCGTCGGCAAAGAAGGCACGATTCTGCGTTCGACCGACCGCGGCAGAACCTGGACAAAACAGTCGAGCGGAACGAAAGCGCATCTTTACGGATTGTTTTTCGCGAAGAAATACGGCTGGGCGGTCGGTGCTGACGGGGTCGTAATTCAAAACCAAAGATAAAATAAAAAAATTCTCCCTTTTCCTCCGATTTTCGCCCGTTTCCTTAACACTTTCGTAATAAGTGTGCTATCTTACATCATCAAATCTTTTCGATAATTGGTTTTTCATCAGGTTTTATTATTAAAAATTCATTCTTGGAGGAGAAAAATGGGCAAAACCCTGTATTTGTTTGCATTTACGCTTTTTATTTTTCTGTTCGTTTTGAGCGGATCCGCGTTTGCGCAGGGAACGACCTCGCGTGTCACCGGAACCGTTACGGACAGCTCCGGCGCGGCGGTTTCGGGCGCGACGGTTACCTTGACCGATGAAGGCACAAACACCACGCTGACGACTCAAACGAGCGATAGCGGCGCTTATACTTTCGACTTGATTCAACCCGGAAAATACACCGTTGCGGTTGAAAAACAAGGCTTTAAAAAATACGTTTCGACCAACAACACGGCGCTGATCAACCAACCGGCAACCGTTAATGTCGCACTCGAAATAGGTGATGTTTCGGCGACGATAACCGTCGAATCAACCGCCGAACAGGTTCAAACCAGTTCTTCGGGCAATATCGGCGCAACGATCGAGCAGCGCACTCTGGACAGCCTTCCGATTGTCGGAACACGCGGAAGAAATCCGCTCGATTTGTTAAATTATCAACCCGGCGTCGTCAGCGGCGCGAATACCGGCGGCGGCGTTCACGTCAACGGTTCGCGCGACCGTTCATTTAATTTTACGCTCGACGGAATTGACATCAACGAGTCGAGCGCGGGCGGTTCGAACTTTACGCCGCTGCGTCCGAATCCTGATTCGATTCAGGAATTTCAGGTTGTAACCAGCGGTTTCACGGCAGAACTCGGTCGCAGCAGCGGCGCGCAGGTAACATTCGTGACGCGCTCGGGCACGAATCAATTTCGCGGAAATATTTTCGAATATTACCAGACGCCGCGATTTATGGCGCGCTCTTACGCGTCAAACGTTAATAATTCCGGCAAAGAACAGTTCGTCCAGCACATCTTCGGCGGAAGCTTCGGCGGTCCTTTATTTAACCCCGGATTCGGCGAAGGAAAAGGATCGGGTTTCGATTTATTAAGAGACAAAGCGTTTTTCTTTGTCAATATGCAGTTTCTGCGCGCTTCGGACACGGCGCTCGTGACGCGCACGGTTTATACGCAATCGGCGCGGCAGGGAATTTTCCGATGGGTTCGCGGCGGCGTTAACGGCACCGGCGTCGTTAATTCGAGCGGCAACCCGATCAACCCGATTTGTACGAATCCGCCGACGACCACGCCGTGCGTTGATTCCTATAATGTCGCGACCGGCACGGGCATCGCGCTCGATCCGGTTCTGATGGCTTATCTGAATTCGATGCCGCTGCCGAACAGTTTCACGGCTGGCGGCGACGGTTTGAATACCGCCGCTTTTGTCTTTAACTCGCCGCAGACTGAAAAACAATACGACTTCGTTTCGAAATTCGACTTTAAGCTGAACGACACGAATTCGTTCTATGTCCGCTATGCGCAGGGCGAGCAGAACACGTTCGGCGATTCGGGTAACGGCGGTCGCCCGCGTTTTCCAGGCTCGCCGAATTTCGTTGATACGTTTCGCAATCCGAAAAACATCGCGATCAACTGGCGCTGGTCGCCGACGGCGAAGTTTACCAACGAATTCATCGTTGGTCAGAATCGGTTCGGCTTCGACTTTTTGACGCCCGAACCTGACCCGAATTACCCGTTCGTCTTCAACCTGCCGACCGACATCAACACTAACTTTTCGTATAACGCGCGCCGTTTGCGAACTTGGCAGTTTGTCGACAATATGACGTTCGACTTTTCGCCTCATACGATCAAGGCTGGCGCTAATTTCCGTTTCGGACGACAGATTGACGATCGCGCTTCGGTTGCCGGCACGAACATCGAGCCGACGATCAATTTCAGCCGCACGGTCAACAGCAATTTTCCGGCTATTTGGGGTTTGCCGACCGGCGCCGCCGTGATCAATACGGCTGATCGCTCACGGCTTGAAAGCATGATTAACGACGTTCTCGGGCGAGTCGGAAACTATTCGCGGGCGTTCGTTTCCGACCCGAATAATCCGGGTTCATTCGCGCCCGCCGGAACGCGCTGGGTTTTTACCGCCGATTATCCGGAACTTGATTTCTACGTCCAGGATTCGTGGCGAGCACGACAAAATCTCGTGCTCGACATCGGCGTCAGAATGGAAGCGAAACTTTCGCCTTCGTCAGCCGACGGCAGACCGGTTTTGCGTCCCAACCAATCAGTTACGTTCGGTTCCGCGCCGTCTAATTCACTTCGTTGGGAAGAAGGCAACTTATTCGACAACGATTATGTTTTCATGCCTTCGGTAGGTTTTGCATGGGACCCGTTTAAGGACGGCAAAACTTCGATTCGCGCCAATTATCGGATGGCTTCGGACAGATTCGGCACGCAGATGTTTGCGGCGGCGATCTGGCAGAACGCTCCGGGAAACACGTTTTTCGGTTCAAACGATGCATTCGGACAGAACGGCGGACTTATCAGAAACGGCTTGCCGGCAGTCAATCCGACCTCGTCGCCGGATGTTTTACGACAGCCCGCCGCTTTCGGCACGGGTTCGGTAAACGTCATTGACCCGGATTTGAAATTCCCGCGCATTCACTCGTGGACACTGAGCTTCCAGCGCGAGATTTGGGGCGGAAACGTTTTTGAATTCAATTACATCGGCAAAAAAGGCGTCAACCTGTTCGGCGGCTACAACTCGAATCAGGTTAACGTCAACGCGAATCTTCCGGGCGTCGGCAATTTCCTCGATGAGTTTAATGCGATTCGGGCAAACGCCGCTTATAACAGTCCTTTGATTAACTTGTTGTTTACCGGAAATGCGGCAAACAACGGCGGAACGACGAGATTCCGCGCGTTGAACGCGACCGGCATCACGCAGGGTAGCATCGCGACGCTCGCACTCGCGGCTTCGCAAAAAACCTGTGCTACGGCTGACGTTACAGCCGGTGTCTGCACGACGGCGCAACTCGGACAGCGCCTACTCGATTTACGCGGCTTCGGAACATTCTTCCAGCCGTTTTCGCAGTTCACGGGCGGTTTGTTCGTGATTGACAGCAACGATTACTCGTTCTACAACGGGTTTGAGTTTATCTTCAAACGCCGCATTAAAGACGGTTTGGGTTTTCAGGTCGCCTATACGTGGTCAAAATCGAAGGATTCCCGCTCATTCGATCCGGTCTTTACGACGGTTGCCACCGGCATTAACCAGACGGCGGCAAACACGCCGTTCGATAATCGCGACCGAAGCTTAAATTACAGCTGGTCGGATTTTGACCGTCGTCATTCGTTCGTTGCGACGTACGTTTACGAACTGCCGTTCGGCAAAGGCAAATGGATCGGTTCGGACACGCCTGCCGCAATTAATTACATAATCAGCGGCTGGCAGCTGGCGGGCAACGTCAGACTTCAATCCGGCAGACCGTTTTCAGTCTTTTCGGGAATCAATTCGTTCAGCAATTCGGTCGGTTCGACGGCAAACTGCAACGGTTGCTCGAGAAATCTGGGACAAATTATTCAGGCAAATTACGACAACCCGAACGGCGGCGACCGAAACTGGTACTTCGACGCCGACGCGCGCGCGCGGTTCAGCATTCCGAATCCGGGCGAGCAGGGCAATACGCCGCGCAATTATTTCATCGGACCGTCGTTCTTTGAAACCGACGTTTCGCTCAGCCGTAAGTTCAGATTTACCGAAACTTTGAACTTTGAATTAAGGGTTGACGCGAAAAATGTGACGAACACGCCGAACTTTAATCTTCCGTCGGCAGTTTACCCGGCAAATAATTCTCTGACCGGCTCGATTTTCGGACGAATTAATGCCGATGTCGTGAACTCGGCTCGACGAATTCAGTTTTCCGGCAAGATTAATTTCTAAATTAGTTTTTGCCGCGAAATTATCAAGTCCCGGGATTTTTATGAAAATCCCGGGACTTTTTTTTACCCGCAAAGCAACGCGCCTAAATTTTCAGGCATCAGTCTTAATGGATACGAAGTCAAGCAAGACTGTTGAAAGAGCAATTCCGCAAGGCTTCTGATTCCTCCTGTTTCTTTTTATACCCGCCGAGTATGCGACTTGGCGGGTTTTTTTTGCAAAAAAACCCGCCAGTTAAAAGTTAAAAGTTAAAAATTGAAAACCTTAAGAATCTTGAATTATAGAGACTTTCAGTTAAAAGCAACACAACCTTCGGAATAAGTGAGAGATTAAAGATGAAAGGTGAAACCTCACTTTTTACTTTTCACTTTTCACTTATTCCGAAGGTTTCTGTATTTCAAATGTCTGAAAATTGTTCTATTAGACAAGATTCTCAAGGTTCTCATGATTTTTCTTAACTTTTAACTTTTAACTTTTAACTATTTCTGCCGCTGTCTGGCTTTAGTGGCGAGCTGGGCGAGCTGTTCGGCGCGCGGCAGGTTGGCGACGGCTTTGGCGACTTGTTTGTCTTCTTCGATAAGCACCTGATTGGCGGCGACCGTGCCGAAAGCGGCAGTCACCAAATTATACCGGAGGCGCGTTTTGATGAAAGATTTTTCGCCTTCGACGCTTGCCGACATGGATTTCCATTCGCCTTCCTGCGCGATGAAATTCTTAAATGCCTTCAAAATATCGTCGCCGACCGGATAATCACCCGCACGGATTCGTTGCCCGTAGCGCGTTTGACCGCTGATCCGATAATTTTCAAAGCCCGCGATTCTGCCGTTCGCCAGTTCCTGCGAGAAATAAAAGATCGGATCGAGAAATTCGAGTTCGGTTTCGGTAAATTCCTGATTTTTAACGATTTCGTCGGGCGTGATGCCGTCGCCGCCGAAAACTTTTCTGCCAGTCAGGGTCTTCGCCTCGGTTTTACTTTTTTCTTCGATCGCGATCTTGTGATTAAAATAATCGTAAAAACCGGCTTTCGAATAATCGCGCTGAATCGAACGACCCGAAGGCGTGTAATATTTGGCGGTCGTTAAAGTTAATCCAGAGCCGTACGGCAGATCAATGATGCTCTGCACCAAACCCTTGCCGAACGTGTTTTCCCCGATAATCAGCGCGCGGTCGTAATCCTGCATCGCGCCCGCAACGATTTCCGACGCCGACGCCGAAGAATCGTTGACAAGCACGACCATCGGAACGGTTTCGGGCAGTTTATTCGCCGAACGCCAGACGCGATTGTCGAGCGCAAAACGCCCGCGCTGCGTGACGATCACGCTGCCTGCGGGGAGAAACTTTTCGGCGACCTTGACCGCCTGATCTAAAATTCCGCCCGTATTTTCGCGCAGATCGAGAATCAGCGAAGTTAATCCGCGTTTATGAAGCTCGGCGAGCGCGACGTTCAATTCTTCGGCGGTCGTGTAATTAAAGCCTTCGGACATATCGATATAGCCGATGCTCTCGCGGAGCATATAGGCGTCGGGAATCGTCGGCTGCGGAACGCGATTGCGGCGGATTTCGACGGTTTCCTGCCGCCGCGTATCGCCGCGCTCGACTAAAATCCGCGCGAGCGTGCCTTTTTTGCCGCGCACTTTATCGCGCACGACGGACGAATTTTTGTTGATCATATTTTCGCCGTTGACCGCGAGAATTTTGTCGCCGAACCGAAGTCCGGCGCGAAAAGCGGGCGAATCGGGAAAAGTCGCGATCACGTAAGTGCTTGTCTCGCCGTTCTTTTCATAGTTGGCGATCGTCGCGCCGATGCCGAAATATTCGCTCTGCTGATCGGTCAAAAGTTCCTGGTATTCCGAGGCGTCGTAATAATTGGAATGCGGGTCGAGCGCGTGAAGCATTGAATCGATCGCCGATTTCGTCAATTGATTGTAATCGGCGTTTTTGCCGTCAACGTAATTTTTACGGATGATTTCGAGCGCTTCCGAAAAATCGCGGGAAATATTTTCGTTCGGAATCTGCGGCGTTGAAGCTTTGTTCCGGTTCGGATTCGTCGTCGAAGCGGAAAACGACGAACCTTCTTTAATTCGGAACGGCTCGACTTCGTCAAACGGCGAAGCGCTTTTTTGCTTCGCCTGCGGAAGCGCGACAACAAACGCGAAAGACAAGATCAACAGTAGTGAAACAACTCTCCTCATAGCCCGAAAGACCTCAAAAGGCGTTCAAACGCGCGCTTCGAATAAATTAAACGTTAGCGCGAATGTTACAAAAATATCCGCAGCAAACGCAAGCGAAAAGCGCGCTCAAAGCCAGAAATTAAATTTTATATGCCAACAGGAAAGTTCTAATCGAGGACAGTTTCCAGAGAAAAGTGGTCGGTGGTCGGTGGTCGGTGGTCGGAAATAAAATTCAAAAACCAAAGACCGCAAACCAAAGACCAAAAACTGACTACCGACCACCGACCACCGACCACCGAACTCAATTTGCTTCATTCCGCGTTTTAAGTAAAAATCTTAATATGTCCGAGACAGCCGAAAACAATTTTGAGAAAAAGTTTCGAAATCTGATCGAAACAATTGATGTGGCAAACGCTCTGACCGAACCTTTAACGGCTTCGATCGAAAATCTTTTAAGGGTCACGGCTTCCGAGATGAATTCCGAGGAAGCATCGGTTTTAATTCGCGAAGGCGGCGAAGGAGATTTACGGTTTTTATCGGCAATCGGCAAGGTCGCCGACCGGTTAAAAAATCTTCGTGTGCCGTCCGGCAAGGGAATCGCCGGATTCGTTTTTTCTTCGGGACAGCCGATGGCGGTCGCCGACGCGGGCGAGGAAGAAACGTTTTACGCCGAGGTTGATAAACAGACCGGTTTTTCGACGCAGACGATTCTCGCAACGCCTTTGCGGCACAACGGCGAAGTGATCGGCGTACTCGAATACATCAACCGCGTCGGCGATCCGCCGTTCGAGGCTTTTACGCCGCGCGAGATGGACAAAGCCGCGCTCTTTGCCGAAGCGGTCGCGTCTCTGGTCAACGCGTATGAGTCGGCGAAGCTTTTTTGTGAGTTGGGCAATAAGATGATGCTCGAAAACGAACATGCGGCACAGTTTTCCGAAGTCCGGCAATGGCTGCGCGATCTGCGCAGCGCGGCGGAACACAAGGAAATGCTCGATCTGGCGATTTTAATTCGCGAAATGGCGTCGCGCGGCGAAGCCGAACGCGAAATGTGCCGCGAAGTTCTCGAAGCGATCGTGAAGTTTTCGGACAGTAAGAGTGAGACGAGTTTTTTGAGCTATTAATAAACCGGACTTTTGTCTTTGGTCTTTGGTCTTTGTAAAAATTTAATGCAAAGACCAAAGACTTAAGACCGAAAACCTAAAGTATTTATGACATCGGTAACGGGTTACGAAACAGGTAAATTCGGAACAATCTCGACGTATTTTCAGATCGACGACGGCTGGAAACTGCGCACGGGTAAAGATGTCAGTGTGGCTATTATTGATAGCGGGATTGACCACACGCACCCGGATTTGCAGGACAAGGTTCTCGAATCGGTCGAAGCCCGCAGCGAAAACAAGCGCGTTCTTTTTGTGCCTTCGGAAACGGGCGATTCCGCCGGACACGGCACCGCTTGTGCGGGAATCATCGCGCGCATCGCGCCCGACGCGCGTTTTCACAGCATCCGCGTGCTCGGCGCGGGCGGACTTGGCGACGGACAGAGCTTTCTCGCCGGTCTCGAATACGCGATCAAAAAACGTTATCGCCTGATAAATCTGAGTCTCGGCACGACCAAACCGCAGTTTTTCGCGCCGCTCCATGATCTGCTCGACCGCGCTTATCAAGCGGGCTGCATCGTCGTCGCCGCGGCAAATAATCTGCCGCAGCCGTCTTTTCCGTCCGTCTTTTCGTCGAGTTTGATCTCGGTTTCCAAATCGACAGAAACCGACCCGTTTCATTTCGGCTTTCGCTACGGCGAAGTCATCGAACTGACCGCGCCTGGCGTCAATGTCCGCACGGCATGGCTCGGCGGCGGTTATAAAAGCCTGACCGGCAACAGTTTTGCCTGCCCGCACATCGTCGGCATCATCGCGCTTCTGCTCGAAACCTACCCGAACCTGACCCCGTTTCAAGTAAAATCCGCACTCTACGCCATCGCCGAAGAAAATGTCAAAGAAGACAAGGAATAATGGTTAATGATTAATTAAAGAAATATTGAAATTAACAATTAACAATTAACAATTAACAATTAACAATTATTTAACTATCTAAACAGGTAGTGTAATGCCGATTTTTCTTTAGTAAATTTTATACATCGCTTGCAGAAAGGAGAGGGAAATTTATTTGAGGAAAAGTTAGGCATCATGATTAATTTAATAAACAAAAGCAGCAAGATACATATTTTAGGATTTATATTACTGGCGGCGGCAGGCATTTCAGCGGGTTGTTCGACTCGTGCGGAATCAAGGCAGACAACCGAGCCGACGATCGCGAAAAAGGAAGCCGCGATGCCGACCGCGACGCCGATTGTCAAAGCTTCGCCGATGTCCGACGCCGACCGGCGTTATGACGGCGATTTTGACGGCGATATGGAATATTCGACGCCCCGATCAGAAAAAACGGCGACGGCAAGTATCAATAAAGCGACGTTCGAAAAGATCAAGGTCGGGATGACGCTCGAAGAAGTCGAAAAACTGGTCGGCGATCAGGGAATGCTCGTCGGCACGAACATTACCAACGGCAGAACAAAGTATATCTACAAATGGTCGAACGACAATTTTTCGAGCTACATAGACGTGACGATCGAAAACGAAAAGGTGACTGAGAAAGGCGATAAAAATTTAAAGTAGTGAACAGATAGAAATAATTTAGCCGCAGATAAACGCGGATTTCGCGGATTCAAACCATAAATTTTTAGGATTGGTTTTCTCTCTTAGCGAGCTTTGCGCCTTTGCGGGAAATTTCAAG
>JANOBZ010000107.1:0-16631 GCA_031411895.1 Acidobacteriota bacterium | reverse complement strand
GCGGGTTTTGGAAGTAGGCTGCGGCACGGGCAGAAATTTGCTCAACCTCGCGCGGATTCAGCCTGCGGCGAGAATTTACGGACTCGATGCTTCTGACGAAATGTTAAAAACCGCGGCGGCAAAAATAGACGCCCGGGATTTGCAAAAACTCGTCTTGCAGCAGTGCTTGGCGGAAGAGTTCAGCTATCAAAAAACTTTCGGACAGAACGAGCCGTTCGACAAGATTTTCATTTCCTATTCGCTTTCGATGTTTCCGCAATGGCGCGAGGCGCTTGAAAACACGCTTGCCAACTTAAAGCCGAACGGCGATTTATACATTCTCGATTTTTGGGACGGTGCGATATTGCCCGCGTGGTTCAACCGGGTTTACAGGTGGTGGCTCGGACTTTTCAAAGCTTATGCGCGGCGGGAATTTTTGGATTTTCTCAACGCATTAAAAGCGCAGGGCGCGGGCGAGCTGAACGTTTCGACAGTCGGGCGACGCTACGCGTATATCGCAAGTTTTAAGAAAAAATAAACGAATGAACGCAATTATCAAATGGGCATTACAAAATCGGCTGATCGTCATCGCGATCTCGGCTCTGCTGCTCGTTTGGGGCAGCTATGTCGCGTTTAACCTGCCGGTCGATGTTTTCCCGGACCTCAACAAACCGACGATTACGATTCTGACCGAAGCCGAGGGACTCGCGCCCGAAGAAGTCGAAACGCAGGTTTCCTATCCGATCGAAACCGTCATGAACGGCGTTCCGGGCGTCACCCGCGTGCGTTCGCAAAGCGGCATCGGTTTGTCGATCGTCTATGTCGAATTCGATTGGGGAACGGACATTTACCGCAACCGCCAGCTCGTCGCCGAAAAATTGACCGAAGCCCGCGAGCAGCTTCCCGAAGGCGTTTCGCCCTTTCTCGCGCCGATTTCTTCGATTATGGGCGAGATTATGCTGATTTCCGTAACCAGCAAAGACGGAAAAACCAACCCGCTCGATGTGCGGACTCTGGCTGATTGGACGATTCGCCCGCGCCTTTTGACGATCGCCGGAATTTCGCAGGTCATCCCGATCGGCGGCGGCGTGAAACAGTATCAGGCTCTGGTTTCACCCGAAAAACTCAAGCAGTTCGGCGTGACGATCGAAGACGTGGCGTCGGCGCTCAAAAAATCGAACGCCAACTCGACCGGCGGTTTTGTCGACGCGCAGTCGCAGGAATATCTCGTCCGCAATTTGGGCAGATTTTATTCGATCGACGAATTGAAAAATACGGTCGTCGCTTACCGCAACAACACGGCAATCCGGCTCGGCGATGTTGCGAACGTAGAATTCGGAGCCAGAATCAAACGCGGCGACGCCGGCGCGAACGGTTTGCCCGCCGTGATTATGTCGGTGCAGAAACAACCCGGCGCAGACACGGTTGATTTGACCGAAAAGGTTGATGCGGCGATGCGCGAACTGCAAACGACACTGCCCGTCGACATCGAAATCAACACCAGGCTTTTCCGGCAGGCGAATTTTATCAATAATTCGATCGATAACGTCGTCGAAGCCTTGCGCGACGGAGCGATTCTGGTCACGATCGTGCTGTTTTTGTTTCTCTTGAATTTCCGGACGACGTTTATCACCGTCACGGCGATTCCGCTTTCTTTCGTCGTAACTTTTTTGGTTCTATGGGCTTTTGGAATTTCGATCAATACGATGACTTTGGGCGGCTTGGCGGTTGCTATCGGCGAACTGGTCGACGATGCGATTGTCGACATCGAAAATATTTTCCGTAGGCTTCGGGAAAACGCCGCCTTGCCGAACCCGCGCCCGTCGCTCGAAATCATTTATCACGCTTCGCTCGAAATACGTTCGTCAATCGTTTATGCGACGATTATCGTCGCGCTCGTCTTTCTGCCGCTGTTTATGCTGACGGGCGTGGAAGGCAGGCTGCTCGCGCCGCTCGGGCTCGCCTACATCACCGCGCTCATCGCTTCGCTTTTCGTCAGCCTGACGATTACGCCCGTGATGGCTTCTTATCTTTTGCCGAAACTGTTCGGCAAAACTGGAATGCGGAAATCATTCGTTTCGGTTTGGTTTGCCAAATTCAAGGCGCGATTCTCAAAAAATGATCCGGTTGAAGAAACCGGCGAAATTTCAAACGAAAACGCGCACGACGGGCATTCCGAAGAAGACAGTTTTCTCGTGCGGCGGCTCAAAAAATGGGACGAGCGATTACTGCACTGGACGCTCCGCCACCCGTATAAAGTGATGGCGGGCGCTGCTATTTTATTCGTACTGACGATGGCGACGCTTCCGTTCGTCGGCACGTCTTTTCTACCCGAATTTAACGAAGGCACGTTGACCATCAACATTCAGGCGCAGCCGGGCACGTCGCTCGCTGAATCGAACCGCATCGGCGCGATCGGCGAAAAACTGATTTTGGAAGTGCCGGAAGTCGTTTCGACCGGACGGCGCACGGGACGCGCCGAACTCGATGAACACGCTGAAGGCGTTCATTACACGGAAATAGACGTCGACCTGAAAGAGTCGGACCGTTCGCGCGAAGAAATATTAGCCTCGATTCGGGAGAAGCTTGCCGTTATTCCGGGAGTCAATCTGAACGTCGGGCAGCCGATTTCGCATCGCCTGGATCATCTGCAGTCGGGCGTGCGGGCGCAAATCGCGGTGAAATTATTCGGCGATGATTTGGCAACGCTGCGCTCGAAGGCGGAAGAACTTCGCAACGTGATGGCGGGCGTTGAAGGCGCGACCGACGTACAGATTGAAAGACAGGTTTTGATCCCGCAAGTGCGTTTCAATGTTGACCGCGCAAAAGCCGCCCAATACGGTTTGTCGCCGGGCGAAATTACCGACACGCTCGAAACGGCTCTCAACGGGCGCACGGTTTCGCAGGCTATCGAAGGGGCGCGGCGTTACGATGTTGTCGTCCGTTTCGAGGACGCTTCCAGAAACAGTCTGGACGCACTCAAAAATGTTACCGTCGACACGCCGAACGGAGCGCAAATTCCGATTTCGGCGGTTGCCGCGATTGAAAATCTGCCGGGACCGAATCAGATTTTAAGAGAAAACACCAAACGCCGGATCGTCGTATCGGCAAATACGGGCGGGCGCGATCTGGGTTCGGTCGTTCAGGATATGCAGCGGCAGGTCGCGGCTCAGGTCAATTTGCCGCCCGGTTACTTCGTCGAATTCGGCGGTCAGTTTCAGGCTTCGCAGGAAGCCACGAGAACGCTTTCGTACCTTTCGATTTTTTCGCTCGTCGCCATTTTCTTCCTCTTGATAAAAGCTCTCGGCGATTGGCGGGCTTCGCTTCAGGTGATGCTCAACATTCCGCTCGCGCTGATCGGCGCCGTTGTCGCGATGCTGCTCACCGGCGGCGTGTTTTCGATTGCGACCCTGGTCGGCTTTATTTCGCTCGTCGGCATCACGTCGCGCAACGGGATTATGATGATTTCGCATTACATTCACCTGATGCGCGAGGAAGGCGAAAATTTTACCGAAGAGATGATCGTTCGCGGCTCGCTCGAAAGACTCGTTCCGGTGATGATGACGGCTTTAACCGCCGGACTTTCCCTGCTGCCGCTGGTGATTGCGGCGGACGCGCCCGGCAAGGAAATTCTGCATCCGCTCGCGGTCGTCGTGCTGGGCGGCATTTTGACTTCGACTTTGCTTGACCAATTGGTCACTCCGGCGGTGTTTTATAAATTCGGAAAACCCATCGCCGACCGCATCATCGCCGAACGTGAAGGAAAATCGCTGGGCGAAAGTGAATGGGGCAAACCGCAAGAGCCGCAGGATGAAGGTGCGCCGCCGTTTGCGCCTGATACTAAAAAACCGGTTTTGAGCGATTAAATTGTTTGGCGATAACCGGGCGTTGTCTGGAAATAAAAGATGCAAAAGATAGCCGAAAAATTTTATCCGCTTATGGCGATAACTTCTTTTGGATTGAATTGGATCTGGGAAATGGCTCAAATGTTCGCGTTTGAAATAAAACCGGAAGAAAGCCGTCTGAAAGTTATTCTCTTTTGCACGCTGGCATCGGTAATTGACGCAGCAATAACAATCGGAATTTACGGGATATTGAGCAGAATTAAATTGTCGAATCCGTTTTTATTTTACCTGTTAGCCGCATTGTTCGGGGCTTTATGCGCCACCTTTTTTGAATGGTTTGCATTCCGGTTTGAGCTTTGGAGATACAACCAGGCGATGCTGATTGTGCCGATCGTCGGAGTCGGATTATTACCGTTTGTTCAATTAACTTTACTGGTGCCGCTGGCGATTTGGCTGACTCTGAAGTTCAAAGGCGTTTAATTTCGAGAATGAAGAGGAGGAATTTCGGATCATGATAAAAAAAATTGTTTCAGGAAAAATTTCAATTGTTGTACTTGCATTTGCGCTTGTGGCGGCAATTGGCGGCTTTAACTTTTACGCGCAGGTTTCGGCACAATCCAATGAAGTCAAAGCCGTCACAGACGTTTTGACCAGTGAAGCGCAGGCGGTCGAAAAAGGCGATTTAGCCGCGCTCGATAAAATTTGGGCGAACAGCGAAGACGTCACGGTTTTTGAAAGCGGACACGCCAATTACGGCTGGACTGATTACCGCAACAATCATCTTGCGCCGGAACTTAAAGAGTTTAAGAACACGAAATATGCTTTTTCCGATTTGAAAGTAAAGGTCGACGGTAAGACGGCTTGGGCGACTTTCAAATATTCTCTTTCCGCCGACGTCGAAACGCGAAAAATTCAAAGCGGCGGTTTGGGAACCTCCGTTTTAGAAATGCGCGGCGGACGCTGGCAAATCGTTCATTGGCATTCGAGCGCGCCGCGCCGTGCGCCGTCACCAACCCCAACGCCGAAAAACTGAAATGTCTGAAAAGTTCTGGACAAATTTCTGAGTAATGCATCGAATCATGCCGGCAAAGGGCTGATTAAATGTCGGCAATAACCTAAATCTTTTATTCAATCAGCGGGCGAAAAACGGCAATCATTGTTCGATTTTCGCCTCTTTTCTATTATCCGAGCCGACTTTGAAAAATGAACATGAAAATATGAAACGCAAAAACGGGACTGAGAGTTATTACCTGCTTTTTTTCTGATGAGCCTGCGACCCGGAAATCAAGCAACTATGCGGCGAAATCGACGAGGTGCAGTAAGCAGAAACTCAGAAAATGAAAGATAAATTAAATCATCCGGACAAGCAGTTTCTCAATTGTTCGCTTTTTTCTTTTGACTCTATACACGACTACAGGGTTTATCATTATACTGTTAGGCAATTCACAAAGTGTGATGAGAAGGACGGAAACGAAAAAAATGAGATTAAAAGCGACAAAGACGGCGAACACGGAAAACGATGATGATTTTGGACGGGCGATGGCGCGGCGGACTTCGATGAAAATCGGCGAAGTTTCGCAAGCGTCGGGCATCGGCATCGAGGCTCTCAGATTTTATGAACGCAGCGGACTTCTCGGAACGCCGGCGCGTACAAACAGCGGTTATCGAATGTATGACGAGGGCGTTTTGGAACGCCTCGCGTTTATCAAAAAGGCGCAGACGCTCGGTTTTTCGCTCGAAGAAATCAAAAAGATTATCCGCGATGCTCAGAGCGGCGCGAGTCCCTGCGACGAAGTGCGCGAAATTGTCCGCCTGCGGCTCGAGGAACTCGACGAAAAAATGCGCGAAATGCAGCGTTACCGCCGGGAACTTGCGAAAACGCTCGAAGAATGGGATGAGGTGGGACGCGCTCCGGGTCATGTCTGCGGTTTGATCGAAGCGACGGAGATGGAAAATTCGCCGTCCGATTCTTCCAAAATTTCACCGAAAAAGCGGCAAAAAATCGGAGGCTGAAAAATATTTACGGTTTTTGAAAATTAACGCTTGACTCTTTACTCGACTACAGGGTTTAGACTTAAACTTGTGATCCGGTAAAAGGATTTTTGAGAAGGAGATTATAAAAATGAATCAATTTGAATACCCGACAGGGGCAAGGTTAGAAAGTTTGCCGATTAGCGAAAAAAGCACGAATCCGGAAGCTTCGTGCGGATGCTGCGGCACGAATCAAGCGATAAACATTACAAGGAGTAAAAAGGAAATGAACGAAACGACAAACAACAATCAAACGACGACCGTCAGCGCGCCGGAAATCGTCTGCGGCGGGTGCGCGAATTCGATTAAAAAAGCGTTCGGCGGCGTCGAAGGCGTATCGGGCGTCGAAGTGGACGTGGCGGGTAAAAAGGTCACGGTCAATCACAGCGCGGAGGTTTCGCGCGAGAAAATCGTGGAAGTGCTCGACCGCGCCGGTTATTCAGCCGAGTAAAAAGTAGAGGCTGATGCGATTAAATCCGTTTCCGCCGAAAGATTTGTTCGGCGGAAACGAACAACGGGACGAGGGAAAGTTATGATACAGACGAAAACGATCGATCCGGTCTGCGGAATGGAAATTAATCTTGAAACAGCCGCCGGACGAAGCGAATATAACGGCGAAACCGTCTATTTTTGTTCGCCCGCGTGTCAGGAAAAATTCGACGGCGCGCCAGAAAAATATTTCAAGCCGGAAGAAAACAAGCCGGAAACTGAAACTAACGGCGCGAATAACGGTTTGACGACCATA
Organism: Acidobacteriota bacterium; assembly: GCA_031411895.1. Lineage (GTDB taxonomy): Bacteria > Acidobacteriota > Blastocatellia > Pyrinomonadales > Pyrinomonadaceae > JAFDVJ01. Next base: position 10,031 of record JANOBZ010000107.1, on the reverse strand, counting down.
CAGGCGACGGACGGCTCTCACAATAATCATTCTTTGCCGAACGGCGCGGGCGAGCGGGTAGATCTGCCGATTACGGGAATGACCTGCGCGGCGTGTGCCAACCGCATCGAAAAGCAGTTAAAACGGCAAACGGGAGTTGACGCTTGCTCAGTCAATTTTGCGACTGCCCGCGCGACGGTCAATTACAATCCCGAAAAAACGAATGTCGCCGCGCTCGTCCAAACCGTCAAAGATACGGGTTACAACACGGCGGGAACGGCGCGCGCCGAATTCGTCGTCGACGACTCCGCGCGTCCGTCGGGTTCAGGCTCGCAGCTTGAAAATCATCTCTCGAAACAGCGCGGCGTGGTCAGGGCTGATTTTAATTTGGCGACGATGAAGGTTACGGTCGAGTATCTGCCGAACAATGCCGATACAAAACAGATCCGTGCGGCGATCGAAGATTTCGGCTACCGTGTGCGCGAAGTTTCGGGAAACAGTGCCTCCGCGGAAGATTCGCTCGAACACGCGCATGCCGAAGAATACGCCGAACTCCAAAAAAAATTCTGGATCGCCGCCGTTCTATCGCTGCCTGTTTTAGTGATTGCGATGTCGCACGGGCGGATTGAATTTTTGAATTTTGCGGGCGTCAACTGGCTCCAGCTCATTCTGACGATTCCGGTCGTTTTCTATTGCGGAGCGCAGTTTTATCGCGGCGCGTGGGCGGCTTTCCGGCATCGGGCGGCGGATATGAACACGCTCATCGCCGTCGGCACGGGCGCGGCGTTTATTTATTCGGTTTTGGCGACCGTTTTCCCTTCATTCTTTGCGGGTGCGACTTCACAAACAATGAATATGCCCGGAATGGAGCAGACTCCGAGTATTCCGGTTTATTTTGAAGCGGCGAGCGTCATTATTGCTCTGATTCTTTTGGGCAGGATGCTCGAAGCCAGGGCAAAGGGGCAAACCGGCGCGGCGATAAAGAAGCTCATCGGTTTGCAGGCAAAAACCGCAACGGTCATCCGCGACGGCAAGGAAATCGAAATCGAAACCGAGGAAGTCGTGCCGGACGATATTATTTTGGTGCGTCCGGGCGAGAAAATTCCGGTTGACGGCGTTTTGGTCGAAGGCAGTTCAGCGGTTGACGAATCAATGCTGACGGGCGAATCTATTCCGGTCGAAAAGAAAACGGGCGACGAGGTATTCGGCGCGACGATCAACAAAACGGGGGCGTTTTCCTTCAAGGCAACGAAGGTCGGCAAAGACACGGCTCTGCAGCAAATAGTCAGGCTCGTGCAGGACGCGCAAGGCTCGAAACCGCCGATCGCGAAATTAGCGGACACGATCAGCGGCATTTTTACGCCGATCGTGATCTGTATTTCGATCGCGACTTTTATCGTCTGGTTCGTCGCGGCTTCGCCCGAAGTCCGGTTTACGATGGCGCTCGTTAATTTCGTATCGGTTTTGATTATCGCCTGCCCGTGCGCCCTGGGACTCGCCACGCCGACTGCAATTATGGTCGGAACCGGCAGAGGAGCGGAACACGGCATTTTAATCAAAGGCGGCGATTCCCTGGAAACGGCGCATAAATTAAATACGATTGTTCTGGACAAGACCGGAACGATCACCCGCGGCGAACCCGAATTAACCGATGTCGTCGTATCAAACGGCTGGAGCGAAAACGAATTTCTCAAAATCGTCGCATCGGCGGAAAAACAGAGCGAGCATCCGCTGGCTTCGGCAATCGTGCGCGGCGCGGAAAAGCGAAGTTTAGCGTTCGAGAAGACGGAAAGTTTCAATGCGATTGAAGGTCGCGGCGTCGAGGCGCGAATTTCGGGCAAAGATTTGCTGCTCGGAAATCTTCGCTTGATGAACGAGCGAAAAATCGAATTGAACGGTGCCGAAAGCACAGTCGAGAAATTAGCCGGGGAAGGAAAAACGCCGATGTTTGCGGCGATCGACGGAAAATTTGCCGGTATCGTCGCGGTTGCCGACACGATCAAGCCGGAATCGAAAGAAGCGATTCGCGCCCTGCAAAATCTCGGTCTCGAAGTCGTGATGATGACCGGCGACAACAAACGAACGGCAGAAGCGGTCGCCAAACAAGTCGGCATCGCGCGAGTTTTGGCGGAAGTTCTGCCCGAAGGAAAATCGGGCGAAATCAAGCGTCTGCAAGCCGAAAGAAAAATCGTCGGAATGGTCGGAGACGGCATCAACGACGCGCCCGCGCTCGCTCAAGCCGATGTCGGCATTGCCATCGGAACCGGCACGGACGTTGCGATCGAAGCGAGCGACATCACGCTCATCAAAGGCGATCTGCGCGGCGTCGTGACGGCGATCGCATTATCGAAATCGACGATCCGCTCGGTCAAACAAAATCTTTTCTGGGCGTTTATTTACAACGTTATCGGGATTCCGATCGCGGCGGGTTTGCTTTATCCGCTGACGGGATGGCTTTTGTCGCCGATCATGGCTTCGGCGGCGATGAGTCTGTCGAGCGTTTCGGTCGTGGCGAACAGTCTGCGTCTGCGCTCGTTCTCCGCGCCCAAATCAAATTGACAGGGAGGTTGAAAATTATGGACACGATGGAAATTATAGTAATTATCGGCGGTCTCGGATTAATCGCTTTGACGCTCTGGTATTTTTTCGGCGAGCGCGAAAAAGTTTCCGCCGAAATTTCAGAATCCGGCGCGCAGGAAATAAACGTGACGGTCAAGGGCGGATATTCGCCCGACGTGATCGTCGTCAAAAAAGACATTCCCGTGCGGCTCAATTTTTACCGCGACGAAACTTCTTCGTGCAGCGAACAAATCGTTTTCGGCGATTTCGGCATTGCGCGGGATTTGCCCGCTTTCAAGACAACGCCGATCGAATTTACGCCCGAAAAGAGCGGAGAATTTACTTTTGCCTGCGGAATGAATATGCTGCGCGGAAAATTGATTGTCGAGTCGTAAAATTAACGATGAAAAACAAAACAAAAAAACATTGGGAAAAGGTTTATGAAACCAAGCAGCCGGATGAAGTAAGCTGGACGCAAGGTGTTCCGCAGACTTCACTTGATTTTATTCACAGCTTCAAATTACCTAAATCGGCAAAAATTATTGACGTGGGCGGCGGAGACAGCCGCCTCGTCGATTTTCTGCTCGACGAAGGCTTTGAAAACGTAACGGTTCTGGATATTTCCGCGAAAGCTTTGGAAAGAGCTAAAAAACGGCTCGGTGAAAAAGCGAAAAAGGTAAATTGGGTTGTTTCGGACGTAACCGATTACGAACCAGAAGTCGTTTTTGACGTTTGGCATGACCGCGCGACGTTTCATTTTTTGACCACGACCGAAGAAATTGCGGCTTACCTAAGTTTGGCGAAAAAAGCGGTCGCCGGATTTTTGACCATCGGAACTTTTTCCGACGCGGGACCTAAAAAATGCAGCGGACTGAATATCAGACAATACAGCGAAAGCGAACTGCAAGCGCAACTCGGCGGCGGTTTTGAAAAAATCGAGTGCATTACCGAAGACCACCAAACGCCTTTCGGCACGACGCAGAATTTTTTGTTTTGCAGCTTCAAGCGTGGCAAAACGGGTAATTAAAGAATGAAAGATGCAAAATATATTCCGGCTTTGGGCTTTGACGTGCTGACACCGCTTTACGATTTGGTCGTGCGGATGACCGTGCGCGAAAAGAAATTCAAAAAGGCTCTGATCGAACAGGCGAGTTTCTCGGACGGTCAGCGCGTTTTGGATTTAGCTTGCGGAACGGGAACGCTCGCCGTTTTAATCAAAAAAGCGCATCCGAAAACGGAAGTCACAGGTATTGACGGCGACGCGAAAATTCTGGCGATTGCCGAAAGAAAAGCCGCTAAGAAAGGCATTGATATGCTATTTGATGAAGGGCTATCGTCTGAATTGCCTTACGCGGACGAATCTTTTGAGCGCGTAGTTTCAAGTCTGTTTTTTCATCATCTGACGCGGGACGATAAGTTAAAGACTTTCGGCGAAGTTCGGCGCGTGCTGAAACCAAACGGCGAACTGCATATTGCCGATTGGGGCTTGCCATCAAATTTTCTGATGAAAATAGTTTCGCGCGGCATCGTTTTGCTCGACGGCGCGGACACGACGACCGATAATTTCAAAGGAGCATTGCCGTCCCTGGTTACCGAAACAGGTTTTCAAGAAGTTAAGGGAACGACTCATTTCAACTCTCTGTTCGGCACGATAAGATTACTGAAGGCGACCAAACGGGCAGCGTAAGCAAAACAAGGTGAAAGCAGAAAAAACAAAAATCTTACTTGCCGACGACGACGATTCTCTGCGCCGTGTGCTGGAATTTCAGCTTCAGGAAGCTGGTTTCGAGGTTGTCGCGGTATCAAACGGCGCACAGGCTTTGGAAATGTTTTCCGGCGACGATTTCGATTGCGTGGTTACCGACTGGCGGATGCCGCAGCTTTCCGGTTTGGATTTTATTCAAAGGGCGGGCGCGATCCGCAGCGAAACGCCGATCATCGTCATAACCGCCTTCGGCGATGTCGAAACTGCCGTCCAGGCGATGCGCTCCGGAGCGTTCGATTTTATCTCCAAACCGTTCGACCGGCAGGCGATTTTGATGACGGTTGAACGGGCTTTGAAATACGGCGCGATTTTAGCGGAAAACCGTCGCTTGCGCCGCCTGGTTCACGAAGATTTTCGGCTCGAAAATGTCGTCGGCACGTCCGAAAAAATGCGGAAGGTTCTGGAAACCGTCGAGCGCGTTTCCAAAACGGACGTGACGGTTTTAATTGAAGGCGAGAGCGGCACAGGAAAAGAGCTGATCGCCAAAGGCATTCATTTTTCCGGCGCAAGGCGCGACAAGGCGTTTATTGCGGTCAACTGCGCGTCAATTCCGGAAAACCTCATCGAAGCCGAATTGTTCGGCTACAAACGCGGCGCGTTCACGGGCGCGAATTTCGAATCGAAAGGAAAATTTGAAGAAGCGAATGGCGGCACGCTTTTCTTGGACGAAATCGGAGCGATGCCGCTCGCTTTGCAGACCCGGCTGTTGCGCGTGCTTCAGGAGCAGGAAATCACGAGACTCGGCGAAAACACGCCGCGCAAGATCGACGTTCGCATAGTCGCCGCGACGAATGAGAATCTCGCGGATTTAATCAAAGAAAACAATTTCCGGGAAGATTTGTATTACCGTCTGGCGGTCGTTCCCGTGCGCCTGCCCCCCTTGCGCGAACGGCGTGATGACATTCCGCTTTTAACCGAACATTTTCTTAAAAAATCGTCCGCCAAACATAAGATCAATCAGCCGAAAATCGAGCGCGAAGTTTTCGCCGCGTTTTATAGTTACGCCTGGATGGGCAATGTCCGCGAGCTCGAAAACATCGTCGAAAGAATGATAGTATTGTCCGACGACGAAACTCTGTCTCTCGCCGACGTTCCCGAAAACATTAAAGATACGACGACAACTTCGGAAAATCTCTGGTTTTCCCTGCCTGCCGAACCGATCGAACTGGAAAAAGTAGAATGCGAAATCATCCGCGAAGCCTTAAAGCGTTTCGACGGCAACCAATCGCAGACGGCGCGTTATTTGGGCATCACCCGCAGCGCGTTGATTTATCGAATGCAGAAGTTCGGTTTGGGCGAAGCGGAAAAATAACTTCTCAGTCTGATTTTTGGGCTTGACCTTAGAATCGGTTCCAACCTTTATACTGTATTTTGTGACCTACTTAGAAAACGAAAAAGATTTTTTGCTGATCGGCGAATTAGCCGATCTAATCGGGGTCAGCCGCGATACTCTCCGGCATTATGAACGGAAAGGCGTTCTTCCGTACCCGGTTCGTTCTCCAAAGGGTTATCGGCGCTTTTCTTTTGAAGTTATTGAGCGCGTGAAATTGATTCGCCGCGCATTATCGGTTGGTTTTACGCTTGATGAAATTGCACGAGTCTTCGCCGAACGGGAACGCGGAAATGCGCCTTGCCGCGAAGTTTATTCGCTAGCCGTCGCAAAATTGGAAGATGTCGGAAAACGAATTTCCGAAATGGAAATACTGCGCGACGACCTTGAAAAGTTGGTTGGCGGTTGGAATGAAAAACTCGGGAAGGTTTCGGGAAAAGAGCAGGCGCGTTTATTCGAAGATTTAGCGGCTTCGTCGCAAAACGGGCTGGAAAATCGAAAAAAGTCGTTTGGGGAAAATCTTCGCCGAAAAGACAAAAAAGGAAAATAATAAGATGATGAACAACTATTTCCGGCTGGCTTTACTGCTGTCAATAGCATTTTCGGTGACGGCGTGTAACAAAACGGCGGATCATTCGCAAATGAATCACGATTCGCATTTAAAAACGGTCAACGAGCAGGGCGATAAGACGATGGGCTTTTCGCATGAAAAAACCACTCATCATTTTCGCCTCTTCGCGGACGGCGGCGCGATCGAAGTGACGGCAAACAGCCCGAGTGATACAGAAAGCCGCGATCAGATTAGAAAACATCTCGGACACATCGCGCAGATGTTCGCGGGTGGAAATTTCGACGCTCCCGTGCTCACGCACGGAAAAGTGCCGCCCGGCGTTTCGGTTTTGCAGAAAATGCAAACTGAAGTCGGTTACACTTTTGCCGATATCGAAAACGGCGGACGAGTTCGCATTAAAACGGATAATCCAGAGGCTCTGGCAGCGGTTCACGAGTTTTTGCGCTTTCAAATAACCGACCATCAGACGGGCGATTCGACAGAGATTACAAAAGAATAAAAAAACCATTAGATTTGCGTATAATAGTCGTTGATGAAACGCTTTTTGCCGCAAGCGATAATTGGTTTGGTAATCATTTTGATTACGGTTCTGCATTTTCTCACGCCGCTCGATCAGGTCGTCTGGCACGAGATCTATCAGCGGCTTTATTACATTCCGATCATTGCTGCCGCTTTGCTTTTCGGACTGCGCGGCGGTCTTGCCGCTTCGATTTTTACGACCGTTGTTTATTCGCCGCATATTTTTCTCCACTGGCAGCACGGGCATTTCGATTACTCCATTAATCAATACGCTGAAATCGTTATTTTTAATCTTGTCGGCGGCGTGATGGGCGCACTAGGCGACAGGCTCAAACTAGCACGAGAAAAAGCCGAACGTAATGCCGAAGAACGTCAGAAAGCCTACGAGGAGCTGCAAAAAACTTTCGAGCAGCTTCTCCAAGCCGAAAAACTTTCATCTTTGGGAGAGCTGTCCGCCGGAATCGTCCACGAAGTCCGCAATCCGCTCGCAGCAATTAAAGGTGCGGTTGAAATACTCGAAGATGAACTTGCCAAAGATAGTCCGCGCCGCGAGTTCGCGGATTTAGCCAAAAAAGAAGTCGAAAGATTAGACAAACTCGTCGGCGAATTTCTTCGGTTTGCGCGTCCGGCGTCGCTTTCGGTCGGAGAGAATGATGTAAATAAATTAGTCGAATCGGTCGTTTCGCTGGTTGAAAATCAGGCAACTGCTCAATCGGTTTCGATTGAAAGAAATTTACAAGAGAATTTGCCGAAAGTTTCGATTGACGGCGAACAAATCAAGCAGGTTTTGCTAAATCTCGCCATCAATTCTCTACAGGCGATGCCGGACGGCGGAAAATTGTTTTTTCGCACCTTGAGCGAAGATAAATTATGCGTCGTTGAAGTTGGCGATACCGGAAGCGGCATTGACGAAAAAATCTCCGGCAAGATTTTCGATCCGTTTTTTACGACGAAGGAAAAAGGCGTTGGACTCGGACTCTCGATTGCTCATAAAATCGTTGCCCAGCACGGCGGGCAATTATCGGCGGCGTGCAACGGGAGCAAAACGGTTTTTCGCCTTCAACTTCTGAAAAACATTAGTCGAGAAATCTGAAAATTTGTGACGGAAATCTTGAAAACAAGGACATTTATGCTGGCGGTTTAACGTTTGACGACGTTAGGAGCGATTTGATTTTCTCGTCGAACTCATCCTAGAAGATGACGCCTTCGAAATGGGTCCTCCCGGTCGAATACGACCGAAAAAGGCAGTGTATTGCCTAAATCGTACAATTCCAAACAAGAAGTTTTTCTCCGCGAAATAGTTTCTAAGAGTATAATTATAACAAAGAAAATGAACTCAAAGATAACTTATTGTAATTCCTTGATAATGTGGCACGGAACAGTAACCTAATCGCTTAGAACAAGATAAATATTATCAGCTAAGTACAGGACAAAAAATTTAGTAATTGATCTTTGAAATTTGAAAAGTCATTGAATTTGCCTTTTAATTTTATCGCCAAACAAAATTGAAAGGAAAACAAACTCAATGACTAATAGTTCGCTGCTTGAACGAACCTTAGCCGCTAATTTAACTTGGAACACAGCCAGAATCAAGTTTTTAGCCGCCTTTTTAATTGCCTTGACGCAAACCCGAAGCGTCAATCTCGTGCGCCTGTCCGCTGTTTTTGGCAGCGCCGCGAAGCCTTCGTCGAGCTATAAACGTATTCAACGCTTTCTTCGGTTTTTCGAGCTACCGTTTCCCGACTTGGCGCGGCTACTCGTTAAACTGATGAAATTAACGCCGCCGTTCATCCTGGTGATCGACCGGACGGAATGGAAATTCGGCTCCGTATGGCACAACGTTTTGACGCTCGCAATCGTCTCCGATGAGGTGGCGATTCCAATTCTCTGGCGATTTCTCAAACGCAAAGGCTGTTCGGACGACGGCGAACGCGAAGAACTAATGCGCGCTTATCTGCGGCTTTTCCCGCTCGAAAGCATCGGTTATGTCTGCGCCGATCGCGAATTTGCGAGCGAGCGCTGGGTGGCGTTTCTCACGCAGGAAAAGATCGGCTTTCGATTAAGAATTAAGGCGAATCACACTTTGACGGATAAGCACGGCAAAGCGATGAAGGCGCGGAAATTATTGCAGACGGCGCGTGTCGGCGAAGCGGTGATTTGCCGACGATGGCGAAAACTATGGGGCAAATACCGGGTTTGCGCGGGCGGGTCGCAAACGAGCGGACGGCGAACTATTGATCCTCATCAGCAGCGAGCCGTCGTCGGAAATGATCGAAGAATACCGGCGCAGGTGGCAAATCGAAACGTTGTTCGGCTGTTTGAAGTCGCGCGGCTTCGATTTGGAGGAAAAGCATCTAAAAGAGTCGGAGCGATTGGAAAAACTGCTCGGATTACTAGCCTTAGCGATCTGTTGGTCGTGGCTGGCGGGCGAGAAAATCCGTCAGACGAAACCGATCGCTACAAAAAAGCACGGACGCCGCGCTAAGTCGATATTTCGAGTTGGTTTGGATCATTTGGAACAATTGTTTCGGAACACTTTAAGATTTGCGAAAAGCAAAGGAAATCAAGAACTTATATTAATTTTGTCCTGTACTTAGAGCTACATATAGATAAACTGTTCAGGTATGACACGAGCGGACTCAAACAAAACTTTATCCTGATCTATGCCGAGGCGAAGAACTTTGCCGCACTCTGGGAAAAATACGTTGAGTTTATAAAAATTCATGCTTACGAGCACCCCTTCATAAGCTTCGAAATGGTTGATGACAGATTCACCGAATTAAAAATCGGGAAAACGACTCATTTGAGAAACAGCGAACCAATATTTTTATATCATTTTATGCTTAATTTAAATTACAAATAAGATTTTTGTTCAAGTATCTGATTGGTAAATCACCAGTGCGGCATAATCCTTATATTTTGGTGATTTTGTTGTTTAGAAAGAATTTGGGTGCGGAAACCGTAACATTACGTAGATTTAAGCACTTTTAAGCGAAGATCGTTGTTTTCTGTTCCATTGCTAACGATACCCCGGTTCAAGCACTTCAACTGAAATTCATTGTTTTCTGTATTCTATTGCTAACGGTACCCCAATTTATAGTAGTTAAAAAGCCACTAAAGTGTTAAACACGTACAACACTAATAGGCGATTTGCGCGTATCTCGGCTGTACCCCATTCGCGCCAAGTTAATGATGTAATTGTTGACAACAGATGACATAATGGGCTTTCAACCAATCTCCAGAATAGGAAACCGAACCCGTTATGTCATCTGTCATTGAGCAACTTAACAAATTTGAGGCACTGCTTC
>JANOBZ010000106.1:0-8248 GCA_031411895.1 Acidobacteriota bacterium | reverse complement strand
AAAATCGAATTTCCGATGGCGATAGCCCAACTGTTGAGTATCAGAACAGCCAAAACAATCCACGTTACATTGGCAACCAGAAAGAAGACAAAGCCCCATTTTATCTTGTTGCCGAGTAAAATCATTGCCGCGACGCTCAGTATCATCGCCATCCAGTCAAGTCCGTAATATTTGAATAACTCGAACATAATTTCGCATCCCCTAAAAGATAAAAGGAAGTGTTCTTTGTTACTTCCTTTTATCCGTCGCCGTTTGATAATCAAGCATTTGCCGCAGTCGCTTCCAATTTCGGGGCGGCTTCCCAGTCAATCGCAATTTGCGTGATGCCGTGCAGGTAGTTGCTGATAGTTTTGTCGCCGATGACCATCACGATGTCCACTAAATTGGCTTCGGTATAGCCCGCTGCGAAAAGATTCGCTTTTGCTTCAGCCGACGGTTTGCCGCGATTGACGGTCGTTTCTTTGACGAATCGGGCGAGCGCGTCGAATTTTGCGTCGAAGGAAATTTCGCCGCGGCGAATCTCCAAAATTTCCTCCGGCGAAAAGCCCTGCATTTTGCCGAACACCGTGTGCGCCGCCTGACAATATTCGCAGCCGTTGACTTCGCTCACGACTAGATTAATGATCTCGCGTTCTTTTCCGCGCAACGTGCTTTTGCGGTTCTGCAGAGCCAAATAATCGTTTAAAGCCGTTTCGCTGTGCGCGTAATACGCATACAAATTCGGCACGAAACCGATCATGCCCTGCAATTTGTCGAAAATCGCCTGATTGTTTTCCGAAACTTCTTCTTTTGCTGGAATTGTAAAATTACTCATTTTTTCTCCTGGTTGTTTTTATTTTTTTTACTGTTTACCCGTTAAATTCCATTTGTTGCCGGCTTTGAAAAAAATCATCAAAGCTGACCCATTCCGCCGTCCACGTCAATTTCCACGCCCGTGATGTAAGTCGCGTCGTCCGAGGCTAAAAAGGCGACGGTTTTGGCGACCTCCTCCATCGTTCCCAATCTTTTCATCGGAACCTGCGCGGCTAATCCGTCTTTCATTTCGGTTTTCGCCGCGTCGGCGGCGCCCATCCGGTCGAAAATCGGCGTATCGATCGGTCCCGGACTGACGGCGTTGACGCGGATCCGGCGACCGACTAATTCGGCGGCGAAAATCCGGGTCAAGGAATAAACCGCCGATTTGCTCGCCGCCTAGATACTCGCGCCCGCCATGCCTTTTTTCGCGGCGACGGTCGTCGTGAAAATGATCGACGCGCCGTCGTTTAAAAAAGGCAGAGCGTTTTTGACCGTGAAATACGAACCTTTGAAATTGATCCCGACGAGTTCGTCGAACAGCGCTTCGTCCGATTGTTCGAGCGGCGCGAACTTTGCGACGCCGGCATTAACGAACAGAACGTCGATCTTGCCGAATCTCTCGCTTGTCCTCGCGAATAGATTGTCCAAATCACTCAACTTCGTCACGTCGGTTTGCACGTCGAACGCTTCGTTGCCGACAATTTCGACGGCGCGATCGAGAGTTTCCCGATCGCGTCCGGCGATGACTACTTTCGCGCCGTTCGCCGCTCATTCTTTGGCGCTCGCCAAACCGATACCGCTGTTGCCGCCGGTTACGACGGCGACTTTTTCATTAAATCTGCTCATTGTTTATTAATCCTTATTTCACGCCCGCGGACGTCTTCCGCTTTTTTTTGAAGGTGAAAATGTTTTTTGTGTTTTCAATTTTTGTAATAAAAATCAGGCGGCGCGCATTGCCGCCCGTTGATTAAATGCCGCAGCGGTCATTTTTATTCCGTATTCAGGCGCGACCGGCGCGAGCGACTGGCGCAGCTGCCCGCGTGCGCGCGATAAGCGCGACATCACCGTGCCGATCGGAATCTGCAAAATCGCGGCGACTTGTTTGTAATCGAATTCTTCGACATCGGCAAGCAGCACGACCGCGCGGTATTTCGCGGGCAGCCGGTCAAGCGCGCCGATCACGTCTTCGTCCGTCAACTTTTGCGGAACGGTTTCGGCAGCCGCGGCGCGGGCGAAAAGAGTGCCTTCTTCGTCGTCCGCCTGAAAAAACCTGGACTGCAAAGCCCGGGCGCGCCGGTGATGCCCGATTTTGAAAAACATGATTTGATACAGCCACGCGCGGCAGTTCGTCCCTCGCTCGTAAGCGTCGAAAGATTTCCACGCCTGCAGGAAAACTTCCTGCACGATGTCTTCGGCGGCTTCGGCGTCGCGCACGACGCGCAACGCCGTGCGGTATAAATCCTTTAAATGCGGCATCGCCTCCAAGGCGAAAACTGTTTCCTGTTCGTTTTTCATAATCAAAATCTTTCTTTTATCGGCGATCAAATAAAAAATCAGCCTTTAATTACTTCGTCACTCAAAGGGGCGAAAACCTTACAGATTTTTTTAAAAAAAGAAAAAAACTTTTCGGCGCAAACAAAAACGGAATAAAGACGCCCCTCTAAGCCATAATTAGAAAAGTAGATTTCGCGGGCTTTTCAGAGCGGAGCGAGATTTTACTTTTAAGAAAATGAAGAATTTGAAATGAAAAAAATTACGGCAGAGCGGAAAAAAATTATTTCCGGCAGAGCGCGCAAAGATTTCGCCGCTTCGTCGCGGGCAACGGCGGCGAATGAAAGTTTGCGCACACTGCTCCGGCGCGCCGTGAAAAGCGCCTCGGTTCCCGGCGATCTGGATTCAAAGGTGCGGAATCTGCTATGGAAACAATTTTGATTGAAATTCGATTGTGATAAGTGAAACAGCGATTGACGAAGCCGCGGCGCGCCAGGCGTCCGACCCGCTCGAATGGTTCGAGCTTTACGGCGATTATCTTTTCGCTTACGCGCAAAGGCGCGTCCGCGAAAGTTCGGCGGCGGAGGATTTAGTGCAGGAAACCTTTTTAGCCGCGCTCTCGGCGACCGGAAATTTCGCGGGCAAAAGCTCGGAGAAAACGTGGCTGACCGGAATTTTGAAACACAAAATCTACGATTATTTCGGCAAACGAAGCCGTCAGCCCGATCTAACCCGCGAAGAAGCCGATTTTTCGGGTTATAATCGAATGTTCGAACGGAGCGATGAATGGGACGGGCATTGGAACGCCACTCACGCGCCCGCCGACTGGGGCGAAAATAACAGCGCGAGCCCGCTCAGAGACGTCGAAGCAGGCGAGTTTCAAGCGGTTTTTTCCCACTGCCTGCGCGGACTTCCCGAACGCGTCGCGGACGCTTTCGTGATGCGCGAAGTGGACGGCTTGACGAGCCGGGAAATTTGCGGCATTTTGACGATTTCCGTGAATAATTACTGGACGATGATGCACCGGGCGCGCCTGCATTTGCGCCGCTGCATCGAAGTAAACTGGTTCGTCGCGCCGAAAAACGGCGGCGGTCAGGGAGCGAAATAATAATATGGAAAAAGGAATCGGCTACCGACTGAAATTGCGGGCGATTTTGTTTCTGGCGCGCAGACTGCCGCCGTGCAAAACGATGCTGCCGCTTTTTTCCGCCGCCCGCGAACGCCCGCTCACAATGCGCGAAAAAATCACGACAAAGCTCCATCTTTGGACCTGCGAAGCCTGCCGCCGCTACGTCGCGCAAATCGAATTACTGAGCGCGATGGTCAAACCCGAAGTCGAAGACGAGATTTCAGCCGCAGAGATGTCCGCCAAACTGTCGCCGGAGGCGCGCGACCGCATCAAAGCCGCGCTCGAAGCCGCCGTTTCCCGCAAGAATTAAAAATCGGTTTCTAAGATTCATTGGTATGATGACGGACAAAATCCGCTCGGGAGCACTTTATTTAAAGTTTCAAAATCGGCGAACGCAGTTTTTTCCCGCGCGCCGCCGATTTTGAAATTTCCCGTTTTTTAAGTTTTAGAAATGCCTTTGCCGGCTTACCTTTTCGCGGTTCTTTTGCCTTCTTTGCGAAAATGGTTGACCGTCAACGCCAATCCCGCCGAAAGCACCAGCAGCACCGCTCCGACGAGCAGCGCATAAGGCACGTACTGCAGAATATCCTTCATCATATTGATCATAGTTTTAAGCTCCCTCGCTTTCCCGAAAATCCTTCAAACCGTTTCCGGCTTCCGTTGGTTATATGGCGCGAGCTTTCGATTTAATTCCCAGGGACGCGAAAAAAAAATCAGGCGGTGGGTTATTCAACGATTCGCTTCTACACGGCGTAGCGAATCAGTTCGGCGTTTCTGGACATCTGCATTTTTTCTAAAATGCGCACGCGGTACGTGCCGACGGTTTTTTCGCTGATCAGGAGCTGGTCGGCAATTTCGCGTAGGGTTTTCCCCTCGGCGATCATTCGCATGACTTGAAATTCGCGGTCGGAGAGGCGTTCGTGCAGGGGTTTTTCGGCGTCGTCGCTGTAGAAAAAGGCGAGCTGTTCGGCAATCGACTGGCTGATGTATTTGCCGCCCGACTGGACTTTGCGAATCGCCTTGACGAGTTCGGTCGGCGCGCTTTGTTTGGTGAGGTACCCGCTCGCGCCGGATTTCAAAGCGCGCACGGCGAATTGTTCTTCGGCGTGCATGCTCAGAATCAGAATTTTCGCCGACGACTGCAGACTTCTGATTTCGGGCAGCAAATCCAGTCCGCTTTTCCCGCCCGGCATCGTGATGTCGAGAATGATCACGTCGCACGTCCGGTGGCGGACGAAAGTCAGAATTTCCGCCGAATTATCCGCTTCGCCGCAAATTTCCATGTCCGGCTCGTCGTTGATGATTTGTTTGAGCCCCTGCCGGACGACGGCGTGGTCGTCGGCGATCAAGATTTTAATCATAAAAGTTCGGCGGCGCTGCGGCGCGGGCGCGGGATCGAAACGGTGACGCGCGTTCCGCCGTTTTCGCCTGCGCGCCCGATTTCGACCGTGCCGTTTAAGGTCAAAGCGCGCTCGCTCATTCCCAGAATCCCGAACGATTGCGCGGAACGGTTTTCGATTTGTTCGCGATCGATGCCGCGACCGTCGTCTTCGACTTCGAAAAATATCCGCCATTCGTCGTCGCGCAAGGTAATGCGCACGTTTCCGGCGTCGGCGTGACGGATAATGTTGGTCAGGCATTCCTGCAAAATGCGAAAAACCGTTGTTTTGAGGGTGCTGCACGCAGCCGGTTCTTCGAATTCGATGCGTACGTCGCAATTGATGCCGGTTCGTTTTTGAAATTGCTGCGTCTGCCATTCGAGCGCCGCGGCGAGCCCGAGCTCGTCGAGCACGCCCGGTCGCAGCTCAGAAACTATTTTGCGGATCGTCTCCATCGCCGTGTCGACGATTTCGATCATCGCCAGGATTCTGTCGCGGTTTTCAGCGGCGACTTTTTTCTGCGCGCTGCCGCCGCTTTTCGGCAATTTGTCGCCGAGGCGCACGAGTTCGATTTTCAGCGCGGTCATCGACTGCCCGAATTCGTTGTGCAGTTCGCGGGCGAGATTTTTGCGCTCCTCCTCGCGCACCGACTGCAGATGCGCCGACAATTCGCGCAATTGTTTCTGGGAAGCGAGCAGCTCGTTTCCGCTGCGTTTGCGCTCGGCGATGTCGCGCGCAATGCCCTGCACGCCGACCGGCTCGCCGTTTTCATCGAAGTTCAGCCAGCTGCTCTCTTCGAGCGGAATTCTTTGCCCGGAGCGCGTGACGGCTTCGATTTCATACACGGTCAAATCCTCGCCGCCGAGTTTCGCCGCGGTCATCTGCCGCGCCAATTCCAAATATTCAGGCGCGATTACGTCGCCGGCTTTTAATTCCCTGACTTCCTCGCGCGTGCAGCCGAAAATCTGCTCGCCGGTTCGGTTCAAAGAAGTGTAACGACCTTCTAAATCGTGCGTGTAAATCACGTCGCGCGCGTTTTCGACCAGTTCGCGGTAACGCTTTTCGCTGGCTTCGAGCATCGATTCGGCGCGCTTGCGATCGGTGATATCGCGGGCGATGCCGCGCGCGCCGCAAATTTTCCCGTCCGCATCGTAAAACGGAACGCTGCTCGTTTCGCTCGTCACCAGCGAGCCGTTTTTGTAATACTGAACGCTTTCAAGCAGGTTCAAACCTTTTCCGGCGGCGGTCATTTCCAGCACGACTCGTTTGACGCGCGCGGCTTCGGCGGACGGCATCAGATCGTATGGGCGCTTGCCGACGATTTCCTCAGGCTCGAAACCGATCAGCTCCTTGATTTTCGGGCTCGCGTAAGTGTAAACGCCCTGCGCGTCGGTTTCCCAGATCCAATCGGTCGTCGCTTCGACGAGATTGCGGAATTTTTCTTCGGAGCAGCGGAGCTCGTCCTCGACCTCATTGATCTCGTCGCGCAAAATCGCGTTGGCGCGCTCCAGATCGCCTGTTCGTTCAATGACTTTTTGTTCCAGTTCCTCATTGGCTTGTTGCAACGCGGCTTGAGCCAGCTTGCGGTCGGTGATTTCGATCGTCGTGCCCTGAAAGCCGGTGAGTCTGCCCGCCGAATCGCGGACGGCGACCGCGTTTTCGGTGATCCAGATTCGGCTGCCGTCGCGCCGGTAGATTTCCGATTCGAAACCAACGATGCTGCCGCGCTCTTCGACGATTCGCGCGAAAGCCGCGCGTCGGTTCGGTTTGACGTAAAACATTCGATTCAAATTTTCGGCTTCCCGGATTAATTCGGCGGGCGAGAGGTAGCCGAACATTTCGGCGAGCTTCGGATTCGCCGTCGCGTAGCGCCCGTCGAGAGTCGTTTCGTAAATGCCGCTAATCGCGTCTTCAAAAATCACGCGGTAGCGGTTCACGGCTTCGCGCCGCGCCTCTTCCGCCCGCATCTGCGCGTGGCAGAGCAGAACCGTGAATCCGGCGGCGAGCGCGAACGCGGGCAGCACCAGTCAGCCGCTCCAATCGTTCGGCGGCTCGTCGTGGTAAATTGTCAGCAGAAAACAAACGACGATCGAGAGCGAGGTCGCGGCTATCCCTGAGCGAAAATCCCCGTCAAGCGAGCTGAAGACGATCGTCGTCAAAAACAAAAAATACATCCCGCCGTTGCAAAGGCGGCACGAGCAGGGTGAGCGAGGTCGCCGCCAAAACCGCGAGCAGCGCCGTGAGGATTTTTATTCGGACGGACGTTTGTTTTTTCATCGTCGCACCCAAAAAGCCCGCGAACGTCTCGAAACCGATTCGCGGAACACGCCGAACAGGCGGCAACCGTTTGCCGGCGACTTTTCCTGGTTGATAAAGTCCCGGACGCGCCGGTTTTATTCCGAAATAATTTCGAATTAAGCGAAAAATCGGCGCGGGCGAGCTTAATGTCGTGAGTTGCTTTTGTAATGCTGCGCCGTCGTTTCTTTAAACGGCGAGTCCGGCGGCGTAAAACTCGAAATTCGCGCGGAGCATTTTGCGCCCGCGATGAAGGCGCGACATGACCGTGCCGATCGGAACATCGATGCGTTCGGCGATCTCGCGGTAAGTGAATTCTTCGATTTCCGAAAGCCAGACGACTTGCCGGTATTTCACGGGCAGCGCGCGGACAGAGAGCCGCATTTTTTCGCCCATAAAATCCGCGGGCAGAGCGGTCGAGCGCGACGGAGGCGCGACGATTTCCGCTTCTTCGCCGTCGCCGAATCCGACGAGGCGCGAGTTTGCGCGAATCCACTGCGAGCGTTTATGAAACATAATTTTGCAGAGCCACGCGCGGCAGTTCGTTCCCGCCTGATAACGGTCGAACGACTTTAACGCCTGCGCGAAGGTTTCCCGCACGAGGTCGTCGGCTTCGGCTTGGTTGCGCGCGAGATGCCTCAACCAAATTTGAAAAATCTCTCTATTGTTCGTTAAATGGGTATGCGATTTACATTTTTACGAGCTAAACAGTTCGAACAATTTTCAACTAAACCAACTAACTCGAAGTATTAAAAATATCAAATTTGCTAACTATGTAATTGTTAAACATGATTCTGACCATCTATACAATAATCAGCTTTCGGAAAGTAATTCTGCCCAAATTTGAGATGTCTTTTCTAAAAGTTTTGTTAAATTATAGGAGTTAAATAACATATTAGGAGCTTAATTTCGGGATTCTTTTTTGAGAAACTAACCCAATATTAATTTCTAAAATTTGACCAAAACCATTTTATCTTGAGGTATCAATTTTCCAATTGAACCTAAAACCGCTTAAATTCTTAAGCACCCCAACAAAAATAGGCTAAACTATTTTTTGAAATGGGGAAAACAAAGATTGTCGAATTGAATGAAGAGCAACGAGCGGGACTGGAAAAAGGTTACAAAAACGGCAAAAATCACGCCTTTCGGACTCGTTGTC
>JANOBZ010000105.1:0-42881 GCA_031411895.1 Acidobacteriota bacterium | reverse complement strand
TCCCGCAAAGACGCAAAGGCGCTAAGCAAACCAAATAAAATCCGATCCGCGCTGGTGCGCGTTTATCCACGGCTAAAAAATAATCTATTTCGCCTTTTTCGCCGGTCCGAGCGATTTTGCGGAGATGACTTTGGCAATTCTGCCGCTGTCGGAAAGATCGGCTTCCAGTCCGGGAACTTTGCACGAGCCTTCGCCCATCTCGGCGTTGACTTCGCACTGCTCGCCGTTTTTGCAGGCGGCGGCAATCGCGCGTCCGGCGTCCGACTCGTTATCGAAACAATATGCCGCGTAATCGCCGGTTTCCATCCCGACATACAAGATCAGCGATTCGGTTTTGCCGGTCTGGTATCTGCCCTCGATCTTCTGCGCCTCACTGCTCGATGCCGGAGTGGTTTTCGCCGCCGGAGTCGCCACTGCGTTCGACGAATTGTTCGCGGAATTAGCGGCGGGCGTCGTCGGAGTGTTCGACGGTTTCGGACTCGTATTAACGATTATCGCCGTGTTCGAATTATTCGCCGGAGTATTAGCGGTCTGCGTGCTGCAAGCCGAAAAAGCCGCGAGCGCGGCGATGCTCAATGTTGCTAAAAAAGTTTTCGTCAGTTTCATTTTCCTCTGTTCTTTTTTAATTTATTTAGTTCAGGATTTACTCAGCGACTTTGCGCCTTTGCGGGAAACTTGATTTTCTCCCGCAAAGGCGCAAAGTCGCTGAGTACGCAAAGTTTTAAATTTTATTTTCCCGCAACCGGTGTGCCTTCGCCGACGACGCCCAAGCCCTGCGCGTGATTTTGTTCGATCTGCGGGTGCTCGTTCGAGATGCGGATGCAGGCGGCGAAATGTTTCGGTTTGATCTCGGCAAGCGCCGGAACGATCTGCTTGCATTCGGCAATTGCAAAGGCGCAGCGCGTATGAAACGGGCAGCCTTTCGGCGGATTGATCGGGCTTGGAACGTCGCCGACAAGAATTATGCGCTCGCGTTTGGCTTCGATTTCCGGGTCGGGCACGGGAACGGCGGAAATCAGCGCCTTCGTATACGGCATCAAAGGGTCGCGGTAAATCTCTTTCCCGTCCGAAAGCTCGACGATTCTTCCGAGATACATCACGGCGACGCGGTCGGATAGATGCCGGACGGCGCGCAGATCGTGCGAGATAAAAAGATACGTTAAGTTTTTTTCCGCCTGCAAGCGCTGCATCAAATTCATGATCTGCGCCTGAATCGAAACGTCGAGCGCCGAGATCGGCTCGTCGGCGACGATAAATTCCGGGTCAACCGCCAGCGCGCGCGCGATGCCGATACGCTGGCGCTGTCCGCCCGAAAACTCGTGCGGGTAGCGTTTGACGAAACGGCGCGACATTCCGACGGTTTCCATCAATTCCTGTACTTTCTGGTCGATCGAACCGCCGTTCTTCAGCCCGAACGTGCGGATCGGCTCGCCGATGATCTGCCCGACGTTCATACGTGGATTTAAAGAAGCATACGGGTCTTGAAAGATCATCTGTAGATTCTTGCGCTGGTCGCGCATCTGCGACTGCGACAGATTCGCCAAATTTTTTCCGTTGTAGATAACCTGCCCGCCGGTCGGTTCCGTGAGGCGCAGGATGGCTTTGCCGAGCGTTGATTTTCCGCAGCCCGATTCGCCGACGAGTCCCAAAGTTTCGCCGCGCCGAATATCGAGCGATACGCCGTCAACCGCTTTGACATATTTCGCTTCTTTAAATAAACCGCCGCCGACCTTGTAATAAACCTGCAAATCGCGGAGCGACATTAAAACTTCGCTGTCGTCCGTAAAACGGCTTTGCCCCGCGAGCGAGGAGACGCGCGCCGCCGTTTCGGCGTCGTAAATCTCGGTCGGCTTGCCGGTCGCCGAAAGCTCTTCGGCATCGTGCTCGACCGTCAGATTTTCGGTCACGACTTCTTCCGTCGCCTCGTCGCCCGTTTCGTTCGGAAATTTTTTGTCTTCTGTCATAAGTTTGGTTTTTGGTTTTTGGTCTTTGGTCTTTGGTCTTTGTTTCAAGCTGAAACGCTTTCAATCTGATACAAAAACTAAAAACCAAAAACCCAAGACCATTTCTAGTTAATCTTCGGCGCTTCGATGGTTACGGGTTTTTCGTAATCGTAGACGGTCGTCTGTCTTTGCATCGTGCCGCCGATGTTTGCTTCGACCTCGTTTTTAAGCTGCAAACCGCTTTCCGTTCCGATCCAAATTTTCGTCGAAATGTCGCCGAATTTGTGAACATAGATGGTCGCGTCCTTGCCGTTGACCTTATCCTTGCCGACGATTTCGACGTTTTGCAGATTTTTGACGCCTTCCTCGATGCCGGTCTTCATCTGTTCGCGGAGCATCTCGCCGAGGTTGTCTTCGACCTTTTCCCATTTGCCGCTTTCTCTCGTATAGGAATCGCTGCCGATGACGATAACTTCGCCGTCCTTTTTGATAATGTGATAGCGGTCAGGCGCGGCGTATTTCATCTCGGCGTTTATTTCCGGCATCGTGTCGCTCGTGATCTTTGCCGACCAGAACGGAAGTTTTTGCAATTTTTGCGTCGCGCTGATCAGATCGGCGCGCGGATTCGCGCCCGACGTGTAAGTTTCTTCCTTAACGGTCGAAGTATTTGCCGCCGTATTCGTCGCCGTATTTGCAGGCGCATTGGCAGGTGCGGTGTTTTTGACTTCTTCGGTTTTCGAACAGCCGAACGCGATGAGTGCGCAGGCGGTTAAAATTAAAATCTTTTTCATATAAACCCTTCCTTGTTCTTATTTGACGTGCCGCGCTTGTGATTCGGCGTAAACTTCCTTCGCGAAATGACACAGCGACCAGTGATTTTCGTTGATCTGCACGAACGGCGGATAATCCGAGCGGCAGATGTCCTCGGCGCGCTCGCAGCGTTCGGCAAACGGACATCCCGGCGGCAGATGCGCGACGTCGGGCGGCAAGCCCGGAATCTGGTAAAGCTCCGTGCCTTCTTCGTGCGCCGGATCGGGAACCGACCTTAAAAGTCCTTTTGTATACGGATTGGCGGGCGTCGAAAATAATTCTTTGGTCGGCGCCTGCTCGAAAACTTTTCCGGCATACATCACGATAATTTTCTCGGTCATTCCGGCGACGACGCCGAGATCGTGCGTGATGAGAATCACACTCGTTCCCATTCTGACCTTTAACTCTTTGATAAGTTCGAGAATCTGCGCCTGAATCGTCACGTCGAGCGCGGTCGTCGGCTCGTCGGCGATCAACAATTCGGGATCGCACGAAAGCGCCATCGCGATCATCACGCGCTGGCGCATCCCGCCCGAAAATTCGTGCGGATAATTATCAATCCGGTTTTCGGCGTCGGGAATGCCGACGGTTTTGAGCATTTTTACCGCGTGCTCGCGGGCTTGGCTCTTGTTGTGACCGAGATGCAGCCGCGTGACTTCCATGAGCTGCGTCGAGATTTTCAGAAACGGGTTGAGACTCGTCATCGGGTCCTGAAAGATCATCGCCATTCGCTTGCCGCGAATCTTACGCACGTCGTCAATCGAAAGCTTGCGCACGTCAATGCCGTTAAAAACGATGTCGCCGTCCACGATTTTTCCCGGCGGTTCGGGAATCAAACGCATCACCGAAAGATTCGTCACGGATTTTCCGCTGCCCGATTCGCCGACGATGCCGAGCGTTTCGCCTCTTTGCAGCTCGAACGTGATGCCGTCAACCGCTTTGACCACTCCGTCTTCCGTCTGAAAATAGGTTTTCAGATTAGTGACCGATAAAATTGTGCCGTTAGTTTCGCTCATTTATTTTCTTGTAACCAATTTTGAAAATCCGACAAAACCGCAAACTGCTGTTCGGTTTGCCCACGTCTTAAAAATTCACTCAAAGCCGCGCCGGTCAAAACCGGAATTTCCTCGCTGCGCTCGATTTCTCCGTATTCGCCGCTTGCCTCTAATCTAAAAATCTTTAACCGCGCGCCGTTATACTGCCAGAATTCCGAAATGCCAAACTCGGCATAAATCTCGAATTTATCGTCCGAAGCGTGGTAAACGTCAATTTCGCAAACGATGTCGGGCGCGAGTTCGATTTCTTTCGGAACGTAATTTTTGGTTTGATGAATATCGGCTTTGCTGACGAAAAACGATAAATCCGGCTCGACTCCGTATTCTCGAACTTTTGAGCGCATCGCGGCACTGCCGGTCGGAATAATTTCCGTCTGCGTAACCAAACTTACGATGCCGATGAATCTTTCCATCAAACGAATTAAAAGTTCGTGTAATTCGGTCAGGGGCAGTACAGTCAAAACTCCTTTGTTGTAGGTTAAATGAACAGGCGACGATTCGCCGATTTCTTCGGAGATTTCTTCGTAAGTTTTCCAGTCGATACCGACGTACTGCATCGGGTATCTCAGACTAACAAGCTCTTTTCTGGAAAATGTAACTTCTGCCGTTATCATAAAACTACTTCATTTCGTCGCATTGCCGGATGCCTCTGCTTTCGACAATATCAATGACCGTCACGATATTTTTGCCCTTACGTTTATCGTAGTAAAAACTGACGCCGCGATACTGAAGACCGCCGTCCCGGTTTTTACCGTAGATTTTTTGAACATCTTCAAGCGTGCTTTTGCCGAGCGTGATGCCGCGGCTCGTTTTTCCCTCGAACGGTTCGCGCAGCTCGATATCGAAAATCTGCCTGCGCTTGTCCGACAGGCAGTAGTAAAACGAAGCGCCGTTCGGATAGATCATCTGGGCGGAATATTTTTTGTGCTTTTTCAACTTAAAGTTTTTTCCTAATTTTTTGACAACGTCGTTTTCGGTTGATCTGCCGACGACGATTCCGTCGAAACCGATTCCTTCTTTTACGACCTTTATCTTCTGTTTTGAGCTCTGCGCTTCAGCAATCGAAAACGGCAAAAAACTACTAACCAAAATCGCCAAAGCTACGATAAAATAGCTTTTTTTCATCAATCACACCTCTCTGATTTTTCAAAAATCAATGCAGTTTACCAGTTAAAACTTACGCGTCTGCGGGTCGAGCGCGTCGCGCAGACCGTCGCCGACAAAGTTTAACGAAAAGAGCGTCAACGCCATCGTCACGCCCGGGAAAATCGTCTGCCACGGAAAGATCCCGATATTTTTCACGCCGTCCGCCGCAAGACTTCCCCACGAAGCGTAAGGCGCCTGAACGCCCAAGCCTAAGAAGGACAGAAAAGCTTCCGAGAGCATCACCGACGGAATCGTTAAGGTCGCGTAAACGATCACGGGACCGAGCGCGTTCGGAACGAGATGCTTAAAGATAATGCCGAGCGTCGAAACGCCGGTCGCCCGCGCCGCGAGCACGAATTCCTGATTTTTCAAGCTCAGAATCTGCCCGCGCACGACGCGCGCCATCGTCAGCCACGAAATCAAACCGATCGCGAAAAACAATAAAAAGATTTGACTCAAGCCCTGACTCACGCTCGTCGAATAAATTTTCGACCAATACTGTCCGACATTTCCGGCGTTAAGTAAAAATCCGATTCCCCAGATCATGCCGACCATCACGGCGATCGCCGCAATCGTGTAACCGGCTTTTATCAGAAACAGCACGAAGCCGTCGTATCCGTCGCCGAGTGAATTAAGAATTTCCCTGAAAAGCATTACCGCGAGCGGAATAAGCACGATCAGCAGCAGAATCGAAGCGAGAATATTCGGCAGCCAGCTGACCAGTACTTTCGTGTTTTGTCCGCCGAACACCGACAACAAAACGACGACCAGAAGGATATACGGAATCGAATAGATAATATCGACGATGCGCATCATCAGGTTATCGATTCGCCCGCCCAAATATCCGGCGATCGCGCCGTAGGAAACGCCGATAATCAATGACACGATGGTTGAAATAATACCGACCATCAAAGAAATGCGTCCGCCCTGAAGCACTCTGGCAAGCAAATCGCGTCCCAATTCGTCGGTTCCCATCGGATGCAGCAGCGACGGCGGGAACGACTTTAACAGATCGCTGTTCGACGGCTGACTTTCAGCGGTAAATCCGTTCAGCCAGTAAATTATCCACGGTCCGATTGTGACCGCGATAATCATCAAAATGAGGACGACAAGACCGAAAACGGCTAACTTATTTTTCAAAAGACGTCTCCACGCGTCTTTCCAAAGCGATGTTCCTTTTACTGTTTCTGTGTTTGCCATATAAATTTACTCGTACCGAATGCGCGGGTCTAAAAATCCGTATGAAATATCAACGAGCAGGTTGAAAATCATAATCATAATCGAGAGAAATGCCACAATTCCCAGCGTTAACGGCTCGTCGCGGTTAAAAATGGACTGGATAAAAATATTGCCCAAGCCCGGAATCGCGAAAACCTTTTCGACGACGACCGTTCCCGCGAGCAAGTGTGCAAGCGCCGGTCCCGTATAGGAAACGACCGGAATAATGCCACCGCGCAGCCCGTGTTTGAGCAACACGGTTTTTTCGTCCAAGCCTTTCGCGCGTGCCGTGCGGATATAATCCGAGCGCAGCACTTCGAGCATTCCGGCGCGCGTAAGACGCGCGATGTAAGCCATATAAACCGCCGCGAGCGTGATGACAGGCAAAACGAGGCTCGAAATTCCGCCGAACCGCGCGGGCGGAAACCAGTATAAAGTGAGCGAGAAAATCGCTACCAGAATCGGTCCCAAAACGAAGTTCGGAACCGAAAGCCCGAGCATCGCAAAAGTCATTGAACCGTAATCGAACGCCGAATTTTGCCGGAGCGCGGCGATGTTTCCGGCGATCAGTCCGAGCAGCAGCGCCAGAACATACGCCAGAATACCGATCGTCGCCGAATACGGCAGGTGGTCGGCAATGATCTGATTGACCGAACGGTCGGGATATTTGAGCGAATCGCCGAAATCGAAACATTTGAAATCGTAGCCCGCCAAGGAGAACTGCAAACCGCCGCGAACCTGTTCATCGGCATCTTTCGTGCGGCAGGTAACATTGCCGAGCATCAGCAGATACTGCTTCCAGACGGGTTGGTCGAGCCCGTATTTTTTCTTGATGTTGGCTTCAACCGCAGGCGGCAGTTTCTTTTCGGTCGAATAGAAAGTGCCGGGCGCGAGACGAATCAAGCCCCACGTGAGCGTGATGACGAGCAGCGCCATCGGAATAATTATCAATAATCGGCGGATAATGAAACTTAGCATTTTTCCTCTTGAAGTTTATTCAGCCTTCGCTGTTTTTGTTTTGTCGGGCGTCGCCGGCTGCGTCTGCGTCATTTTAGCTTTCTGCGCGGCTTCCTGCGTTGCCGTCAGCGCTTTGATCTGCGCTTCGACCGTCGGGTCTTCGGTCGCCATAATGTCGTCCATCGAAACGTTCCACTTGTTTTGGTCGCGCTCGATATAGACGAATTTCCACGGATGCAAGGTTCCCGGATTCGGGTACATTCCCTTAATGTATGGCTTTTTCACCCAGCTCGTTCCGGCGGTTCCGAGCGGAATGACGATCTGCTGCTGCATGACGTAAAACTCGGCGCGCGCCAGAATTTCGAAACGCTTCATTTCGTCGGTTTCCTTGTTCGCGTCGTCGAGCATTTTGTCGTATTTCGGATCCCACCAGCCGGTCGCGCCGTCGTTCTGCGGCGAATAGAAAAGGTTCAGGAACGTGAACGGGTCCATGTAATCGCCGACCCAGCCGTTGCGCACCGCGCCGGTGTATTCGACCGCCGAACGAAACGGCAGAAACGTTTTGAACTCCATATTTTTCAGCGGAACTGTAATTCCTAAGTTTTGTTTCCACTGCGACTGGACGAATTCGGCGACTTTCTGGTTCGATTCCGCCGTGTTGTAAGTCAAATTGACGACATCGACCGGAAATGTCGGGCACGAATAACCGCTGCCTGTCTGCTGTATCGGAAAACCGGCTTCGGTCATCAGTTTGCGCGCCTTTTCGGCGTCGAATTTGCGCGCCTTCCATTCGTCCATCGAACTGCCAATCTTCGCCAGT
Source organism: Acidobacteriota bacterium (assembly GCA_031411895.1). Lineage (GTDB taxonomy): Bacteria > Acidobacteriota > Blastocatellia > Pyrinomonadales > Pyrinomonadaceae > JAFDVJ01. The sequence continues at coordinate 34,932 of JANOBZ010000105.1, read as the reverse complement.
TCTTCGGTATAAACCTTTTTGCGCGCTTCTTCATATTTCGGGAAAATACCTTCGGGCGTAAAATCCACGAGCGGTTTGATGGTTTTACGGAATTTGGCGAGCGCATCGCGGTCAATCGCGAGCGCGAGCGCCTTACGGACGTTGATATTATCCATCGGCGGCTTTTTGACGCTCAGACTGTAATATTCGACCGCCACTTCCGGGTGCAGCGAATATTCGTCCTTATATTGTCGGACGGTTTCATTCCACGGTGCCGGAATCGTGTGATTGTAGGTCGCGTCGAGCCGTCCGGCTTTATAAAGATTAAGCATCGTCGTCTGCTCGTCGAGCGGGTAAAATTCGATCCCGTCGAGCTTGACGTTCGCCGCGTCCCAGTAATTCGAATCCTTTGTCACTTCGAGAACGTCGTACGGGCGATAGGTTTTTACCTTAAACGCGCCGCTCGTCACGATATTCGCGGCTTTTGTCCATTCCTTGCCGAATTTTTCGATCGTACCCTGATGAAGAACGCGGAAAAACTGGTGCGCGAGCAGACCGAGGAAAAACGGCGCGGGCTGGTAAAGCTTGATGCGAAACGTGTAATCGTCAATCGCCTCGACGCCGATGTCTTCGGCTTTGACCGCAACGAGCTCCTTGCCTTCGATCGCTGCTTTTAATTTAGCGTCTTTTTCGAGTATCTTGGTGCGTTCCTTTACGTCGCTCGGCACGCTCAGGCGTTCCGGTTCGTCCAAGTATTTATGAAATTCGGTGTCCGTTCCGACCGTCGTGTGCGGCGCTACGGTCGCGATCTGCTGCGCCGGAGCGTCTTTTTTATCTTCGAGATCGGCTTTGTGCAGAAATGTTCCGTCCGGATTTTTCACGAACGATTTGTCCGAGTTATAGGCTTCCGAATATTTAATGTAATAAGCGAGATTGGCGTTGCGCGAAGCCAGTTCGGGCGAGAGCGCGCGGCGGAAGGAATAAACGAAATCTTTTGCGGTGACCGGCGCGCCGTTCGAGAATTTGGCGGTGTTGCGAAGATGAAAAATGTACTCGGTTCCGTCCTCGTTGATTTCCCAGCTTTCGGCGATCGCCGGCATCGGTTCCATCGTTTTCGGATGATATTCGACCAGCCCGTCGTAGAGCGACATCATAATGCGCGCTTCGGGCTGTCCGGTAACGAACTGCGGATCGAGCGATTCCGGCTCCGAGCCGGTCGTGTAGCGCATGATATTATCCGATGGAACTGCGGTTTGTCCGAAATATTTGCTCGTTGCCTGCGTCGAGCAGCTGATTAAAAACGAAGATAAAACGACGATTGCAAGAATCGAACGAAATTGAATAAAACTGATCCGAGTCATAATTCGATACCCCTAAAGACGAAACTTTCGATTGTTGAAATTCGCTAAACTAGCTTGGAGAGAATAGGACAAAACTACTGCAACTGCCTAAAAGTTATCACGTTATAAGTTTTATACGCAAGATATTCAGCTTCGGGTTTAAGTCTTCGGCTTTTGAATTTATGTTTTTTTAGAAAATTTAATCTTTAAGCTGCCGGAAACTCCAATCGAAAATCGTAAAACTTACGATTCGCCGTTCGGCTTTTTCGGTTGCCAGTTATTATCAATCCGCACGTCTTTGAGCGAGGGCGCGTCGAGCGTATTGATCTCGAAACCGTGGATATAAGGCTTGACGAGCAGATAAGAGGTCGGAAAGTAGAGCGGGATTGCCGGAATTTCCGTCATCGCTTCGTCTTCGGTCAAGATCGGTTTGGTTTCGACGATTTCCGACGGCGGAGCGGGTTCGGTCTGTCCGTCGGAAGGCGTCTGGTTTGAGTTATTCGGCTGAGTATTGGAATTGCTCTGCGTATTCGCCGCGTTCGGCGCTGTATTTTCCGGCGGAACGATTGTCATTTGCAGCCCCGTGACCGGCTCGAAGATCGCTTTCAGACCGGCGGTTTCGTCCGCCGTCGGCAGCACGACGCCGCGCCGCAGAATATCGAATTCGCCGCGCTGCCGGACAGCTTCGATTTCCGACGCTTCTTTCGGAATAATTATCGTGTCGATATTGAGCGTCTGTTTCCACATCTTGACGATCGATTTGGCAATTCGCTGCTGCACGTCGTTGCGATTGACGACAAGCCGCACGACCGGAAAATCCTCGCCGTCCTCGAATCCGGCTTCCGTCAGAAGCTCTCTGGCGCGTTCCTTGTCCTGCGCAAATTTTTTACCGTTTTCATCGTCGAACGGCAGAAAACTCAAAGCCGGCTGCGTCGAGCCGTCCATTTCGATCTCCGTCAAGCGCTCGCGTTCGATCGAAATCGCCAGCGCCTCGCGAACGCGGCGGTCGTCGAACGGCTTATTATTGCGATTGATCTCGTAAAAATTCAGCGCGCTGTGTTTATTGCGTTTGAAATCGTTGTAAGGTTCGAGCAATTTTAAGACGAGCGGTTCGAAATTAGCGTTCGTGACCGCGTCGATCTCGCCCATGCGGTAGGCTTCGAGCGCCTTTTCCGCCGATTCCTGCGGCACGAAACGCACTCTTTCAAGCTCGACCTTATCTTTGCCCCAGAAAATTTCCGACCGATCGAGCGTAATGCCGTCCTGCCCGACCGAAGCGATGCGAAACGCGCCGTTCGTAACGACGGCGGCGTTTAATTTTCCGTCTTCGAAATCCTTCCCGTCACCGAAAATCGGGCGAAACATCGGATGCGCGACGAGCAGCGGAAAATCCTTATCGGCTTCGTTCAGCGAAACTCTGAGCGTGAAATCGTTAACGGCTTCGACGCCGAAAACCGGTTCCGGCACGGGTTTCGATTTAGATTCTTTTTCGACAGGTTTGACGGGCGTTTTTTCGCTCGTCGCCGGTGTTTTCGGCTCGGGCTTCGGCGTCGGACTCGTGTTCGCGTTCAGGATCGGCAAATTCGGGTCGGGAACCGTTTTCAGCAAGTTATTGTCTACGTTTTTTTCGGGCGCGGGCAAAACTTCCGGCTTTAGGGCTTGCATTCCGACGATATTTTCGAGCAGCTGCGGATGCGAAATTTTCGCGCTCATTTCCGCGAGCCGTTTCCACGAACGCACGAAATCCTTCGCGGTTACGCGCTCGCCGTTCGACCATTTGGCGTCTTTGCGCAGGGAAAAAGTCCATGTTTTAAAGTCTTCCGAGGCAGTCCATTTTTCGGCGACCGCCGGCACGGCTTCCAAAGTTTTCGGATTCGTGTCGGTCAAGCCTTCGAAAACGGCGCGGACAACATCGGTTTCGGGCGGCGCGCCGGCAAGCGCCGGATCGAAGGATTTCGGCATTTTACCGTTGCTCCAGCGAAATTCTTTCTTTTGCGGCGGCGCGGTCTGCGCGTAAAAAGGCTCGGTTTTCGGTTTCTCAAGCTCGCTGCATGCCGAAAGAAAAACCAAAAACGGAAAAATCAATAGAAGAGGAGAAAAAAGGAGAAAAGGAGATTTGGCGCGCATTTGCTTTCCTCGTCTCCTCTTTTCTTCCTCTTTTCTTCTATTGCGTAGATTCATAATTAAGTTAAAAGTCTTAATTGCTCGAAAACTTCAGTCGTTTGCTGCCTTGTAGTTTCAAATCCGCCGGAAGTATCAATCAGAAAATCGGCATAACGCTTTTTTTCGTCCTGCGGCATCTGCGCTCTGATTCGTTTGAGGGCTTCCGCCTCGCTTAGATTGTTGCGGAGCATCAAGCGTTGTAATTGTATCTCCGGCTCACACCAGACAACAACGAGTTTCGTAAATCGTTTGTAACCACCAGATTCTATCATCAAAGCCGCGTCAATAACAGCGATGCCGCGCGGGTTGTCGCTTTCTTTTTCAATCAGCCATCCGTTTTGCGCCTCGAAAACCCGCGGATGCACGATCGAATTCAAGAGCAGACGTTTCGCTTCATCACCAAAAACGATCGCGCCCATCGCCGCACGGTCAAGCTCGCCCGTTTCGGTCAAAACTCCTTCGCCAAACTTTTCGACGATCATCGCCAAACCTTTCGATCCCGCCGCCACAACCTCACGCGCCGTCAGATCGGCATCCAAAACAAACGCGCCCAGCTCGCGTAAAACTTCGCAAACATAAGATTTTCCCACCGCGATCGAGCCTGTCAGACCGACTTTCAGCATATTGTCTAGAATTATATTTTGAATAATCAAAGAAAACTTGAAAACTTTAGTAATTTTGAGAAGGCTCGAAGGTTTCTAAAATATTTGCCAAATCGCCTTGAATTCCCACATCATCTACACTTTTTATAGTATCGGAAAACGAAGTTGCAAGCATCGTAATGACAAAGCCGTTTTGTACTCCGGCACGTTGGACGGGAAGCCATAAACGTCTACCCCAAAGCGTCATTTTTTTGCCTTCCTTGTTTTCACCTGAACTTTGAAATTTGACTTCATAAACTTTCCAACGCCCATTTTGAATTGTTGTTTCACCTTCGGAAATGACTTTGATACTTTCACCGAAAGATTTTTTTAGATACTGCTTCGATTTTTCGGCGAATTTTGGAAAATTTGCTTTGTCCAGAGTCATTGTACCGAGACTTTCGTAACGCGTGATAATCATTTGTTCAATCGGAAACTCGTCTGAAGACCGCCTGGAAATATCCAGAAAATTGGTGTTCGTTGTTGCTTTTGTCCAATCCTTTGGATAGTAAAGCGAAAAACCGAGATAATATTTTATCAAATCACCTTTTAAGTTTTCTCTTGAATTTTCAAAATGAATTGTACTTGAAGGCTGGGAAACCTGACGTAATAAAGGGGGCGACTCAATTTCTTGAGATACTGGCGAATTTGCATTTGCCACACTACGAGAAGACTGACTTGAAGCACTATTTGATGGTTTATTCGAAACACTAAGATTGTTACTGTTAGAACTTCTTGGCGAGATAGAGTCGAAAATAAATGCTAGAAATACTGCAATTAATAACGAAAGAAAGAGTCCACCTGTAACGTATGCAAAAATATTTATCAGCCTCTTCGATCTGATAGTTTTATCTAATATTTTTTCAACCTTCGCTCCAGTTTTTTGGCGCTCGAGTTCTTCATCTTGGCGAAGTTTCTCCGCATCAATATTGTGTAGTCTTATCTCTTCTCTGCGTTTAGCTTCTTCAATTTCTAGCCTGGATTTTGGTTCCTGTTTCAGCCTTTCTGTTTGATTTAAGCGTTCGCCTTCTTCAAATTTCTGTTGCCGTTCCTTTTCTGCTTCAATTTCGCGCCAATCATGTGTTTGCGCAATCTGATATTTCGCCGTTTTGTCTGAATCTTCTATCGTTGCGGCTTGCGAAAATGTTTGGCTTTCGACCGGTTTCGGCGGCGTTAAGACGTTTCGCAAAGCCTCGCGCATTTCGCTTGCGGATTGGAAACGGTCTTCGCGCTTTTTTTGCAGAGATTTTTTAACGATCTCTCTTAAGCTGCGCGGAAAGTTTTCGGGCAAAGGTTCGGGTTCGCTCATCAGGATGGCAGTGATGAGCGACGGAATTTCGTCTTGCGGAAACGGTAATTGTCCGGTTAAGAGAACTTGCAGGATCGCGCCGACCGCCCAAATGTCCGTGTGAACCGAAACCGACGGATTTTTTTCGAAGGCTTCGGGCGGCATGAATTCGTAGGTTCCGGCGGTCGAATTGGTTTTCGAGTGGGTTTTCATCTGCCGCGAGATTCCGAAATCGGCGAGATAAAAAATGTTTCTTTTGAGCAAAACGTTCGCCGGTTTCAAATCACGATGAACAAAGCCTTCGCCGTGCATTCCTTCCAAACCGCGCAAAATCTGTCCGGCAATTTTAACGGCTTCTTCGATCGAGCCGGCTTTGCCGCCGCTCGCTTTGAGCCACTTATCGAGCGAGCCGCCTTCAGCAAATTCGCTGACGATAAAAACGTAATCTTCAAATTTGTTGGCTTCGATAACCGAAATAACATTCGGCAACCCGCTCAAGCTCTGCCACGTCTGAATTTCTTTTTTGACGATTTCGACATCAATCACGTCGTCGTCTTTCGGTCGAAAAAACTTCAGGGCAAAATAACTAACTGAAAGTTCGGTACGCTTTTCGGCTTTCCAAACTTCGCCGAAGCCGCCCGCGCCGAGTTTTTCGAGCAAAACATATTCTCCGACCTTCTTGCCTTTTTCAAGCATCTAGCTTCACTCCACGATCCAAGATATTTGTAAAACTTTAGATTGACGGCGATTTTAAGGTTTTCTTGCTTTTATATCAAATTTAAGTTTTTCGATTGTGACGCTTCGCCAGTTTTTCGACGTTAAATTCGGCGATCTCATTGAGCGTTAGCCCGAGTTCGTCGGCGCAGGCGGAAATGTACCAGAGAACGTCGCCGAGCTCGTCCTTTAATTTCGCGCGCGTTTCGTCGGTGATTTCGCCGCCGTGGTCGCGCTGGATTTTTTTGACGATGTTCGCCACTTCGCCCGCCTCCCCGGCGAGTCCGAGAGTCGGGTATTCGAGATTCTGCAAACGGCGCGGATACAAAGCCGTCTGCTTTGCTTCCTGTTGATATTCTTCAAATTTCATATATTTTTTTGCCGCGGATCAACGCGGATTTCGCGGATTTAAATTTTATTGCGTCGCTTAGCGGCTTTGTGCCGAAGAGACGCTAACTTCTAAGGGCAATTAAGGTAAATTATCGCTTTAATCCGCGAAATCCGCGTTGATCCGCGACTAATTTAATTTTCTTCGCATCCTGGCGGCTTCGACCGTGTTTTTCATAAGCATCGCGACTGTTAAAAGTCCGACGCCGCCGGGAACGGGCGTGAAATTCCCTGCTTTTTCACGGGCTTCGCGCGGATTAACGTCGCCGACCAATGTAAAGCCGCGTTTCGCGATCGTGTTTAAGCGTTTCTCGATTTCGTCCGCGCCGAATAATTCCTTTGCTTGTCCGGCGTCCGAAAGATTGTTGATGCCGACGTCAACGACGGTCGCGCCTGTTTTTATGTGTTCGGCGCGCACCATACCGGCGCGACCGATCGCCGCGACCAGAATATCGGCTTGCGCGGCGATTTCCGCCAAGTTTTTCGTGCGCGAATGACAAATCGTGACGGTCGCGTTTTCCTGTAAAAGCAGCTGCGCCATCGGTTTGCCGACGATGTTGCTGCGTCCGATGATGACGGCGTGTTCGCCCGCAATTGCAATGTTCGAACGCTTTAAGATTTCGATCACGCCGGCGGGCGTACACGGCACGAGCGATTTTTGTCCCTGCGAGAGTTTCCCGACATTCACGGGATGAAATCCGTCAACGTCCTTTTCCGGGCTGATCGTTTCGAGAATTTCGCGCTCGTCAATCTGCCTGGGCAGCGGCAATTGCACGAGAATTCCGTCAACTTCGGCGCGATCGTTCAAATCCTTTACCAATTGTAAAAGTTCGGCGTGCGAAACGTTTTCGTCCAAGTGATGATGCTCGGAAATCATTCCGAGTTCTTCACTGGTTTTAACCTTGCTCCCGACATAAACCTGGGAAGCCGCGTCTTCGCCGACGCGCACAACCGCGAGACACGGGCGAAATCCGTAGTTTTCGATTATCTGTTTAACGTCTTGACCGACTTCGCGTTTAATTTCTTCGGCAATCTCTCTACCGCTTAAAATTCTTGCTGTCATAAATTTTCGATTTTACGGAATTTTGAATTAATTGTCAGTTTGTAAAAAATGAAATAAAAATTTAACGCAAAAGGCACCTGAATTGCTTGTCTGTTATAAAAAGCAGTTTAATGCGCCGTTTTCATACATTCGATTAATTATCATCGGATCATTTTGTAAAGTATTTATGAAAGTATTTACCCCCTTTTCGACGAAAGTATTTTTTCTTTTGAGCCTGATCATTCTGGCTGGCTTTGCTGGCGCGCGTGCGCAGGCGGCTTATTTCGACTACGATTCGAAAGCCGATCTCGGAGTTTTTCGTCCCTCGGAAGGAAACTGGTATTCGCTTTCTTCCGACACGCAAACTTCCGGAACGGCGCGCTGGGGAATCGCTTCCGACCGGCTCGTGCCGGCTGATTACGACGGCGACGGTTTGACGGATTTTGCCGTCTGGCGACCGGAAACCGGCACGTGGTTTGTGCTTCGAAGCCGCGACGGACAAATTCAAATCGTCAACTGGGGAACCCGTCAACCCGTCGGCACCGGCTATATCGAAGACACGCCGCTGCCCGCCGATTACGACGGCGACGGTCACGCCGATTTCGCCGTCTGGCGACCGGCGAACGGAATCTGGTACGTCCTGAAATCTTCGAACGATTACAACCCGGACGCCGCCGAATATTTCAACTGGGGAAAATCCGGCGATGTTGCCGTGCCGGCTGATTACGACGGCGATAAAAGAGCCGATTTCACAGTCTTTCGCCCAAGCGAAGACCGCTGGTACGTGTTTCAAAGCTCGAACGGAGCGTGGAAAACTTCCGCGTTCGGCAATTCGGGCTACGATCTGCTCGTTCCCGCCGATTACACGGGCGACGAGCAGGCGGATTTCGCCGTTTACCGTCAGGGAACGTGGCTCATACAGGACAGCGCGACGAACGAAATTTATACGTTTCAATACGGTCTGAACACGGATTATCCCGTTCCGGCAGATTATAACGGCGACGGTTTGACCGATCTCGGAGTTTTCCGCGACGGCGTCTGGTATGTCAAAGAAACGATTTCGGGCACAACGTCGGTTTTCTACTACGGCACAGCAGGCGACGTTCCGCTCGGTTTTGCAAGCGTTAGAAGCAGCATCGTCGCGATGCCTTAAAAGTCCTTAAAAGTAATTTTCTTCAATTCTAAATTTTCCGGTTTTAAGCGAAATTTCGTTAAATCCGCGTCCGATTTCTTTTTTCTCGGGATAATTAAAGCTAAAATGCGTTTGATGAAACTTTCAAACGCATTTTTTTTCGCCCTATTCGCGCTATTTTCCTTTAATGTTTTTGCGCAGACTCCGATGGAAACTCACCAGAAAATTCTTGAGGCGATCGAAAACCGCGATTATCAATCTGCCGCCGCCGAACTCGAAAATATAAAGAAAACCGACAAAAAGCATTTCGAGCTGAACAATTACGAATATCTGTTGGCGCGCGTCGTGGAGAAAAAAGGCGATTTTGCCGCCGCGATGGCGAACTACCAATCGGTCGCGAGCGGCAATTCCGTTTTAAAGGAATACGCGCTCTGGCATCTCGCGCAGCTCGCGCGTTCGAGCGGAAATTTAATGCTCGAACGAACGTTTTTGCAGGAAATCATGACGCTTGCGCCCGAAAGTTTGACGGCTGACGCGGTTCGGACACGGCTTGCGCGAAGCTTTTTCGAAAGCAAAAATTACGATGCGGCGATTCAAAGTTTGAACAATCTGCAAACCGCGATCGCCGTGCAAAAGACTTCGGGCAGCAGTCAAACGCCGCTCGAAAAAACGCCGCGTTTTCGGGAAAATCTCGTCTTTTTAGGCGAAGCTTATCTGCAAAGCGGAAAAACGGCGGAAGCGCGCGACGTTTTCGCGAAATTGATCGGCAATCTCGCGAATCCCGCGCAGCCCGACGATTTCGCGCTCGCCGGCGCGAAAGGTTTAGACCGGCTCGAAACGGGTGCGGAATTCGGCAAAACGGTCGCCGCGCTGACAGATTTGAATCATTTACAGCGCGCCGCGATCTATCAATTTAACCGCGATTTTGCGGACGCGCGGCTGCATTATCAGGCAATCGTCAAAAATCACCCGCAAAGCGGACTGGTGACCGACGCGCTTTATCAAACCGGGCGCGGCTACGCGCAGGAAGGAAATTTTGTCGAAGCGATCAACTGGTTCGAGCGCGTGACGGAACAATTTCCCGAACATCCGGCGGCAAAAGACGCGCTTTCCCAAGCGGCATCGGCTTATTCGCGCGTCGGCAAACCGCGCGAAGCCGTCACGCGCTACCAGAAATTTATCGAAAAATATCCGGACGCCGAAAATCTCGACCGCGCGTATTTAAACATCATTGACGTTTTGCGCGATATGGGCGAAGACTCGGAAGCACTGAAACAATCGGCGAAAACGCAGGAAACGTTTCGCGGAAAACTGCCCGAAGCGCTCGCGCTTTTTTCGCAAGTAAGAATTCGCATCGCGCAGAATGATTGGCAAAATTCGCTCGCCGACGCCGAACGCCTTTTGACTTTCGCCGATCTCGGCGGAACGCGCGTTCCGGGCGGGACGAACAAGGCGGAGATTACTTTCTTAAAAGCTTTCGCGCTCGAAAATCTCGAACGTTTTCCGGAAGCCGTCAATACGTATCTGCAAATTTCCGACGGGCGCGGCGAATATTACGGCTGGCGCGGAAGCGAACGTTTGAAACTGCTCGAAAAAAATCCGAAAGCCGAAACTTTTATCGCTTCGAAAATCGAGGAACTGACGAAAAACATCGAAGTTCGCAACGCCGAAGCCCAGCGCAAAGCCGCGCAGGACGTTTTGCGTTTGAGCAATAATGCGGAAACGCGAGAAAGAATGCTCGAAATCGTCAAAAAAGCTTACACGACGCTGCCCGATTATCAAAAAGTTCCGAGCCTTAAATTAGTCGAATTCGGACGCCGCGAAGTTTTACGCGAAAAACGCGCCGCATCCGCCAATCGTCATCAGGCAATCGCCGATGAGCTTTTGTTTTTGGGTTTATATGATGAAGGAACACCCGAACTCGAAAGAAGCCTAAAGTCAGAAACAATTGATCCGAACAATCCCAAATCCCAAATCCCAAATCCCAAATCGGATGTTGATTACACATTGGCAGTTTTTTACAAACGCGGCGAGATGGCGAATCGCGCGGTCGCGTTTATCGAACCTTTGTGGCGCAATGTTCCGGCGGATTTTCAGATCGAACTGATGCCGCGCGATCAAGCGGAACTGCTTTATCCCGCGCCGTATGCCGATTCGCTCGTGAAATACGCTTCGCCGCGCGGTGTCGATCCGCGTTTCGTGCTTTCGATCATGCGGCAGGAATCGCGATATCGCGCCGACGTTAAATCGGTCGCCGCGGCGCGCGGGTTAATGCAGTTTATCTCGACCACTTCGAACCAGATCGCGCGCGAATTAAAACGCGAAAACTTCCGGCAGGACGAGCTTTATCATCCGCCGACCGCGATTCTGTTCGGCTCCCAGTATCTGGCGAATCTTTACCGGATGTTTCCCGATCAATCGGCGGCGGTCGCGGCAAGCTACAACGGCGGCGAAGACAACGTCAAACGCTGGCTGCAACGCTCGAAATCGGACAATCCCGACCGCTACGTTCCCGAAATCGTATTTTCGCAATCGAAAGATTACGCCTACAAAGTAATGGCGAATTTGCGTGTTTACCGGCATTTTTACGACGAAAATCTGCGGTCGAAATGAGTGTTTTAACGCAAAGACGCAAAGGCGCGAAGGCGCAAAGTTTTTTAAGCTTTATTTATTTTAAGGTTTATTTAAATGTCTTTGCGGCTCTGCGTCCTCGCGCCTTTGCGTTAAATATTTTTTTCGTTCAAACTTTAGCTTATATTTTTATGCGTTACAAAATTCTATTTTTATCCGTAATTTTACTTTTTACCGCGTGCCAGAAAACCGCGACGCAGCCGCAGAATACGTCAGCTGAGTTAAAGCGCTATCCGCTTAAAGGCAAGGTCATTTCGGTTGACAGGGCAAACAAAAAAGCAACCATCGAGCACGATGAGATCAAAGGCTATATGCAGCGGATGACGATGACTTTTGTTATCAAAGCCGACTGGATTTGGGAAGATTTAAAACCCGGCGCGGAAATTTCGAGCGCCGATCTCGTCGTTGACGAAACCGCGAAAGATCCGTACTGGTTAGAGAATATCGCGCTCGTTTTAGCGCCCGACCCGAACAATCCGCCGCCGCCGGTCGACGAACGCTTCGCGCAGTTGGGCAAGCAGATTCCAGCATTTACTTTGACGAATCAGGACGGCAAACGCTTTTCGACCGCCGATTATAAAGGCAAGGCGTGGGCGATCACGTTTATCTACGCGCGCTGTCCGCTGCCGGATGCCTGTATCAAGATGTCAACGAATTTCTCTGACGCGGCTTTGCAGGCGATGAGTTCGGACTTGAAAGACAAAGTGCGGCTCTTGAGCGTTTCCTTCGATCCGGCGAACGATACGCCCGAAAAACTTCGCTCTTACGGATTGGGTTATCTCGGCAAAGACGCGAAACCCGATTTCTCTGTCTGGCAGCTGGCGGTCGGAAGCGACGCGGAAGTTCGCACTCTCGCCGATTTTTTCGGGCTGCGTTACGAAATTGACCAGAACGACAAGACGCAGATCAATCATTCTTTGCGAACCGCCGTTATTTCGCCCGAAGGCAAGGTCACGAAAATCTTCGGCGGCGGCGACTGGACGGCAAACGATCTGCTCGCGGAACTGAAACTGGCTTCGCAGGCTAAATAAAGTTTCAGGTTCCAAGTTTCAGGTTAAAAGCTATATAACTTGAAACTTGGAACCTGAAACTTGGAACTTTTATTTGTGAGCAGCTCTAAACAAACGAATTTTTCCGCGCGCGCGCAGGAAAAAACCGATGCCGAACTTGTCCACGCGTGTCGGCGCGGCGACGAAGCGGCTTGGAACACGCTCGTTGACCGCTATCAGCGGCTGATTATCACGATCCCGCGCCGCGCCGGTTTGTCGGAAGAACAGGCGGCTGACGTTTTTCAGGAAGTTTTTCTGACGCTTTTCGAAAAACTCGACGAGATCGAACAGCCCGAAAAAATCCGTTCGTGGATGGTCACGACCGCGAAATTTAAAACCTGGGGCGTCGTGCGCAGCTCGAAAGGATTTTATTCCCCCGAAACCAAAGAGGAAATGGAAGCGGAAATGGCAAGCCTGACGGACAACGCGCCGCTTGCCGATGAACGCTTGATCGAGCTCGAAGAGCAGCACCAGATTCGAACGGCGTTAAAGCAGTTGGAAGAACGCTGCCAGAAGATTCTTTCGATGATTTACCTGCGCGATTCGGCGGCGAGTTACGCGGAAGTCGCGGCGGCAATCGGCGTCGGCGAAACCAGCATCAGCCCGATGCGTTCGCGCTGTCTGCAAAAACTGGCGAAGATTTTAAAGAGTGGACGGAAAGTTGACAGATAGTTTTCAGGAAGTTGCAGGAAGTTAAAACGAACCAGTTGCAACTTTCTGAAAACTATCTGCAACTTCCTGCAACTTTCCGCAACTTTCCGAAAACTTTTCTTACGCCCTGTCTTTTTTGATACAAAAACCGGACTGTCTGTTTGAGAGGCAGTTTATATAATGAATTTGACCGGAAAAATGAACAACGAAGATTTACTGAACAAAATCACACAGCTGATGCAAGCCGACGATTCGACGGACGCGCCGGCGGATTCGATTCTGTGGTCGAAAAATCTTTTTCGCGCCCGCGCCGTAGCCAAGCAATCGCTCGTGCAAAAAGTTCTCGCGGTTCTGCAAATTGATTTAATGCCCAATCGTGCGGTTTTCGGCGAGCGTTCGGCGTCTGCCGCCGCCGTTCGGCAGATGCTTTTTAGCGCCGGCGAATACAAAATCGATCTGCGAATTGCCAAAGTAAACAAAGGGTTTAAGGTCAGCGGACAAATCCTCGGCGATGATTTTTCCGGAGCCCCAGTAATGCTTTTTAACGACGGCAAAAATTTTACCGTAAAATCGAACGAATTGGGCGAATTTGCATTTGAAAAAATTTCAAAAGATAAATATACTCTATCCCTAATCTTTAAAAGCACAGAAATCGTGATTGAAAACATCGAAATCGGCTAATGTTTCTCTTTCGGGGGTGAGAGGAACATTGAGAAAAGCGACGGAAATTAATTTTTCTGTCGCTTTTCGCTATTTACGGCAATTTTCCGGAGTATTACGGCAAGCCTTATTTGGGTGTTAGAATAAACGTGGAATAAAGTTACCGGAAAGTTGCAGGAAGTTTTCGGAAAGTTGCGAAGTTATAAATCTCATTAAACTATCCGGCAGCTGAATTGCAATTTTCCGGAAACTTTCTGCAACTCTTAACTTTCTGGAAACTTTCTGCAACCTTTAAACGGCTATGGCTTCACCGAAAATCCTCAACGCTTTGATCAACGCCGCAGCCAAAAGCGAACGAAAAGCCTTGCTCGCCGATCAAAAATCAGCCGACGCCGCACTACTTCTTGCGCGCCAATTAAAGGATATTTGCCAAACCGCCTGGAGCGCGCAGCCGAGCCGCACGCAGAAAGCCGCGCGGGCACTCAAAAGTTTATCTGAATTCAGCCCGACCGACGAGATAAAAGCCTACGCGATGTGGGGCGAAGGGATCGCCGAATTAACGAAAGGCAGACTCGTCGCGGCGGCGGAAAATCTCGACGATGCCGCCGCCGTTTTTCGCCGCTGCGGGCAACCGCTCGAAGCGGCGCAAACGCAGGTTGCCAAACTGATCGCGCTCGCGCTGCTCGGAAAGTATAAGGAAGCGTTAAAATGCGGCGCGTCGGCGCTGAAAATTTTCGAAAAATTCGGCGACGAGCTTGCCGCCGGAAAAATCGAAAAAAATTTGGGCAATATCGTCGCGCGGCAGGGCAAGGAATCCGAAGCGGAGAAATTTTATCTTTCGGCGCGGCAGAGATTCGTTCGAATCGGCGACAAAAAAGAACTCGCGATGAGCGACAACAGCCTTGCCAATACCTACGCCGAACTGAACAATTTTCACGAAGCGGAGAAGTTTTACGCGCAGGCGCTTCGCAGTGCGACGGACGAAAAAATGTTCGTGACGGTCGCCGAAATCGAAGCGAGTTTGGGAAATCTGGCGTTTTTTCGCGGGCGGTTTGACGAAGCGCTGCGCTATCTCGAGTTTTCGCGGCAGAAATACGCCGAGCTGAAAATGCCGCACCAGACGGCGATCGCCGAGCTTGAAATCGCCGATATTTATCTTGAATTAAATCTCACGAAAGAAGCCGCCGCGATTTACGAGAGAGCCGCCGAAGCGCTCAAACGATTAAAACTACAGGGCGAAGAAGCGCGCGCGCGCGCCAATTCCGGCAAAACCGCATGGCTGCGCGGCGATCTTAAAAAAGCCAAAATCGAACTCGAAAAATCGGCGAAGCTGTTTTTCGCGGAAAAAAACACGAACGGCGCGGCATCTGTTAAATTAACCGAAGCGAGTCTCGAAATTTCGCGCGGGCATCACGAAAACGCGCTCGAAATTATCCGCGAAGCCGAAAAACTTTTAAAGCGCGGCGAAAATCGGCGGCAGAAGCTTTTTGCCCAATGGCTGCGCGGCGAAACGCTGCGGCTTTTAGGGAAAAACAAAACTGCCGAACGAATTTTGAACGAAACTTTTTCCGAAGCCATCAAAAACGAGCAGTCGAATCTGGCGCTCGTGTGCTTAAATTCGCTCGGCAATCTCGCGCTTGAAACCGACCGCCGAACGGCTGAAAATCACTTCAAAAAAGCCGTCCGGATGATCGAAACGTTGCGCGCGCCGCTGCCGGCGGAAGAATTCCGGATGGCTTTTCTCGCCGATAAAATCGCGCCGTATCAAAACTTAGCGCGAATTTATCTCGCCGAAAACGAACTGGAAAAAGCATTTCTAATGATCGAAAAAGCGCGCGCGCGAACGCTTTCCGAAAGCTTGAGCGGCGACTTTTCGGCTGTCGAAAGCACGGCGAAACCGTCGAAACTCTCTGAGAAACTCGCCGATTTGCGCGAGCGGCTGAATTGGTTTTACAGTCGTTTGAACCGTGCCGAAGCGGACGAATTTGAAAATCTTCAAAGAGAGATCAAACGCCGCGAAAAAGAGATTGCCGACGTGATGCGGCAGATCGAAAGCACACGTTCGGTGAAGACTGGAAACTCTGTGGTTAAAGGTATTTCCGGCGAACCGGAAGACATAAAATTTCTGCAAAAAGCGCTCGGCACACAAACCGCGTTCGTCGAATTCGTTAAATTTGACGAACGGGTTTCAGCCTTTGTCGTGACGCGTGAAAATATCGAATATTTCCCTGATTTAGCGAAGGAAAGCGAAATTCTCGAACTTTTGACGGGCTTGCAGTTTCAGTTCGGCGCGCTGCGCTACGGCGCGAAAAATCTCGGTAAATTTATTGATGAATTAAAGAAACGCGCCGATTTTTATCTGCGGCGGCTTTATGAAAAACTCGTCCGCCCGCTCGAAGAATTTATCGGCGCGCGTGATTTGGTCGTCGTTCCCGCCGGCGCGCTTTATTATGTGCCGTTTCACGCGCTCAAAGCGGAAAAATATTTGATCGAAACACGCGAAGTCGTTTACACGCCGAGCGCGATGGTCTGGCATTTTTTGCAGCGCAAACAATCGAAAAACATCGAAAACGCTTTATTGATCGGCTTTGCCGACGAACGAATCCCGCTCGTCAACAAGGAAATCGCCGCGCTCGAAAAGGTCTTCGGCGAAGCGAAAACTTTAACGGGCGCGGACGCGAATTTTTCAAACTATACGGCAAATGCCCAAAAATTCGATGTTCTGCATCTTGCCTGTCACGGGCAGTTTCGTCCCGACAATCCGTTGTTTTCGAGCCTTCATCTGGCGGACGGATTCGTGACCGTGCGCGATATCTGCGCGCAGAAACTGCAAGCCGAGATCGTAACATTAAGCGCCTGCGAAACGGGTTTGAACAAGATTTTCGCGGGCGACGAGATTCTGGGGCTTGCGCGCGGGTTTCTCGCGGCGGGCGCGAAATCGCTGGTCTTAAGCCTCTGGACGGTTTCGGACGCGGCGACGACCGATCTGATGAAGGATTTCTACATAAATTTGCAACGCGGCGCGAGCGTTGCGGCATCTTTAAGGGCGGCACAGCTCAATTTCATAAAAAAAGACGCTCATCCTTATTTCTGGTCGCCCTTTGCGCTTATCGGAAAATAATTTTCGGTCGAAATGTATTTTTGACGGAATTCGGGACACTGTGTAACGGCTAATAGCAATCTTTCGTCTTTTAAGGGGCAAAATAATGAACGAATTTATAAATTCATACCGCCTGAAAATCGTTTTTTTAGCGATTTCTATCTTCATTTTCGGCGCAAATGTTTCGGCGCAAAACACCTGCGACGCGATTCCGGGCGAAGTATTGATTGACCTTCAGCCGAATAGTCAGGGCACGCTGCCGGCGGTCGCCGCGCAGTACGGGCTGAATCCGACGCCGCTCGGACAGGTCGGCACGCCGCCGACTTACCGGATGCAGATCACCAACGGGCAGACGCCGTGCGACGTCGTGACGGCGATGGCGGGCGACGCGCGCATTTTTCAGCGCGAGGTAAACCGGAAAATTCGCAATGTCGAAGGCTACGGCTACGGCTGGACTTCCGGGCGTTCGTGGTCGGTCGGGCGTTCGTGGTCGGTCGGCGGAAGCGCGAAAGGCTATAATATGCAGTACTTTCCGGACGTCATCAATCTTCCGCAGGCGCAGGCTAATTCAAATAAAGGAAACGGCGTGACGATCGCCGTCTTTGATACGGGAATTGACCCGACGCATCCGGCTTTTGCGGGCAAATTGGTTCCCGGCTACGATTTTGTTGACAACGACAACAACCCGAGCGAGGTCGGCGTACTTCATCTGAATCCGGTTTACGGGCACGGCACACACGTTTCCGGCATCGCCGCGCTGACCGCGCCGCAAGCCAAGATTATGCCGATTCGCGTGCTCGATTCGGACGGCGTCGGCGACCTCTGGCGGTTGAAAGACGCGATGATCTGGGCGGCTGACCCCGACGGAAATCCGAATACCGACGACGGCGCGGACATTTTTAATTTCAGTTTCGGCTATCCGGAAAACTTAACGACGCAAAGCAATACGTTTCTGCACGATTTGTTTAACGGCTGCGATGAAGTGGTAATTCCGGGCGAACAGCTCTTTCCCGAATTTAACGACCGGAAAATTCTGATCGTCGCGGCAGCCGGCAACGGCGGGCAGATCGGCAACGGCGCGGCGCGCATTTATCCGGCTGCCGAGCGCGGCGGCGTCAACGATATTGACGACAACCTTTTAAGCGTCGGCGCGAGCACGCGTTACGATAAATTAGCCTCGTTTTCGACGATGGCGAATGTTCAGGATCGCGGCACCGATCGATGGGTGCGCACCGTCGCGCCGGGCGAAGACATTATCAGCGCGATTCCGGGCGGGCGTTACGGTATGTGGTCGGGAACCTCGATGGCGGCGCCGATCGTTTCCGGCATCGCGGCGCTCATCAAATCAAACAATCAAAATATCCCGCTCCCTGATCTGGTCGAAACGGTCGAAGAATTCGGCTACGAATGGAATTGCCGCGTCAATTCGCGAAATATTATGATGGAAACCCTGCGCGTTGACGCTTTTTGCGCGGTTACGGGCAGCTGTGGTTTATATCCCAACCCCCGCACGAACTGCGACGAATAACGCGCGGTTAATTTAACTTTTCCCTTAAAGCCGGCTCTGAAATGAGTCGGCTTTTTTCTTTTCCAAAAAATATTTTTTTGCCGCGCTGTCTTTTTGAACGAATCCTGCGCACAGTCTGTTTGCAAGCCGTATTTTTCAGCGATGTTTCCCCGAGGCATTTTAGAGACGGTAATAAAACAAACGATTTGGAAGGTAACAAATAAATGAAACAGACAGCTAAAAAGAACAATTTATTCAGAATCAGCGCAATCCTGCTGATGGCTGCTTTGTGGGTAACGATTCCGTTTATCTTGAATGACAAGACCGTGAGCGCGGACGAATTGAGCGACACGCGTATTCAGGCATCGCTTTCGGGCGGCGCGATTAACGGCGTTACTCCGGCAGGTTTCAGCGAATGGCGATTGGATGACAGCGGCAGACGACGCCTCAACGTGCAGGCTTCGTCGGTCAATCTCCCGACGGGCACGGTTTTAACCATCGTTATCAATAACGCGGTCGTCGGACAGATGAGCGTCAACAGCTTCAGCGGCGCGAACTACGATGTCGACACAGGCAACGGTCAGCCGGTTCCGACCGTTAACTTCGGTAATCCGATTCAAGTCAATAACGGCGCGGAAACCGTTCTCGCGGGCACGTTCGGCACCGTCACGCCGACGCCTTCGCCTTCGGGTTCGCCGACCGGCTCACCGAATCCGTCACCGAGCGGTTCGCCGAACCCGAGCCCGTCGGCAACCCCGAACGGAACTCCGAACGGCACACCCAGCCCGACGGTAACGCCGACCGGCAGCCCTAACCCGAGTCCGTCAGCAACTCCGACCGGCAGCCCGAATCCTTCGCCGACGGTCAGCCCGAGTCCCGGCGGCTCACCGAATCCGAGTCCTTCACCGAACGGCGGCGATTTATTTGCGGGACTTTCGGGCGGAACGATTAACGGCGTACTGGCAAGCGGTTTCGCGCAGTATGAACTGCACAGCAGCCGCACCGAGCTTGAAGTTCAGGTTTATCAGGTCAATCTGCCGATCGGCACCGCGCTGATGGTCAACGTCAATAACGCGGCGGTCGGTCAGATCATTCTCGAAAGCGGCGGTCAGGGCAGACTACGCCTGCGTTCGGATCGCGGGCAGAATGTTCCGGTCGTGACGCCCGGAATGACGATCACGATTCAAAATCAGGGCACACAGATTCTTTCGGGAACCTTTGCGGGCGCGACCGGTAGCCCTAGTCCGTCGCCGTCAGGAAGCCCGAATCCGAGCCCGTCAGCCACACCGACGGGAAGCCCGAATCCGAATGAAACTCCGAGTCCGAGCCCGAGCCCGAGCCCGTCGGCGACTCCGAGTCTCGGCAGATATTTCGAAGTTCATCCGACCGGCTCGCAGCTTAATCCGCCGGTTTCGACGAGCGCCAACGCGGAATTTAAGGTTTTCCTGAACGCCGGCGAAACGCAGGCGACCTTGACGGGTGAATTTCACAACCTTTCAAGCGCGCAGACCGGCGCGCGCATCGAAGCGCAGATCGGCGACGGCACACTCGTTCACGATTTCGGCGCGATCGGCGGCACGAACGGCAATTTCGCGACCGTGACGATCAATATCAGCCAGATTCAATTGCAGCAGCTTCGCGCCGGATTGTGGTTCGTTACCTTAACGAGCGCCAATAATCCGTCGGGCGAAGTTGGCGGCAGGTTTATCCAGCAATCGAATCTCGGCGATTTTGACGGCGACGGCAGCAATGACTTTGCGGTCTTCCGCCCGTCATCAGGCACGTGGTTCGCGCAAAACAGCAACGGTTTTTCAGCCTTTAGCTTCGGCGGCGCGAACGATGTTCCGGTTTCCGCCGATTACGACGGCGACGGCAAAACCGACGCGGCGGTCTTCAAAAACGTCAACGGCAGCGGCATCTGGGAAATCAGCCGCAGCTCGGACGGCGGCACGACGGCGACGCAGTTTGGATTCGCCACTGACACGCCCGTGCGCGGCGATTTTGACGGCGACGGGCGCAACGATCTCGCGGTTTATCGTCCTTCGACCGGCGTCTGGTATGTCCAGAACAGCAATAACACCGGCTTCCAGATCGTCCGTTGGGGCGCGAGCGAGGACATTCCGCTCTCGTCTGATATGGACGGCGACGGTCGTGCCGACATCACGGTTTTCCGTCCTTCGACCGGCGTCTGGTACTGGATCAACAGCGCTTCGGGCAGCATCGGCATCGTCCGCTTCGGTCTCGAAGGCGACAAACCGATCAAAGGCGATTTCGACGGCGACGGGCGCGACGACGTGGCGGTTTATCGTCCTTCGACGGGCGTCTGGTATATCTGGAAATCGAGCGACCAGAGCTACGACATTCGCTGGTTCGGCGTCGCGGAAGACATTCCGGTTGCCGGAAACTACGACGGCGACAACAAAACGGACATCGCGGTTTTCCGTCCTTCGACCGGCGACTGGTATATCTGGAGAAGTGCTGACAACACCTATGAATACAGACACTTCGGATTGACCGGCGATATTCCGACCGTTCGCTAAAGTTTTGAGTTCCGCTTTCAGACGGCGACTGTCTGCAAACAAAAAATCCGCCTGAAGGCGGGACTCAAAGCAGAAAAATTTTTTAGGCAACACAATTGTAAAAGTTGCCGTCCAAGATAAGTGCTTCCGGCAATTATATATAAATAAATACAGGAAGCACCCGTTTGGACAACTAACCCCGACTGCTTGCCCTCCTCGCAGTCGGGGCTTTTTTTGTTTATTTGGTTTTGGTTTTTTGGTATTGGGTTTTTGGCTTTCGGGAGTTTTGTGCGCGGAATGCGATAATTGCTCTAAAGACAACCGAAGACCAAAGACCCAAAACCCAATACCAAATTTTTAACCGATCTTTTCGATGATGCCGACGATTTGTCTGATGTGGCGCGCTTCGTGTCCGCCGCGCAGGGCGAGCCATTCGTGCGCCGTCATATCGCCGAACGCCGGATGCGGGAATTTCGCGTCGGAACATTCGACCGATTCGAACATTGGCTTTAATTCTTCGAACTTTTCGCGCGTTTCGTCCATCTGCGCGAGCGATTCGGCGATCGTTTTCGTGCCGGTCGGACGCACGCGGTCGGGCGCTTCGAATTTCGCGTCGCGCGCGCCCGCCATTTTCTGGGCGATCTCTTCCGTAAATTTCGCTTTGCCGTCCGCAGTTTTGCCTGCTTCCTTCGCCGCGTTGAGCAGCTTGGCGCAAATTCGCATCATGCCTTCATCAACGATCGCGATATGTTCGACAAATTCCTTGATCGTCCATTTCTCACCGTCAGGCAATATTTCCGCCTGCTCGTCGCTGATTTCGGCGACCGCCGCTTTTAATTTCCCGTGAACCTTATCGTTCGCCTCGTAAATTTCGGATATAGTTTGATAATTCATAATTTAGTTTATTGACTTTATTGAGTTCATTGAGTTTATTGAGTTTAAGAGTAAAAGAAGAATCTTAAACTCTAAAAACTCAACAAATTCTAAAACAGATACATTTTTGGATTCAAAAAAAATGTTTTTCGGCTCCACTTTTTAGTCAAAGTTTACCTCACCAAAAGGCAGTTCTCCCTGAAACATCTCAAGTTCGGACAACACTACGTCGGATTGAATGACCGGTTTGTAGCCGAAAACCTGGCTGTAGTAAAATTTATAAAGACAATCGCCGATCACCAGATGAATATTCGAAACCGTCATTTCGGAATCTATGGCGAAAGGATTCGGGCGTTCATATCTTTTTATGAAACGCCCGCTCATATCCGTTTCAATATATTCAGCCGATTCATCAAACCTTTCGCCGCCTTCGAGCCCGACGCCGCCATAAATGAATGGAATTAACATTATATTTTCTAGAATTAGAAACGTATCTCTATTAGTTTTCCATTTCATAAAACTCTTTGAGTTTATTGAGTTTATTGAGTTTATTGAGTAAGAAACTTAACTCTATGAACTCAACGAACTCTAAAAACTCAACAAACTATCTGATCGCCGTCGCCTGCGGGCTGAAAACCAAACGGTGCCAGCGCAGACTGCTCCGCGCGCCGTCGCCGGTGCGATAAATTTTGATAAAGCCGGTCTGAAAATAAAGCATATTTTCAGCCGACCATTCGAGCCCGACGATCGGCTGAAACGAAACGAGCGTTCGTTCATCGGGCAAAGTCATCGAAGGATTCGCCGGATTCACCGGATTCGCGTTCGCGTTCGCGTCCGTGTTCGCGTCCGTCTGCGGGATTTGCTCGTTATTAACCTTTTGATCGTAAGCCTGCGACGAGATCAAAAGCTGATTGCGAACCGGAATCGCCGCCTGCGTCGGCTGGTCCCCAATCGCGTCGTAGATCCGAATCTGTGTCGGCTTATTGTCGGAATTAAACCCGACCGCAACTTTCGCCGAATCGGGCGACCAGACGGGTCGAACCGACGTCAGATTATCGTCAAGACGCCGCTCGCGCCCGTTTTTCTCGACGATGCGCGGTCTGCCGACGGGAACGAAAACCTCGTTCGCGCGGTCTGATTTGAGCTTTAAGAAATTCCATTCCTGATAAGTCGCCGCCATCGCCGCGAGCGCCGAATTGTCGGGCGACCAGACGAAATAATAATAGATCAAACCCTCGTTCTGCGTGACGGGTTTAAGGTCGAGACCTTCGGAATTGCAAAGATAAATCTGCTCGGTGCGAAAGGTGATGACGTTCGGCGCGGCATCGCCGACCGGCGGCGGCACGACCGGCGCGGGCGTCGCTTCGACGTTTGCGTTGACGTTCGCATTAACGTTCGCATTAACGTTCGCCGTGCTGTTTGCCGAAGTGTTCGCGTTCGTGTTTGCGACAGGCAGCGGCGACTGGCTGTTCAAACCGCCTTCGCGCGCGATCGCGACAAACGCGACTGATCCTGAATCGGGTGACCAGACGATAATGTCGGGAAAATCAACGAGCATCGTTTCGGGCGAAACGCGCCGCAGAAACTTTCCGTCCGCCGAATACATATCGAGCCGGTAAGTGTAAGGCGCGTCGCCGAGCCGCTGGTAAATCGTCAAAAGCCGCTGTTTGTTGGGCGACGGAATCGTTCTGAAAAGAATATCCTGCTGGCGGCTGGCGTCGAACTCCGCCTGCACCGCCGCGTTTTTTTCTTCCGCTTCCGCAGTGGCGCTGTTCGTGTCGGACGGCGCGGGCACGTCAGCCTCGTAACGAAAATTTAGACGCAGCGCCGAAACATCTCGCAGCGATGAAGGAGAAACCTCTCGCGAATTAAAAATATCCCGCTGACACGCCGTCGCGGTCGCGAGCAGTAAGGCTATCACAATGATTTTTTTGGTCAAGATCATATTTATAAAGGTGAAAAAGTGAAAAAGGCTAAAAGTGAAAAAGTTATCTTCAATATTTTCAATAAAACTTTTTCACTTTTTCACTCTTTCACTTTTTCACTCTCTTTCTTTTACTTTAAATCCGCTCCGAGAAACGTTCGATAGATCGTCTGCTGTTCGGCGGTCGGCGCGTCTGCCGCGACGATCGTGTAAGCGGTGCGCGCGCGTCCGCCGAGCGTGATTTCGATATCGCGCAATTCGTCGAAACGAAAGATCGTCAAACGCACTTTATCGCCGATCTTCTTTTCGCCGATATAATTGCCCAAAAACGTCTGGTTCGCGCGAATGCCGTCAATCGCGATGATCTGGTCGTTGGCGTTCAAGCCCTGCTCGTAAGCGGGTGTTTCCTTCGGCAAGGAAGTGATCGTCAAGCGGTCGCCGTCCTGCCGCATAGTCGCGCCGAGATACGGAGTTTCGCGCCCTTTATTGTCTTTGAGCTGCAAACCGATGCCGCCCAAGATAGCGTTGTAATCGATTTCGGCGCGCCCGCGAACGTATTTCGCAAAGAAATCGTCGAGCGATTTGCCCGCCATCAACTCCGATGCTTTCTGGTAATCTTCAGGCGTGAAGTTGCGGTTTTTCTTGGCGAATTCCGCGTTCAGATAACGCATTACGTCGTCCAGAGATTTCGTCCCTTTCGAGGCGGCGCGAATCTCGACATCGAGCAGAAAGCTGACGAGTTCGCCCTTGTCGTAATACGAAATCTGATTATTGATCGCGTTTTCGTCCTGCCGGTAATATTTGATCCACGCATCGAAACTCGCTTCTTCGAGCGAAGTTTCGAATCTTCCCTGCCGATCCTGCAAAGCCTGAATCTGCGCGGCTCTACCTTCTAAAAATTCTTTCGTCGTGATAATTCCGGCGCGCTGCAAAATTACGCCTTCGTAATAAGCGGTCGCGCCTTCGGCAACCCAGAGCAGCTTCGTGTAGTTTTCGTTTTCGTAATCGAACGGTCCGAGCGCGTCGGGACGAATCCGTTTCACGTTCCAGAGATGGAAATATTCGTGCGTGACGAGCGACATAAAATCGTTATGTCGCGTGCCCGAAAAACCGAAACGATTCCATTGCAGCGCGGTCGAATTCAAATGTTCAAGCCCGCCGCCGCCGCGCAGGTTAAGGATGAAAACGTAATTTTCATACGGCAGTTCGCCGAATATCTTGTAAGATTCTTCGATGACTTTCGTCGTGTCGCGCGCGATTCGCTGCAAATCGTAATTGCCTTCGCCGTTGACGACAAAGCGGTGCGGCTTGTTCTGCACGGTAAACGAGATTTCCTTGAAATTGCTCACTTCGAACGGCGAATCGTAAAGAATATCGAAGTTTTCGGCGCGAAAGGTGTTTGCGCCGCCGTCAACCGCCGGAAGTCCGGTCGCGATTTTCCAGTCTTTGTAAGGCACGACGCGCACCGTCGAAGGCGCGTTCAGAAAACCTTTCGGAAACATCAAAAGCGCGGCGGGCGTGAAAAACGCGTGATTGTCGTTCAATTCGTTCGTGCGCACGGTCAACTCGTTCGAGTAAACGTTGTATTTTACGACGATCTCCCGTGCGCCTTTCGCGTCGATCTGCCACGAATTTTTATCCGTCTTGCGCCACGCGAGCGCCGCGCCCGAAGTATCCGCCGCATTAAAACTTTCGACGTGCCGCGCATACTCGCGCACGAGATAGCTTCCCGGCGTCCAGACCGGCATCACGATTTCCGCCTGCGCCGGAGCGTTCGCCGTCCAGTTGAGCCGCATTTCGACTTCCAAAAGATGCGTCCACGGCTTTGACATCGAAACCGTGTAGCTGATTTGCGGCGCGACGGGTTTCGTTTCGACCGCCGTTTGTTTAGTTTTCGTTTTTTTGCGCTGTGCCGGTGTTTCCTGATACATAGAAAAAAGTAGGGCGGTAATAAGAATTAAATATATTTTGATTTGTGCAGTTTTTTGCATTCCTTTTGCAGATTCTCCCCTGATGTTTATTTGACCCAATGGTTAATATTACAATGAAACGATTATTTGCTAAAATTGCGCTATGGGTTTACTGCCGAAACTAAAAACCAAAACCAGCGTCGAAGACTATCTCGAAGGCGAAAAATTTAGTCCAGTAAAGCACGAATATATCGAAGGCGAAGTTTACGCGATGGCGGGAACGAGCAACAATCATTCGCGGATTTCCGTCAATCTAACAACGGCTTTATCAAATCATCTGAGAGATTCTGCGTGCGAACCGTTTGCCGGTGAAACTAAGGTTCGGGCGGCGATTAATATTTTTTATACGCCGTTATCGATCAGCACCGCGTCAATATCGAGCTTCATCGCCGCCCGCCGAACAGCACCTGGATAACTTATTTTTTCGACGCTTCCGACGACGAATTCGAATTTCAGTCCGTCGGTTTAACGATACCCATACCCGAAATTTACCGCCGCGTTCGTTTTGAGAGAAATGCAGACACCGACAACAACGAGTAAAGAAAAGTTTTTCACAAAACCTTTAATCATCATTTACATCACGGTCTTTATCGACCTGGTCGGCTTCGGCATCGTTATTCCGGCGCTGCCGTATTACGTCGAAAGCGAAACGTTTCGCGCGACGCCGTTCGAAGTCGGGTTATTGTTCGCGTCATACAGCCTGATGCAGTTTATTTTTTCGCCCATTCTCGGCTCGCTTTCGGACAGATACGGGCGGCGACCGGTTTTGTTTTTCTCGATCCTCGGTTCGGCAGCCGGTTATCTTTTTATCGGTTTCGCGTTTGCGCTCTGGATGGTTTTTGTCGGCAGAATCGTCGCCGGAATTACGGGCGGCAATATTTCGACCGCGCAAGCCTACATCGCGGATGTGACGACCAAGGAAACGCGCGCCAAGGGAATGGGACTGTTCGGCGCGATGTTCGGACTCGGATTCATTTTCGGTCCGGCGATCGGCGGAATTCTGAGCCGTTACGGCATCCACGTTCCGTTTCTCTTCGCCGCGCTTCTGTCGCTCGTCAACGCCGTTCTGCTTTATTTTTTCCTGCCCGAAACGGTCGATAAAGATTC
The DNA here is from genome assembly GCA_031411895.1 of Acidobacteriota bacterium. Taxonomy (GTDB): domain Bacteria; phylum Acidobacteriota; class Blastocatellia; order Pyrinomonadales; family Pyrinomonadaceae; genus JAFDVJ01. Next base: position 8,255 of record JANOBZ010000105.1, on the reverse strand, counting down.
GTATCAACCGGCAACGGAGCGCAAAAGCCGGATCGTCGAGCTTTTCGAATCCTTAAAAAACGCGCAGTTCGGAACCTTGAACGCGATCTATTTCTTTCTCGTCATGTCGTTTTCGATCATGACTTACGCCTTTGTGCTTTACACGATCGAGCGTTTTGCTTACACGGCTGAACAAAACGGCTATATTTTTATGTTCATCGGTTTTCTGGCGATCATTTTTCAGGGCGGGCTTTTTGCGCGTCTGGTCGAACGGTTCGGCGAAAGTCCGCTGATGATCGGCGGCTGTCTGCTGATGGCGTCGAGTCTTTTCGCGATTCCGTTTATCGCGCCGAACGTCGGCGGATTGCTCGGACTGCTCGGCGTAACGGCGCTTTTGGCGATCGGCAATTCGATGGCGTCGCCGGCGGTGATGAGCGTCGTTTCGAAAATTTCCGACGAATCCGGACAAGGCAAAGCGCTCGGCGTGATGCAGTCGGGCGCGAGTCTGGCGCGCGCGATCGGTCCGGCGCTCGGCGGCGTTCTGCTCAATAACGCGGTCAATCACGTTGACGATTTTACGATCACGCGCACTTTCTGGACGGCTTCGGTAATTATGATTGTCGCCGCGATAATCGCGATGTTTTTCGCGAAAATGAGTCGAACACAGGCGATAGTTTAGTCTTTAAGAATGGGTAAATCTCAAATGCAAAAGCGTTACGTGGTTATGACAATTTATCTGATTATTGTCATATATTTTATATTTCTGGCTTTCAACTTTAAAGGCAGCATCAATTCGGAATGGACGATCGGGCTGTTTCTTTTGACCCTGCCGTGGAGTATGGTTTCGATCGTTTTCGCATGGGCTTTAATTCACGGTGCCGGACTCGGATTCTTTGCCGTAATGTATTTTGTCTTTGCCTGTCTCAATTGCGTGTTGATTGAGTTGATCGCGCGCTCGTCTGACAACAATTCGAAAAACAGTTGAAACGGCTTATTTCTTTTTCGGTTCTAAAACGGTTTCGAGTTTGAAGTCTTGATCGGCAAAGTCGTCCTTCGATTTAATGACGAGCCAGTTTTTTTCGTGATTGTAGAATTTGACGAGCGTGAATTCGCCGTTTAATTTCGCGCCGTAGAAGTTAAAAATCAGCTTTCCTTTCTTTAACTGCATTTCGGCGTTCTCGGCTTCGAATTCGCCTTTGTCCCAGATCGCGACGCGTCCCGCGCCGTAGGTTCCTTCGGCTAACGTTCCCTCGAAATTGATATACGAGAGCGAATGGTCGGGCACGGCGACCGCCAAACGTTTATCAGCCGGATTCATCGAAACGCCTTTCGGAACCGCCCACGACTTTAAGACGCCGCCGATTTCAAGTCGCAGATCGAAATGCAGCCGCGAGGCGTGATGTTCGTGAATAACAAAGCGTTTTCGCATAGTTTTGAAGAATTCTTAGCTGCGGATCAACTCGAAAGCACGCGGATTTTAATATTTGATTTTCTTTGTCAGCTTTGCGTCTTTGAGGGAAACTCATTTTATCTCCCGCAAAGACGCAAAGCTCACAAAGTTAATTAAGTTTAATCCGCGTGCCTACGCGTCTATCTGCGGCTAAAACTATTTTTAATAAGAAATAACTTTATCAATGACCTTCCCGTTTTTGATGCGGAGAATCCAGATTTTGCCGTAATCCGTTTCGGGTGGCATTGTGTATTTACTTTTCTTTAAAAACAGATTAACGAGCTGGTAAGCGGTCGAATTATGCCCGACGACGGCGATTTTTCGTTTATCTTCCGAGGCGAGAATCGTTTCGACGAGCGCGTTTAAGTTTCCCGGTTCGTAAAATTCGGGCGATAGATTATTGATTCGCGAAAACGGCGTGACGGTTTGGATCGTCCGCGCGTAATTGGTCGAGAAAAGCCGCGTCGGTTTGTATTTTTTAAGTAAACGCGTAAGTCTGACGGCGCGTTTTTGTCCTTCGAGGGTAATGTCGGGATCGGATTCGTCGCCTTCGATTTCGGGTTCTTTGTCGGCGTGACGGAAAATTATCACGGTCACGGTTTTTTTCTGCGCCGAAATGCTTTCGCTTGCTGCGCCGAACAAAAACAGCGTGACTAAAATCGAAACAATAAACTTCATAACTTCAATTTTAACAGCAAAAACCTTTTCAGTAGTCAGGAAAGAATTTTTAGCCGCAGATAAACGCGGATTTCGCGGATAGAACTTATGATTTTTTTATCTTCGCGCATTTGCGTCTTTGCGGGCGATAAATATTTTCCCGCAAAGACGCAAATGCGCGAAGAACAAGTTGATCCAATCCGTTTTTAGTAGGTGATAACCTTTTCCTTGATCTTGTTGGGCTTGGTCTTTCGTCTTTTTATTTTGACGACAAAGATTTTATCGTATTCGGTTTCGGCGAGCGCTTTGTATTTTTCCTCGCCGATGAGCAGATTGACGAGCGCGGGCGTCGTCGTGTTGTGCCCGACGATCAGGAGACGTTTGATTTTCCCGCTCATAATCAATTCGGCGAGCGCTTTTAGGTTTCGATGATCGTAAATCTGCACGTTGAGCCTGCGTTTTAAGGCGAGCGGCGCGACGGTTTCGCGCGTGCGGATAAAATCCGACGAATAGATCGCGTCGGGTTTGTATTTGTTGACGATTTTAACCAGTCTTGCCGCGCGCAGCTTGCCGTCCGCCGAAAGTTCGGGATTGGCTTTATCGGCGGTCGGCGACGCGTCTTTTTCGGCGTGGCGCAAAAGAATGATCGTCAGATTACGGTGTTGCGCGTAAAGCTTACTGCCCGCAAATGTAAACAAAAACAGCGCGATAAAAAGCGAAAAGACAATTTTCATAAGTTTATTTTGATCGAAACAGAATCGAGATTAACGCATTTCCGCGCAATATTCCATTGATATTTTGACGCGAAAGAAAAATTTTCCTACCCCAAAGCAACTAATTTTAAAACTCGCCGCATCTATTTGTCCGAACGCGTTTGAGGCGTGTAAAGCCTTGTAAGATAAAGCAGTTGTAAATTATCTGCAAGGCTCTTTTTGTGTCTAAATTCAGAGAAAATCTTCTCAAGGAGTAATAACAAATTATGTATAAATTAATAAAATTCCTATGCCTGACGTGTGTCTTCACGTTCACGGCTTTCGCTCAAAATCAGCAAACCCAGACGACTACGACGGCGGACGAATATCGCAAGAACGAATACTACGTCGGCTATTCGAACCAGCAAACCGATCAGGGCAGTTATAACTCGGCAAACGGTTTTCAGGGATCGTATGTCCGCAACATCAAACGTTATATGGGCATCAAAGCGGACGTTTCCGGCGCGTATGATAAAGAAACTTTCGAGTATACGACGACCGATCAAAACAACGTTCCTTACTCGGTGCGTCAAAGAGTAAAAAACTCGACGTATAACTTTTTAGGCGGCGTCCAGTTTAAGAACAATGCTTCGGACGCGCGCTTTAAGCCGTTTGGTCACGCGCTTGCCGGTCTCGCCGTTCTGCGCAGTAAATTCAACGTAACCTGTACGTCGGCAAACTGTCCGTCGTTTGTGACAAGCTTTCCGACCTTCGATTATACGAGCCGGAATCTCGCATTCGCGGTCGGTGGCGGTCTCGATATCAAGATCAACGAAAGAATAAGTTTTCGCGCGATTCAGGTTGATTTCAACCCGATCTGGCGCGGCGGCGGCTACTGGCAGAAGAATTTCCGCATCGGCGCGGGCATCGTTTTTTAATTAAGAAATGGATCGGAAATATTTCAACGCTGGTGACGCTGAGGCGCGAAGACGCAAAGGGCTTTTATATTTATTAATTCCTGAATCAAGACTCTAAAATATTGATGGCGTTTCTGGTTTCAAGTAATTATTTGAAAATTTTTGCGGCTTCGCGCCTTTGCGACTTGGCGTTAAATAAATATTCTTTACTCAAAACTCAGGTTAAAAGGCAAAAAAGAGAAGCGAAAAACCCCCGAATTTCGCTTCTCTTTTTATTTTTGGAAAACTAAGATTCCGTAGATAACTCTAACTTGCCAGTCAATTTACCCGTTCTTCGATAATCAAGCGACTTTCACAAGTTAACACTTGATCTTTATATCGAAACACAAGGTTATAGTTATTAGCGGGCGATCCGGGTTTTACCGTTAATCAGTATGCTACCATTGGTAACACTTTGTCAAACGCGAATCGTTACCAATGGTAGCATTAATTATAAAAAACCGATTTTGTTATGGTAATATTGTGCGCAGAATGAAAACGGGCGAAAGTGAAAAAGAGGCAAAAACCAACGGCAACGGCAAGATTCCGCACGGTCGCGACGAAGTCAAGAAAGCGATTCTCGACGCGACGGAAAAATTACTTCTAGAGAAAAGTCCGAATAAGATCACCGTGCGCGAGATTGCCGTTGCCGCCAACATCAAACACCCGCTCATTCATCGCCATTTCGAAACGAAGGATAAGGTCATTCTCGCCGTCCACGCGCGCCGCATCGCCGACATCGAAAAACGCGTCGAGAAGATCGAAGATGTCGAAGGCAACATCGCGACGTTTTTCGAAGCCGTCAAAAAAATCAAATTTCGCCGCATCGCACTCGCGCGCGCGATGATGGACGGCGTTTCGCCGCACGCCATTCAAACCGAATTTCCGGTGATGAAGCTGCTTTTGGATTTGATAACGAAAAAGTTCGAAGAAAAAAACATCGTGACCGAATTTTCGCCGGATATGATTACCGCCGTCCTGTCGGCAACGGCGCTCGGCTGGTTTTTGTACGAGCCTTATCTGATCGCCTCGATGAATCTGGAAGAAAAAACCGAAGAAGAGCTCGATCGAACGGTCGTCGAAGTCCTCGAAGAATTAGTCAGACATTTTTCCGAACTCAAACAAAAATAGCGCAGAGATTTAATCTTTCCAGCCCCATGGCGCGGCAGGTTTAGTGACTTCTTTGGAAAGGTCGAATTTAACGCTGAAATATCTTTCGGTGCCGACGCGCCGCAGATTGTATGTAAAATATTGCCCGTCGACGATTTCGATCCACCAGACATTTGCAGCAGCGGCGGGCAGAATGTCAACGGTTTCCTGATCGGCGGGAAACATTTGCCGATCGCGCGCGCCGCCGTTTGTCGTCCAGCCGCCGTACATCGTCACTTTATCGGGCGTTCCGTCTTCGTGGCGGTGGTCATGCTTTAACAAGATGCGTTCGTTCTTACGCGTTAAAACCCACGTCCGCGATTTGTCCGCGCCGACAAAGAACGGAATCCGAATTTTATCTTTTTCACACGCGCGGGCGTGCATTACCAATTCTTTCCCTTTAAAAGTCGTGTCATCAGCCGGCGCGGCTTGAACGGTTCCCGCAAAAGCCTTGCCGCAAAGCTTCTGCAAAGAATTCCAAAACGTGACGCTTCCCGGCACAGCTTTCGTCTGCCCGAAAACCGAACTATTCGCTGCCGACAAAAGAATCAAACCCAAAAAGAACGCGAACGATAACTTTTTCATAATATTCTAAATTCAACTAAACTCCGCCCTGCAATTCTATTTCATAAATTCACGCGGCGAAAGCGCGCGGTTTGTGAAACGCGCTTTTGAAACCGCGCCTTTGAACCAGTAAATTTTATTTTGAGCTTTAGCTGACTGCCGCGCAATGAATTCCGGCTTTGCCATTGTGAAAAAATTTGTCCGGATTGTTTTTATTATATTTTCAGGTCGTCAAGATTAACGACATTAACGGTTGAATCAATCTTTTCAAAATCGTCGTAATCGTCGGTTAATAAATCGGCGTTGATGTATCTGGCGGTTGCTAAGATTACGGCGTCGGGAAGCTTTATCTTTTTGGTTTTAGTTTTGCGGTAGATGATGGATTGGTCGGCGATTTCGCGGCTTAATTCAATTATTTCAAGATTTGCAAATATTTCGTCCGTAATGTCTTTTTCAGCCGGGTTTTGAAAGTCGAACGCATAAACTTCGGCGTAGGTTATTATCGAAGCATAAAACTCAACATATCTCGACAACATTTCATCAACGTCAATCAATTCTTTTGAAGCAAAAATGATGACATTGCTATCCAAAACAGCTTTAGTCCCATTCATCTCTCAATTTTCTCTGCCATTCCGTCGGATCTTCAATTTCTGCGAAAAGATTAGCTTTTTGTGCTTTTTTGAATGCCTTTAATAAATTTTCTTTCTTTGTTTTCTTTTCTTCGGGCGTTTCGAGCGTGATTATTACGTGAGCAAGCGTATTTTCGTAATCTTCAAACTCCTTCGGCAGATGGATTACGCCGTGTTCGATTTTTGCTGTAAATTCGAGCGAATTCATATTCTCAAAATAACTCAAAAGCCGTATTTTTACAATGATTTTAAATCATCTAACGCACTCTTACTTCATAAATTCCCGTGGCGAAAGCGCGCGGTTTGTGAAACGCGCTTTTGAAACCGTGCCTTTGAACCAGTAGATTTTGTTTTGGCGGACGCCGATCGAGGTGATTCCCTTGCCGAAGCGGCGGCGCGTGATTTTGTTTGAGAGTTCGAGCTTGCCGTTGACGTAGTGACGCATTTCCGCGCCGTCGAAAACCAATGCGACGCGAAACCATTGCCCAAGCGCGTGTTTGAAATTCTCGGCGTAGAGCGCGGAACGGTTTTCGCCGGATTTGAGAAATGTGTCGAGAAACCATTTATCATCAATCAAACGCGTTTCGAGCAATGCGCGGCTTTCCGTGTTTTCCGTGTCTTCGATATGCAGCCAGCGCTGTTCTGTCGCGCCGCTTGCGTCGGGACGAAACAGGGCTTCGACGGTGAATTCGTGAAATCCTTCGAGCGGATTGACCTTGATAAACAGCGCGTCGTCCACGCCGTCAAACAATACGGCTTTTCCCTTTTCTGTTTTGATGATCTGCGGATTGCCGAGAACCTCGACCGCGTTTCCGCCGATCTTTTTAAGATTGTTGATTTTCCATGTAGTGCTTTTTTTAGGCGCTTTCGCAGCGGATTTTTGGGCAAAAACCGGAACGGAATTAATTATCAGAACGAACAGCGCCGAAATTGAAAGAAAAGTTTTCATTTATTTATAAAATTTACGAACCGCGAATCGAATGTAACGACGGAAACCTTTTTCTTAGCGTCTTCGCGCCTTTGCGGGAAATATTTTTTCTCCCGCAAAGGCGCAAAGACGCTAAGTTTTAATAAAAATATTTTGGGAATTTATCAAACGAACATCTTGCCCGGATTCAAGATGCCGTTCGGATCGAAAACTTTTTTGATGTTTTTCATGATTTCCAGCGTCGGCGCGTCGATCGCCATATTTAGATACGCGGCTTTGACAGAGCCGATGCCGTGTTCGCCCGAGATCGAACCGCCGAGCGCGACCGAAAGCGCGAAAGTTTCCTTAACGCATTCGCGCGCGCGGGCGATTGACTCTAAATTATCGCGGTCGCACATAAAATTGACGTGAATATTGCCGTCGCCCGCGTGTCCGAAGTTGGCGACGAACGTGTCGTGCCGTTTGCCGATTTCTTCGACCTGTCGAATCAGTTCGGGAACCTTCGAGCGCGGCACGACGACGTCTTCGTTAATCTTCAACGTGCCGTATTTCATCAAACTGGGCGAAATCGCGCGGCGCACGTCCCAGAGCTTGTCTTCTTCTTCTTTCGTGCGCGAACGCAGGATGTCGAAGCCGCCGTTTTCCGCTAAGATTCGCTCGATCATTTGCGCATTGCGCTCGACTTCATCCTTAAAACCGTCAACCGCGACGATCAAAATCGCACCGGCTTCGGTCGAAAGTCCGAACGCGAAGTTTTCTTCGATCGCGCCGATGCAGTTGCGGTCAACGACTTCCATCGCCATCGGCAATAAACCTTCGGGCGTGAATTTCGTCAGGACTTTGCAAGCCGCTTCCATTGATTTAAAGCTGGCGCGAACGGTCGCCGTCGCTTCGGGCATCGGCAAAAGTTTTAAAGTTGCTTCGGTGATGATTCCGAGCATTCCGTCCGAGCCGCACATCAAACCCGTCAAATCGAATCCGACGACATTTTTCACGGTTTTGCCGCCCGTGCGAATGATTTCGCCGGTCGCCGTGACGACCTCCAAACCCAACACCGAATGCTTCGTCACGCCGTATTTCGGAGTCCGCATTCCGCCCGCGTTTTCGGCGATGTTGCCGCCGATAAACGAATCTTTGTAGCTTGCCGGATCAGGCGGGAACAGCAGACCGTGTTTCTCGACCGCCTGCTGCAACTCGTAAGTCGTCAGTCCCGGCTGACAAACGACATACAAATCATCGGCGGAAATCTCG
>JANOBZ010000104.1:0-16883 GCA_031411895.1 Acidobacteriota bacterium | reverse complement strand
ATAATAAGCAAGCTAATAAGATATCCTTTGCTAGTTAATATTAACTAGCAAAGGATATCTTATTAGCTTGCTTATTATTAGTCAAATAAAAGAGGCGTAATAATTTACGCCTCTTTTACCTCTTATAATTATTTGATAATTTTAAGTGCGACCTTTCCAGTCGGCTAAAAAGGAATCGAGTCCTTTGTCGGTGAGCGGATGTTTTACAAGCTGTTGAATTACTTTGAATGGAATTGTCGCAACATCGGCACCGGCAAGTGCGCAATCTACGATATGCATCGGGTGTCGGATCGAAGCGGCTAAAACTTCGGTAGCAAATCCGTAATTATCATAAATCTGAACGATATCTCTAATTAACTGCATACCATCCTGACCGATGTCGTCGAGTCTGCCAATAAAAGGCGAAATGTAAGACGCACCGGCTTTTGCTGCCAAAAGCGCCTGTGCGGCTGAAAAACAAAGCGTGACATTTACCTTTGTACCTTCTTCGCGAAAAATTCTCGTTGCCTTTAATCCATCGAGAGTCAAAGGACATTTGATAACTACATTTGGCGCGATTTTTGCCAATTCGCGACCTTCACGCAGCATCCCTTCCGTATCCAGAGACGTTACTTCGGCGGAAACATCGCCCTTCACAATTTCGCAAATTTTGGCGATGTGTTCGTTAAAGTCAACGTCTTTCTCTTTGGCGACGAGCGAAGGATTTGTCGTAACTCCGTCAATCAGACCGAGCTCGTTAGCTTCGCGAATCTCATCTAAATTTGCCGTATCTATAAAAAATTTCATATTTTCCTCTTAAATTATTTTGAAACCGTATTTCTTAAAATTCCGATACCTTCAATTTCGACCTCGCAGATATCGCCGTCATTTAATTTCGATACTCCTGAAGGCGTTCCGGTGGCGATAATATCTCCCGGAAAAAGCGTCATCTGGTTTGAAATATATCGTATCAGGTAATCTACCGGAAAAACCATCTGCGATGTTTTTCCTTCCTGCTTAATTACGCCATTAACTTTCGTTCGAACTTGGATGTCTGAAACGTCCAGATCGGTTTCGATAAAATTGCTGATCGGACAAAACGTATCGAAAGATTTGCCGCGTGTAAATTGAACATCCGCTCGCTGAATATCACGTGCCGTCACATCGTTTAGACAGATGTATCCGAGTACAAAGTCAAAAGGATCATCATTATTACTCAATTTCCGGCTTTCGCGGCTGATAACAATTCCAAGCTCGCCTTCGTGTTCGACCTGATTAGATTGTTCGGGAATCAATATGGAATCGCCTTCGGTAATCAAGGCGGAAGGTGCTTTAAGAAAAAGCAGCGGGGCTTTCGGAACTTCATTGCCCAGTTCAGCGGCGTGGTCAGCGTAATTTCTTCCGACGCAGACAATTTTTGAAGGAGAAACCGGCGTTAGAAACTTTACAGATTTAATTTCGATGCCCTCACCGGAATTAGCAAAATCAAAATACTGGGGTATTTTATTGCCGGGAAATGGAAAAACGCGATCACCGTTTAAAGCTCCCCAATATTTATTTCTCTCGTATAAAAAATTGCAGATTTTCATAAAAATTAAGGAACGGTTTCGCTGACGACTTCCGAACTCGCACTGATATTTCCAAATTTATCAACTGCGGTTAAATAATAAAAATACGTTTTGCCCGATTCGACGGTTGTATCTTGAAAAGTATTTGTAGTTAGTATTTGCGGCGTTATCAGAGTCCAATCGGCTTTCGGTTGATTAACGTCCGAAGACCGGTAAACCCGGTAACCGGCAACATCATTTTCGGTATTTGTCGCGAAGAAAATTGAAATCGTATTGGGCGAAGCCGCAATCGTAACGGCGCTCGGCGCAGCGGGAGGAAAAATGTCTTTCGGCAAAACTTTTACCGCCAATGAATCCGCGCTTTCGAGTGGCTGACCGTTGGCACCAAGCGAAACCGTCCTCACGAAATAGGTGTAATTTTTTTCAAATTCAAAGGTTCTATCTCCAAATACGGCGCGGGTGACAGGCGCTGTATTTAATAGTTTCAGAGTTTTATTTTCGTCAATGCGATAAATATTAAATCCGAGAATGTTCGCAGGCGTCGAGCCGTCAATATTTCTAATCGGCGGATTCCAGCTTAATTCAATTGAAGTTTGGGAAACGTTCGAAGCCAAGTTTTCCGGAATATCGGCAACTTTTGCGGTTGGTTCGATTACGAGAAAATTTGAAAATGCCGCCTTCTGACCGGAAGCATTAGCAAATCTCACAGCATACCGAAGACGTGCCTGCTGACCCGCAAAGTTGAGCGTGTCCGAAAATGTCAACTCTTTTAGTGCAAAATCAGAATCGGAAATTGGAACGGTGGCAATTAAAGTACTGCGGGATGCAAATTCTTCCTCTGAAATTGTGGATGAAGAACTAATAGGTTCGGTCAACCGATAGATATCTGCCCGACTAATATTTAATAAATTTCCGTCCGATGCATTTCGGGCTGCCATCGTCCAGGAAAGCATTACTTTATTTCCGCGCTGGTAGCCGGATATTTCTACGCGCTGCGCTACCCGTTCGACCGGCGGAAGCGGCGGCTTACGTTTACCGCAGCCTGCTGAAATAAGCAAGCCGAAAAAAATAAACGCTAATACTGCTTTTTTGTGTTTATGTTTAATGTGATTAAGCGTTTGAAGAAGCATCTGTATAATTAAAGAATGTATTGTCGCAGATTTTGATCTTTTACCAATCCATCGAGTTTGGCGATAACATACTGCTCGTCAATCATTTGATTTTTGTTTTCAAGTTCCTGACCTAAAAAGCTTATCTCTTCCAATAGCTTTTCCAACAGCGTATGAAGCCGTCTGGCTCCGATATCTTCTGTGGACTCATTGATTTTTACAGCCATCTCCGCAAGCGTGGTGATAGCCTCGTCGGTAAATTCAAGGATTATGCCTTCTGTGCTTAATAAAGCTTGATACTGCTTAATAAGCGAATTCTTAGGCTGAATAAGGATTCGCTTAAAGTCTTCGAGTCTTAATGATTCGAGTTCGACTCTGATCGGAAAACGTCCTTGCAGTTCCGGAATCAAATCTGCCGGTTTTGAAACATGAAAGGCTCCGGCGGCAATAAAAAGAATATGCTCCGTGTTGACCATTCCGTATCTTGTATTGACAGTAGTTCCTTCGATTATCGGAAGCAAATCTCGCTGGACGCCTTCGCGAGAAACATCCGGATTACCGCTCCCCGATTCGCGACCGGCGATTTTATCAATTTCATCAAGAAAAATAATTCCGGAGGATTGTGTTTTATCAATTGCGGTGCGCGTGATCTGTTCCATATCCACGAGATTTTCCAGCTCGTCGCGAAGCAAAAAGTTTTGAGCGTCTGAAATTTTTATTTTCCGGCGGACGGTTTTTGAGGGAAAAAGATTGCCGAACATATCGCGCAGGTTAACGCCCATCTCTTCCATGCCCTGCCCGCCGACAAAATCAATCATCGTGTTTGAACGATCCTGAGTTTCAATTTCGATCAAACGGTCGTCAAATTCGCCGCTGCGCAGTTGCTCGCGAAGTTTTTCGCGGGTTCGATTTGTTTGTTTATCTTCTAAATCATCAATTTTATCGTCAAAAGATTGCGGATAATATGAATTAGATGAAGGCAGTAGAATATCGAGGATCTTTTCTTCGACGTTTTCCTCGGCACGTGGGCGAACGTCTTCGAAAGCGGCTTGCTTGGTCATATCGACCGCAACGTCCGTGAGTTCACGAACCATACTTTCAACGTCGCGACCGACATAACCGACTTCTGTAAATTTCGATGCTTCGATCTTGATGAACGGCGAATTAGCCAATCTTGCGAGCCGGCGGGCAATTTCGGTTTTACCGACGCCGGTCGAGCCGATCATGAGAATATTCTTCGGTAAAACGTCCTGTGCGATTTCCGGCGGAAGCTTTTGGCGGCGTATTCGATTACGCAATGCGACCGCGACCGCCCGTTTTGCATTATCCTGACCGATCACGTATTTATCCAGTTCGGCAACAATTTGTCGAGGTGTCAGATCATCGAGCTTCAGGCTCGCTGCCGAATCTTTTACTTCTCCGCTTAAAAAAATAGCCATTGTAAATTATAAAATCTCTTCGGTTAAAATTTCGGAATTCGTGTAGATACAGATTTCTCCGGCAATTTTTAATGATTCCTGCGCGATTTCCTTTGCCGTGAGCTCGGTGTGTTTCAAAAGCGCGCGGGCGGCTGAAAGCGCGTACATACTGCCGGAACCGACCGATAATAAACCGTCATCCGATGCGATTACGTCGCCTTTGCCGGAAATCAGAAAAGCATCTGTTTTATCCGCGACAATTAAAAGCGCTTCGAGGTGACGAAGATATTTATCGGTTCGCCAATCCTTACTTAATTCAATTGCCGCGCGTTCCAATTGTCCTTGAAACTGGTCGAGTTTTGCTTCGAACTTTGTCAGAAGCGTAAATGCATCGGCAGTGGCACCGGCAAAACCTACCAAAACATCGCCGTTTCTGATACGTCGAACTTTCCGGGCATTTCCTTTAATTATCGTTTCGCCGAGAGTTACCTGTCCGTCGCCAGCCATTGCGATCTGTCCGTTCCTTTGAACGAGTAAAACGGTTGTCGAACGAATTATCGGCGTCTTTCCATCAATTTGCATAAAAATCAATCATAAGTCCTAAAATTGAAATGCTCAAATTGACACGGAGTATTGAGATGTTTGAACATTGTAAAGTTTATGATTAGAAAACCCATAATTGGTCTGACGATGCGGCTTGAGCTGGAAAGTGACCGTTTTTATCTCGGAAGAGATTACAGCGAGGCTTTGGAGGCATTAGGCGCGATACCTTATCATATTAGTTTGATTCCGAATAAAGATTACATTTCCGAGATCGTGAAAAATGTTGACGGTATACTGCTGCCGGGAAGCGATACTGACGTTGACCCATTAATTTTCGGGGAAGAACCTCGTCCCAATTTGAAAAGAATTATTCCTGAGAAAGAAAATACCGATTTGATGGTCTTAGCGGAAGCGGAAAAATTAAAAAAACCCGTGTTGGGAATTTGTTTCGGAATGCAGATTTTGAATGTTTCGCGCGGCGGAACTTTAGTCCAGGATATCGAAAGTGAAATTGAAAACTGTGTCAAACATGAACAGGGAAAACCGCTTGCAAGAAATTCGCACAGCATCGAGCTTGAAGAAGAGAGTTTATTGGCGCGTCTGATAACGAATCAGAATAGCGTTAAGGTGAATTCTCATCATCATCAAGCTATCGGAAAGATTGGTAAGCACTTAAAAACTACTGCCCAGGCAAAAGATGGCGTTGTCGAATGCATCGAAGATACACGGGCTGAAAGATTCGTTTTAGGCGTTCAATGGCATCCGGAATTGTCTTGGAAAACCGATAGCTTATCAAAAAATATTTTTGAAAGTTTTATCTCGGCTTGCAGAAAATAAAAGGGAAAATAAAAAATAACTTGTGGCAAAACTTGAACGAAAATCTATTAAACTAGGCTTAGAAAAGATTTTAGACGAACAAATAAATCTTTTGGAAAATTTACGCGTCGGACTAATTTGCAATCAGGCTTCGGTTAATCATCAATTTCAACACGCGGCGGATTTATTTTTCGAGCATCAGAAGATAAACCTGACGACTCTTTTCGGACCGCAGCACGGAATTCGCGGAGATGTGCAGGACAATATGATCGAAACCTCGCACACGATTGATAAATTTACCGGTCTGCCGGTTTATTCGCTCTACAGCGAAACACGTGAACCAACCGAAGAGATGCTGCGTAATATAGATGTTCTGATCTTTGACTTACAGGATGTCGGCTGTCGTATCTATACATTTATATATACGATGGCGAATGCGATGACGGCTTGCGCAAAATACGGCAAAAAATTTGTTGTTCTCGACAGACCGAATCCGATCGGCGGTGTTGCCGTAGAAGGGAACGTGCTCGAAAAGGGACATGAATCGTTTGTCGGACAATATCCGATTCCGGTTCGGCACGGGATGACTTCCGGCGAACTTGCCGAACTCTTTAATCGTGAGTTTTCAATCGGCTGCGAGCTGGAAGTTGTGAAAATGGATAACTGGTCGCGCGAAGATTTTTACGATGAAACCGACGCGCCGTGGGTGATGCCTTCACCAAATATGCCGACGGTCGAAACGGCGGTCGTTTTTCCGGCGACAGTCTATTTTGAAGGAACGCAGGTTTCCGAAGGACGCGGCACAACCCGTCCGTTCGAGATCACCGGCGCACCTTATATTGATTCGAGAGAATATGCCGAAGCTCTGACCGCACTTGAGCTTCCGGGCGTTATTTTTCGACCGGTAGAATTTTTACCGACATTTCAGAAACACGCCGGAAATAACTGCGGCGGAGTTTTTTTGCACGTTACAGACCGTCAGACATTCGAACCGGTTTTAACGGGGCTGGCGATGATAAAGACGGCGTTCGATTTATATCCGGAAGAATTTGCGTGGAAAAATCCGCCGTATGAATATGTTTTTGACCGCAACCCGTTCGATGTGATCGCCGGAACGACGAAAATCAGAGAGATATTCGAGCAAAAAGCGAGCTTTGAAGATTTGAAATCATTTTGCCGTGAAGGCGTCGAAGAGTTTTTACAGATTCGTGAAAGCTACCTGATGTATTGAACTTAAAGTGAATTCTTGAAAAATAGTAAATACTTATTGATAGAAATGTTTACAAGGATTTTCTAAACAAAAAATGAAGTGTTGAATTGCCGACTGGTAATGTAAAAGATTAATAGATTTTAGGAAGAAAAATGGATAATACATTTATAATCGGACTCATTTCCTGGATTTTTCCGGGCGGCGGTCATTTTCTCCAAAAGCGCTGGAAGCGCGGCGCGCTGATCGCGCTGGTTTTTTGGAGCATGTTCGTGATCGCAATACTGAGCGGCGGCGCGCACTATCCCGGATTTAGTTTTGCCGACGGGGCATTGTTATATCTTCTAAACATTTTTTGCCGGTTTGGCAGCGGGTTGGGATTGGTCATCAGCTATATCGTATCAATGAACCCGCCCGCGAATGTCGCAGCCTGGGCGACATTCGAATACGGCGGAAGATTTTTGGAAGTTGCCGGACTTTTGAATTATCTGGCGGTGATGGATGCTGTCGATATACACCTCGGGAGAAAGAAATGAATCATTTTGTTTATTTGTTTGCCTTCGCAATATTTGTTTCCGTCGCGTTCAGTATTTTTGCGAACGGAACGAACCGGGAACGCATCATATACGGGATAAAAATTTTCGCGCAATTTGTTTTGATAAGCCTTGTCTTGGCTTGGATTTTTTATTTTATTCCTTGGTAAATAATGGGACTCATAGAAACAGAAGGTTTGGTCTTAAAAAGTTACGGCTTATCGGAAGCCGATAAAATTGTCGTGTTTCTCACGCAGGAACACGGACTCGTGCGCGGCGTTGCAAAAGGTGCGAAGCGCATGAAAAGCAAATTCGGCGGCAGTCTCGAACCGTTTTCGATCGTCCGTCTGACATATTTTCAAAAAGAAGACCGCGAACTGGTTTCGATCCAGCAATCGGAAATCGTCAAATCATTTTTCGAACTTGCCGTCCAGCCGAATACATTTCAAAAATTCGCGTATCTGGTCGAACTACTGAGCGATTTTGCGCCGCCCTCGGATCCGAACGAAAGGCTCTACAGGATGGCGAAGGTCTGCCTCGAAACTTCGGACGAACATCCGGAAAAACTCTCGCAGATGATCTTTTATTTCGAACTTTGGCTCTTAAAACTCGGCGGTTATCTGCCTTCGTGGGACAGATGCGATATTTGCAGACGCGAAATCGGCAGCGCTGAAAAAACTAATTTGCAGATAAATTTTCACATAGCCTGCCAGCATTGTCGTAAAATGAGCGGCGAATGGGTTATTTCGCCCGAACAGCGCAATATTTTTCAGGTTGCGCAGAGAGTTTCACCGACCCGTTTCTTAGAATTGACGAAAGATTCGCTGGATGATGTAAACGAACTGTCGATTATACTTAAACGCATTATTTCAAATGTTTTAGGTCGTCAAACAACGGGCGAAAAGATTTTGATTGCGGGTAATTAGTCCGAATGAAAAAGTTTAGCTGGTTAATCTCAAAATATTTACTGCAAAATATCCTGCCTTACTTCATATTCACATGGCTTTTGCTGAGCGTCATTTTATTCGTTCAGCAGGCAAGCCGCTATTCCGACATTTTTTTCAGCGTAAACATTCCGAAAAGCCTCGTCTGGCAGCTCACATTCGCGCTCATTCCGAACGTTATCGCATTTACCGCGCCGATGGCGATTTTGATCGGCGTAATTATCGGTCTCTCGAAAATGCAGGGCGACAGCGAGCTGATCGCGATCCGCGCCTCGGGCGTCGGAAATTTTCAGATCGCATTGCCGATAATTACACTCGGACTGCTGCTTTCATTGTTCGCATTCTTTATCAACTTAAAAGGCGTCCCGATCGCTTCGAGCATCGTTCGAGGCATCGCTTTGCAAACCGCGCTCTATAAACTCGAATCACCGATCGAACCCGGTGTGTTTAATACCGAAATCGGCGGCTACACGATTTATGTTAAGACCGGCAATAAAATTGACGGTGATTGGGAGAATATCTTTATTTATAATGAAGATAAGAAGAAAAACGAACTGCGTCTGATAACGGCAAAAAGTGGCAAGATTGATTCGACCATCGCTAAAGACAGGGAATACGCGGAATTGGTTCTGCAAAATGCGGTTTCGACGACTTTGCCTCTGAATCCCGTCGCCGAAGTGAAAGGAAAAACTGCTTCGGAAAATATCGGCGAAATTCGTCTGGCGATCAAAACGAAACGCGACGATATCATCAAAAAACTGACGCAAAGCCAGGGAACTCAGGAAGAATTAGGTTTGAACGAACTTGCGATACTGGCAAATTCGGGTAACGGCAAAGAAATGATCGAGGCGCGTATCTTATGGCAGCGAAGGCTTTTACTGTCAATCACGCCGCTGATTTTCGCGATTCTCGGAACGGTTTTGGTGCTCAGATTCAATCGCGGCGGCAGGGGATTCGGCATTTTTCTGGCATTGGTCAGTTTGATCGGTTATTATCTCGTTACGCTTTTCGGCGAACAACTCGCGCGAACGGGTAAAATAAATATTTTGCTCGCGGGATTTCTGCCGGTTTTCGTGAGTATTTTAGCGATTTTCTGGTTTTCACTTTCGACGCGGCTTTTCCGTCGAAACATTTTCGGCAGCCTTAAAGGACGATTTCAGTTCGGCGTTTCAGAAAAACGTGAAAAAGTATCTAAAAGCAATTTTTACATAGACTTAACGACAGGCATCCGGGATTTCGACATTATTCTCAATTTCTCAAAATACTTCTTTTTAACGCTCGGGTTTTTGACCGCGATCTATCTTATTTTCACGACTTTCGAGATGTGGAAATTCGCCGGAACAGCGCCGAACGGCATCTCGCTTTTGATCAAATATCTATTTTATCTGATTCCGTTCATATACTTGCAGCTTGCACCGTCGGCGGTAATGATCGCGACGCTCGCGACGTTTGTGATCAAATCGAGACAGAATGAGATCGTCACCTGGACGGCTGCCGGTCAGAGCGTCTATCGTCTGCTGTCGCCGTGTTTCGTATTGATGATTTTGCTCGGGTTTGTAAATTGGGGAATTCAGGAATTGGTTGCGCCGAAAACCAATCAAAAACAGGATACGATCCGCTCGCAGATTCGGAATAAAGGAATTCTGGCGCAGAAGGAAGGCAAATACTGGGTTGCCAACCAAAACCGGATTTATTCGTTCGACCGCGCCGAAAAAGAGACGGGGTCAAACCGTAAAGTATTGAATCTAACGGTTTACGAGTTTTCCGAAGGAAATAATCAAAAACTCACGGCAATTTATAAAACGCCGGAAGCGGTTTGGCAGTCGAATAAAATCGTTTTAACCGAGACCGGTAAAACCTTAATCAACGGTCAGGCGCTGGAAACACAAAATTTGGCGAATCTGGAGCTGATCGAAAACGAAAATCCGTTCAATAATCTTAATCAAAAACCGAGCTACCTGACATCTTCGGAAACAAAAACGCAGCTGCTCGAAGCCGAATCGGAAACCGAAGCGAGAAACCTCGACGTCGCGCTCCAGAAAAAATACACGACGCCGTTTCTGCCTTTGATAATCGCATTATTTACAGCGCCGTTCGCTTTGTCTCTCAGCCGCAAAGGAAAAGTTATCACGGTCGGCTACGCGGTCGGCTTATGGCTTGTTTTTATGGGCATTTCGAGCGGCTTCGAGCAAGCCGGTCTGAGCGGCAATATTAATCCGAAACTCGCCGTCTGGACGCCGCTATTTCTTTTCTCGATGATCGGCGTTTATTTGTTTTCCAAAGTAAAAACTTAATAAAGTTAGAAATTCAAAATTAAAACCCAAAACAAAAAGCGTATGATTTTGAAGATTATTCAAGTCATACGCTTTTTGCGTTTTTAATTTTTTTTAATTAAAGTCTTACGTTCCAGTTTCCCAGCTCGACATATATTCGAGCATTTCGGGCGTTAGCGTATCGATCGAGATTCCCAACGAACGGAGTTTCAGCGATGCGATTTCCTGGTCAACTTCTGCCGGAAGTACGTGAACGCCTGCACCGAGTGTGCCTTGATTTTTGACGAGATATTCAGCCGAAAGCGCCTGATTGGCGAACGACATATCCATCACCGAAGCGGGATGACCTTCAGCCGCGGCGAGATTGATCAGGCGACCTTCGCCGAGAACGATCACGCTCTTGCCGTCTTTCTTCGAATATTCTTCGACGAACGGGCGGCGGGCGTTGACTTCGCTCGACATTTCTTTCAAAGCTTCGAGATTCAGTTCCAGATCGAAATGTCCGCTGTTGCAGACGATCGCGCCGTCTTTCATCGTTTCGAAATGTTCTTTGTCAATAACGTGCCGGTTGCCCGTGACGGTGACGAAGAAATCGCCGATTTTCGCGGCTTCGCCCATCGGCATCACGCGGAAACCGTCCATCACGGCTTCGATCGCTTTGATCGGATCAATTTCCGTGACGATGACGTTTGCGCCCAAACCGCGCGCGCGCATCGCACAGCCTTTGCCGCACCAGCCGTAGCCGACGACGACGAAGTTTTTACCGGCTAAAAGGATATTTGTGGCGCGGATAATTCCGTCGAGCGTTGATTGTCCCGTACCGTAGCGATTATCAAAGAAATGTTTGGTCTGCGCGTCATTGACCGCCATCGCAGGGAAGTTCAGGACACCGGCTTTGACCATCGCCTGGAGGCGGACGATACCGGTCGTGGTTTCTTCGGTCGTACCGATAATCTGTCCGGCTAATTCGGGTTTCTCCTTGAGCATTGTCGCGACAACGTCCGAACCGTCGTCAATAATAATGTTCGGGCTCGATTCGAGAGCCATCCGAACGTGACGCATATAGGTTTCGGTTGATTCGCCCTTCATCGCATAAACCGGAATGTTCCAGTCGGCAACGAGTGAAGCGGCAACGTCGTCCTGCGTCGAAAGCGGGTTCGAAGCGATCAGAATCGCTTCTGCGCCGCCCGCTTGCAGTGTGCGCGCCAAGTTAGCGGTTTCGGTCGTGATATGAGCGCAGGCGACGAGCTTGATGCCTTCGAGCGGCTTTTCAGCTTCGAAACGCTCACGAATTAAGCGCAGAACGGGCATTTCGCGGTCTGCCCATTCGATTCTTTGTTTTCCCTGCGGTGCAAGGTTGATGTCTTTGATATCGTATTCCATTGAAAATCCTTCTTTAGCCATATTTTGTTTTGGGATTTGGGATTGCGGATTGCGGATTTGTTTATTTCGGAGAAACCTCAAAAGGTAAAAATCCGCAATCCCAAATCTGCAATCCCAAATCGAACTAGATTCCCGTGCCGGTACCGAGCGCTTCATTGCGCAGGGCTTCGGCTTTATCGGTTTTTTCCCATGTAAATTCGTCGTTGGTGCGACCGAAATGTCCGAATTTAGCGGTTGCTTTATAGATCGGACGGCGCAGATCGAGCGTTTCGATAATGTCTTTCGGCGTCAGCTTGAAATTGTTGCGGACGATTTCCGAAAGTTTCGAGTCGTCGACGCGACCCGTTCCGTGCGTGTCGACGAGAACCGAAACCGGTTCGGCAACGCCGATCGCATAAGCCAATTGAACGGTACATTTCTGCGCCAATTCGGCGGCAACGATGTTTTTCGCGATGTAGCGCGCCATATAAGCCGCCGAGCGGTCGACCTTCGTCGGGTCTTTACCCGAAAAAGCGCCGCCGCCGTGCGGGGCATAGCCGCCGTACGTGTCAACGATGATCTTGCGTCCGGTCAAACCGGCGTCGCCCATCGGACCGCCGACCACGAAACGTCCGGTCGGATTGATGTGATATTTGGTGTTTTCATCAAGCAAATCAGCCGAAACGGTCGTTTTGATGACTTTTTCCAGAATATCCGCGCGAAGCTGTTCGGTTGTCACGTCTTCGGCGTGCTGGGTCGAAATAACGACGGCTTCGACGCGAAACGGCTGACCGTCGCGGTATTCGATCGTCACCTGCGATTTTCCGTCCGGGCGAAGATACGGCAATTCGCCGGTGCGGCGCGCTTCCGACAATCTGCGGGTCAAATTATGCGCCAGCTGAATCGGCAAAGGCATCAATTCCGGGGTTTCGTTGCAGGCAAAGCCGAACATCAAGCCCTGGTCGCCCGCGCCGCCCGTGTCAACGCCTTGCGCGATGTCGGGCGACTGGGTTCCGACCGCGTCCATGACGCTCAAAGTGTTGCTGTCGTAGCCGTAGCTCGCGTTGTTGTAGCCGATGTCGTTGATCGTATCGCGGACAATCTGCTTATAATTGACTCTTGCGTCGGTTGTAATTTCGCCGGCAATCACCGCCAAACCTGTCGTCACCAGCGTTTCGCAGGCGACGCGACCGGTCGGGTCCTGTTCCAGAATCGCGTCCAGAACCGCGTCGGAAATCTGGTCGGCGATCTTATCGGGGTGTCCTTCCGTTACGGATTCGGACGTAAATAGAAAATTTGCGTTGCTCAATTTTTGAAAACTCCTTATATAGAGAAAAATTTTTATTCGGGTAGAATAACAAAAGGGAAATTTTATCTTTTTGGTGGTGAAGTGTCAAAAGCACGGGACGTTTCGCGGCGTTTAGCCGAGAAAATGTCGTCTGAAATTACAATATTTACAAAAGATTTACAAATTACCCGGATATTTAAGGAAATCTCCGCGCGCAGATTCACAAAAATTTGAAGCCGCCTTTAAAAAATCCCGCTTTCGCTTTTTTGCGGAAACCCGCACGAAGTAAAGGCACTGAAACCCTATTTTTTCGCCCTTACTTCGTGCAGGCTTGCGCATCTTTTTGGTTAATGTGCAAATCCGTAAAATCATGTAAAAATCGATAATCGTCAACGCATCTCAACTTGACGGCGGAGTTCGGAAAAACAGGCACACGCCGAGTTTTCCAATTCCGAACGGTTGAGGATATAGATTTTTCCGCGAACGTAATCAATTATTTTCTTTGCCCGCAGGTTTTGCGCGATGTGCGTCAGGCTCGGGCGATGAACGCCGAGCGAACGGGCGATCTGTTCCTGTGTGAGCGTGATTTTATTCGATTTTTTTCGTTCCTGAATCATCAGAAGCCACGTACAGAAACGCTGTTCGATCACGTGATAGCTGTTGCAGACCGAGCGCTGCGAGATTTGCCGGACGTAATCCGTAATATGTTCGAACATCGCTTTACGAAGTTCCGGAAAGCGCGCGATTTTCTTTTCGAGGATGCTGCTTTTGATTTTCGACGCCGTTCCGCCGACCGAAGGCTGTGTCCAGTTTAACGCCGCGCCCGAATTCAAAAGCGGCAAAATGCCGAGAACTCCTTCATTGCCGATCATCGCGATTTCGACGGTTCTGCCGTCTTCCAGAATGTGAAATTCCGAAACGATCGCCGTTTCAGGGAAAAAAACATATTCGACAGCGTCTCCCGGCTGATATATATAATCTCCGCTCGATAAGCTTACGGTTTCCATAAAAGGAAGGATTTCTTCCAAAACTTCTTCCGTCTGCGCGGCGAGCATGCGATTGTTGAGGATGCTTTTGGCTGCCGCTTTTTCAACCAAAGCTAACGGGTAGCGCCTTTTCATCCAGTCGAGATGGTTGACGATTCGTGTCGTCGAATTTATTGTTGTCTGTTGTTTGATCATATTCCCCCTTGAAATTTAATTCCCTGATATAAATAAAATGTTTAATAAGTACCGTTACGGATGTCTAAAATTACGATGTCCGAAGTGTTCGGAAAACTATTCTCGATCGCCCGAACCATCATTACGCGGACGCGGACGCTTTCGTCGGCAAAACGACATTCAAAAATAAGATTGTCCGTAAATTTATTACTTCTGACGAAATTATTAAAAATGCGGCGCAGATCGCCGGCGTTTTCAAAACCGGCGACATCATCAAAAAAGTTGCAGCCGATCAGATCCGGATCGGCGTTCGTCAACTTGTTTTCCTGCCGGAATCGCGAATAGATAACGGTGCCGTCGTTTTTCAACTCAAAAAGCCCGGAAGTATTTGCCGATGTAAGGTATGCGGCTAAGCTCATACTTTTTTCCCTTGATTTCTCCTTTATTACAGCGCCTTATTGTCCGGCATGATGATAAACCGCTTTAGGTAACTTTCGAGCAGATCGAAATCGAGCGGCTTGACCAAAACATCGTTTGCGCCGGCGTCGAACGATAACTTTTTGAACGGCGTTTGTGAAAACCCGGAAATGACGATGATCGGGATATTTCGCGATACTTTGCGGCGACGGATTTGCCGGATATTTTCGAGATGCTCGGCAAACGGAAGCACCGAATCGAGCAGGATCAGACTCGGTGTATCGGCTTTGATAATCGAGTTTGTTTGTTCCGGGCAATCTGACATCTGCGGCTGAAAGCCCCAAAGTTCGAGAATGGTTTTCAGAAGCAGTCGGGTATCGAAATCGCGGCTGCAAATCAATATCTTATTATCGGCAGGCGCGGCTGTTTGCCCATCAGCCGACGACGAACTTACCGGCGACTCGCTCATACTGAAAAATGCAGAACTGGTAATATTTCCTTCATCACGCATAAAATCTTTCAGGGAAATATAAGGGGCGAACCTTTTCCAGTTCTAAATAAAATTTCCCGCCTTTAATAAATTTATTTGACAAACCTCTGGCAGCCGGAACAAAATCAACCGGAGAAACAAATCGGAATAAATTCCGGCTGCCGAGATTTATCAATTTTGTTATTTTAATTAAAATGCCGGGTCGTTGAAATTAGGAAAGCAGAAAAGTTATCTAAGGAAAACCCCTAATAAATAGTGAACAGTGATAAGCGTAGGTCATTAACAATTAACAATTAACAATTAACAATTCAGTTTTCTTCGAGCCAGCCCTGGAGGATGGCGAAGCGGACGATGTCTATGCGGCTGTGCATATCGAGTTTGCGCATCGCGTTGGCTTTGTGGGCTTCGACGGTTTTGACGCTGACCTGCAACAGATCGGCGATTTCCTTATTGCTGTAGCCGAGCGCGATGTAGCGCAGGACTTCGGATTCGCGCTCGGTCAGGTTGCTTTTCGATTCGCCGCGCAGAGAATTGAAGCGCTTCGAAAAATTCGAGAACATTTTGTCGGTGAGCGCCGGGTCGAGATAATTTTTGCCGTCGGCAACCGTGCGGATAGCGCGAATCAGTTCGGTCGGCGCGCTTTGTTTGAGAACATAGCCCGAAGCGCCCGATTCGATCAGCTGCTGGAGATAAGCATCGTCGGTGTGGCGCGTCAGGGTCAGGATGACAATGTCGGGTGCCGCCATTTTCAGCCGTTTGGTCGCCTTTAAACCGTTGAGGGTCGGCATCGAAACGTCCATCACGACGACGTCGGGCACGAGTCTCTGGGCTTCTTTAACCGCCGCGCCGCCGTCGCCGACTTCGCCGATAACCGTCATATCGGGCTGCGAGTTAATCAAAAGTTTGATTCCTTCGCGAACCGTCAGATGGTCTTCGGCAAGCATGATGCGCAGTTTCTCCATTAATTAATTATGGACTTTCTGGCAGAAATGAACAAGCAATTTTGGGATTTGTCGGAATATAAGTAAAAAAAAGAGGCGCGGATTTACGGTCAGCTAACCGATCGGCGTATTTCAATCGAAGGTTATGAATTTACGCCTTGAGGCGTGAAAGAGCGGGTTGATAGTCGGGCGACTCAATAAAAACTAGCGGCTTCGTCTTGAGGCGAACCGCTGCTCACGCCTCAAGGCGTAACTCTAACAAATGATTTATTGTGCTCGATTACCTAAGCTTTTCGAGGCTTTTTATTTCCAGTTTTTCTTCCAGACATTGGCTGTTTCAGGTTTTTGCAAAGTTTTTCTAAAAGGCGGATTATTCATGATCTTTGAAATTACGGCGGCGTAATCCCGATATGGATTGTCTTTCCGGGTTTCAAATCTCAAAAAGCCGAATTCCGTTTTTGCATCGTCACGAAAATATAATTCGTATGGATGATCTTCAAAATCAGTATCCGTATCGTAGAAGTTGCGCCTGACAAAATGCCAGCGCGTGCCATCTTTGCCGAATCGTTTAGTTTTGTCGTAAGACCACATTTCTTTCATAGAGAAATTTTAGCAAACAAATGAGTGCCGACGGTCGGAAAAGTTTCGACGTGCGGCGGAAACTTTCTGCAAGCCTGCGGAACTTTTGCGCGAGGCTGCAAAAACTTTCCGCCGCCTCTTGGAAATAATTTAGCCGCGGATAAACGCGGATTTAAGCAATAATTTATCAAAAATAGTTTCTTTTCTTGTTAGCGACTTAGCGCCTTTGCGGGAGACATTATTTCCGCAAAGGCGC
>JANOBZ010000103.1:0-69507 GCA_031411895.1 Acidobacteriota bacterium | reverse complement strand
GCAGTCGCATTTGATCGAACCGAACACGTCGCCCGTCAAACACTGCGAATGAATTCTGACCAAAGTCGGAACGTCCGCCTTCATCTCGCCTTTATACAAAACAACGAATTCCTCGTCGCTCGTCAGCGAACGGTAGCCCGCAATCCGAAATTCACCAATTTCCGTCGGCAGACGCGCTTCTGTAACTTTTTGAATGCTTGCGACGTCTTTAAAGAACGATGCCGCTGAGGCGTTTTGGTTTTTGAAATTTTCGATAAACATATTTATTGAGTAAATTCCGCGCTACGAATAAAAACATCAATGAGCGGTTTATGCGATTTATTTAATCATATTTAGCTAATAAATGTCAAAGTTGCGATTAAATACGTCTTTACTTGATTATTTCAGGGAATTCAGCGAGAATTATCTTTGAGCGGTTTGAGCGGTTTTAGTAAACTTGACTTATTTGTAAATTTAGTTTAGATTAAACGCGCAATTAATTCAATAACATTGTATTGAAGGCAACATTAAGGGAAAACGAAAAGGGGGAAATTAGACTATGTCATATTTGGATCATAATACATCAACTAACAAATCGCCTTTTAATCAACGGATTATGGCAAATTTGTCAGTGCAGGCAAGTTGGGTAGATTCGGTCAGCGGAGAAACGGTTCAGGTCAACGGAGTAACGGAAAACGTCGGTGAAACCAGCACATTGGTGAATCTCGAAACGCTTCCGCCGGTTGGCAGCGAAGTTCAATTACGGATTTTTGAAGAGGACGAACAAATTATTGAAGTTCCGACGCAAGTCATTCGTGTTGAACGCGACCCGAGTCAGCCGTTAGCCGCGCTTTCCATTTCGGATAATTTGAGCAAATGGAAGCAGATCGTCATGACTGCCGCCCAGAACTGGGTGACCAGGCACTGGCAGCTTAACTATGAAGAAGAATGGGTTAATTAACCGATTCGGCTTTATTTTACTTAAGACTAGCGGAGAAATTTTCGAAAGAAATTTCTCCGCTTTTGATTTTCGTAAAAAAGCAAACCTAAGATAGATTCAGGCATCTTTATAAAAGACAAATGAAAAGAATTCTTTCCGTAATTTTACTTTTAATATTATCCAGTATCGTTTTCGCGCAGGAGAAGTCGCCGACGCCGCAGGCAAAACCCCTGACGCAAGCCGAATACGTCAAAATGCTTTACGATTTGCCGAAAAATCCGGGCAAAGCGGGCGAGCTGATCGAGATGATTCGCAGGCGCGGCATCGGATTCGATCTAACGGACGGTTTACGCGGCTTAACGCGTTCGAAAAGCGCGAATAACGAAGAATTAAAACGAACGCTTGAAGAAGCGGCGCGGCGGCGCACGAATCCGCAAGGAGCGCAGCTGCCGGACGCGAAAGAAGTAGCGGAGATTCTCGCCAAAGCGCGCGCGGCAAATCTGGCGGCGGTCGAGCAGATGCCCGATTTCGTAGTTAAACAGTTGATTCAGCGTTCCGCCGCCTATGCGGGAACGAATAATTTCCGTAATCAGGATCGCCTTGTCGTTGCCGTCAGCTACCGCGCCGAAGGAAAAGAAGAATATAAAGTGTTATCGCTTAACGGCGTCGTTCAGGATAATCCGACAAACCGCGGCTCTTACGAACAAACCGGCGGCACGACCTCGACCGGCGAATTCGTCACGGTTCTGGCAAAAATCTTTAAGACGGAAAGCGAAACGAAGTTCGAAATCGCCGACACGGATTTGATTCGCGGTCGCAAAGCGGTCGTTTTTTATTATTCGATCGAGCGCGATAAAGCAAAACAGATGATCGTTTCGTCCGGCACTTTTACCGATTCGACGATTACCGGAATGAAGGGGAAAATCTGGATTGACCGCGAAAATTTCCGGGTTTTGAAGATCGAATCCGAAGCGACCGAGATTCCCGAAAGTTTCCCGATCCGCTCGGCGCGCCGCACTATTGATTACGATTGGGTGACGATCAGCGGCGAAAGATTTTTGCTGCCGTCGCTTTCGGACGTGCGCCTGACGATTCGCGAAGGAAAGCTCATTTTTGAAACGCGAAACGTGATTCGGTTCAAGGAATACCAGAAATACGGCTCGGAAGTTCAAATTCTGGACGGCGACGAAGAAGAAGTTAGAGACGAACCGAAACCTAATCAGTAGCGAATAAAGCAGGAAATATTTTTAACGCAAAGACGCAAAGACGCAAAGACGCAAAAGATTTGGGATTTGTGAATTCGGATTTCGGATTGAAATTTTAATCGGAAAGCAAATCCGCAATCCCAAATCTCAAATCCGAAATCGAAATGCGTCCTTGCGTTGAAATCTCTTTTATTCTATTTGAAAAAGTCGTACCCGAAATAAGTTGCGCCGATCAGTAAAACCAGCCAGACCAAGCCTTTAATAAAGAAAAAGAGAAAGCCAGCCACGCCGAACCGCTTTACCCAGCGGGCGGCGGCTTTTTCTTTCGGCGCGTCTTCATTCATACTCATAAGATAAACTTCCCGTTCGAAGTTTTCAAACAAAACGCCGGTTAAGTTTTGATTCGATTATGAAAAAACAATTTTTAAGATTTACGGTTCTCTGTTTTTGTTTTATTCTTTTTTCTTCCGCCGCGTCTGCACAAAACACGCGGACGCCGCAAACCATAAAACGTGAGGCTGATTTGCTCGAACTCGTCAAACTCGATAAAACCGTCAAACTCGATATTCGCTATGCCCGCACCGATAATTTTGTCGGCAAGGTCGTCTACCCGCAGGCGCGCGCCTTTTTGCAGCGACCCGCCGCCGAAGCGGTTGTTCGTGTTCACAAACAACTGAAAAAACAGGGTTTGGGCATCGTCATCTTTGACGGTTATCGCCCGTGGACAATTACCAAATTATTCTGGGAAGTTACGCCGGACGCCTTGCGAAAGTTTGTCGCCAACCCGAAAACCGGCTCGCGTCATAATCGCGGCTGTGCGGTTGATTTGAGCATCTACGATCTAAAAACGGGCAAACTTATCCCGATGCCGTCGGATTTCGACGAGTTTACCGAGCGCGCTTCGCCCGATTACAAAGGCGGCACGGAAGAAGAAACGCGCAACCGCGATATGCTGCGCCGTTTGATGGAAGCCGAAGGTTTTACCGTCAACGCGAACGAATGGTGGCATTTCGATTACAAGGATTGGCAATCCTACGCGATCTACGATATTTCGTTCGACGACGCGGGAAGCCTTGATAAAAATCCGCCGAAGCCGAAGATCGAAGAACGAAAGAATTTGAAAAAGTTTTTCGACGACGCGAATGTTTCGGGCGGAATTTATATCTACGACCTCAAGAAAAACCGTTACACGATCTACGACCGAAAGCGAATGGACACGGGCTTTGTTCCGGCTTCGACCTCGAAGATCATTCATTCATTGATTTTTCTCGACTCGGGCGCGATAAAAGATGAAAACGAAATTTTGAAATGGGACGGGACAAAGCGTTCGATCGAAGCATGGAATAAAGACCACAATTTGCGCTCCGCTCTGCCGGCATCCGCCGTCTGGTTTTATGTCGAGGTTTCAAAACGCTTGGGACGCGAAAAGATGCAGAAATATTACGACGCGGTCGGTTATGGCAATCGAAATACGAACGGATTCGGCGCGGATTACTGGAACAAAGGCGATTTGCGCGTGACGCCGCGCGAGCAGATCGAATTTCTCGTCAAATTTCATCAAAACCGCCTGCCCTTTTCGCCCCAGGTGATTTCCGTCGTCAAAGAGATTATGACCGAGGAAAAGACCGCAAATTACACTTTGCGGGCGAAAACCGGCTGGTCTGACGCCTACACGCCGCAAGTCGGCTGGTGGATCGGCTACGTCGAACGCGGCGCTGAAACGTATTTCTTCGCGACCGAGATCGATATTACGAAAGACGCCGACGCCGCAAAGCGCAAGGAAATCACGCGCAATGTTTTGAAAAGTCTGAAAATTATCGAATAATTATTTTTCGGCGATGCGGGGTCGTAAAAAAAGAGCGGAAGTATTTCCGCTCTTTTTTATTTTTCATTCGTCTTCGCCGTGAAGATTCGCGAACCGAATTCTAGCGGGCGGCGGACGTTAAAGCGCGGCGTGTTGATGTTGTCGGTGATCTCGACGCTGTTTACCGTTAAGGTCGTGCCGAGAACGCGCTGGAAATTGGAAACCGCTTTGTTCAAAGTCGTCTGCGCCTGCAATTCGATCGCGCGCGCCGAAATGAGCGTCGTTTGGCGCTGAAAGACGAGAAAGACCGTCGAGGTTCCGGCGCGAAACTGGCGCTGTTCGCTTTCGAAAAGCTGTTCGGCTGAAGCGCGCGTCGCGGCGGCGGCTTGCAGGCGGGCCTCGGCTGATCGAAGCGTCTGTAAAGCGTTGCGAACATCGGCTTCGATGATCTGCTCGGTTTGCGCGCGCTGATTAACGATCTGCGTTCCCTCTGCGAGCGTTCTGCCCAAATTAGCCTTTGCCGTGCGGTTGCCGAACGGCAAACTGATCCGCACGCCGATGTTGTAGGTCGGGAAATCATTCTGCAAAAGATTGCCGATCGAATTAAAATACCCGCCGACGAGATTCGACGGAACGGTATTCGTCGTAGTCGTTACCGGAAGCTCGGGCAAACCGGCAAGCGCCGAAAGCTCGTTGACGCGCGTCGTTAAAGCCGACGGAGTTGTCGCTGCGCGCGGCACGACCGCGCCCGCCAAACCGGCTGCCTGATAAGTTCCGATCAGATCAACCTGCGGTTTTGTCTGGTCGCGAAAATATCTTTCGTTGATTCGATTGATTTCCGCGCTCGTTTGAAGCTGCGCGATTTCCTGCCGGTTAGTGAGCGCGGCGGCGATCGCCGTTTCGAGCGGGACATTCGGCACCTCGACTTCGACCGGCGAAACCGGAACCAGTGCGCGCGTCCAGATTTCGTTCGTGCGGTCGGGCAGCATCAGCGTTTTTAAAGTATTTTCGGCGATCGTCACGTTTTCCTGCGCCGTATAGATATTTTGCTCGAACGTCGTGATCTGCGCGTTGGCGGCGATAATATCGATCGGCGCGAGCACGCCCTGCGCGACCAGTCGCTGATTGCTTTCAAGCTGCAAACGCGCCTGCTTGACAGCATCGATCTGCACCTGAAGATTTCTCAAGGCATAAGCCAAGTCCCAGTAAGCCTGCTCGACCTGCGCGATGATCTCGATCGCGCGCTGGCGAAACTGCGCGTCCGAAAGGCTCAGATTCTTTTTGGCGATCTCGATCGTCCGGCGGTTGTTGTCGATCGTTCGCCCGCGAAAAAGCGGCTGCGTGTAGCTTAAAGCCAAGAGCGACGGGTATTGCGGGTTGAGCGTCGCGTTCTGGTTCGATGTATTCGTGCGCGACGACGAAAAATCGGCGCTGTAGGAACCGCCCTGAAACGGCGAAAAACCGTTAACGCCCGTGCTGTTCGTCAAACTGCTCTGCGTGACCGAACCGTTGGTCGCGCCGCCGATCGTCGAAGCGGTCGGCGTCGTGCGTCTTTCGTAAAAACTTTCGGAAACGAAAGCCGGATCGTAAACGCCCTGTGCCGCGCGAAGATTATACTCGGCGATCTGCACACCGATGCGCGACGAATCAATGTCGTTATTGTTCTGCAAGGCAAGCGTGATCGCGTCCTGGATCGAAATCGGCAGTTGGTTCGCAACATCTACGCCGACGCGTTCGGCGCTCGGAAGCGGACGCACCGGCGCTTCGAAATTCGGCGCGATTGGCGGCGGCTCGGGCGGCAGATCGGTCGGCGCGATGCCGGTCGAATTTCCGACCGACTGCCCGGGCGTCAAAGTCGTCGTCGCCGGATTGGTTTGCGCCGGATTAGTTTGCGACGGATTGGTCGGCTGCTGCGTCGTCGAGGGCACGGTTTGCGTCGGGGCGTTCGGATTTTGCGTCGTCGGCTGCTGCTGATCGGTATTGTTCCGCTGCTGCTGCTGCTGCTGCTGATTCTGCTGCTGTTGATTTTGCTGTTGCTGCTGCTGATTCGGTTTCGTCACGACAGGCGGCGTCGCCGACGGATTCGGTGTCGAGGGCGTCGGATTTTGCGCCGTCGCAAATGCGGACGCGCAAAATATCATGACAATGCTAAAAACCAATTTCTTCATATATAAAACCTTTGTGTTATGAAATTAATGAATTCAGATGCGTGTCAGTAGCCCTCGTATTAACGAGGGCTCACAACTTTCAAGCCCTTGCTCACGCGCGGGCTACTGACGCGCCTCCCAAAATTCATAAAAAATTTATTCGCGCGTGCGCGGCTCATCTGAATTTTCTTCCCGTTTCTCGTCCGAATTATTATTCTTTTTATTTCGCGTGAAAAGCGACGCGAAATCGGCTAATTTACTCGTAATCGGGCTAAACCAGCCGCCGACCGGCGCGAATCTTTTGTTAAAGCGATGGAAAACTCTCGATTCCTGCGCATCGTCGAAAAGCGAATAAAAGACCGGCACCGCCAAAAGCGTCAAGAGCAGACACATTGATTGGCCGCCGACGACTAAGATTCCGATCGAACGATTGGTCGCCGCGCCCGCGCCGCTGCCTAAGATCAGCGGAATCATCCCCGCGATCAGCGCAAGCGTCGTCATCAGAATCGGACGCAGACGGTCGCGGTTTGCCTGAATGATCGCGTCGTAACGATTCATTCCGCGTTCGCGCAAAGTATTCGTATGATCGATCTGGAGAATCGCGTTTTTCTTGACGATCCCGAAAAGCAGCAAAATTCCGAGCGCCGAGAAAATATTCAAAGTCTGTCCGGCGATGAGCGTCGAAACGAGCGCGAACGGAACCGAAAGCGGCAGTGTCAGCAAGATAGTGATCGGGTGAATAAACGATTCGAACTGCGCCGCCAGGATCA
This sequence comes from Acidobacteriota bacterium, assembly GCA_031411895.1. Classification (GTDB taxonomy): domain Bacteria; phylum Acidobacteriota; class Blastocatellia; order Pyrinomonadales; family Pyrinomonadaceae; genus JAFDVJ01. The sequence goes on along the minus strand of JANOBZ010000103.1, from coordinate 62,662 downwards.
GATACATAAAGACGAACGACAGCAGAAACGCGTATAAAAACGATTCGTAAGCGCGCTGTAATTCCTTCGATTGTCCGGTGACGCCCGCCGTGTATTCGGTCGGCAGATTGAGTTCTTTGACGAACTGTTCGAGCTTGGCGACCGCGTCCGATTCCGAAGCGTTCGGCGGCAAACTCGCGTTGACCGAAATCTGCCGCTGACGATTCAGGCGGCTGATGCTCGACGGCGCGCGACCGTCTTCGATCTTAACGAGTTTTTCCAAACCGACCGTTCCGCCGTTTGCCGAAACGACCGTGAAATACTGTAAATTGCTGCGGTCGCGGCGATATTGCTCGTCCGCCTGCAAAACCACGTCGTACTGCTTGTTGTTTTCGCTGAAGGTCGTGATGCGTTGTCCGGCGGCGAATGTATTGATCGCCGTCGCTACGTCGCCCGCTTTAACGCCTAAGTCAGCCGCTTTGTTGCGGTCAATAGTGACTTGAATTTCGGGCGTTCCGGCATCGAACGAGCTATCCGGATCGCGAAAAGCCGGATCCTGACGCATCTTTTCGACGAGCTGGTCGGCATATTTTTGAAGCTGCTCCATATCGGGACCCGCGATGTAGTAGCCGACGCCCGAACCGCCGCGCCCGAGCCCTAAACTGCCCGAGATCGAAGACGAAGCCGAAGCGTTTATGCGGTATTCCTTCGATTGATATTTTTTCAGGATTCCGCGCGTCCGGTTAATCAATTCCGCCTGCGAAAATTCGCGTTCGCCAACCGGCACGAGACTGACGTTGACGTTGCCGGAACTGCTTGAACCGCCGCCGAAGCCGCCGCCCGCCTGAACGAGCGTATTTTTAACTCCCGGAAGCTGTTCGCGAATGTCGCGCGCGATGCGGTCGAGAATACTCTGCGTTCCCGAAAGCGAAGTTCCCTGCGGACCGCGCAAACTGATCTGAAACGCCGATTCGTCTTCGTCCGGCAGAAACGCCATTCCGACGTAGTTGAAAAGCGGATAGATCGAAGCAATGACCAGAATACAGATCAGCACGACCACCCATCGAAAACGCATCGAAAGTTTCAAAAGCCACGTATAGGTCGAGTCGATTTTACTGTAAAACCAGCTGTCCTTCGAGTCATTTTGGATTTTAGATTTTGGATTTTGGATTTCCTCTTCGCCCGTGCGATTGGTTCGCGGCTCTTCATAATGCGCTTCGACGCTGCCTGAGCCTTTTACTTTCGACGCTTCGCCCGAACCGACCGCGCCGACGTTTTCGAGTTCTTCGTTAAGGTCGCCTTCGTTTTCCTTGTGCGGCTTGATCCAGCGCGCCGCGAGCATCGGCGTCAGGGTAAACGAAACGATCAAGCTGACGGCAATCGCCGCCGCGCTCGTCAAACCGAAACTGGACATAAAGCGCCCGACGATTCCGGTCATAAATCCGACCGGAATGAACACGGCGAGCAGGCTGAGCGTTGTCGCAAGAACGGCAAGACCGATCTCGCGCGTTCCCTCGATCGCCGCCTGGAACGGGTGCATTCCCTTTTCTTCGACAAAGCGATAAATGTTTTCGAGCACGACGATCGCATCGTCAATCACGATGCCGACCATCAATGTCAGCGCAAGCATCGTCATCTGATTTAAGCTGTAGCCGAGCGCCGCGATGATCGCAAAAGCCGCGATGATCGAGGTCGGAATCGCGAGCGCCGCAATAATCGTCGAGCGAACGTTCCAGAGAAACAGAAAAACGATGATCGCCGCAAAAAGTCCGCCGAGCACAAGATGCTCCTCGATCGCGTGCAGCGAATTTTCGATGAATTCCGATTGATCGCGCGTCACGACAACCTTCATATCCGGCGGCAGCGTCGGAATGATCTGGTTCATACGCTCTTTGACGCCGCTGATCAGCGCGATCGTATTCGAGCCGGATTGTTTGCGGATCGCCAGATAAAGCGACTGAACGCCGTCGAGCGAAGCCGCGCTCGTTGCGTCCGCGCCGCCGTCCTGAACGCGCGCGACGTCTTTGATTTTGATCGGAAATCCGTTGCGCGTCGTAATCACGATGTCCTGAAACTGGTTTACGTCCGTGAGTTTACTGATCGTTCGAAGCCCTGATGTTTTCGCGCCTTCGATAAGACTTCCGCCGGGAAGCTCTAAATTCTGGTTGCGAATCGCATTGGAAACTTCCGTGATCGAAAGATTGAAAGCGCGCAGGCGGACCGGATCGACGTAAACCTTGATTTGGCGCTGGCGTCCCCCGAAAATGACGACCTCGCCGATGCCGTCGGTGTTCTGAATGCGCTCCTGAATATTTCTCTCGACAAAATCGTTCAGCTCGACCAAATCCATACCCGGCGGCGCGCTGATCGCGTAAATTAATACGGGCTGCGAATCGGGGTCGGATTTACGCACGACCGGCGGATCAGCCGTTTCCGGCAGACGATTGCCGACCGTCGAGATTTTCTGCTGAATTTCCTGATACGCCTGATCGGGGTCTTTTTCGAGATTGAAGGTAATCGTCACGTTCGACGTACCGCGCGACGATGACGAGCGCATTTCGTCAATTCCCGGAACGGTATTGACGACGCCTTCGATCACGTCCGTGACTTCGGTTTCCATTTCCGACGGCGCCGAGCCCGGATTCGATGTCGAGATCGAGATCGTCGGCAGGTCGATCTTCGGAAACCGGTCGACGCCGAGCGTAAAAAAGCTAAACCCGCCGACGACCGTCAGAAACATGACGATAACCGTCGCAAAAACCGGACGGTGAACACAAACTTCAGCTAACCATTGCATATATAAAACCTTCGGTTTGGTCTTTGGTCTCCGGTCTTCGGTCTTCGATTTTTACAAAGACCAAAGACCAAAAGCCGAAGACCGAATAATTACTGCACCTGTACCCTTGCTCCTTCGTAAAGCTGCGGCAGATTGCTGGTCGCAATCACTTCCTCGGCATTAACGCCGTTTAATATCTGAATCATTCCGTTTTCTTCCGTTCCGATCTGCACGGTGCGGAGCTTCGCGATGCCTTCGACAATCACGAAAATGCGCTGGCTCTGCGTTGCCTGGTCGTTGAGAACCGCTTCTTTCGGAACAAAAACTCCGAGCGTACCGCCGTCGCGCGTGATTTTGGCGGTCGCGAACATTCCTGTCCGCAGCGCGTTGTCGCTATTTTCGATCTGCGCCTCGATGATCGCCGAGCGCGAAGCCGGGTCAATCGAAGGATTGACCGCCGTCACGACGCCGCCGAAACTGCGGTCTTTGTAAGCGTCAACCTGAATCGTCACGCCGCGCCCCAATCCGACATACGGCACATCGGCTTCGGCGACCTGAATTTGAACTTTGATCGGATTCGTCCGCACAAGCGTCGCGATCGGCGTCGCTGACGTCGCATATTCGCCCGGCGCGACCGGACGCGCGCTGATAAAACCCGAAAACGGCGCGCGGACGACCGTGTCGGCAACCGCCTGTTGAGCCGTTCCGACCTGCGTTCGCGCGGCTTCGACGTTTGCCTGCGCCGCGCGGATCGCTTCATTATTCTGCCGCGCCGTATTGATCGCGGCTTCAAGCTGTTGTTTGCCGCTGTTAAGACGCGCGACGGCGGTATCGCGGGCGGTTCGGGCGGCATCGCGCGCGGTGCGATACTGCTCGTAAACGATCATCGAGACATCGCCGGTTTCGACCAGCGCGCGATAGCGCCTTTCATTAATTTCCGCCTGTTGAAGATTGACTTCCGCCTGCCGAAGCTCGGCGCGCAGCTGTTCGATATTCGCACCGACGGCGCGAACTTCGGGAATCGTCGAAGCCGTAAAAGTTCCGCCCGGAGAGAGTCCGAGCCGCGCTTCGGCTTGCCGAACCCCCGCCTGCGCCTGAACGACGCCCGCCCGCGCTTCCGCCAGCCGGAGCTGCGCGTCGCGATCGTCAATTTTGGCGATCACCGCGCCCGACGAGACAAACTGCCCGACATTGACCGAAACGTTAACGACCTTTCCGGCAGTTTTCGGCGCGATGTCCGACGTTTCGTCAGCGACCAGGCTTCCCGTCGCCTGTATGACCGTCGGCACCTGCCGCGCTTCGGCTTTTGCCTGCGTAACGGTAATTGCCTGTTGATCCTGAGCGGCGACGTTGACGTTGACGTTGCGCGTTTTCGATTCCGAGCCGCTCCCGCATGAAGCTCCAAGGATCGGAATTATTAAGGCTAAGATAAATAATCGGACGGAATTAGCGCGTCCGAAGTTTATAAAATTCATAATTATGATTACTCAATTCGAGAAGATGGATTTACACGAACTGAAACTTCCAAAATCTCTTTAATTAAAGTTAGACAAGCGCTTTCCTGAAACGGTTACAAAAACCTAAATAAAGAAGCGTAAAGAAAAGATTTAGCGAAATCGATTGTTGGTAATTGAAAAGGTCTTCGGCAGATCAATTTTTGAGCGGTGAATTTTACCGAAAACCAATCATTTGAGAGCAAAAAAAAATCAAAGACCAAAGACCGAAAGCCCAAGACCTTTTCAATTAATCAAATTGTTATGTAACCATTCTAATTCTTTTCGTGTCTGTAATGTCGGGAACGTACCGAGTTTTTTGAAAAAAAGGCGTAACGCGCTTAGAATCGTTGATGGGGCAAATGCGCGGAAATATATTGTTTTTGATAGGTTTGCCGAAGCTTAAAGAAGGAAACGGTTTGGCGGACGATTACCAAAATTTAGCTGATGCAGAGCTGGCGAAATTTTCGGCGCAAGGCGACGAAGCCGCGTTCGGCGAGATCGTTCGCCGCTACAGCCCGCGCGTCTTTAGCTTTTCGTCGCGTTTTTTTCGCCGTTACGATCTGATCGAAGAAGCCGCGCAGGAAGTTTTCCTGAAAGCATTTACGCAGCTGAAAAATTTTGAAGGGCGCGGCTCGCTCGAAGGCTGGCTGACGCGCATTACGGTCACGACGTGCATTAATATTCTGCGCGCTTCGAAGCCGCAAAACGAGCTCGCGGTTGCCGATCTGACCGAGGACGAAACCGTCTGGCTTGAAAATAGATTAGCGAACGTATCATCCGCAAATTATCAAAACGAAGAAGATAAACTGATCGCCGCCGATCTGGTAAATCGCGTTTTGGAAACTTTGCCTGCCGAAGATACGTTGATTTTACAGATGATCGACGGCGAAGGCGCGTCAATCAAAGAAGCTTCGGCGGCGACCGGCTGGAGCGAATCGAAGGTCAAGATCAAAGCGTTCCGGGCGCGGCGGCGAATGCGCGAAGCGGTTGAAAAACTGCTTCAAGCGAAAGACGGCAAACTTTTAAAAGCCGATAAAGCAGCAAAATGAAAGAGACACATATTTTAGAAATTCTCGACCAGAAAGGATTTGCCGAAATCAAAGGCGATGAGCTGGGAAGTGTTCAGGCGCATTGCGCCGGATGTTCGAATTGCCGACGGGCTTTCGAAGCGGCGCGGATTTCCGCCGTTTTATTAAACGCGCGCCTTGAGGTCGCGCCGGTCGCGCCGTCCGTGTTTTTTCAGTCGAAGGTTTTAAGTGCGCTTCGCGAAAAACAGCAGTTACTGAGTCCGATTGCGGCTTTCCGGCGCTGGTGGCAGGCGTCTTATTCGCTTGTCTGCTCGATGATGTTTTTCGTCATCACACTCGCGCTTTTAACTATTCTCGCGCCGAAACCCGACAGCGCACAGGCGGCTTCGACCTATAATCTGTATTCGACCGATTCGGTCATTCTCAATCAAAATCCGCCGCAAAACATCACGACCGAACAGGCTTTGGAAGTTATTTACACCGAGCGGCGCGGCGGAAACGCGGTAATAAAAAGATGATGAATATCGAAAGCAAAAGTAAATGGCAGATCCGCGTTGCGACGCTGGGAATTTTCGTTCTCGGCATCGTCGCGGGCGCATTTGCGTTTAATGCTTATAATTTATGGTTCGGCGCGGCAAAACCTGCTGCGACCAAGCAGGAAAAATACGAGGAAGCATTTAGAAAACTGGGTTTGAACGACGCGCAAAAAGCGGAAGTCCAGCGCGTTGTCAACGAAACGCGCGAAAACATTCAGAAAATCCGGCAGGAAACCGACCCGCGCATCCAGGAAATCCGCACGCAGAACGACGAGAAAATGCAAAAAGTTTTAACGCCCGCCCAATGGCAGCAATTCCAACAGGAACGCGAAAAAATCCGAGAATCCGAAAAACAAACGACGCCGACGCCGCGCCCGCTCAATTTGCAATAATTCAAAAACTTAGCGCCTTTGCGGGAAATGAATTTTCTCCCGCAAAGGCGCTAAGTTTTTAAAAAAATCTGCGAAAATTATTTCGTTCGCTTCACAATCCAATCCGCGATCGTCTCCAAAACCTTCGGCGCGATCGTTTCCTCGATTTTTCCGTATTCCGAGGGCGAACCGGTTTCGCTCGTCTGGAAAAGATGATTGAGTTTCGGAAACGCGAGCGTCGTAACGTCTTTGTTTCCGGCTGATTTCAGTCCGGTGGCGATCAGATCGAGGTTTTCTTTTGAGGAAACCTGCAAATCGTTTTCGCCGTTGAGCGCGAGCACCGGAACTTTTACTTTTTTCAAAACCGGCTGCGGGTCGAAAGCGACAAAATAGCGAAACCACGGCGAAAAATAGAGCGGAGTCTGCGATTTGATCGTGCTTTCGACCGCCGCAAATTCTTTCTGCTGCGCTTCGGTAAAACCGCCCTTTTGTTTCGCGAGCGCTTCATTTATGCGCTCGGCGGCGATTTTGTCGTCCTTTTCGCTTTTTGTAATCGCGAGCGCGGTTTTCATTGCCTTGGCGGTTTCCGTCCTGACGAACTCGCTCGCGCCCTCGGCTTTCTGCAAAAGCGCGGTTTGCGTATAGATCACGTCTTCGCCCGTTTGTCCCAAGCCCGCCATCAATACGATAAACGCGACGTCCTTCGAACGCACGGCGACCATCGGCGCGATCATTCCGCCTTCGCTGTGCCCGATCAAACCGATCTTCCGCGCGTCAATTTCCCGGCGCGTTTTCAAATATTCGACTCCGGCTAAAACGTCGCCCGCAAAATTTTCGCTCGTCGCGCCCGCCGCGCCCGCTTCCGAACCGCCGATGCCGCGATCGTCAACGCGCAGAACGGCAACGCCGCGCCTTGTCAGATAATCCGCCAAAACCAGGAAAGGTTTGTGTCCGAAGATGGTTTCGTCGCGGTCTTGCGCGCCGCTCCCGGTGATTAGAATCACCGCCGGAAATTTCCCTGCGCCCTTTGGCAACGTGAGCGTTCCGGCTAATTTAACGTTGTCTTTCGTATTTTTGTAAGAAACCTCTTCTTCGCCGTACGGAAAAGGTTTCTGCGGCATCTGCGGGCGTTTGGCTTTTTGAATTTCGCCCGTGCGCTTGAAAATAAGCGGCAGAGAATTCGCGCCCTGTTTGAAATTTCCCGCTATTTCATCGCTCTTTTCATTGAGCGTTCCATCAAAACTGATGCCGAATCGGGCGGCGGAAAAACTGACGGTTTTGTCTTTTTGCGCGATCGAATCAACCGGCAAATCCGTCGCGCCCTGATCGGGACTGTCGAATTTTGCCGTGAGCGAGCCGTCCGAAGCCTTCGAAACTTTGAGCACGATGCGCAGCTTCGCGCCGCCGGTGTCGAGCGTTCCCGTCCAGTTTCCTTCGATGCCCGGATTATTCTGACCAAAAATCGTTACTGACATAAAGCTTAGTAAAATCAACAGTTTATAAATCGTTTTTTTCATATTATTGCTCCCGTTTGCGGCACTATCTTCCGCCGCTCATTTTCGACAAACATTCGATCAATTCGCGCAAACGGTCGTAGTTTAGAATCAGCACGACCGGCAGAATAATCAGCGGCAGAATTCCGAAAACTATCCCGACCTTTGCCCACGTGCGGTGTTCGCTTAAAACCGGCGACGGCTCACGACGCAGCGCGAGCCAGCCGAAAACGATCGCGAGAATCGCTTTTTCGAGTCCGAGAAGATTGACGAAACACGATATTCCCAAAATCAGCGAAGCGGTCGCAAACGCGTATTTTTGCCCGAGAATCGTATAATCTTTCGCTTCAAATTCGTTATTCATATTTATTTCTCCGGTATAAGTTCGGTATTGATTTTGAACGGATTCTCTTTCAGAAAACCGAACAGCGCGGCGACGATCACGAACGGCACGATCTTTAAAGCCCAGCCGAGATCACGCTCGGGAATCATTTCGAATAGTTTATAAACGACGAGCAGCGCGCCGACAACCGCAAACGGCTGCCAGCCGACCGTAAAAACCGCCTTCGATTTTGCGCCGATTCGCTTTCCGATCGCCGTCCATAAATCCGCCTGCGGTTCGCTTCGCTTTTGTCTCTGAAGCAGTAAGCTCGCGCTTTCGAGCGGTTCGATCTCGCGGCGGCAGTTTTCGCAAGTTTCAAAATGCGCATTGATTTCCGAGGCAGAAATGTCCGCGTTTTCGCCGTCGAGCAGTGCAAATTTTTGAATTATAAAATCTTCGCAATTCATATTTTCCATAAACTTCAATGAAATTTCCCCGTCAATTTCGCCTGTAAATTTTTACGCGCGTGAAACAGCCGGCTCATCACCGTGCCGCGCGGAATTTCCAAAAGTCCGGCAATCTCGTCATAAGAAAAACCGTCCAGATATTTGAGCGTTACGATCTCGCGTTCTTCTTTCGACAACTCGCGCAAAGCCCGTTCGAGCGCGATTCTTTCTTCGTTCGAAACTCCGCTCTGCGGCGCGAGAATTTCGGCGTTTTCGATATTTTCCGCAACGCGCCGTTTATTAATCAGCTTGAAACAGCGATTGCGCAGCAGAACGTAAAACCACGGGTAAAAGCGCCGCGCCGCGTCAAAACTTTTAAGCGCCTGAAAAGCGTCAACAAAGGCTTCCTGCGTCGCGTCCGACGCGTCTTCGCGGTTGCCGAGAATCGTTAGACTGTGACCGACGGCTTGCTTTTGATAGCGCTCGACCAGAAAGCGAAACGCCTCTTTTTCGCCGCTTAAACATCTTTCAATTATCTGCCGGTCGTCTATCATCGCTTCTCATAATAACGTATCGCGAAAGCCTGAAAATTATTCAAAATATTTTTTAATAGTCGCAAAAAAAGACAAGCCCGATGAGCTTGTCTTTTTCTTTGCGACTTCCAAAAATCAATCGTCCGGCGTTTATTTTTTATATTTACCGATCAATGCCGGCAGACCGTCGAGATTTTTATGACGGTATTTGTAATAACTTTCCAGATTTTGCCGAATCTGTTCGTTAATCTGCTTGGCTTCCGCTCTGCCGTCGGTCAGAGCAACGATTCGCGCGTACATTTCGATCACCTGATCTATTTTTTCATTGGCTTGTTTCAATAATTCGGCACGCTGCGCGCTGTCCGTGGCGGCATTATACCTGGTCGCCAAATCCTGATATTCGTCGTCAACGATCGTCGAAAGCAGAACCCAGCCGTTGATGTCGGACGAATCGAGCGTCGTCGCTTTTTCGAGATTGACGCGCGCCTTCGGTTTATCGCCCGCATAGAAATCGAAAATCCCGAGCGTTTGATAAAGCTGCGACAGCCATCTGGTTCGATATTCCTGCCAGACGGCGGCGTCCATCGTCGCTGGCTTTTTATCGGCTTCAATCAAGGCAATCGCCTGCGCGCCGTATTCGCGCGACTGCGCGGCATAATCCTTCGTGCCGGTGCGCAGCAGATTCGAGCCTTCGATGGCTAATTTTACGCGCAGTGTCACGTCTTCCGCATGACGCGATAAATATTTCTCAGCCGCCGCGTATGCCTCCTTGACGCGTTTGGCGGCGACGTATGAATAGATCAAACCCGGCAGGATCGGGTCGGCTTCCGCCGATTCGGTAAAGATCGTCAGATAAGTTTCGCCGTTTTGAATTACCTGCGTGTCGTCTTTGACCAGCAGAATCTGCGCCGCAAGATAATCGGCAGCCTGACCGCGCGCCGGACTATTCGGATATTTCTTTAAAAATTCGCCGGTCGCCTTTATTTTATCGGCGAGCGTCTTGGCTTCCTCGATTTTTTTGATCGCCTTTGCCTGCTCCGGCGGCACGTTGATTTTAGCTTGTTGATTGGCGTCCTCCTGCGCAAACACAGAACCGGACACGGCTGACAAGATACCGATTGCCAGCAGCAAAACTTTAACTAAATATTTCAAATTCACTTTTTTCATTCCTGTCTTTTTAATGAATTACCTCGAAAATGAAGTTTTTTTTATAATATCAAAAAAAAAGAGCAAAGCATCAAGGCTTTGCTCTTTTTTGCGCTTGCGTTTAAGCGTTAATTTTACTCGAGCGGATTGCCGTCCGCGTCGAGAAAGCGGATCGAACTGCCCCAAACATCAATTTCGCGCAGTCTCGGTTCGACGACTTTGCGATCGCCGACAACCAAAATCGCCATTTTATCGGGCGTTAAGTATTTGTTGGCGACGCGGCTCACGTCATCGAGCGTCACGGAGTTGATTTTCGAGATATATTCGTTGAAATACGAATCCGGCAAACCGTAAACGACCAGATTCGAAAGCTGACCGGAAATTTGTCCGACCGTTTCGAAACCTGCCGGAAAACGCCGGATCAAACTCTGTTTATTATATTCGAGTTCGACCGCCGTCACCGGAATTCCGCCGCGAATACCGTTGAGTTCGCGCATAAATTCCTCGACGGATTCTTTCGTCACCGCCGTCTGCACATCAGCCGAAGCCTCGAACGGACCTGCGCCGCGCCGCATACTCCAGCCCGTGCGCGCACCGTAAGTGTAGCCGCGTTTTTCGCGCAGATTCATATTGACGCGTGCCGAAAATTGTCCGCCTAAGATCGAATTCATCACCTGAAGCGGAAAGAAATCGGGATTGTCGCGCGAAACGCCGACCTGTCCGATAGTCAAAACCGACTGCGCCGCGCCGGGTTTATCTACAACGTAAATGCCCGGACGATCGAAGTTTACGGCTTGCGGCGTGGCAACCTGCGGAATCTCAGCCGATTTCCAGTTGGCAAACGCGGTTTCGAGTTTCGGCAGAAGAGTTTTTGCTTCCGCATCGCCGACAACGATCAAAGTCGCGTTGTTCGGGCGATAATACGTCGCGTAAAACTTCTCGATTTCGGCTCGTGTCATCGCCTTGATCGAAGCTTCGTCGCCGCCGAGAGATTTGCCGTACGGGTGATTTTTTCCGTAAAGCAAGTTGCTGTAAGCGACCGACGCGATCGCGTTCGGATTGTCTTTGCGCTGGCGAAGCGCGACCAGCGAGCGACCGCGCAGAGTGTTGAATTCGGTTTCGGGAAACACCGGATTCATCACGACGTCCGAGTAAATTTCGAGCGCTTTGTCGAGATTTTTCGTCAAGGTCTGCATCGCTACGTTTGCCGAATCCCAACCCGAACCGGCATTAACGCTCGCGCCGATTGACTGCAATTGATTGGCAATTTCGACCGCCGAGCGCGTTTTCGTTCCCGTATTGAGCAGGCTTGCCGTAAACGCCGACAGACCGCCGCGATTTTGCGGGTCAGCCGTGCCGCCCGAATTAAGAACCATATTCATCGAAACGATCGGCAGCTCCGGTTGGCGGACGATCCAGACGTTCATTCCGTTGGAAAGTTTTCGCTTGTCGATCGAAGGCAGCGTAAAATTAGGATTCGCGCCGGGTTTCGGCAGGTTCATCGAATAATCCTGCTTTTTGTCGTCTTCCTCTTTTTTATCGTTCGTCGAAGTCGGCTTATTTGCCGGATTATTGACCTGCGAAGCCGGTTTGTCCTTGCGCGGAACAAAGCTCATGACGAGCCGGTTGCCGTTCAGGTAAGTGTTCGCAACGCGCTGAATATCGGCGGGCGTTACTTTGCGGTAACTGTCCAGTTCAGCCTGAAAACCGTCGGGTTTGCCGGTGAATGTCGCGTAGGAATTCATCTGGTCGGCTTTGCCGAGAACGGTCTGCATTCCGAAAATCGTCTGCGATTCGATCACGTTCAAAGCGCGCGTCAATTCTTCCTTCGTCGGCGCTTCTTTCTTGATGCGCTCGATTTCAAAATTGATCTCCTTTTCGATATCGCCCAATGATTTATCCGGTTTAGCGGTCGAAACGACCTGGAATTGTCCGGCGATCTCGCGCGAAAAATGCGACGCTCCGGCGTCCTGCGCTAACTGTTTGCCGTAAACGAGATTCGACTGAAGGCGCGAACCGCGTCCGGCGGAAAGCACGAACTGCAGCATATCGAGCGCGGCTTCGTCCGGATGATTGTCCTGAACCGTGTGCCAGACCATATAGAGACGCGGCAATTGCACCGAATCTTCGAAGGTTTTGCGCATTTCGCCGTCAATTTTCGGCACCGGCGGATTCGGGCGCGTAATCGCCGCGCCGGTCGGAATCGCGCCGAAATATTTTTCAGCCCAGACTTTTGCCTGTTTCGGGTCGAAATCGCCCGCGATCACGAGCGAAGTGTTATTCGGAACGTAATACTGGCGGAAAAATCCTTTGACGTCGTCCATCGAAGCGTTCGACAAATCGGTCAGCGAACCGATCGTCGTCCAGTTATACGGGTGTTCTTTCGGATAGATCAGCTCGGAAATCTTTTCGAAAGCCGTTCCGTAAGGCTGATTATCGTAACGCTGGCGGCGTTCGTTTTTGACGACGTCGCGCTGGTTGTCGAGCTTTTCCTGCGTCATCGCGTCGAGCAGCCCGCCGAGCCGGTCGGCTTCCATAAACATCGCGAGTTCGAGAAAATTCGACGGCACGACTTCGTAATAGTTCGTGCGGTCGGCGTTGGTCGAACCGTTGATCGAAGCGCCGGCTTCCTGCAACGGTCTGAAATAATCGTCGTTATAGTTTTTCGAACCCTGAAACATCATGTGTTCGAAAAGGTGAGCGAATCCCGTGCGTCCGACGACTTCGTTTTTCGAGCCGACGTGATACCACAGATTGACCGCGACGACCGGCGTTGATTTATCGACGTGCATAATCACGCGCATTCCGTTTTTAAGGCGAAACTCCTTGTAATTGAGCTTTGGCAGCTTTTCCGTTTTTTGTGCTGAAACAATTGTTGTCATAAACGAAACAAGAACCAACAGCGCAATAAAAAATTTCATAAATTTCATTGCAAACTCCTTTTTATCTTTTTCTTAAAATATTTGGTATAAACCGAAAATCGCAGTTCATACTGCAAGGCTGCGCTTTCCGTTCACTTCGATAGTGGTTGGTTAGACGCCAAAAAACGGCTTTAAGTTACAAGCTTTCTTATTTTTTCCAAATAACCAGTTCGTCTTCGGCGAGTTTTCCGAGTTTATCGGACATAGCGAGTTCTAATTCGTAATTTTGCCTGCCGATCGTAAATTGTGTTGGAGCAATATCGCCCGTTCCGCTCGACCACGAAATCGTCTGTTCCTCTTTGCCGGCTTCGACCTTAAAATCGCGATAGAGAAAGCCGCGCGGAAATTTATCCGAAGTTACGCGTCTTTCGCCGACGTAAGTTAAATTAAAATCTGTAAATTTAACAGGCTGATTTTGCCAGAATTTTATTTTCTCGCCATAAAACCGCTGCGCTGAATCGCCTGTTCTATTTTCTTCGGAGCTGCCGCAAAATGCGGAAAACAAGCCGAGTAAAATAAAAAATCCGAAAAATTTAATCATCCGCGCTATGAAAAGGAATCAATCTGCATTCCGCTTAAATTGCGGTGTGCAGATTGATTTAAGTTATTAAAAATTTCGCTTTCGACACAGCAGTTCAGACCGGAACTTTCGCGACCGCCATTACTTTTTCAAGCGGCGAAACGACGACGCCGCCGGGTTTTTCCGCCGTCACGGCAAACTGAAACGGTTGCTGAACTTTGATTTTCGCGTCGATCGGAATAATTATCTCGCCCGCCTGCGCCGCGTCGAAAACGCCGCCGTCAACCGGATGCTTCTGCGTTTTGTCGAAGATCCAGAGTTGATACTGCTCTTTCGTCCGATCGTTCGCCGGAATGCTCGTAAAATGAATATAACCTTTCTGCGCCGCGTTGCTCCAGACAATCTCGCCTTTCACGTTCATCGGTTTTTTCGGGTCGAAATCGCCCCACTCAGAACGCACGACGTCGCGATTGGCTGCCAGAAATTGTTCGAATTCCTGCGCCGCGTTCGGCTTCGGCGTCGGCTTCGGAATCTGAGCTTCGAGTTCGCCGATTCGCTGCGTAGAACGCGCCAACTCGCTGCGCGTCGTGTAAATATTGACTGCCAAAACAACGCACGCCGCGGCGGCGGTCAGCCAGCCGAGCCAGTTCCAGATCGAGCGCTTCGGCGTGAACGCGAAAGTTTTTTGATATTCCTCTTTTTCGGTCTGAGGTTCGGCGACGGCACTGGTTTCCGCGCTGCGCGACACGAAAAACTGTTCCGCGTTGGCGGCGATCTTTTCGCGCAGGTGCGCGGGCATTTGTTCGTTCGTGTTCAAATTAAACATACCGATCGAGGCTGCCGCCAGTTCAAACGAATCGTCGTTCAGTTCGGGAAACTCTTTCTCAAATTCAGCGAGTTCCGATAATTCCGCTTCGCTCAAACCGAAAATCGCTTTGTCCGAAAGGAGTTCCAGCATTTTTTCTTTATTTTGACCGCTCATGCCGTACCTCCTTTCGCTTCATTAATACTACTACTGCTCATTCCTAAAAATTCTCTAACCTGCAAAAGCCCGCGCCGCGCGTGAGTTTTGACTGTTCCGAGCGGGATTCCGGTTGCATCGGAAATTTCCTGATGCGATAAGCCCTGCACGATCGAAAGCTGCAAAACCTGCCGCTGTTCGGGTCGCAGCTGCTGCAGGGCGCGCGCCGCATTTTTGGCTTCGATGCTCGTCTGCATCTCCTGATCGGCGCGATTTTGCGGCTCCAGTGCGATGTCTTCGAGCGAATCGGCTGAAATTCGCCGTTTCGCATAACGCAGGCGGTCAATCAGACGCCGCCGCGCGATCATTGCAATAAACGTCGTTTCAGACGATTGTGTTTCGTCAAACCGTTCCGCATTTTTCCAAACATCGATAAAAATCTCCTGCACGGCGTCTTCGGCGTCTTCCGTATTTACCGACATTCGACGCGCCAAAGACCAGACGAGACCACCGTACTTGCTCAGACAGTCCTGAACGGCGGTTTTGTCTCCTTGCTTGATTCGATGAAGAATAGCTTCAGCCACTATATATTTTGCACTTCCGAAAAAATTCGAGTAATACTTTGTTCTTAACAACTTTATTTCATCGCATTTGTCGAAATTTTGCAAAAGCCCTCATCAATAAACAACTAACGGAAGGGTTTTTCCTTCCGTTATGATATTCGTCTGGTTTGTAAAAACGGTTTCAGGAACGCCAGAAACGCGAGAAAAGCGCGATCAGAAAAAGCGTTATCGAGGTTGCCGCCGAAAGCAGGCAAAACTGACAGTATTCAAGAATAACAAAGGCTTGCAGGTAAATCAGCCAGAGCGAAAACGCCGCCATCAACGCCGTTTGAATACCAAAGAGTTTCCACGTCAGACGATTGCCGAAAGCCGCTAAGATAGCGAGGCTGAACGCGACGAAATAAGCCGCCGCGCCGAAAGCGGCAAGCGGAATGCCGCCGATCTCGGCATACGCGCTCGTTAAAACCGCCTCGCAGCCGCCCGTTACGCTGCACGGAACTTTTTCGCCCGTGTAATGATGAATCGTCAGATAAATCGCGTCGCACAGACCTGCAAGCGCGACCAAAGACGCCGCAAGCGGGAGCTTGGCGATTTTATTTCCGGATTCTTCGGGTAAAAATTCAGCGTCGCTCATTATTTTTTCTGTGTATTGGCTGACGACGTATTGCCGGACTGCGCGGGCGCGGTATTGCTCGCGCCGCCCGAAGCCGCCGGTGTCTGCTGAGTCGCCGGCGCTTTTAAGAGTTCGGCATCAATGATTTGACGCATCGTTTCGACCGACATCTGTTCAAACGGAATCGATTGTCCGTTGACGAAAATCGTCGGCGTCGAACTGAGATTCAAAGAGCGACCGCGCTGCATATCGGCGTCAACCCGCGATTTCGCGCTTAAACCCGCCATATCGTTTTTGAATCTTTCGACATCGAGACCGATTTGCGCAGCGTAGCCTTCCCAGATTCGGCGATAATCCGGATTAGCCGTCCAAACCTGCTGGTTCGTGAAAAGCAGGTTCTGCATTTCCCAGAATTTATTCGAGCCCTGCATTCCGGCGGCTTCGGCGGCGACCGCCGCATTGTAAGCCTTATCGTGCGCCGCAATCGCGAGCGGGTAATTACGGAAAATAAATTTGATGCGGCTGCCGTAAAGCGAAGTTAATTCCTTGACGCGCGGATGCACCGCAGCGCACGCGCCGCATTGAAAATCGGCGAATTCCTCGACCGTTACGCTCGCGTTCGGCGAACCGAGCAGATTCGGCGGCTGCGCGCCCATCGGATTGCTCACCGAATTCGGCGTTCGATTCGCGGTCATACTTGCCGCGCTGTTGGTGTTCGTAGAGGTTTTGTTCGGGTTCGTGTTCCGGTTAAAAAGCCACCATGCGCCGGCAAGCGCGGTAATCAAAACCAGACCGATAATTATTAAAGGCAGACTGCTATTACTGTTATTGTTATTTTTTTTTCCGTTACTCATTCTATTTAATGGTTAATGGTTAATGGTTAATGGTTAATGGTCGATATTAAAATTAGCCATTAAAAATTAACCATTAACCATTATTTAACTACTTTGAGCCGCTTATTCCCGACACGGCGTTCTTCTAAACTTTCGAATGTTTCCTTTGCTTTCTGGTAAATCCCGTCGGCATCCAGACCGTATTTTGCGAGCAAAAGCTTCGCGTCGCCGTGCGTAATAATGCGGTCGGGAACGCCCATTCGGATAATTTTGACTTTATCGAGCAAGCCTTTTTCTTCCAAAAGCTCCATCACCGCCGAACCGAAACCGCCCGCGAGATACGCTTCTTCGACCGTGATAATGACGCGATTCGTCTGCGCGAGCTTGACGATCAAATCCGTGTCAAGCGGTTTGACGAAGCGAGCATTGACAACGGTTGCCTCGATGCCGTCTTTCGCTAAATTTTCCGCCGCCTGAACAGAAGGATAAACCATCGAACCGTAAGCGAGAACAGCGATTTCGCCTTCGCCTTCGCGCAGGATTTCGCCTTTGCCGATTTCCAGTTTTTTGGGCTTTTCCGAAATATCGACGCCGAAGCCGTTGCCGCGCGGGTAGCGAATCGCCGCCGCGCCCGGATGTTCGATCGAGGTCAAGATCATATCGCGCAGCTCGCGTTCGTCCTTCGGCGCGCATAAAACGATGTTCGGATAACCGCGCAAATATGCGATATCGAGCAATCCGTGATGCGTCGGACCGTCGGCGCCGACGATGCCGCTGCGATCCATCGCTAAAGTTACGTTCAAATCTTGCAGACAAACGTCGTGAATTACCTGATCGAAGGCGCGCTGCAGAAACGTCGAATAGATCGCCGCGACCGGTTTTAAGCCTTCGCAAGCCATTCCCGCGCAAAACGTAATTGCGTGTTGTTCGGCGATGCCGACGTCAAACGCGCGCTCGGGAAATTTATTGAGAACGAAATCCATCCCCGTTCCGTCGGGCATCGCGGCGGTCAGCGCGACGATTGATTTGTCCGTTTCCATCAATTCACACATCGTTTTGCCGAAAACTTCCGTGTAGGTCGGCGCGGTTGCCGCCTTCGAAGATTTATACGGCAAACCGGTTTTCGGGTCGAAAGGTCCGGTCGCGTGATATGCGTAGTAATTTTTTTCGGGGTTCGGAAAACCTTTGCCTTTAGTCGTCAAAGCGTGAACGATCACCGGACCGTCCTCGACTTTTTTGGCTTCTTCCAGGGCTCTGACGAGCATCGGCACATTGTGACCGTCAACGTAGCCGATATATTTAAAGCCGAGTTCGTTGACGAGCGCCCCCGGCAGAACCGCCGCCGCGATCGCGTCTTTAAAGCTTTTCGCGGCACGCCGCAAAGTCGAGCCGAAACCGGGAACGCTTTCGAGCGTGTCGCCGATTTCTTCCTTCAAATGCTGGTAGCTCTGCGCGCCTTTGATGCGATTCAGGTAACGCGCCAATCCGCCGACCGCCGGCGCGATCGACATTTCGTTGTCGTTCAGCAAAACGATCAGACGCGATTTCAGATGTCCGGCTTGGTTGATCGCTTCCATCGCCATTCCGCCCGCCAAACTCGAATCGCCGATCAGCGCGCAGACGTGAAATTCCTCGCCCTTTTTATCGCGCGCGACCGCCATTCCGAGCGCGGCTGAAAGCGACGTCGAAGCGTGTCCCGCGCCGAACGTGTCGTATTCCGATTCGTCGCGGCGCAGGAAACCCGATAATCCGTCGTATTGTTTGATCGTGTGCAGTTCGTCGCGTCTGCCCGTTAAAATTTTGTGCGCGTAAGCCTGATGCCCGACGTCCCAGACGAGCCGATCGTCCGGCGTGTGGAACACGTAATGCATCGCGACCGCCAATTCGACCGCGCCGAGACTTGCGCCCGTGTGACCGCCGACGCGCGAACAGGTATCAATGATAAACTGGCGCACTTCGTCGGCGACTTCCTGCAAATCTTCAACCTTTAACTGCCGCAAATCCGCAGGTGAATTTATTTCCGATAAAAATCTCATTTTGTTTTGTCCGAATCCTTAACCCAAACTCCGCATTTTACAGTGATAGCGGGCAAAAGTTAAATGCTGAGGCGGGTTTTTGGTTTTAGGTCTCGGGTTTTTGGTCTTTGGTTTTTGGTTTTGTTCGTTATTATTTTAATCAATCCTAAGACTTAAATTCTTTCCAAAGCCTAAAACCAAAGACCGAAGACCGATTTTTCTTTACAAAACTTTACGCTTTAAGACAAAAATCCTTCGACCAAAGCGTTATGCTAAGCGTCAAACGTTGTGAAAAGCGAAAGCTTCAATCCAAAAATTTTAAAGAGGTACAAAATGTCATTAAAAAACAAATTCTTTTCGGCTCTGACTCTGGCTTTTGCCATGTTTGCATTCTCAACCTTTGCAACAGCGCAGGAAACGACACAATCCGATTCGGACAATAAACAGCAAAAACGCGAATGGCGCAGAGGCAAACGTGACGGCAAAGGCAACGGCTTTCGTCGCGGCGGCGGCATGATGATGCGCGGTTTTCGTGATTTGAATCTGACCGACGCGCAGAAAGAGCAGATCCGCACCATCATGGCTGCCAATCGTCCCGATCAGGCGACGATGGAAGAAATGAGAACCTTCCGTCAGGCAAAACGCGACGGCACGATCACTCCGGAACAAAAGGAACGGATGAAATCCATGCGTCAACAGTCGAAGCTCAAAGCCGAAGGCGTTCAGTTGCAGCTTTTAGCAGTTCTTACACCGGAACAGCGCCAGCAGTATGAAGCCAAGAAAGCTGAAATGAAGCAGAATCGGGAAGAACGCCGTCAAGAGCGTCGCGAGCGTCGTCAAAACCGCCAAACTCCGCAAACCGAAGATAAAGATAACTAAATCTTCAGTTTCCAGTTTTTAAAAAGTAAAGAGGCTTGAGATTCAATCTCAAGCCTCTTTACTTTTTAGTTTGAACACCGGCTTAAAAAATCAGCCGATAAACATTTCGTCGTCCATGTAAACGCGGTCGACCTGTTTCGGCGTCGGCGCGAAAAGAACTTCCAAACCTTTGCGAACGCCCGCCATGATCGCCGCGATTTCGCGCGCCGGTTCGACGACTTTCGTTTGGATAAACTGGGTTGTCGTCACGACTTGCTGGTTCGTTCGCTCGATCGTATTGCTGACCAGTTCGACCTTGTCTCTGGCGACGAGCGCCGTTTGACCGACCAGCAGTTTCAGCTCGGCAACCTCTTCGCGCACCAAACCGGCTGATTCGGCGAAATATTTCGTCGCGACCGAGAGATTCTCCGAAATCTCGTTAAACTGCCCGGAAATCAGCTTGCCCTGCTCGCCGATGGCGTTGACCTTGAGCATTAAAGGCTCGATTTGATTAAGAATCGGGTCAACCTTTTCCTCGACACGCTTGACCGTGCCGACGACGCGTTTGACAATCAAGGCAATCGCGATCAGCGCAATCGCCATCACGATAAAACATACCGCGATCACGATTGACGCAATCATCATCCAAAACTGCGGCTCGTTTGCGTTCATAAGATCAATTACTCTTTGTTAGCTTTTTAACCTTCGTTTTCAACCGTATACGTCGGACGACCTTCGGTAATCGCTTTCGATTCGGTCTTGCGTTTTTCTTCCGTATAAGCGTCCTTACCGGCTTCAATTGCGGCGGTAAAAGGATTTGCCGTGCTCGAAGCGGCTGTCTTCGCGCGCTCGACAACTTCGCCCGCCTTGTTTTTCAACTCACCGGCTTTATCCGACGCGACCTGATAATATTCGCCCGCTTTTTCGCGCGTGACTTCGTAATATTCGCCCGCTTTTTCCTGCAATTGCGCCGCCGTTTCCTTGCCTTTTTCGAGACCTTTGCGGGTCACGTCGGCAATGTCGCCGCGCAGCTCTTCGCCGGATTTCGGAGCAAAAAGCAGCGCCAAAATCGCGCCGATTCCGCCGCCGATCAGCAAGTATGTCAATTTCGTAGTCGCGTTGGTTTCTTCTTTGTCGTATTCGTGTCTCATAAATTCGCCTCCGATAATTTTATCTAAAATGTATCAAAATAAAACGTTAAATTCCGATAAATGAAATATAGCAAAATTTGCGCCGCAAAACCAATAAAAATTTTGAATTAAATAACTTGAGCGCGGACGGTGCGCGGAATTCCCTGAAAATCCGGCAGAATTTCGACCGCCTGCCAAACGCGCGCCGCAAACAAATTTTCGACCGCTTCCGCCTGCCCGAAACCGATTTCCAGAAGCAGAAATCCGCCGTCGTTTAAGTATTGCGGCGCGGCGCGCACAATTTTTTCGATGATCGAAAGTCCGTCGCCGTCATCGGTCAAAGCATTGAGCGGCTCGAAATCGCGAACTTCCACCTGCAAACCGGCAATGTCGGCGCGCGGAATGTAAGGCGGATTCGAAACGATCAAATCGAATTTTTCACCGCTCAAAGCCGCAAAAACGTCCGATTTCTTTAACTCCAAACGCGCTGAAACCTTGTGCGTCTCCGCATTTATTTCGGAAATTTCAAGCGCCCTTTCCGAAACGTCCAAGCCGATTGCCGACGTCTTTGCGACGTTAAAAAGAATCGAAACCGAGATGCAGCCCGAGCCGATGCCGACCTCGCAAAAGCGCGGGTTTTCCAGACCGTTTAAGATCCCGATCGCGTTTTCGACAATCATTTCGGTTTCGGGGCGCGGAATCAAAACGCCGGGCGCGACCATAACATCCAAGCCGTAAAACTCCTGTTTGCCCGTAATATATTGAAACGGTTCGCGCTCGGCGCGTCTCTGCAAAAGTGCTTGAAACGCGGATTCCTCGTCGGCGGAAAGCTCGTAATCGTCGTGCGTGAGCAAAAAAGTTCTGTTCTTACCGAGCGCGAAAGCGAGCAGAGACGACGCCTCGCGACGCGGTTCGTCGACTTCGTTCCGCTTTAATAATTCCGCCGCCGGATAAAGTATTTCCCTGATTTTCGGCATTACGGTTTAATCGCTCTGGTCGCGATAAAGGTCGGCGTGTATTTATTTAAAAGCCGCGCTTTATCGTGCCACCAATCTTCGTAAAACCCGGCGATCAAAAAGCCCGCCGCGATTTGCCCGCCGATTTGCGCGTCTAAAGAATGACTGAATTCAAACGGCTCGCCTTTTTCGATTTTCGCTCGCTTTTGGCTTTCGGTTAAATCTTTTTCGTCCGAATACGGCAATTTATAACGAAACTTCAAGACGCCTTCGTTTTCTTCGGCGTCGGCGTCGAAAACGAAAATAAACGGATTATTAAAACCCGTCAAAAGCGCGCCGCCGCTGCGCAAAACGCGGAAACACTCGCGCCAGATCGGTTCGAGATCAGCCATAAAACACGTCGAACACGGATTAAAGATCAAATCGAAGCTCGCATCGGCAAACCGCGCTAAATCCGCCGCGTCGCCCTGCTCGATCCGGATTTCGAGATTTTCCCGCGTCGCGACAAATTTATCTTTTTCAAGCTGTTTTTCGGAAGCGTCGAACGACGTAACCTGCGCGCCTGCCGCCGCGAGAATCGGCGACTGCTGTCCGCCGCCCGACGCGAGACACAAAATTTCTTTCCCGCGTACGTCGCCGAACCATTCGCGCGGCACGGGCTTAATCGGCGTCAGGATAATTTCCCAATCGCCGCCGCGCGCCCGCGCGATTTCTTCCGCGCTGACCGGAATGCTCCATTCGATGCCGGCTTCGGAGTGTTTATCCCACGCTGCGCTGTTGTGTTCAAAAATATTCATAAATTTAAAGATTTCGCCGCAGAAACCAGATCGGATTGATAAACGCGAATTCTTTTCTGCCGTCATCAAAAAACGGCGCGATGCCGTTTGTCAGCCATTCGTGAACATCTTCGATCGGCTCGCCGCCGTTTTCGACCGCGGCAATTACGTTGGTGATCGTCACCAGATAATCAACCAGTTCCTTAACCGAAAATTCGAGCGTATTTTCGTTAAATTCTTCGTGTTCGAGGACAAAATCCGTCGCGTTTTCGCTTAATCTTTCAAACGATCTTTTCCCGCGCGGCGGAACCGGATATTTTTTCAGAAATTCGTTTTTATACCAATCATTAAACTTCGGCTGACTGCGCATTTGCCCTTGAAAATAATTGTCGTAAGCGATAACGCGCGAATCGGACTTTAAAACGCGGTCGGCTTCGGCGAAAAATTTTTCTTTATCAACCCAGTGAACTGCCTGCGAAATCGTTATCAAATCAAACTTCGCCGCGCCGAACGGAAGATTTTCGACGGAAGACTGTAAATACTCGATGCCGCGCCGCCGTTCCGCTTGAATCAGCATTTCGAAGGAAATATCAACGCCGACAATCCTTTCGGAAATTGCCTTGAGCGCGACGCTCGAAAGTCCGGTTCCGCAGCCCGCGTCCAGCGCCAGCTCAAAAGGTTTTTCAAGCGCGAGAAAATTTTTAATCCTTTCGATTACGAACGAATGAAAACGCGGACGACCGCTCGCGTAACGTTGCGCCGCCGTTTTCAGACCGAAATAATTTTTGTAAGTTTCCTTCATCAATTTAATCGGAACGCCGTCATCTTGACGGCACAGCGTTTGAAAAACGCTCAAACGTCTTTAACAATCAAGATTCGCTCATTTCGAGCCGTTTGACGCCGCTTTCAGCGACGTGTGCCGTCAAGATAACGGCGTTCCGTCCTTATCCAAAACTGACTTTAATATAGAAATAGTTTCCCGTATATTTTTACAAAAAATTTTCGCTTTTATATTTACTATTTTTCGCCCGCGGCTTCAATCAGCCGCGCGAGCGCGAAAGCCGTCCACGCGTTCGACCAGCGAATAAAACTGGTTTTGACAAGTTTTTCCTTTCGCTTTTGATAATAAAAAAAGCCGCTCGCGTCGCGCATATTTTCGATTGTCCATTGGGCGACTTTTTCCGCCAGAGGCAGGCAGCGCGCGTCAAATTCGTTCAATTCGCACAGCGCGACGATCGCGGCGGACGCCGAATGAATATCAACCGGAAACGTTTCGCGGTCGTAATATTTCGGCGTTCCGTCCGCGAGAAAAAAGTTTTCGAGCCAGTAATCTAAGCCGAGCTTTATCGTTTCTTGACAGCGAAACCCGGGAATCAGTTTTTGCAGGCGGAAAAGCGAGAGCAGCACATACGCCGTGTGAAAATTATCAACCCAGACGAATTTCAATTTTGCGCCGTAAGCCCACGCGCCGTCTTCTCTCTGCCTTTTAATCACGAAATTCGCCGATTTTCGTGCCAAATCGAGATAGTTTTCGTTCTTCAGAATCGCGCCGGTTTTCGCGAGCACTTCGCCCGCGAGCAGCGACGCGTTGAAAATCACGTTTTTATCGATCGGCGTGTAGCTGAAACAAACTTCGTCCGGCGTTTCGCCGATGCGGTTCAAATCTTCTGCGATAAAGCGGCAGATTTCTTCGGCAATCGTCAGATAATTTTCATCGCCGAACAGCTCGAAGCCTTCGAGAAAAGCGGCGGCGGCAAAAGCCGTCGGCACGATCGTCGGCGTTCCGCAGGGAACGAAAAAGGCGCGCGACTGCCAATCAAAGTTGTAGCCAAAGGCTACTCGATTTTGGATTTCGGATTTCGGATTTTGGATTGAAATCTTTAAATCGAGAAGCTTGTCGAGAAAATTTTTGGCGTTCGCGGCGTGCGCTGGTTGATATGTCGCGCGAAACCGTGAAACTTCAGCCAAAGCAAAAAGCGCGATGCCTTTCGGATTCGTTCCTTTTTCGATCTTCAAAGCGGGACGCAGGTTTCGCGCCGAACGCTTGACCATTTGCAGCCACGCGAGCCTTGCGGGCGCAAGATATTTGAGCGGCGACGCCTGAAAAATACGGCTGTTCAGCCCGTCAAACGGATCGTAACCGGCAAATTTTTCCGCCGCGCAATAATCAAAAAGCTCTTTGTAAGTTTGCAGATAGTTCACAGAAAGTCGGCAGAAAGTTGGCAGATAGTTCAAAACCTTTCCGCAAACTTTCTAAACTATCTGCAACTCTGCCAACTTTCTGTCAACTCTGTCAACTTTAGAGGCGCGGCAGCGTGAAGCTGAATCGCGAGCCCTGCCCGACTTCGGATTCGAGCGCGACGTCGCCGCCGTGCTGTTCGACGATTTCCTTGACGAGCGATAAGCCGAGACCGGTTGATTCTTCTTCCTTGTCCTGACCGTCGCGGGCGACGCGATAGAATTTCTGCCAGATTTTTTCTTCTTCGTCCGCCGGAATTCCGTAGCCGCGATCTTCGACGACGACGCGCAAAAAGTCGGCTTCGAGCACGGTCGAAATCATCACCGACGTTCGCTCGGGACTGTATTTGATGGCGTTGTCAACGAGATTCGAAACGGCGCGGCGAATCAAGCCTTTATCGGCGGCGATCGGCGGAATCTTCTCGTTCGTTTTTTCGACCAGCCGGATGCGCTTGCGTTTGGCGGTCTCCTGCATTTCGTCAACCACTTCGCGAACGACCGTGTCGAGCTTAACGGCGACTTTCGATACTTCCTTTTTGTCGGATTGTTCGAGATTCGAAACCGAGAGAAACGTCGAGATCATTTTCGAGAGCCGCTGCGATTCGTTGGCGATAATATTTAGAAATTCGCGCTGTTCCTCGGAAACCGTTTCGTCCATCAAAAGCAGTTCGGCAAAGCCTTTGATCGAAGTTATCGGCGTGCGCAGCTCGTGCGACATCAGGCTTGTCATATCCGAACGCAGCTTTTCGTTTTCCTTGACGGCGGAAATGTCGCGGAGCGTCACCAAAAAACACGCCGGCTTCATCGCGACGTTCGTTTCGTGGATCGAAACGTCGTCCGACGGAACTTTGACGAGCGAAATCTGCAAATCGAGCGTGCGGTTTTTATCGGCGAAATAAAGTTCGTTCTGATACGTGTCGCCGGTTTGCAGAACGCGGCGGATCGCGAGATGCGGCTCGCTGAAAATATCGGTCTTAAAGTTTTCGAGCAGTCCGAAAAGATCGAGTTCGTAAATCTGCTCGGAATTGAGTTTTGCCATGTGCCGCATCTGGCGGTTCAGATAGGCAAGCGTTCCGTCGAGATACGCGATCGCGTGTGATTCCTTGAGGTACGAACTGGCGACGGCGCTGAACGACTGTTCTTTCATCAAACTTTTTATCAAACTCGTCGTGCCGACACGGTTTTCGGTCGAATTGGTCGAAAGAAAACTCCACCAGAACTTATTCGGTAAATCCTTGCCGCGCAGTTCTTTGCGCTGAAAATTTCGCGCCAGCTGCCCGCAGAATGATTCGAGAACATACTGGTCGGCGCGCTCGAAATCGCGGTGAACTTTAACGAACAAAACACCGACCGCGACGCCTTCGTAAACGAGCGGCAGCGCGACCTGCGCCGATTTTGCCCCGCTTTCGTCGGTTTCAATGACGGTCGAACGCGATTCGAGCGCGCGCTCGCACTGCGCGATGCGCTCGCGCCACGCCGTTTGCCGCGCCGCCGGTGAATCTTCCGTATGTTCGCCGCCCGCGCGCCCGACCGGAGTTAAGCCTTTTCCGGTATCAAAGCGGAAAACGATCGCTTCCGAAAGCGGAAAGACGGTTTCAAGCAGCCGCAAGCCGGTTTCGATGCGCAGGTCGGCGGATTTTCCTTCGAGAATATGACCGGCTGAGGCGAGTTCGACCAGCTTATCCGTCAGCTCAGAATCAATCAGCCAGAGCTTTTTCGCATGAATGAATAAAATCGGCAGCAGCACGACCGAAATCGTCCGCAGAAAAAACAAATTGACCGAAAAATACGTCGCCGCAATAAACGATAAAACAGCCCAGACGACGACAAACGGAACGGCGAACTTCAAAATCCTTTTAACGCTGAATTTTTCGCTCAGATAGCCGATCGCCATCGCGACCAAAAGCATCATCAAAACGCTCCACCAATTGAGCGCCATCTTTTCGACCGTCAGGTATTTGCCCATGAAAACCGCCAGTCGAAAAACAAACTCCCACGAAAAAATCACCAGCAAAGCGGCAATCACCGATAAGAGCAAGGAAACAAACACACTTTTGCTTCTGACAATTTCCATAAGATTTAAGACGATTTAAGAACTCGGATTTAGCGGAGAAATTTTTGAAGTTTTTTCCGGGCACGGCAAACAAGTTGTTTACCAATCAAATTATGCAATAAAAACCACGCTCAATTCAAGCATTTATCGAATAAATACGGCGTTAAAAACAAAACTTCGTTTTTTACTTTTTACTTTTTACTTTTTACTTCTTCAGGCTTTTGCCCTTTTCGCCGAAAAACTTCATAATAAAAACTTGTTCTAAAGCGATGAAATTTCTTTCAAATACAAGGCTTTTACTGCTCGGCGTATGGTTCGGCGCGGCTGTTTTTTTCAGTTTTGCGGTCGCTCCGAGCGCGTTTGCCGTACTGCCTTCGCGCGAAGCCGCCGGAGCGATGGTTTCGCGCAGCCTGATGATCGTCAATGGCGCAGGCATCATCATCGGCTTGATCTTACTCGCAACGTCGTTTGCCGGCATGATCGCCGCCAACCGGATTTTGCTCTGGGCGGAAAGAATTCTGCTGATCGCTTTGCCGACGGCTTGCGCGGTCGGTCTTTTTCTCGGCACATTCTGGCTGCCGTCGGTCAAAGCTCAGATGGGCAGACCGATTGACGAAGTCGCGGCAGACGATCCGCTCAGAATCCAGTTTAATAATCTGCACGAGTATTCGGTTTGGGTTCTGGTAATCGGCATGGTTGCCGCGCTCATCGCGTTTTTTCTGATCGCGGGTAAGACGAGCTCACCGGCGGCGGTAAAAACCGTTTCGAAGGATTTTGATTTTGATAAAGAATTTAAAATTTAACTATTAAACCTGCTATGAAATTGATTGAAAAAGTCGGCGAATTTTCGGGACGCTTCAAAAATTGGAACCAGAACGAAAATTTATCGAATTATCCTTTTGTCGAAAATATCTATGCGCCGTTCACGCCGCTCCAGCGCGCGCTTCCGATGCTCAATCTCGGCTTGATCTCGTCTGCCGGAGCATATATCGACGGCACCGATTCGTTTGATTTGACCGCGAAAGACGGCGACGTCAGCTTTCGCGAATTCCCGATCGAAGTCGAAGCCGAAGATTTTCTCTATGCGGCGAAAGGCTACGACGCGGCGGCGGTTCGCGAAGACCGCAACGTGCTGATTCCGATCGAACGCCTGCGCGAATACGAAGCGAACGGCGTGATCGGTATGCTCAATAACGTCTGGTGGAGCATTAGCCCCTGGACGCCGAACGCCGCGCTCGTCGCGAGCGAAATGGCGCCACAGATTGCTGACCGGCTCGCAAGCTATGAAGTCCGCGCGGCGCTGCTTGTTCCGGCTTCAAGACTTTGCCATCAAACTTTGGGAATCGTCGCCCGCGCGATCGAAGAACGCGGCATTCCGACGATGCTCATCTCGGTTGACCGCTCGGTGACGGACAAAATCCGCCCGCCGCGCACGGCTTATTACACGGGCGAATTCGGCGCGGTTGCCGGCAAACCGAACTGGAAACAATATCAACTGCGCGTTCTCGACGAAGCGCTCCGCTGGATCGAAACCTTCGACCAGCCCGGATCGCGCAAATTGGCGGTCGAATTAGAAACCGCAACCGAAGCGGCGCGCGGCGAACGGTAGTTTTTTCGCCACGAACGAACACGAAATTTCACGAAAATTTTTTGCCACGAATAAGACGAATAGCACGAATATTTTATTAAATTTTATTCGCGCTATTCGTCTTATTCGTGGCTGATTTTATAAATTCATTTGCCAGTTTTTGATCGCATCGAGCGGGTAAATGAGCATTAAGATATTGAGCAGAAGTCCGTCGCGAATCCATAAAAGCAGAGCGATTTCGATCAGCAAAAAGAAGATCAGCGATTTCCACCAGCCGAGTTTTACGGCAATCCAGAATCCGAAGGCGCAGGCGGCTAAATCGCCGATGGAATTAAAAATCGAATCGCCGAAATAATCTAAAGACGCCGTATTTTCGCGATATTTTTCGATCGTGAAATTCGTATTTTCCAAAACTTCCCACGCGGCTTCGGCGCTGGCGGCGATAAAAAACTGCCACATTGCGGAAAGTTTCGAAAATATCAGCCCCACGAGCCAGAAAAACAAAACGCCGTGCAGGATGTGCGTGAACGTGTACGGATCGAGAAAATGCTGCGAAGTATGACTGCTGTTCCACGCCTGATTCACATAAACCGCGTAATCGCCGAGTTTGCACCACCAGAGTCTGCCCTGCGCGTAAAGCAGCGCGACCATTAACGCGCCTGCCGCAAGCGACAAAACGAGCGGCAGATAATTTGTTTTCGAAGGATTTTCTTCCGCCATATTCTTAAAAAGATTGTTAACGGATTTGGAAAAATTTACAAGTTTTCTGTTACATTCAAAGTGTAAATCGCTTTATTTTTCTTTATTTTACAAATGAATCGGTCGGAAATGCTCGCTCGTGTCCGCGAACACGAAAAAATCTGGGATTTTGTCATTATCGGCGGCGGCGCAACCGGCATCGGCTGCGCTCTGGACGCGGCTTCGCGCGGTTTTGAAGTCCTGCTTTTGGAACAAAACGACTTCGGTAAAGGAACTTCGAGCCGTTCGACAAAACTCATTCACGGCGGTGTCCGATATCTCGCGCAGGGCAACGTTTCGCTCGTCAGAGAATCTTTAAAAGAGCGCGGAATTTTATTTAAAAACGCGCCGCATCTGGTTCGAAAACAATCGTTTGTCGTGCCGGTTTACAGCTATTGGGACAAATTTTTCTACGGCGCGGGACTCAAAACCTACAACATTCTGTCGGGCAAATACGGTTTCGGAAAATCGGAAATTCTTTCGGTCGAAGAAACCGTCAAACTTTTGCCGAACGTCAAAAAGGACGATCTATACGGCGGGATTTTGTATTTCGACGGACAGTTTGACGACGCGCGTCTGCTCGTCAATCTCGCGCAGACCGCGATCGAACAAAGCGCGATTCTGCTCAATTACGCGCGCGTTTTTTCGCTTCACACGGACGAAAACGGGAAGATTAACGGCGCGGCGGTTTCCGACGAAATCACGGGACAGGTTTTTCTTGCCAACGCGCGCGTCGTGATCAATGCGACCGGCGCGTTTTGCGATACGGTGCGAAAGTTTTCGAACCGTATCGCCGAAAATCTGATCGCGCCGAGCCAGGGAATTCATCTGGTTTTCGACCGCAAATTTCTGCCCGCCGAAACGGCTTTGATGATTCCGAACACTTCGGACGAAAGAGTTTTGTTCGCGATTCCGTGGCACGAACACGCCTTGTTCGGAACGACCGACACGCCGGTTGAAAAAGCCGAGATCGAGCCGCGCGCGCAGGAAAAAGAAATCGAATTTATTCTCGAAACCGCAAAAGATTATCTCGAAAACTCGCCGCGCCGCGAAGATATTTTGAGCGTTTTTGCCGGAATTCGCCCGCTCGTCAAAGCCGAGAACGCGCATAACACCGCATCGCTTTCGCGCGATCACACGATCGAAATTGACGACGCGAATCTGCTCACGATCACCGGCGGAAAATGGACGACCTACCGGCGGATGGCGGAAGACGCAATCAATCAAGCCGCCGCACTTGCCAATTTGCCCGAAAAAAAATGCGTTACCGAAAGTCTGAAAATTCACGGCGCGATTGATTCGCAAGAAGCCGCGAGCGATTTGAGCATTTACGGCTCAGACGCGCCGGAAATCAACAAGATCATCGCGAAAAATCCCGAATTGGGCGAGAAACTTCACGCCGATCTGCCTTACTTGAAATCGGAAATCGTCTGGGCGGTGCGCAATGAAATGGCGGAAACCGTCGAGGACGTTCTCGCCCGAAGAACCCGCGCGCTGTTTCTGAACGCGAAAGCGGCGATCGAAATCGCGCCGCAGGTCGCCGAATTAATGGCGGAAGAATCGGGCAAAGAATCTCCCGAGATTTGGATTCAGGAACAGATTCAAATTTTTGGCGAAATTGCTCAACGCTATACCGTCAAACCTTCCGGATAATCTTTTTTTATTATCGAGTAAGGACAAACCGCGAAATACGCTGAAAACACTAAAATATTAAGTTTTTCGCGTTTTCAGCGTATTTCGCGGTTTGCTTGAATCTTTAAACTTCGCGCACTCGCCGGCGGCGCACGGTTTCGCGGCTGCCACCGAAATAGGCGAGAATCATGACGATCAGATGCGCGACAAACCAGACGTTGTCGGCACCCATATTCTGGAAAATATAGATCAAAATCAACACCCGCGGCGCGATCACGCCGAGCACGATGTCCGCCCACTGCGGCACCGCGTTTTGCGGAAACTGCGCGGGAAACATAAACAGGTAAACCAGCAAAACGATGCGCGGGAAAAAGAGCGAAAAGATCAGAAAATAAACATCCACGTTTTTTGTAACCTCCGGTAGATTTAATTTTACGCCTCTTTGACGCCAAACCATAAACCAAAAATCAATTTTTAGCAGCGGATAAACGCGAATTTCGCCGATTAAACCTTTGTTTTC
Organism: Acidobacteriota bacterium; assembly: GCA_031411895.1. GTDB lineage: Bacteria > Acidobacteriota > Blastocatellia > Pyrinomonadales > Pyrinomonadaceae > JAFDVJ01. Next base: position 31,621 of record JANOBZ010000103.1, on the reverse strand, counting down.
TTTGCGCTCTTGGCGGCTTTGCGAAAGCTGAAAAATTTCCCGCAAAGTCGCTAAGTTTTATAAAAATCCGCGAAATCCACTTTTATCCGCCGCTAAATTATCTTTAAATTTAACGATCCAATGGCTTTAGATATTGTTGAGAAATTTTCTAATTCTTTCGAGCGCGATTTCGATCTGCCCGTAAGATTTGCAGTAGGCGATGCGGACGTGATTTTCGCCGCCCGCGCCGAATGCGCTGCCCGGAACGACGGCGACTTTTTGTTCCGTAATCAATCTTTCGGCAAAAACTTCGTCCGTTAAACCCGTTTTCGCGATTGACGGGAACGCGTAAAACGCGCCTTTTGGTTCGATGCAGTCCAAGCCCATTTCGTTGAGCGAGGCGACGACGAGACGGCGGCGTTTATCGTATTCGGCGAGCATTTCCTGGACGAACGGTTCGCCGATTTCGAGCGCGTTGAGCGCGACAAATTGCGAGATCGTCGGCGCGCTCATCACGTCGTATTGATGAATTTTTCCGAAAGCTTCGATCAAATCGCGTTCGGCGCAGACATAACCGACGCGCCAGCCCGTCATCGCGTAATCTTTCGAAAATCCGCCGAGCAGCACCGTGCGGTTTTTCATTCCGGGCAAAGCCGCGAAACAAACGTGCGGCGTGCCGTAAACCAGACGGTCGTAAATTTCGTCGGAAATAACCAGCAAATCGTGCTTTTCGGCAAGCTGCGCGATCTTCAAAGCGTTTTCGCGCGATAAAACCGCGCCGGTCGGATTGTTCGGAAAGCCGATAAAAATCGCCTTCGTGCGCGGCGTAATGAGCGGTTCGATCTGTTCCGCCGTGATTTCGAAATTGTCTTCCGCGCGGCAGACGACCGTTACCGGAACTCCGTCGGCAAACAGAATTTCCGGCTCGTACGCGACAAAACACGGCGTCGGCACGATGATTTCGTCGCCCGGATTGCAAATCGCGCCGAACACGCAGCGCAGCGCTTCGCTGACGCCGACCGTGATTATCATTTCGCCTTCGGGTTCGTAAGATACGCCGTAAAGATTTTCGAGATGCGCGGCAAGCCGCTCGCGCAGTTCGAGCAAACCCGAATTTGCCGTGTAATTCGTCACGCCGCGCAAAACGGAATCGAATCCGGCTTGAAAGATCGGCTGCGGCGTCGTGAAATCAGGTTCGCCGATGCCGAGCGAAATAACGTCCGGCATTTTTGCCGCAATGCCGAAAAACCGGCGGATTCCCGAAGGTTTTACTTTATAAATTCGTTCAGCGATAAATTTGTTTTTTAACTTTGGACTTGGTGTCATGAAATATGTAAAAAAAGTCAGGTTCTAATATTTAAGTAGAATAATTTCTGATGGAAGACGTAGGTAAAGATTGTTGCACAGCTCCCGAAAAAAGCAAAAACAGCAAGTTTCTTTTCAGGATTTCGACTTAACGCTTTGCTTAGCGACTTTGCGCCTTTGCGGGAGAAAAATAATTTCCCGCAAAGGCGCAAAGTCGCTAAGCAATTTGCCGCTATGCTCCAGAACAGCTTAAGCCTGTACGTTAACTCTTATGCTCGAAAAAGCGGCGTTTCCCGTCAATTCGTCAATCACGCGCTCGTCGGTTAGATCGTTGATCGAAACTCCGGCGTGATTCGCCGCCGTGTCGAGGCGCACGCCGTCGCGCGCGTGCCCGTAGCCGTGCGGAATCGAAACGACGCCCGCCGCGATCGCATCGGTAATTTCGGCGGGAATTTCGATTTCGCCGGTGCGCGAGGCGACTTTGACAATTTGATTATTCCGCAAATTCAGCCGCTCGGCGTCCGCGCGATTCATCAACAGCGTGCAGCGATTTTTTCCTTTGACGAGAATTTCCGAATTATGCAGCCACGAATTACAGTCACGAAGATGCCGCCTGCCGATCAGCGCGAACGGAAATTCCGCCGCGTCGTTTTCCTGCGTTTTGAGCCGCGCTAAATCGTTCACCAAAACATCGGGCGCAAGCTCAAGGCGCTTGTTTTCGGTGAAAAGCCGCGCGGGCAGACACGGTTTTAATTCGCCGAGATCAACGCCGTGCGCGTTTTTTCGTAGTTCTTCGAGCGATAATTTATATGCGCCGAACTTTAATCCGAAATCGAGTTTCGCTTCGGGCGGAACGAGTTTTAAGGGTTCTTCACGACCGCTCAGACGATGCGCGAGCGTTTGGAAAATTTCCCAGTCGAATTTCGCGCCGTCGGATTTGGGAAAAAGCGGCGCGGAATATTTCGCCGTGTTGCGAACGGCTAAAATGTTGAAAATCACGTCGTAATGCGAAACTTCCAAACCGCTCGCGGGCGGCAGAATGATGTCGGCAAAGCGCGTCGTTTCGTTAATATAGATGTCAATCGAAACCATAAATTCGAGGCTTTCGAGCGCCGTTTCGAGCTGTCTGCCGTTCGGCGTCGAAAGCGCCGGATTTCCGCAGCTCGTAATCAGGGCTTTGATCTGTCCTTCGCCTTCCGTGAGAATTTCCTCGGCGAGCGCGGCAACCGGCAATTCGCCCATAAATTCGGGCAATTTTCGCACGCGCGATTGCCAGCGGTTAAAAATATTTCCGCCTTTTGACGCCGCCAAAACATCGAATGCCGGCGCGGTAAACATCGCGCCGCCCGCGCGGTCGAAATTTCCCGTCAGGACGTTTATCGAATTGATCAGCCATTGACAAAGCCCGCCGAATTTTTGGGTCGAAAGCCCCATTCTGCCGTAACAAACCGCCGATTCTGCCGCTGCGAATTCGAGCGCGATGCGCCGCGTTTCGCCCTCCGCGATGCCGGTTAGATTTTCGACAAACTCAGGCGCGTAATCTTTCGCGGCTTCGCGCAAAGCGTCAACGCCGTCGGTAAAATCCTGCAACGCGCCGAGATTGACGAGATTTTCGGCAAACAGCGTGTGGATAATCGCGAGCAGAAAATAGGCGTCCGACGCCGGATTGATAAAATGGTGCTCCGAGGCGACGCGCGCGGTTTCAGTTTTTCGCGGGTCAATAAGCACGATCTTGCCGCCGCGCCGTTTGATGTTTTCGAGCCGGTTGATCACGTCGGGCGCGGTCATCAAACTGCCGTTCGACGCCAAAGGATTCGCGCCTAAGATTAAAAAGTATCCGGTGCGGTCAATGTCCGGAATCGGCAAAAGCAGCGGATGCCCGAGCATCGCCCACGCGGCGAAATGATGCGGCAGCTGATCTACGGAAGTCGCCGTGTAGTGATTCTGGGTTTTTAAGGATTTGAGCAGATCGCCGGACGAAAGCAGCGTTCCGAAATTATGCACCGACGGGTTTCCCTGAAAAATCGCGACCGCGTTTCTGCCACTCCGTGCCTGAATTTCGCCGATTCGACGGGCGATTTCGTCAAAAGCTTCGTCCCAGGAGATTTCCTGCCATTCTTTTCCGATTCTTTTAACGGGTCGCCGCAGGCGGTTTTTGTCTTCGTAAATGTCTTTGAGCGCGAGCGCTTTCGGGCAGATATGACCGCGCGAAAACGGGTCGTTTTTGTCGCCCGTGATCGATAAAATCTTATCGGCGTCGTGCTTGATCTCGATGCCGCAGATGGCTTCGCATAAATTACAGGCTCGATAATGAACTTCGGACATTTCTTTTTACCTCGAAAAATTGAAGAAATCTAGCCGCGGATCAACGCGGATTTCGCGGATCAGAATTAAAAAGTTTTCTTAGCGAGCTTTGCGTCTTTGCGGGAAAGATGATTACTTTATCAACGAAATTCCCGTTAAGAAACTGTATTTTCCCGCAAAGGCGCAAAGGCGCAAAGTTAAATAATTCCTATCCGCGAAATCCGCGTTGATCCGCGGCTAAAAATTGATTTAATGTTTTTAGCGTGTTTCGCGGTTAATATTTCTTCAAAAACCGCTCGCCAGGTATTCTTCGACCGCGACTTCGAGCGCGCCGCCGATCGCCGCGCCCTGCGGTTCGCCGGCTTCGATGCGCCAGCCTTCGATCTTGCCGATGATGCTCCGCTCGATTGCTTCGTGCAGCGGTCGCTCGATGTATTTCCAGCCGTAAACAAGTCGCCCGCTGATGATCACGCGCGGAATTCCGACGCCCATAATGACGTTGGCGATGCCGATGCCGAGATAATCGCCGATCTTTTCAAGCGTTCTCTGCGCGCGGATCTCGCCGTTTTCGGCTTTCGAGACGATCTCGACAAAGCGCGGCATGGATTCGCTCGGGCGAAGCGGGCGATCGCCCGTGTAAAGCGACGCGGCAGAGGCGGCGGACGCATATTTTTCCCAGCAGCCGCGATTTCCGCAGACGCAGGTTTTGCCGCCCGCGACGATCGTCATATGTCCGAATTCGCCCGCGATTCCGCGTCCGAGTCCCGAACCGCGATAAACTTCGCTGCCGATTACCAATCCGACGCCGATGCCGGTTCCCGAACGGACGAGCACAAAATTCGTCATCAAACCATCGCCGCTGTTCGAATCGCGGATTTTCAGCCGCGCTTCATACATCGCGGCGGCAGTCGCGTCGTTTTCGACGACGACTTTAATGTCTTCGCGCGGCTGCAAAGCTTTAACGATGTCAACGTCGCGCCAGTTCATATTCGGCGCATAGACTAATTTCTGACGATTCGCGTCGGTCAAACCCGGCACGCTGACGCCGATCACGCGGCATTTTTTATCGCCCATCATCGCGACAAAATCGTCGATCCGCTCGCGCGCCATCTTGAGCGTGGTTGCGGTATCCGGCGGCGTCGTAAAATCGTCCTCGTCCGTAATTTCGCCCGTCAGCGTCGTCATTCCGACCTGCGACGTGCGGACGCCGAGGTTGACGCCGATAAAATAATCTCTGTCCGCAACGAACGACAAGACGCGCGGCTTGCGCCCCTGACCGGATACTTCGAGCGTTTCCTCGCGCAAAATTCCGGCAGCGATGAGCGGCTTGACGTTGTCGGTCACGGTGCTTTTGTCAATTTCGAGACGGTTCGCGATCTCGGTGCGCGTGATCGGCTGCGCGGCGCGGATCAAACGCAAAAGAAGACCGCCTTTGCGGGCAGTGTTCGGCGCGCCTGCCGAAGCATTTATCAGGTCATTCTGGAAAACCGGTGATTCGCTCATAGGGTTAAAAAAATCTAATTTTACCCGATGTTCGGCGATTGCGGAAACACACGCGATTTTTTCGGGTAAAAGAAAATATTAGCGCAGAGGCGCAAAGACCCGAGAGGCGCAAAGATTAATTCAATAATCTCTAAAATTACCGCAAAGAATTAAACAATTCTTTGCGGCTTAGCGTCCTCGCGACTTTGCGGTAATATTCATTTGTTGTCTTCCGGTTTGACCTGCCGTCGTCTTTTTATTAAAACAGTTCGTGATAGTATATTTAGACAGAGACCGAAACGACGCGTTCAATTCTTATAGAAAACCGATAGTAAAATCAAAAACTTATGAAATTCTGTCCGACCTGCCAGACTAAATTCGATGAGGAAATTCTGCGATTCTGCACCAAGGACGGAACGCCGCTGGTTGATGAAAGCCAACCGAATTTTAAGGAACTGCCGAGCGAGAGCAGCGCCCCGGACGAAGCGGATCCGGGCGAGGAAACCATCATCAGCTATAAACCGTCGAAGAATATTCTGCCCGAAGAACCCGAACCGCAGCCCGAACCGGAAATCCACCGCAGCGAAGCGCCGCGCATCGTGATCTCGACATCGGAACAGGAACGCCAGCAGCAAAACGTCCGCGCGCGTCAGATTCCGCCGTATGAGCCGATTCCGCCGCCGAAACAAAGCACCGGCAAGGTCGTCGTGCTGACGATTCTCGGAACGCTCGCCGTCCTCGCGGTCGTGCTCGGTCTGTTCGCGATGTTCCGCGACGAAGAACCCGCGAACGGCAATTTTAACGTCAATACCAACCCGCCGGATATGAATATCAACAGCAATCTCAACATCGGCGCGAGCAACATTAATCTTTCGAGTCCTAACACGAATTACAATTTCAACACGAATTATAATCTCAATTCGAATTTCAACGCGAACACGAATACGCGGACGCCGACACCGTCGCGGACGCCGACGCCGACGCCGACGCCGACGCCGACTGACACCAATACCGGCAGCAACACCAACAATGCGCCGCCGCTAACGCCGCGACCGACCGCGACGACAACGGCAACGCCCAACTCGACGCCGCGCACGACGCCGACGCAGGCACGAACGCCGACGCCTGCCGGAAGCCCGCCGGGAGATTCGCCCGGACAGCCTTAAAACGGAATCAGCCACGAATAACACGAATAGCACGAATATTTTATTAGATTTTATTCGTGCTATTCGTGCTATTCGTGGCTGTGATATATATCTTTATTCGAAAAAGCCGAGCGCTTTTTCGACGGCGCGGCGCGGGTCAATGACGCCCCATCCCTGCCGGTCAACTTCGTAATGCGGCAGGCGTTCGGCGGTCGAGATGAGGATTCGTTTGATTTGCTGCGGCGTCAAATTCGGATTGGCTTCGATCATCTGCGCGACGACGCTTGAGACGATCGGCGCGGCAAAGCTCGTTCCGTCAACGTATTTGTAATGCTTGGTAATCACGCTTTCGCGGCGGATTTTGAGCGCGATAATCTGGCGGATCGAATGTACGGGACGATCGAGTGCGGCGTCGAGTTCGCCGTCAACACCCTGATTTTCGCGGATTATCTCGTGCAATTCCTGATCGGCGGATTTATCCAGTTTTTCGAGCAGCTCGGCTTGTTGGGCGGTCGGCGTATTCGGCAGAATCGGCGCGGGAATCCAGATCGAAGGCGCGATCAGCTCGGGTTTTTGAAGTCCGTCGAGCGTCGGACCGTAGGAGCTGCGATACATTCCGCGTTTGGCGCGATTGATCGAATTGTTGTCGTCAAGCCCGCCGACCGCGATCGACGACGGCGACGAAGCGGGCGGAAAAACCGGATGATTCGGCAGATGTCCCGCGTTGCCGACCGCGCAGACGATCGTCAAACCTTTGGCGGCGCATTCTTCGACCATCTGCGATAAGCTGTCGTGCAGATAGCTCTGTTCGAAATCGCCGCCGGCGGAAATGTTGATGATCTTGATGTTGTATTTCGCGGCGTTCGACAAAATCCATTCGAGTCCGTCCTCGATGTTCTGCTCGGTAATTCGCCCGGTGCGCGCCAATTTGACGAGCACGACGTCCGATTCGGGCGCGATTCCGCGATAAAATCCGTTCGACAAGCTTCCGTTTCCGGCGGCGACGACCGACGTCATCATCCCATGCCAGCTTGCGACATCGGGCTGAAAAAGCGTCGATAAATCGCCGTCTTCCGATGTCATATTGCGGTAGGCGAGAATCCGGTTGTCGGGCGTCGTCAGATCAACGTGCGGGTAAAATCCCGAATCGAGAAAAGCGATCGTTACGCCGCGCCCCGTAAATCGTTCGTCGGCGTCGAGCCGGAGCGGCGTCGAAAGCACACGCGAGCCGTCTTTCTGCAAAGCGGCGTCGGTTAAAATCTGGTCTTTCGCGCGCTCGAAAAGCCTGACGCAGCGCGCGCAGACCGCTTCGAAGGTTTCCGTTCCGGGCGCATTGGCGCGAATCAACTGCTGGATTTCATCGCTTAAAACCATCAAAGGGATAAATTCCTCGCGCGGTTCGCGCGCGCAGACCGGACACGACCGATCGCCCGCCGCGATGTCGGCTGAAGTTAAAGAACGCTCAAATTGCATTGATTCGTGCAGAGTCATTTTTCGCGGATTTAAGTTTTTCATAAAGAGGCGTTAAAATCAATTTAAGAAATCAGCCGCGGATAAACGCGGATTTCACGGATTTTTAAATCAATGCTCCGATCCGCAAAATCCGCGTTTATCCGCGGCTGATAAAATTTTTATGGAAAGAAAAAAAGTAGGGTTGGCGCTTTCGGGCGGCGCGGCGCGCGGGTTCGCTCATCTCGGCGTCGTCAAAGTTCTCGCCGAACATCAAATCCCGATAGATTTTATCGCCGGAACGAGCGCCGGTTCGATCGTCGGCGCGGCGATCGCCTGTGCTCTGAACGTTGACGAAATCATCGAGATCGGCAAAAAAATGAGCTGGTATAAGGTTTCGGGTTTTCCGTATTCGACGCGCGGTTTGCTCTCGAACGCGCCGATGGGCGATCTTTTGCGAAAAAATCTGCCGTTCGAAAATATCGAGGATTTGCCGATTCCCTTCGCGGCGGTCGCCTGCGCGCTCGAAACGGGCGAGGAAATCGTGCTCGATAAAGGCGATTTGCCCGATGCGATCCGCGCAAGTTGCGCGATTCCGGGCGTTTTCGTGCCCGTGCCGTATGAAGGCAAACATCTGATTGACGGCGGCGTGGTTTCGCTCGTGCCGACGAAAACCGTCAAAAGAATGGGCGCGGAAATCGTCATCGCAGTTGACGTCAACGCGGCGGGCGCGACCTACTGGAGCGCGCCGACGACATTCTTAGGCGTCCTTTTTCAATCGGCGATGCTGCTCCTGCGAACCGCCGGAAAATCGCAGCATTACCGCGCCGACGTCGTCATCGTTCCGCAAATCGCTCACTTAAGACCGGACGAGATCGGCAAAATGGAGGAATTCGTTCAATTAGGCGAAGAAGCCGCGCTCGAAAAAATCGACGAGATAAAAAGACTTGTTTTCGACTCCGAATCAGATGACACAGAAATTGCGTTAAATCCGGCATAATTACAAATTTCTATCTATGATTTACAAAAATCCGAAATCCGAAATCCAAAATCTGAAATCGAAATGATCGGCATTATCGGCTTCGGACAATTCGGACAATTTATGGCGGAGCATCTCGCGCCTTTTTTCGACGTTGCCGTGTGCGATGCCTCCGATTTGCACGTTGACGCCGAAAAAATCGGCGTCAAATGGAGAGATTTTGAAACGGTCGCGGGCTGTAAAATCGTCGTTTTCGCCGTGCCGCTCCAAAGTTTTGAAACGGTTTTGCGCCGTTCGCGTTCGTTTCTGCAAATTGGCGCGATGTGTTTCGACGTTTGTTCGGTGAAAATCGAGCCGCTTCGACTGATGCGCGAGATTTTGCCCGCGTCGGTCGAAATCATCGGCACGCACCCGCTTTTCGGACCGCAGAGCGGGCGCGAAGGCATCGCGGGATTGCGCGTCGCGTTTTGTCCTCTGCGAACAAGCAAAGCGGCGGAAATTAAACGATTTCTGACGGAAGATTTAAAGCTCAAGGTTTTTGAAAAAACGCCCGAAGAACACGACCGAGAAATGGCGCACGTCCAGGCGCTGACGCATTTTGTCGCTCGCGCTTTGGACGAGCTGCACATTGCAGATTCCGAGTTGGCGACGGTTTCCTACGAGGAAATGATGCGCGCCGCGCGGCTCGTCAGCGAAGATTCGTGGGAGCTTTTTCAGACCATTCAAAAAGGCAATCCGTTTGCCGGAGAAAAACGCAAGACATTTATCGAAAAACTAATTGAACTCGAAAATCGGATGGACGAAAAATAAAAGCCGCCGGATTAAGAGGAATTTTAACGCGAAGACGCAAAGGATCTTTTTTATTGACCTTTCAATTATTACCGAATTTATCTTTGCGACTTTGCGTCTTTGCGTTAGAACATTTCTTATCTAATTCCCGCGTTATTTTACGAATCGTCTGCCACTTCGCCGAGTTTTTCGAGCGGCGTAAAAGCGGGCGTGTTGATCGGACATCCGTCCGTGCCGAAGCGTGAGCCGTGACACGGGCAATCCCATGATTTCTCGATGCGGTTAAACTGCACGATGCAGCCCATATGCGGGCAAACGGCGGAACGTTTATGAACCTTGCCGTCTTCATCGCGGTAAGCGGCGATTTTCGTCAGACCGCGGCTGATGATCGCGCCCATCCCCGGTTCGATCTCGTCAACCGAAGCGACGTCGCCGCCCTTGAGCCAGTCAACATAAGGCAAACTCGAACTGATTATTTCCGGCACGGCTTCGGTAATCGACTGCGTCATAATGCGCGACGGCTCGTAAACTTCCGCTAAATCGTTTTCGCGCCCCAAGATCAAATCCGAAACGAGCATTCCGCCGATCGTGCCGTGCGTCATGCCCATGCCGGAATCGCCGGTGATCAGGTAAATATTCGGCTCGCTGCCGGAAAATCTGCCGATAAACGCGAGCCCGTCGTGCGTTTCAAAAACCTGTCCCGACCACTTGTATAAAAGTTCTTCGGCGACGGGAAAATTTTCTCGCGTCCATTGCCAGAGCCGTTCGAACTGTCCGTGATCATCGCCTTCCTGCCCCGTTCGGTGGTCTTCGCCACCGACGATCAAAACGTCAAAATCATTTTCGGGCTGCGTGCGAACGTAATGATACGGGTCAGCCGTGTCCCAGATCAAGCATTTTTCGAGCGAATCTTTCGGAATCCGCGCGCCGATCGCATAAGTTCGATAAGCGGGCAGCTTGGCAAACATATGGCTCATGATCGGGTAATTGGTCGCGAGCACGACCGATTTCGCGTGAATGGTCTGCCCGTCGGCAGTCGAAACCTTCGGCGCATCTTCGCCCGTCCATTCGACGGCGCGCGTATTTGAATAAAGCGTGCCGCCGCCCTCTTCGATCGCGCGCGCCAAACCGGCGAGATATTTGAGAACGTGAAATTGTCCCTGACGCGGAAACTTCAATGCCGCGCCCGACATTTTGAAATCTTTGACGGGCAGACTTTCGACCCGCTCAACATCGCTTAAACCCGCACGATGCGCGGCTTCGAGTTCTTCATCTAGATCGTCTTCGCTGTCTTCGGCTTCGACGAGATATCCGTCAACGCGCAGGAAATCGCAGTCTATTTTTTCGACTCCGACGATTTTCTCGATCTCGTCAATCGCCGCGCCGTGGCTTTCGACCGCGCGCCGCGCTTTTTCTTCGCCGTGCCATTTTTCGACGCGGTAGATGCGATCGTCGAGCGCGTTCGAAAGATGCGCCGTCGTCCTCGCGGTTTCGCCGCCGCCGATCACGCCGTCGTCAATGACGACGACTTTTTTGCCCGCTTTCGTCAGTAAATAGGCGGTCGTTAAACCCGAAATCCCGCCGCCGATCACGCAAACGTCGGTTTCGATCGATTTGTCCAAAGAACCGTTTTGCAAACCTTCGCCCGTTTCTTCCCAGTACGAGACGGTTTTGCCTTCATCACCTTTCCACATAAAACCCTTTCCCCTTGTTCAAAAAAATTCGTAAGCGCATTTAATTAATAATTTATAGGCGCATTTAATTATAAAATCCTGCCCGCGATAAGCGCAAACTTTTTTTGGCTCTTGAATTTTTACGCCCCGGTTATTAAGCAATAAAAATTTGTCATCAGACCAAAATATTAAATCCGCGCGCGGCGTGTTATTTTTAATTTATTGCTTCTGGGAAGGTAAAAAATGTTTGATTTGCAATTGCCGGTTTTCTTTGCGGCGGGAGCGATTCCGCAATTTATGACCGAAATCGTCGCGCTGATCGTTGCGGGCGCGGTCATCGCCTACATTTGTTTTCGCTTGAAATTAGTGCCGATCGTCGGATTTCTGCTCGCCGGGGTTTTGATCGGACCGAACGCGCTCGGGTTTGTCAAAGATCAGGCGCTCGTTGACGCAACCGCCGAAATCGGCGTGATTCTACTGCTTTTTACGATCGGCATCGAATTCAGTCTCGAAAAGCTCGCAAAAATTCAAAAACTTATCTTCGGCGGCGGAACCATGCAGGTCGGGCTTTCGATTGCGGCAACAACTGTTCTGCTTGTGCTTTTCGGTATTGACTGGCGTATCGGCGTTTTTACGGGAATGCTCGTCGCTTTGAGCTCGACGGCGATCGTTCTGAAACTTTTGGGCGAATCGAACGAAACCAATTCCGAACCGGGACAGATCGGTTTGGGACTCTTGATTTTTCAAGATTTAGCGATCGTTTTGATGGTGATGCTCATTCCGACGCTTTCGGGCAGCGGCGGCTCGAGCCTTGAAATTCTTTGGGCGCTCGCAAAAGCCGGAATCATCATCGCGCTCGTTTTGCTGATCGCGCGGCGAATAATGCCGAAAATTCTCGAAATGGTCGCAAAAACCTGTTCGCCCGAGCTTTTTCTGCTGACGGTGATCGCGATTTGCTTCGGTACGGCTTATCTGACGAGTTTGGCGGGCGTCAGTCTTTCGCTCGGCGCTTTTCTTGCAGGGTTGATGGTTTCGGAAAGCCGCTTTTCGCAGCACGCTTTGAGCGAAACTCTGCCTTTGCAGATTCTCTTTAGCGCGACGTTTTTCGTGTCGGTCGGAATGCTGCTCGATTTGAATTTTCTGGTTCGCAATCTGCCGATGATTTTGCTCGTCATCGCGGTGGTTTTGATAATTAAAGTCGTGACGACCGTCGTCAGCGTCCGCGCGCTCGGCTATAAACTTCCCGTCGCTGCGGCGTCGGCGCTGATGCTCGCGCAGATCGGCGAATTTTCCTTCGTTCTCGAACGTTCGGGGCGCGAAGCAGGGCTTAGTCCTCTCGGAATGGGCGCAAACGGCTCGCAGACGTTTATCGCAGCGACCGTCGTTTTGATGATTCTGACGCCGCTTTTGATGCGTATCGGAAATTCGCTTTCGGGCAAAATGACGGAAAGAAATGAGCACAACGCTTTGCCCGAAGAAGCCGAAGCGCAGATTCCCGCGCACACAATCGGTCTCGAAGATCACGTCATCGTCGCCGGTTACGGACAGGCGGCGCGCTGCCTGGTGCGCGTTCTGAACGGTTCGGGAATTCCGTATATCATCACGACTTTAAGCCCCGACGGCGCGAACGAAGCCGAGGCGGAAGGCTTGCCGGTCGTGCGCGGCGATGCGACGCGGCAGTTTTTACTCCAACATGTCGGCGTTGATAAAGCGAAAATGATGGTCATTGCCGACGATAATCCGGCAACGGCGCACCGCATCACGATGGTCGCGCGACAGCAGAATCCGACGATGCGGATTGTCGTGCGGACGCGCTACACGGCGGAAGTCGAAGAACTTACGACAGCCGGCGCGGACACGGTAATCGCCGAAGAACTCGAATCGATCGTCCAACTTTTCGGCGAAGTTCTGCGCGATTACCGGATCGCGCCCGAAGAGATCGAAGAATACGAGGAATTAGCCAGACAAGACGGCTATTCGGCGCTTTTCAAAGCTGATCTCGAAACGAACAAATCCGTTTTTGCCTGCGAAACGAACGAAGAATGCAAGGATTCGCGCACCGTCAAAGTACGCGCGGGAATGCCTGTTGCGGAAAAATCTCTTTCGGAATTACAACTTGCCGAAGCGCACAATTTAAATTTACAAGCCGTTAAACGAAACGGCGAAATCATCAAAAACCCGGATTTCGACTTTGTTCTGCGGGCGGGCGACGAACTGGTTTTATCGGGCTCGACCGAGGCTTTCGCCAAAAACGCGGCGCTCTTTCGTTCGTCGAAATCCGCCGACAATAAGGCGTCGGCTGAGATTGCGCCCGCGTCTAACGGGAGCGGAAATGCGTTGCTGATCGATACCGAAAAAGCGATTGAATATAAGCCGCAGGTTGATGCGTCGGTCTGCGGGCATCTCGGGCAGATCAAAAAAGTTTTTCCGAGCGCGGCGGGCTGCGAAGAATGCCTGCAAACCGGCGATTCGTGGGTTCACCTGCGAATTTGCCTGACTTGCGGACATATGGGCTGCTGCGACGATTCGAAGAACAAACACGCGACCGCGCATTTTCACGCGAGCACACACCCGCTGATCAAATCAATGGAGCGCGGCGAAGACTGGGCGTGGTGCTACCCGGACGAAGCCTATCTCTAATATTTTGCTGTGAATAACATATTAATTATCGAATTCACCGAATTGTGCGGCGCCGGTGCGCTGGCGCATACTAGCGAAAGGCGTAAAAAATGCGCCGTTAAATTCAGAACAATCTGGAATTAAGTAATTAACGAACGAAAAAGGGAGAATTAAATATAATGTCATTTGTAAAAGTCGGGACGGAAAATTCCGGCAATATCGAACTTTATTATGAAGATTTGGGAAGCGGGCAGCCCGTTGTTTTGATTCACGGATTTCCGCTCAGCGGTCATTCGTGGGAAAAACAGACCGCCGCGCTCGTTGACGCGGGTTTTCGCGTCATCGCGTATGATAGGCGCGGTTTCGGCGCTTCGAGCCAGCCGTCGAAAGGCTATGATTACGACACTTTCGCCGCCGATCTGAACGAATTAATGACAACGCTCGATTTGCGCGACGCCGTGCTTTGCGGTTTCTCGATGGGTTCGGGCGAAGTCACGCGTTATCTTTCGACATACGGTTCGGAGCGTGTCAGCAAAGCCGTTTTGATGGGCGCGATTCCGCCGTTTCTTTTAAAAACCGACGATAATCCGGAAGGCGTTGACGCATCGGTTTTTGAAGGTATTAAGGAACAGATCGTCGCCGACCGACCGTCTTTTTTTGCCGGATTTTTCGACAATTTCTTTAATACGGACAAGCTCGGCGGACTCAAGATCATCGGCGAAAAGCGAATCACCGACGAAGCCGTCCAGATGAGTTTTAACGTCGCCGTGCAGTCTTCGGCGATCGCGACGCTCGCCTGCGTTGATACGTGGCTCACGGATTTTCGCGACGATCTGCCGAAAATCGATGTTCCCGTGCTAATCATTCACGGCGACGCCGACCGCATTCTGCCGTTCGAATCAACTTCGGAGAGGCTTCCCGCGCTGATCAAAAACAGCCGCCTCGTCGTTATCGAAGGCGGACCGCACGCGATCAACTGGACGCACGCCGACAAGGTCAATCCGCCTTTTCTGGAATTTCTCAAAGAAAAGAGCTAAACCTCAGAGAGCGTCAAAATCGTAGAGATAAAAGGCAGGCAGAGATATTTATTTTCTTTGTTTGCCTTTTTTATATCCTAAATCGAAGATATTTATTATCTATGAACAAAACTTACGACGTTGCGGTTATCGGCGGCGGGCATAACGGATTAACTTGCGCGTGTTATCTGGCGAAAGCCGGATTAAAGGTGATCGTGCTCGAACGCCGTCATATCGTCGGCGGCGCGGTCTGCACCGAGGATGATATTATTCCCGGCTACAAGATCGACGTCGGATCGTCGGCGCACATTATGATTCATCTCACGCCGGTGATAAAGGATTTGGAATTGGAGCGATTCGGGCTCGAATATATCGACTGCGACCCGTTCGCGTTTGCGCCGATGCCCGACGGGCGTGGCGCGATCTATTTCTGGCGCGACGTTGATAAAACCTGCGAATCGATCGCCGCCGTGTCGCCCGAAGACGCCGACCGCTATAAAAAATTCGTGACCGAATGGGAAAAGCTCAACGAAGGCGTTTTCAAAGCGTTCTTAAAACCGCCGACGATGCTTAATCTCGGACGTCATATGATCTTCGGCACAAAGTCGAAAAATCCGGCGGATATGGTGCGCAAACTGATGACGAGTTACGGCGCACTGGTTCGCGAAACCTTTAAGCACGAAGGCTTGCGCGGCGCGATGGCGTGGCTTGCGGCGCAATCCGGTCCGCCGCCGACCGCCGCCGCAACGGGCGATTTTCTCGGCTGGCATTCGATGATTCATAAAAGCGGCGTCAAACGTCCGCGCGGCGGTTCGGGCGCGCTCACGCAGGCGATGGCGCGTTGTTTGGAACATCACGGCGGCGAGCTTTTATTAAACGCGGAAGTTAAGCAGATCGAGGTCGAAAGAGGCGAAACGGGCGGCATCATCCTCGAAAACGGCGAACGCATCGAAGCCACGCGAATCGTTTCGAACGCGCACGTTTACACGACGTTCTTAAAACTCATCGGCGCGGAAAATCTGCCCGAAGGTTTGGCGGAAAGGATCGAGAACGTCCGCATCGGCAACGGTTTCGGAATGATTGTCCGCTGCGCCGTTTCGGAACTGCCCGATTACATCGCCGCACCCTCGGGCGGAAAACCCGCCGATTGTCATCGCGGTTTGCAGCTTCTCTGTCCTTCGATGGAATATTTAGAAAAGTCTTACGCCGATTATCTGAACGGCATTCCGTCCAGAAATCCGTGCGCGCTGCCGATGTCTTTTTCGTCGGTTGACCCGACGCTCGCGCCTGCGGGCAAACACACGCTTTTTATCTGGGGACAATATTACCCGTATCAACTGGCGAACGGCGAAACGTGGGCAAACATCCGCGAACGCGAAGCCGACAAATTGATCGACGCCGTCGGAGTTTACGCGCCGAACGTGCGTGATTCGATCATCGAACGCTTTATCCAGACGCCGCCCGATTTAGAGCAGCGCATCGGACTTCTGCGCGGCAACGTGATGCACGTCGAGATGGATTTCGACCAGATGTTTCTCTTTCGCCCCTTGCCCGAAATGAGCGCCTACAAAACGCCGATCAAAAATCTCTACTTAACCGGCGCATCAACGCACCCCGGCGGCGGCGTTTTTGCTGCATCGGGACACAACACGGCGCAGGTCGTTTTGAAAGATGCTAAGGGAGGGTGGTTTTAGTGCTCATTGTCGAATTCCATTGCGGCAAGCAAATTCGGCGGATGAAATCATGGAATAATGCGAAGGTCTATTCCCAGTTCAAAATAGTTTTCAAAGTCTACCGGTCTCGTAACTTTTTATATCTTTAAGTGCTCGCCGCAGCAGATCGCAAATGTTTGAATCCATATTTTATTTCACATCGAATAACATCGCATTGATCTAAGTTTGGATAAATTTTAAATATGAAAAAAAGCATGAAAAGACAATTTACTACAATTTTCGCGGCGGGCGCGGCATTTGCGCTGATGGCGGCTTGCGGTGCGCCGGCGACAAACACGACAAATACGACAAACACGACAGTTAACCGGACGAATACGAATTCGACCATGACGAGTAATTCGAATATGACGGGCAATTCGAATTCGATGAGCAGCACGACAAATAACCCGATGGTCGGCGGCGCGCCGATGCTGGCGACAAAAGACATCATCGATAATGCGTCGAACTCGAAAGATCATACGACGCTCGTGGCGGCGGTCAAAGCCGCTGGATTGGTTGACACGCTGAAAGGCGCTGGACCGTTCACGGTTTTCGCGCCGACCAACGCGGCGTTTGAAAAACTGCCGGCGGGAACGGTCGACACGCTTCTCAAACCGGAAAGCAAAGCGGCGCTGACTGCAACTTTGACTTACCACGTCGTCGCCGGAAAACAGGATGCCGCGACAATCGCCAAAGCGATCACGGACGGCAGCGGCAAAGCGACTTTCAAAACCGTTCAGGGCGGAACTTTGACCGCTTCGCTCGAAGGCAAGGACGTGATTTTGACCGACGAAAAAGGCGGCAAATCGAAAGTTACGATCGCCGACGTGATGCAGTCAAACGGCGTGATTCACGTGGTTGACACGGTTTTAATGCCCAAATAATTCGGGCGCAATCCAAAAAAATCGAGGGACGCGGAATGATTGTTTTCCGCGTCCCTCGATTTTTACGCATAGCCGGCAGATTTCAGATAAAGATGATTGCGGACGTTTTCGTATGTTTGGGCGAAGAGGCTCGTGATGATTCCCATCGACGCATCCCGGCGGCGGCGGCGTCGCCGCCTCGGGACACAACACGGCGCAGGTTGTTTTGAAAGACGTGAAAGGCGGTTGGTTTTAACTAAAAACTAATTATGTTAAGTCAGTCAAAATCAATTTCTCGTATTTTGATGTTTGAATTTTCACAAAAATATTCAGACGACGAAAATCCGCCGCTTTATAATTTGGTGCAAGTCATTTAACCGTTCAAAATTCCGGCTAGAGTTTTCGAATCGTGATCGTGACCATCGCTTTTTCGCCCGCCATCCGGCTGTACGAAACCCAGTAGCCGGCGTCGGTGTATCTGACCATTTTGTAGATCGAGCCGTCGGGCTTGGCGGTCAGTGCTTCGGTTTTGCCGAAAACGTCGGCAAAGGTCGGCGGCGTCGCATACTCGGCGGCATAGACGACCGAGATCAACGAGACGTTTTTCTTGTCGTCGAACATAACCTGCGCGGTTTCCGTGTCGGAGAAAACATAGAAAAAGCCGTCCGCGTCGTCGAGCTTCGGCGCGCCGAGCTTTTCGCGCACCTCGGCGGCGGTCGTCCCGATCGCGACGCCTTTATAGTTTTGCCACGCGGGCAGATTCTTTTTGCCGTTGGTTTGCGCGTTGCCGCTCAAGACGAAAAGCAGCAGGAAAGCGAGCAGAAATGCAGTAATACGAAAGGGAGAAACGTGGATCGAATAATTTTTGTTTGTCCTGGTTAACATTATCTGTACCTCCAAAAGGTTCTCTAAAATAAAATAGCGACAGATAAATCCTTCCCCGGCTGGTCAAAATATTATTGATGATTCAGGTGTTAACCATTCATTCTGAGCCACATCATAACGCCGTTTTCAAACGTGCGCAATCACGCGAATAACCAGACGGCGTTATTTGTAAGTAAGACTTTTTAATATTTCGGAAATGTTTGTGAAAGCCGAAATTGCCCGGATGCAAAACCGGTGCAGGCTTATTTAGTCTTGCGACCTTTTTTCTGAAGCTCGCGCGTTGCCGCTTCTTCGGGCGACATTCCGGTGTCGAGGCGGCGCAGAAAGGTCATTAAATTTATCTTGAACTTTTTGCCGACCTCGGTGAGCGTGTAATTCTCGCCGCCGATCTCATAGATTTTGCCCGATTTGCGCGGCGCACGCGTGACGGGCACGAGCCCGAGCGATTGTTCGACGCTGTAGCCTTTGGCGCGGCGATTCGAGTAGGTTCCGACGTTGATGCCTAAGCAGCGGCAGGCTTCGCGCAAACTCCGGTAGGTGACGCCGCCGGCTTCGAGCTTCCGCGCAGATTCCTTTCTCGGCGGCGGCGTCGGCGGAACGTAATCCTTTCGAAGTTTCGGCGGCAAAAGCTCCGTGCCGCGAAAACCGCGATGATAGCGGCGGTAGATGAGCGATTCCTTAAGACCGTATGCGCGCGCTATCGACGGCAGATTTTCGTATTCGACGCCGTCTACCATGTGCGAACCGAGATGCGAAACGAGCGTTCTGCCCTTCGGCGAAGTCAAAGCTTCCTCGATGGATTTGCCTTCCCGAACACGCTTCGCAAATGTCGGAATACTGATCCGCGCGATATCCAGATTATCTTTGTAACATTCCGAAAACGATTGATATTCCTTTCCGCGAAATTTAAGTATCATTAGCCCCGAATCTTTTGAAAATTTTTATTGTTTGATATTTTCGATTTGCGTCTTTTGATCTTGCCGCGCTGCGACGGCGTGGTTGCCGCTTCGAGATTGGTCATGCCCTTTTCGATGCGCCGCTTGAACGTGCTCGGGTCAATCGAATACTTTTTGGCGATGTCGTTCAGGCATAAGCGCTCGCCGTCTATCTCGTAAAGCGTCGAGCCTTTGCGCGGGCGTTTGATGACGGGCGCGAGACCGAGCGCCTGTTCGATGCTGCAGCCGCGGTTACGGCGATTTCTGAAGGTATGAATTTCGATGCCGAGTTTGCGGCAGGCTTCTCTCACGCTGCGATACAAAACGCCGCCGGCTTCGAACTCCCAACGCGAGGGCGGTTTCGGTTTCGGCGGCGGCGGCGCGTAATTTTTCCGGAGTTTCGGCGGCAAAAGCTCCGTGCCGCGCAAGCCCCGGTAATAACGACGATAAACCAGCGATTCCTTGAGTCCGTATGCGCGCGCGATCGACGGCAGATTTTCATATTCGACGCCGTCTACTATGTGCGAACCGAGTCTTGTGACAAGCGTTCTGCCCTTTGGCGAAGTCAAAGCTTCCTCGATGGATTTGCCTTCCCGAACACGCTTCGCAAATGTCGGAATACTGATCCGCGCGATATCCAGATTATCCTTGTAACATTCCGAAAACGATTGATATTCCTTTCCGCGAAAAACAAGTTTAGTCGGCTTTTTTTCCATAAATCTGACGTTACCGGAACCAAAATAAAATATTTGCTTTTGATTATAACAAAACATCTCTTTCGATAAAGAGTCCAGTATTATTTCTCGCAAATCCGCAAAATTAATTTTAAGTTATTTTTGCCTCTGCAATTAGCCGAAAAGCCCTTCGGTTACGCCTTTTTCGTAGATGATCATCAAGCCGAATGCAATGCTCGCCACTCCGGCGACCGATTGCAGGATATAGTTGAAGCGGTTAAAACGTCCCGCCGTCAGGTGAAACGGCAGACCGACGAGAAAGCTCATGAGCATCATTCCGCCGATCGAGCCGATGCCGAAAATTACGATGTAAATCAGCTTGAGAGTTTGTGTTTCGATAGTCGGAAGATAAAGCAGCATCATTCCGGCGCTTCCCGCAAGCCCGTGAACCATCCCGATACCGAGCGCGCGCGGGCTAAAGCTCAAACCGTGATGCGTGTGCGCTTCGTCTTCGCGCGCCGGTTCGTGAAGATGCGGGTGAACGTGTTCGCGCACGCCGTGTTCGTGCCGGTGAAAATGAATCTGTCCGCCTTTTATGAGTTTTATGACGACGTTCAGCCCGAGCAAGGTGAGCATCACGCCGACGCAGAATTCCAGGATCCGTTCGGTTCGCTCGCTGATCTGAAAATCCAGCAGAAGCACGAAAATTCCGGCTAAGAAAAGCGAAATCGTATGACCCAAGCCCCAGACGCCGCCGACGAGCGCCGAGCTCCAGACGCTTTTGCGCTCCGACACGATCGTTCCGACCGCCGCCAGATGATCGGCGTCCGTCGCATGTTTTAAGCCGAGCAGAAACCCGAAACCGAGAATCGCAAAAGTCGTCGCGCCTGTAAATAATAGAATTTCGCTCATAGTGTTACGTTTTTCAAAATTTATGCTACTGGGTTATTACAGATTAGCGCACGGCTGTCCGTAATCACAAATGCGCGCGCGCCATTCGGCGTCTAACAATCCGCATATGAGCGTATTCGTCCGGCTTTCTGATTCGGATTCCGCGAGCGCAAAAAGTTCGAATCACGGCGGCAAGTGCTAATTTTCCGGAAAATTTGTTATTGTTATTATTTCGGTTTTGTCCGAAAATCTTTACATAGAAGTTATGAATCCTGAAAATATCAGAAATTTCTCCATCATTGCGCATATTGACCACGGCAAATCGACGCTTGCCGACCGAATCCTGCAATTAACGGGCGCCGTCTCCGACCGCGACATGGAGGAGCAGCTCCTCGACGATATGGATCTCGAACGCGAGCGCGGAATCACCATCAAATCGCACGCCGTGCGCCTCGACTACACAGCGAAAGACGGTCAGCAGTATATTTTGAATTTGATTGATACGCCCGGACACGTCGATTTTTCGTACGAGGTTTCGCGCTCGCTTTCAGCTTGCGAAGGCGCTCTGCTGATCGTTGACGCATCGCAGGGCGTCGAAGCGCAAACGTTGGCAAACACTTATCTCGCGATCGAAAACGACCTCGAACTTCTGCCGGTTCTCAACAAAATCGATCTGCCGTCGGCTGAACCCGATAGAATTAAAGAACAGATCGAAAACATCATCGGCTTGGACGCGAGCGACGCGGTTCTCGCGTCGGCGAAAACCGGCGTCGGCGTCGAGGAGATTCTCGAACAGATCGTCAAAAAAATTCCCGCGCCGAAGGGCGACCCGAAAGCGCCGCTCAAAGCTCTGATCTTCGACAGTTGGTATGACAGCTATCGCGGCGTGATCGTGCTTTTCCGAATCATCGAAGGCACGATCAAAAAAGGCACGAAGATAAAATTTTTCAATACGGGGCGCGAATATTTAGTTGAAACATTAGGCGTTAATCGTCCGCGACCGACGCCGATAGGCGAGCTTTCGGTCGGCGAGGTCGGATTTCTAACGGCTTCGATCAAAACCGTCGCCGACGTGCAGATCGGCGACACGATCACCGAAGCGGCGCGACCGGTTGACACGCCTTTTCCCGGATTTCAGGAAATCAAACCGATGGTTTTCGCCGGACTTTATCCGATCGATTCGGCGCAGTACGAAGATCTGCGCGACGCGATGGACAAACTTCGTCTGAACGACGCATCGTTTTTCTATGAGCCGGAATCTTCGACCGCGCTCGGCTTCGGTTTCCGCTGCGGATTTCTCGGACTCCTGCACATGGAAATCATTCAGGAACGTCTTGAACGCGAATTCAATTTAGATTTAATCACGACCGCACCCGGTGTGCGTTACCGCGTGACGACGACGAACGGCACGGTCATGGAAGTTGACAGCCCATCAAAAATGCCCGAAACGGGACGCATCGCGAAAATCGAAGAGCCGTTCATCGAAGCGACGATTTTAACGAACGATACATTTTTAGGCGGAATTCTGCCGCTCCTCGAAGAAAAACGCGGCGTCCAGAAAAAGTTTGAATTCGTCACTTCGAACCGCGTGATGCTCGTCTACGAACTTCCCTTAAACGAAATCGTTCTGGATTTTTACGACCGCTTGAAATCGGTTTCCAAAGGCTACGCCTCGCTCGATTATCATTTTTCGGACTACAAGGAATCGAATCTCGTCAAACTCGACGTGCTCGTTTCGGGCGAGCCGGTTGACGCGCTTTCTTTGGTTCTGCACCGCAACACCGCCGAAGCAAAAGGCAAACTGGTCGTCGCAAAAATGAAGGAACTGATCCCGCGCCAGATGTTCGAAGTCCCGATTCAAGCGGCGATCGGCAGCAAGATCATCGCCCGCGAAACCGTCAAAGCGATGGGCAAAAACGTCACCGCCAAATGCTACGGCGGCGACATTTCGCGCAAACGGAAACTTTTAGAGAAACAAAAAGAAGGCAAAAAACGCATGAAAAAAGTCGGACGTGTCGAAATCCCGCAGGAGGCTTTTCTCGCAGTTTTGAAGGTTAACGAAAGTTAAAGTAAGCAGCGAAATCTGGAAATGGGTTATTTAACCAATTTCATCCCGAGATTTTCGACAAATTCTTTTATTTCCTGAAAATGTTTCTCGTCATTCGAGTTTTTAACATCAGGAATCCAGGTAAACGTCGTGTCGGGCGGAAATTGTTCGAGTTTTTTCTTTAACGCGTCCAAAGACATATTTTTATATTGATAGACCGAAAACGATATTTGATTTTCCTCATCAATAAACGATTCGATTTTGGCGGGCGTGCGAAAAATCTCGTTTAATTTTTCAACCTGCTCTTTGCAGCCGTTGTACAGGCAAAGTTTGGATAATCGCTTGTTCGATTCCTGTTCAAACCACCAATTCGGAGATTCGGACAAGGCAGCGGCGAGTTTCCATTCCGCCGAAGAAATTTGCCAATTGCCGGAATCTTCTTTCTTTGCCGTGAAATCGGCTTTGCTTTGTTCCTCTTTATTGAAACGCTCTAATCTTTTCCAGATTTTATCTTTTGTTTCGATCGAACCGTATTTCCCGAGCAATTCAGCCGCATTGCCGAATATGATTGAATTATCGTCTTCTAAAACGTTCAAAACGATTCGCTCGATTTCAGAAGACCAAGAAGGATTAATCACACCCGCTAAATTCGCCCTGATACAGTCTTTTCCCGCGTCGCTTTTTACTGCTTTGCCCAGCATTTCTTCGCCGAATTTGGTGTCGGATTTTAAGAAGATTTTGATAAGTTCGATTTGCGCGCCGCATTCTATTTTGTCTATTTTACCCGCGAAAGCTTCGCGAAGTTTGGAAATCAGTTTCGGCGTTTCGTAACGGTTTATCAATGCAAAAACCGATCTCAGATCGTCCGCCGGAAGTTTATCGCCGTTCAATTTTTCGAGCAGTAAACTTTCCACTTCGGACGACTCCATCTTCGGGAGAAGCTTTAAAACGATTGTGTTAATTCTCAATTTCGGACGGCGAATTTCGTCTAAAATGATTTGTTTCCCGATATTTCGGTCAATGTAATAAATTCCCTCGATACTGAGATTCAATAATTCCTTGTTTAAATAATCCTCAAACGGCTCGGAATCGGATTGACCGGAACCGGCATATTTGGCTTGTCCGAGATTATTGTAAACAGCTTGCAAAACGGGAAGCATTGCGGGAATTTTTAATTTATCCAAAGAATTTTGCAGAATCATCCACTGCGTTCGTTTCGATAATTTGCCGAAACTATTGACCAGGGCGTTTGTTAATTCCGAAGACGGCGGCTTTTCTCCTTCGGCGTGAAAACTGAAGTAAGTTTCGAGACTTTTTTGAAAAGCGTTTTTGTTTTTGTTCGGCAAGGCTTTTGCAAATTTTTCTAAATATTCGAGTTTTATTAAATTCCTTTTTTCTTCTTCTTTTTTGTTTCCAAAGCGAAGAAAACCTGATTCGGATTTTTCAGGCTCGGGATTCTTGAGAAAATAATCGAGACGTAAAAGCATCTGAAAGAAACTTTCCGTGACCGCATAATCCGTCGAAACGAGCATTCGCTCCATTTCACTAACGATAAATTGGCGTTCGGGCGAACCGTACAAACCGATGTAATTATTGAAATCGAAGTTTTTATCTTCCCGGCTAAAACGAACCAGCATTTCTTTGGCGGCGGCTTTCGTCCCGAGATAGCGCAGGATTTTACTATTATTATTGACGCCTTCGGCAAATTTTTCCGCCTGCCATTTTTCATCAGCGGGCAAAATTGCAAATTCGATAATGTTTGAAGTTAATGAAATCGAATTGCCGCCGAATGCCGCTGAGAGATCGTTTTTCCCTTCTTTTTTTAATGAAATTCGCGGAGAAGCGATATAAAGCCGGTATTTGCCCGGTTCTTTGAATGACAAAAATTCGTTTAAGTCATAGTTGACATATTGCGGCGACGAATCGAGCGCCGGCACACTGAATAATCCGCCGCCCATAAACATTCCGCCGCGAAAAAAATAATCGTAAAGCGGATCAAATGTTTTTTCCTTTTTATCAATCACGAATCCGTCCAGATGAAGTCTGCCGCTTCGATCATACGTACGGTTCAAAAAATCGTAGCGATCCGGAGTCGAAGTCGCGAATTTAAGCTCGATCGGGATTATTTCGCCCTGTCGAAATTTGGTCTGGTCACCTTTAAATTTGATGGTAAAATTTACATCTTTCGGATTTTTCTCGATGTTTTCCTGATATGTTTTCAAAAAAGGATCAGTTTGGGCAGAAACGGAAAAAGCCAGCAATAATAAAATAGAGATAGTAAAAACCATTGATTTATTCATCGCTCAGTGCTCAAGTAGAATAGTATTCAGAATTAATATCTTTGAGTCTTCGACTCTTATTAAGGTTGTAAAGGCGGCTTGCGAAAAGGCAGGAGCCAAGTGAGAATTGATCCTGAACAACCGAAAAAATCAGCTAAATATAAATATGTGCCGGAATATTAAACAATTACACAATTTCGCGCCGCCCGCGGCGGACGATGAGATCGAAGCGGCGGCTGTCCAGTTTGTCCGCAAGGTTTGCGGGTTTACTAAACCGTCTGCCGCGAACGTCGAGGCGTTTGAAGGGGCGGTTGCGGAAATCACGAAAACTTCAAAGACCTTGCTCGAATCGCTCGTCACGAACGCGCCGCCGAAAGACCGCGACGCTGAAACCGCAAAGGCGCGCGAACGAAACCGGCGACGCTTCGCAGTTAACGAATAACTAAAAGCGAATAGTGAATAACGAGTAACTATTCGCTTTTAGTTATTCGTTGTTCACTATGTTTCAAACGGTTCGAGATGTGAAAAGACGGTTGAATTCGGGATTTTTTCGCAGATTTCGATTTCGATGCGGTCGGCGATCGAGTGGACTTTGTAAATCGTCCATTCGTTCGGAAATTGGATGTCGACGTAAAAAAACTTCTTCATTCCCGATTGCCGCGAGCGCAGATTTTCGTAAGTTATGCCTTCCCGATCGACGTAATTCTTTAGAATTTCTTCCGCCAGATTTTGAATTTCGGGCGCGACCGCCGTATCCATCAATCCCAAAACCGAGCGTTTTATCAGGCTGTAGCCCGTCCAGACGATATTGACGGCGACGAGAATCGCAACGATTGGGTCGAGTCTCAGCCAGCCCGTCAGACTAACCAGCGCGACGCCGATCACGACACCGACCGATGTCCAGACGTCGGTCATCAGATGATGCCCGTCGGCTTCTAAAATTAATGAATGATGCTTTTTTCCGGCGCGCAGCAAAACGAGTGCGACCGCCAGATTAACCGCCGTCGCAATTCCCGAAACGATCAAGCCGATGCCTAGTTGTTCCAACGGCTGCGGCGCGAACAGGCGGTTAAATGCCGCATAAGCGATGCTCAAAGCGGCGAGAAAGATCAAAGTGCCTTCGATGCCGCTCGAAAAATATTCCGCCTTGTCGTGTCCGAAAGCGTGTTCTTCGTCCGCCGGCGCAGCGGCGATTTTCAATGTAAAGAGCGCGACGATCGCCGCCGCGAGATTGATGAGCGATTCCAACGCGTCCGAAAGCAAACCGACCGAACCCGTGAAATAATACGCCGCCGATTTAAGCGCGATCGTGATGATCGCCGCCGCAATCGAAAGCCACGCAAACCGCGTCAGATTTTCTCTTTCCATCTCTTGAAAAAAGAAGAGGAGACGAAGAAAAAAGGAGAAGGGGAGATAAATTTTTCGTTAATGATCTTGAGTTACAAAAAGTAAATTTCAAGATTATTAATAAGAAAAACCTCCTTTTCTCCCTTTCTCCTTTTCTCCCCTTCTCGATTACTCTCCGCCGAGTCTTTCCTGGGCGAGTCCGTGAATTTTCATTTCCGCGTCCTCGTCAATTTCTTCCTCGCCGCCGAACCACGCTTCGATTTCTTCGGTCGGTCGACCGAGCGCGAGCGCGAGATGTTCGTTGCTGTTGTCAAAAACTTCCGATTTCAAACGCTCTAAAGTAGCAAGAACGTCGCCGCCCTCGCGTTTTTCTTCAGTTTCATGAGCCATTAAATTTTCCCTCCTTGATTAAATTTCTAATTTCAATGATACCTGATTCGCAAAAATTAATTCAATTTTTCCTGTAATTTCCGTAAAGCCTTGTAAGCCTGCATATAATTCGGCTGTTCGTCGAGCGCCAAACCGTAATGCCGCGCGGCTTCCAATAATTTCCCGCGTTTTTCGTAAACGTGCGCGAGATTAAAATGCGGGTAAGCGCGCGCCTCGTAGCGAACCGCGCCGATCGCTAATTTGAACCAGCGCACGCAGTCGTAATAATTCCCTTTCGCGATCAGATAACTGCCGATGTCGTTATACGGATTGCCGAACGCCGCATCAACCGAAATCGCCGCTAAACATTCGGCAATCGCGAGATCGTAATTTCCCTCGAAACTATACGTCCAGCCGAGAAAAGTGTAAGCTTCGGCGGTCGGGAAAACTTCGATTGACCGCTTGTAAAGCTTTACCGCCGTCTTGTAATCCTTCGCCATCTGCGCGCTGTAAGCCTCGTTAAACAGCGCAACGGCTTCGCGCTTGTCGGGATTCGTTATTATTTCCTGCTCGAAAAACATAAATAATAGTTGCGGAAAGTTTACAGAAAGTTTACAGAAAGTTGCAGGAAGTTGCGAAAAGTTTGCAGGAAGTTATAAAAAATCGAGAACGCTTTCAACTCTCAACTATCTGCAACTTTCTGTAAACTTTCCGCAACTATCTGCAAACTTTCCGCCAACTTATTTAATCCGCATGATTCTGCCTTCGAGGCGCGGCGCGATCGTCGCGTTCGGCGAATCCTTGATGGCTTTTTCGAAAACGTCGGAATCCTTCTGCGCGTTCGCCGCGTTGATTAAAATCTTCGCGTCCTTGAACATCACATAGCCGTCGCCGCCGCGCGAGACGAGAAAATCCGAGGTCGCGAGCGTGTAAATTTTGTTTTCGTCCAGCGGCTTGCCGCCGACCAAAATGTCGGACGTGCGGCTGCCGACCGGTCGTGTCGTGTCGAACTTAAAGCTCATCCCGGAAATCTGCGGAAAACGTCCCGGCTCGTTGTCTTCGCTGACGGCGCTCCGCGCGACGCCGTGTTCGAGCGTTTCGCGCAGGGTTTTGCCCGTGATCTCGATCTTCACGATCGGGTTATTGAACGGGAGCATCGAAAGCACGTCGCGCTTGGTCAAAACGCCCGGATTATAAATCAGATCGGCGCGAATCGAACCGCCGTTGACGAGCGCGACATCCGCTTTTGCCGCGTCGCGGTAAGCATCGGCGATAAAATTCCCGATATTGGTTTCTTTCGTCCGGCTCGATAAAGAAAGCGCGTCCAGAGTTTCGCTCGTCGCGCCGACCGTGACGGCTAATTCGTCTAAAAGCGATTTATATTTCGCCGCTACGGGAGCAAATTCGGGCGCGTCCGGAACGGCGTCGGTGACGGGAATGATTTCCCAATCCATACTTTCGAACCGCCGCGTTTGCGCGTTGAAATTCAGATTGAACTTGCCCATTTCGCGCGCGTCAGCCGTCATTTTGAAGATCGGCGTGCCGTTCGACGAACTTTGCAAAAGCGTGTGTTCGTGACCGCCCAGGATCAGATCGAAATCCGCGCACTGCGCCAATTTTTTATCCTGCGCCATAAAAAGATGCGTCAAACCGATCACGGCGCTGACCTTTTCTTTTTTACGCATCCGCTTGACCAGTTTTTTCGCCGTCGCGCAGTAATCCGTGACGGTTAAACTTTCTTCCATCGAAGAAGTTTCCTTCGTTTCGGGCAAAAGCAGACCGATAATGCCGATCTTCACGCCGCCGAAATCGCGGATTACGTAAGGCGGCAGATCGGCGAAAATCTTACCCGTTTTCGTGTCGATCACGTTCGCGCCGAGCCACGTAAATTTCGATTCCTTGATCCGCAAAAGCAGATCGGCGGTCTTGATGTCGAATTCGTGATTGCCCAAAACGGAATAATCGAGCCCGACCGCATTCCACGCGTCGATCATCTGCGCGCCTTTATAAGTGCGCGTTTCGACCGACGGCGAAAGCGTGTCGCCGCCCAAGGTAAAAATCGTGTTCGGATTTTCGGCTAAAGCCTTCTTTTTCAGCGTTAAAAGCCGCGCCAAACCGCCGCGTTTGCCGCCTTCGACGGGAATAAACTGATAAACGTCGTTAACGTGCAGAATCGTCACGCGAACGTTCTGCGCGAAAGTCGAAACTGTAAAAAACGCGAGCAAAAATAATAAATTCAGGCGAAAAAGTTTCATTATCAAATCTCCGAAATATTTTTCGCCCACGAAACATAAAAAAATTACGAAATGAATTATTTTCGTATGTTTTGTGTATTTCGTGGGCAGAATTTCTTTGTCTGAATTATACTCAACTTTTATAAATTTTACGCATCGAATAAACGGGAATATGTTTAGAAAAATACTTATTTCGCTGATTTTATTTTTAACCGCCGCCGCCGTTCGCGCGGAGAACCTGCCCGCCGTCGAGCGTGAATTTCGCGCCGCGTGGATCGCAACTGTAGACAATATTGATTTTCCGTCGAAAAGAAATCTGACGATCGAACAGCAGAAAGCCGAGATTATCCGCGATTTGGAGCTTGCCGCGTCGTTAAAGATGAACGCCGTCGTTTTTCAGGTGCGCCCGATGTGCGACGCGATCTACGAATCGCGCATTGAGCCGTGGTCGGAATTTCTGACCGGCGCGATGGGCAAAGCGCAGGCGTTCGACCCGCTCAAATTCATCACCGACGAAGCGCACCGGCGCGGCATTCTTGTTCACGCGTGGTTCAATCCGTATCGCGCTTATCATCCGTCGGCTAAAACCGTCTCGGCGAATCACATTACCAAACGCCGTCCGGATTTAGTCAGAAAATACGGCAATTATTTGTGGCTCGACCCGACCGACGCGGAAGTTAAAAAGTATTCTTTGAGCGTCGTTGCGGACGTCGTCAAACGTTACGACATCGACGGCGTTCATTTCGACGATTATTTTTACCCGTACGCGGAAAAAGATGAAAACGATGTAAAAATCGAATTTCCCGACGATAAAAACTGGCAGAAATATCTAAAAACGGCGGCACAAATGAGTCAAAATGGTGTACGCCGGATTCCTCTGAAACGCGACGATTGGCGGCGCGCAAACGTCAACCAATTTATCGAAGCGGTCGGGCGCGAAATCAAAAAAATCAAGCCCGAAATTATGTACGGTATTTCGCCGTTCGGCGTCGCGGAAGAAAATTATACAAACCTCTACGCCGACGCCGAAAAATGGCTGCGCGACGGCACGGTCGATTATTTCGTGCCGCAAATCTACTGGAAATCTGATCGCCCGAACCGCGAATTTGCGGTGCTTTTGAAATTCTGGGAAACCGTCAACGCGAAAAACCGCCACGTTTGGGCAGGCATCGGAACTTATAAAATTCCGAGTAAAACCGAAAATTTCAGCGCCGCCGAAATCGTTTATCAAATATCCTTGACGCGCCAGATTCAGAAAACGGCGGGCAATATTCAGTTCAGCTTCAAATCCGTGCGCGGCGATTTCGACGGCATTCAAAAAGCTTTACGCGACGCGCCTTACAATCGCGCGGCGGTAATTCCCGCGTCGCCGTGGATAAAATCAAACAAGCCGATTGAGCCGCAACTTAAAATCACGCGCGACGCGAAAAACGTCCGAGCCGCCTGGACGGAAAGCGGAAGGCGAAAAGCGTTTTGGTTCGTCGTTTACGTGAAAGACAAAAACGGCTGGAGTTATTCGATTCTGCCCGCGTCGCAAAAAAGCGCCGCGTTTTCGGCTGACCGCAAAATCGAGAAAATACTTGTGACGAGCGTTGATAGATTGGGAAACGAAAGTTATCTCCAACTGCCCAAGCGCGAATTTAATTGAGCCGCAGATTAAATCAATAATTTATCAAAGAATAATTCTTTAAAACTTTGCGGCTTTGCGGGAAACAATTTTTCTCCCGCGAAGCCGCAAATTTGCTAAGAAAATCCAATAAATTCTTATCCGCGAAATCCGCGTTAATCCGCGGCTAAATTTCTTCCGACAATTTCGCTCATGCAAGCGATTCTAATTTTAAGTGAGTTCGCGCTTCCCAGAGTTCGGGAATGAATTTCTTCGCGAGCGTCGAGCGCAAGTATCCGGCGCCTTCCGAGCCGCCCGTGCCGCGTTTCATGCCGAGCATTCTTTCGACCATCAAAACGTGATGATAACGCCAGAGCGCGATGTTTTCGTCGTGTTCGATGAGCAAATCCTGCATATTGAAAAAATCGGGATATTTTTCCGGTCGCGTCAGGATTTCGACGATCGAATTAACGCGCGCCTCTTCGCTCGAAACGTCGAAACTGTTTCTTCCCAGAAGATTCCAGAATTCTTCGGCTAACGAAGGCTCGTTGAATCTTTCGGTCAGACGTTCGAACGCGAATTCATCGTGTTTGAAAGTTTTCAGGATATTTTCGTCCTTCGAGCCGGAGACGAATTCGAGCTCGCGAAACTGCATCGACTGGAAACCGCTCGCCGGATTTAATTTGTCGCGAAACTCCAAAAAACCGATCTGCGCCATTGATTCTAAAATGTGAATTTGCGAAACTATCACTTTTTCGATCGCCGTCACGGCGCGAAGAGAATGATTGACACGAAACGCTCGCTCCTGTCGCAGCCACAGAATCGTCGCGTCTATTTCGTGCAGGATTTGCTTGAACCAAAGCTCGTAAGTCTGGTGAATGACGATAAACAAAAGTTCGTCGTGGCTCACGGGATCGGAGAGAGTTTCCTGCAGCCCGATCAATTCGGGAACCTTGAGATATTGATTATATGAAAGCAGCGCGTCTTTTCCGTAATCAGTCATAAGTCGGTGGTCGGTGGTCAGTGGTCGGTGGTCAGT
>JANOBZ010000102.1:0-40294 GCA_031411895.1 Acidobacteriota bacterium | reverse complement strand
GCGTTCACGAAACGCCATTACTGCATTTTGAAGCGATGTTTTGGAAAGATTCTCGAATGAGTTGACTTGCTTAAAGCAATGATAGGCTTCAGCGTAGTAGCTCAAAGTGCGTTCGGATAGGTTTCTTAGGTATCTGCGTTCTTTTATGAATTGTTTAAATAGACTGTCCATTTACTTTATCTCCCAGATAATCAGAATGTCTAAGAGATAAAATTTGAATGTCGGGGTTTAGATAAGTTATTGAAAAGAAAGGAGATGGGCGGCTAGTGGGATTTGAACCCACGACTTCCTGAACCACAATCAGGCGCTCTAACCACTGAACTATAGCCGCCACAAGACGATTTTGGATTTTAGATTGCCGATTTCGGATTTGCGCAACCTAATTTTCAAAAGAGCTGAAAATCATTTTACATTCCAAAATCTAAAATCCAAAATCCAAATCCAAAAATTGAGTACCCCCGGCACGACTTGAACGTGCGACCCACAGCTTAGAAGGCTGTTGCTCTATCCAACTGAGCTACGGGAGCGTACAAAGAACGAATAAAAATCTTAGCGATTCGGGAAAATTAAGTCAAATTCGAGGATGCTTTCGCGCTTCGTTCTTCGATGATCTGCATCATCTGCGCGAAAACTTCCGATAAATCGAGCTCGCTCGTGTCAATGACGACCGCGTCTTCCGAGATCGTGAGCGGCGAATCTTCGCGCGAAACGTCGCGTTCGTCGCGTTCCTTGATTTCGGCAAATGTCTGCTCGTAGCTCGTCGCCCGATGTTTTTCCAAATCTTCTTCAAAGCGGCGGCGCGCGCGGGCTTCGGGTTTCGCGGTCAGAAAAAATTTCACGTCCGCGTTCGGAAAAACGACGCTCCCGATGTCGCGCCCGTCTAAAACCGCGCCGGTCGGCGAATTCGCGCCGAGCGAGCGCTGATGCTCGACCAGTATCCGGCGAACTTCCGAAACGCCCGAAACGATCGAAGCCGCCTGCCCGACGTCATTCGTGCGAATTTCCTCGGAAATGTCTTTTCCGTTCAGAAAAACCTGCAAGTTTTCAGGCTCGCCGACCAGCTTGATGTCGGCGTTTTCGGCAATTTCCGCGATTTTCGGTTTATCTTCAAACTCGACTTTCGATTGCATCACCGCCAGCCCGACGGCGCGATACATCGCGCCCGTGTCGAGATAAAGCAGGTTTAACTTTTTGGCTAACATTTTGCCGAGCGTGGATTTTCCCGCACCCGAAGGTCCGTCAATGGCGATAATCATCAGTAATTAGTCAATTATTCAGCAGTCCGTAATTTTTGACTTTAGCATTACTGAATAATTTTTTCTAAAGCCGCAAGAGTTTTTTCAATATCGTCACGCGAAACGTCGCTGTGCGTGACCATGCGAATCGCCTTGCCGAAGGGAATCGCGAAAATATTATCTTTTTTTAACTCGTCGCAGATTTCAGCCGAAGTTTTGCCGGTCGCGGAAACGTCGAAAATCACGATGTTGGTCT
The DNA here is from genome assembly GCA_031411895.1 of Acidobacteriota bacterium. Taxonomy (GTDB): domain Bacteria; phylum Acidobacteriota; class Blastocatellia; order Pyrinomonadales; family Pyrinomonadaceae; genus JAFDVJ01. The sequence continues at coordinate 38,803 of JANOBZ010000102.1, read as the reverse complement.
GAACTTTTTCGGCGTCAATCGCGATGCCTCGCAAATCGGCGACGCCGGTCGCAAGTCGGCGCGCATTTTCGTGATCGATGTGCAGGCGTTTCGGCGATTCTTCGAGCGCGACGAGTCCTGCCGCCGCGAGAATTCCGACCTGCCGCATTCCGCCGCCGAAGCGTTTGCGCCACGTGCGGGCTTCATGGATAAAATCTTTTTTGCCCAAAAGGAGCGAGCCGACCGGCGCGCCCAAACCTTTCGAAAGGCAGAACTGGACGGAATCGCAAGCGCGCGCGAGATTCGCGACCGTTTCGTTTTGCGCGACCGCCGAATTGAAAATCCGCGCGCCGTCCAGATGCACGGGCAAATTCAACTGATGCGCGTTTTCGCAGATTTCCGAAGTTTGTGCGGCGCTCATCACGCTGCCGCCGCCGAAATTGTGCGTGTTTTCGAGACAGATCAAACCGGTCGGGCAGGCGTAATACGGCTGGTTGATATGCAGCGCGGATTCGATTTCGCCCCAGGTCAGCATTCCGTTATCGTTCGCCGCCCGAACGGGACGAATCATCACGCCCGCCATCACGGACGGCGCGCCCAGCTCGTAATTAAAAATATGCCCGCGCTCTTCGATCACGATTTCTTCGCCCGGTTTGGTGTGTAATTTGACGGCGATCTGGTTGCCCATCGAGCCGGTCGGGCAAAACAGCGCGGCTTCTTTCCCGAAAATCTCGGCGGCGCGTTCCTGCAAAAGATTCACGGTCGGGTCTTCGCCGTAAACGTCGTCGCCGACCTCGGCTTCCGCCATCGCGCGGCGCATTTCAAGTGTCGGTTTCGTGACCGTATCGCTTCTTAAATCAATCATTTTTTCGTAGCTTTGTTCCGCAAAATGGACAGAAACTTATTTTCAGGAAAGAACTTCCGCCGTCGTGAATTAGTAAGCCATACTTACCCGAGGATTTTGAATAATAAATAACACTATCCGCGCAATCCAACGGCTCGGTGTCTATTTCACAACTCCAATTCATTTGTTCCTTCATTGATTCGCAGCAACAAGCTGATTTTGAAGCGAGATTGCTGGCTGTTTTCGGCATTGATAATTTCTCAACGAAAACTTTCGTTGATGTCGCTTAGAATTTCCGAACCCGGACACAAATCTTTTTCGGTCAGCGAATTCAAAGGTTTTTCGCTGGTCGCGATCAGGTCGTGCAGATCGCGGCTGTCGGGATTCATGTAGAGCAAGCCCGTCAGAATCTCGCCTTTCGATTTGGCGGCTTGCATCGCGTTGATCGCGGAAAATCGGTCGATCGGATTCCAGTCTTTCGCGAGTTTATGGAGCTGGATGACCGAACCGTCGTGCATCGTCAGGTTTTGCGTTTCGCCTTCCTCGTAAGTCGTTTTAATTTCACGCGCGAGCGGCACGAAATCAAAGGTCGAGGTCGCTTCCATATGTTCGCGGACGTAATCGTAGGATTTCGTCGAGCCGAGATTGTTGTTAAACGTCACGCACGGGCTGATGACGTTCAGAAAGGCAAAACCCTGGTGCGACATCGCCGCCTTGATAAGCGGAATCAGCTGATCTTTGTCGCCCGAAAAACTCTGTCCGACAAAGGTTGCGCCCAATTCGATCGCGAGGCTCGATAAATCGATGGATTCAAATAAGTTTACGTGACCGGTCTTGTTCTTTGAACCGGCGTCGGCGGTTGCCGAGTCCTGTCCTTTCGTGAGTCCGTAACAGCCGTTATTCATCACGATATAAACCATATTCAGGTTACGGCGAACGACGTGAACGAACTGTCCCATCCCGATCGAAGCCGTGTCGCCGTCGCCCGAAACGCCGAGATAGATCAAATCGCGGTTCGCGAGATTTGCGCCCGTCGCGACCGACGGCATTCGCCCGTGAACCGAGTTGAAACCGTGCGAATTCGACAGGAAATACGCGGGCGTTTTCGACGAACAGCCGATGCCCGAAAGTTTCGCAACCTTGTGCGGCTCGATGTTCAATTCAAAACAAGCCTGCGCGATGGCAGCCGAGATCGAATCGTGCCCGCAGCCCGCGCAGAGCGTCGAAAGCGAGCCTTCGTAATAATCGACCGTGTAGCCCAAATCGTTTTTAGGCAGCGCGGGATGGCGAAATTTAGAACGTACGTATGACATAAGATTTTAAGAAAAATTTAGCCGCGGATTTCGCGGATTTCGCGGATTAAATCAAATGATTTTCGGGATTATTTAGCAATTGACTGGATTCTGATTATTTAACCAATCTCAAAAAATCCGCGAAATCCGCGTTTATCCGCGGCTCAAAAACTAACCTTTCAAATTCGATTTTATTTGATTGAAAATAAAATCGGCGGTGATCGGCGTGCCGTCGTAATTTAAGACCGAAACGAGTTTTTCCGCGCTCACACCGAGTTCGATCATCATCATGCTTTTAAATTGCGCGTCGCGGTTTTGTTCGATCACGAAAACTTTTTCGTGCGCGCCCACGAAATCAACGAACGATTTGCCGAACGGGAAGGCGCGCACCCGCATCGCGTCGAGCGTAATTCCGTCCGCTTTTAACAATTCGATGGCTTCTTCAGCCGCATAGGTTGACGTTCCGAAAAACAAAACGCCGACGTTCGAAGTGTTCGCGTCCTGCAAAAATTCGGGCGGCGGAACCAGTTCTTTTGCCGTCTCGAATTTTTTCATCAGCCTCTCCATATTACGCTGATACGCGGCGCCGTCTTCGGTATAGACGGCGTATTCTTCGCGCGACGAGCCGCGCGTCACGAACGCGCCTTTTGTCGGATGCGTCGCCGGAATCGTGCGATAGGGAATTCCGTCGCCGTCCGAATCGAGATAACGACCGTATCTTTCGCTCATCGCTTCGAGCTGTTCGGTTGAGAGAACCTTTCCGCGATCGAACCGGCGATTATCATCCCACGCCAAAGGTGCGGAAATATGGTCGTTCATGCCCAAATCGAGATCGGTCATGACGATCACCGGCGTTTGCAGTTTTTCCGCGAGATCGAAAGATTCGGCGGTCATTTCAAAACATTCCTTCGGCGATGCAGGGAGCAGCAGAATGTGTTTCGTGTCGCCGTGCGAAGCGTAAGCCGCGAGCAAAATATCGGATTGCTGCGTGCGGGTCGGCATTCCGGTCGAAGGTCCGGTGCGCTGAACGTCGATCAAAACCGTCGGAATCTCGGCGAAATATGCGAGCCCGAGAAATTCGTTCATCAGGGAAACGCCCGGACCGCTCGTCGCGGTAAACGCGCGCGCCCCGTTCCACATCGCGCCCTGCACCATGCCCATCGCCGCGAGTTCGTCTTCCGCCTGGACGATCGCGAAATTCTTTTTGCCGGTTTCGGGATCGACGCGCAGTTTTTCGGCGTATTTCGCAAAGGCGTCAACCACGGATGTCGAAGGCGTGATCGGATACCACGCGGCGACGGTCGCGCCGCCGTAGATCGCGCCGAGAGCGCAGGCGGAATTGCCCGACATCATGATCGCGTCGCCCAATAAATCGCGCCGTTCGACGCGCAGGTTCAAAGGATATTTAAAGTTTTTCTGAACGTATTCCGCGCCGAGTTTTAATGCTTTGATATTTGGTTCGATAAGCTTTTCCTTGCCTTTAAATTGCACTGCCAGAAGACTTTCCAAAACCTCGAACTCGATGTCGAAAAACGCCGCGAGCGCGCCGACGTAGATGATGTTTTTGAAAAGCTGGCGCTGGCGCGGATCGCTGTAGTTGGAATTCGAGAGTTCCATCAGCGGAATGCCGATATAATTGATGTCTTCGCGAATATATTCGGCGTGCAGCGGTTTCGTCGAATCATACATAAAATAGCCGCCCTTAGAAACGTCCGCGACGTCTTTTTTCATGCTCTGCGGATTGACGCAGACCATAAAATCGATGCCTTCGCGTCGTCCCAAATAGCCTTTCTCGCTGACGCGCACTTCATACCACGTCGGCAAGCCCTGAATATTCGACGGGAAAATATTTTTCGGCGTGACGGGAATGCCCATCTTGAAAATCGCTTTGGTAAAAAGCGCGTTCGCGCTCGCCGAACCCGTCCCGTTGACGTTGGCGAATCTGACCACAAAATCGTTTATTTTAGTTTCGCTCATTTGTAAATTTTATGGTTTTAAGACTGTTGTTTATCCAATAGGAATTTGCAAAAAACTCACGGCTTGATTTTAGCACAACCTTTGATTTGCACGCGAAGGGGTCATTCTTTCTTGAATTCAGATTACTTTTTTTGAACTGATTTTCAAGCATAAAAATACAAAACGCCGCGAAAATATTTTAAGAATTTTTCGCGGCGTTTTGTGATTTTTGTTTGTCCGCGCTCGATGAATTGAACGGCGGCGACAAATGCTTTACGGTTCATCTGTAAAATTTAATTCCGTCAAATCTTCGACGACGCTAACGACTTGCGGCGCGAAAATATAGCGTCCGTGGTTGACCGAAACGATGTAAATTCCGCCCGCTTCTACGTTGTCGAAGCGGTAAATGCCGAACGTGCCGGTTTGGACGGAGCGCGTTTCGCCGCTTCCGTCGGTCAAGGTTACACGCGCCCGTGCCAAGCCGTTTTTGCCGACTGTAACGCGCCCGCCGATGGAAACACCGGCGGCTGTCGGAGCGAAAGCCGCCTGCCAAAAACCGCCCCGCACCGAGAACGCGCCATCCGCCGAGTTCGTTCCGGCGACCGGCTGCCCGATTGTGCCGTCAAGCGAAAACACGCCGCCGGTCATTTGCGGTCCGCCGCCGGAAGCGACGACCGACTGCGTGATTGTAAAATTGCCGCCCGTTTGCGATTGCGCTGCGATTGACAAAAATAAAATCAAACACCACGCCGCAAATTTATTTTTTCGATTTCTCATTGTTCATTTCCTCTCGCGCGATTTCACAACGCTTTTTTCGGCGGGCTGGTTGAATCCTTTCGGGTAGAGATAAAAGCCGCGCTCGTTTGCCGGTTTGTCTTCCTCGATTGGAATGCGGTTTTCGTTGGCGTAAACGTCCTGCCGGATGCCGGTTATTTGCCACGAAACTTTGACGTTCGGTTTATCGGTGCGGATGACGAACGAATTGTTTTTGATTTCCTCCGCCACAATCGCCTGCGCGAATTGTCCGATAACCGTTAGTTGATAACGAAAATCGCGGTTGAGCGCGTCAAAATATTTGGGCATTGTCACGACGGCTTCGCCTCGTTCGTCGGTAGTGACGTTGCCGTTGTAGATGTTCATCATATCGGGCGATTCGACGAACGAGTGCGACAGATATTTATTCGCCGGGTCGAGCGGATGGTCAATTTTGAACGAACCGCCTAATTTTGAAAGATTGCCGATGACGTTGACTCGTCCGTTAAAAACTCCGGCAAATCCAACCGTGTTGCTGCCATCGTTATCACCATACACTGCGGTTGAGTTTTGCCCAAATATGGATTCTCCCCAAATGCCCGGAGAGCCTTTGCCAAAAACACCGATGGAGGTGGATATTCCGCGAATCGCCGGTTGATCGTCGCCTCTGACATCTAGTTTGGAAATCGGCTGGGTTATTCCGATTCCAACCCTGCCGATTTGCGTAATAGTCATTCGCGGCAAGCTGCTGTTGGTGAAAAAATGAAGCGGGTGATTTGTCGCCGTGCCGAACCAGCCACCGAGCGGCACGTCAATCGCGCTACCGAGGAATGAACCGAAAGTAACCGCACCGTCGGTTTGCTGAAAACCGTATCTATCTGTCAGCGTTCGGACCGTTAATTTTGCTGACGGAGAGGTTGTGCCGATGCCGAAATTTCCGCCGACGAAGCCGTTGCCGGAGATGTTGAAATTGGCGGTTTGCGGCGTTGTCGAATTTTGGACGTAATTGCCGCTTCCGGCGGTCGGCGTTCGCGCGTCGGTCAAACGTGAATCGTTTGTCTGCACGAATTGATTTGCAAACATGCCGCCGAGCATGTTCGCATCGTCCGCCAACAGGCTTTTTATCGAATACGGCGCGGAGAGAACCGGCTGACGCGGATTCAAAAGCGTGTAAGCGTCTCCGGCGTTGACTTTGACTTCGATTTGCAAGCTCCGGTTCGCGCCCGAAGCAAACGCCGCCGCGCTGAAATTGAGCGCGGCGGAAAAAATCCCGCCACTGACCGGCAAAGTTTGCTCCGACACCGCGCCCGGAATCGCCGCGCCGTTTTCATCAAACAAAGTGAAACGGAAAAATCTGGTTCCCGTTACCGGAGTGCCTGCCTCCGTCAAACGTCCCTGATACGAAAATTCGCTGGTTTGACCCACCGCCGCGCCGCCGCAAACGACGAGCGACAAAATTAAGAAGCCGGTATGAATAATGAATTTTTTCATGTTTGTTTTCTCCTTGTATTCGCGGCGTTTCCACACGGCGGAGAGATTTGACCGCTTTGAAACGCCGCGTACTTTTTACGGTTCAGCGGTAAAATTTAATTCCGTCAAATCTTCATTTACGCTGACGACTTGCGGCGCGAAAAGATAGCGTTTGTGGTTGACCGAAACGATGAAAGTTTCGCCCGCCGCCGCTACGTCGTCAAATCGGTAATAACCAAACGGACTTGTCAGCACGGAGCGGGTGTCGCATTGTTGCCGTTGCCGGAAGAATCCCGAAAATCGCCGTCGCCTGCATACCAAGCGACGATTCCCGTCGGCGGCGTAACTTGACCGAACGCCGCGCCGGTCAAAATCGAAACGGCGACAAATGCCAAAATCAAATTGTTTCCGTAACGCATAGTTTTGTTCCTCTTTTTTGCTGTAAGACGCGCTGAGGAAAGATAAAAGAGTGCGACTTGCGGCATTTGGCAACGGACAAATTACCCACGATTTCAGAAAAGATTTACTTTAAGTAATTGTCGTTGCGAATCGGTCTAATTTCCAAGCAGAATCTGAACTACTTTCCAAGTTAGTGAACCTTGCTGAACTTCAAAACCGCCGACTAAACAAGCACCTTCTCCCTTTGATGTGTCATTAAATGGAAACCGCGTATCTGTATCTTTTTGAAACCCGCTTAATTGAAAAACATTACCCATTTCCTTGTCCTTGAACGTAATAAAAAATGGATAATTTGTTGTATTATAATCACCCGAAAACGACCACTTTCTTGATGTAATCAGCCCTATCCGTTGCCAGGTCATTGAACCTCCACCAGAAGTTTCAGTTAAGCTAACCTGTATCTCCATCCATGTGTTATTAGATCCCTCAATTTTTATTAACGCGGTTTTGTTTGCCATAAAAAAATCTCCCTAGCTAAAATTTGAAATCAATTATTTTTATTACACGAATATTCTGACAAAAACTTTATCGTGATGGAACGGACAAATTACCCGCGATTTCAAAAAGGATTTACTTTTCGGCAATCGGGCGTTAAAATGATTGAGAAAATTTGTCGATCATTCAATCATTGTTTCTTTTAATAATTTTCCGTTCCGTAACCAACTTAATCGGGCGGTTGCGGCGGCGTCTTTGATTTAATATCAATTGTTTCTCAATTTAATATTAAGATGACCAAACCGCCTGTGCAGAAGATTTACGAGTTTGAAGATTTCCGACTCGATGCCGCAAGCCTGATGCTTTACCGCGGCGGAGAGGAAATTTCGCTCGCTCCGAAAGCGGCGCAGACGCTTCTCACGCTCATCCGGCGGCGCGGCGAAATTCTCGGCAAAGACGAATTGATGGAAGCGATTTGGAACGATTCGATTGTCGAAGAAGCGAATTTGACGCAGTATGTTCACATACTGCGAAAAACTTTGGGCGCGTCGGCAAACGGCAGACCTCTAATCGAAACTTTGCGGCGGCGCGGCTATCGTTTTAACGGCGAGGTGCGATGCGTCAGCGTTCAGCCGAATTTCAACGGCGGACACGAAAAAGGCATTTTCGCGCCGGTTGATTTAAGTGAAAACGGCAATTCCAATGCTTCAATCTCCGAATTCGTCCGAAACATTTCACCGGTTGAGATAAAAAGCCGCCGGATTATATTAAAAATGATTGCGTTTGTGGCTTTCATCGGTGCGCTGATTTTAGCCGTTTCCGCTTTTTGGAATTCGGGAAAAACCGAATCGTCCGATGACAAAAACGCGCTGAGCATTACGCTTAAGCGACTGACACCCGACCAGAACGCGCTCCAACCGACCATCTCGCCCGACGGCAAATATCTGGTTTATTCGACGGTGGAAAAAGATACCAACAAAAAGCTCTGGCTCAAAGATTTGACGAGCGGCAGCGCGGTGCAAATTATGCCGGACGGCGGATATTGGGACTTGGCGATTTCGCCCGACGGCACACAGATTTACTATCTGACTTCCGACTTCGGCGGACCTAACAACACACTCGTCCGCATTCCGCTTTTCGGCGGCAAACCGGAGATAATCGCCAGAAATGTCTTTAGCCCGCCCGCCGTTTCGCCCGACGGAAAACGAATTGCGGTCATCAAAGCCGACAGCGGACTAACCATTTTGGACGAAAACGGCGAATCGGGGAATTTGCTCGAATCATTTACGCCGCATTTTACTCCGGTGATATGGAATTCACAGATGTCCTGGTCGCCCGACGGCGAGCGCGTCGCCGTCTGCGGAAAAGGTAGCGACGGACGACCGCAGATTTTAGATTTTTCGATTGATGCCCGCACCGGACAATTTTTGCCGCTTCCGAATTTCAACGAAATAGACGACGCGCTGTGGCTCGCCGACGGTTCGGGCTTGCTGATTACGGCGAAAAAAAAATCCGGTGAGCCGTATCAAATCTGGCGCATCGCTTATCCGTCGGGCGAAGCGTCGCGCGTTACGCGGGATTTTAATGATTACGATTGGATTAGTTTGTCGGCAAATTCAAAAACGCTCGTCGTCGGGCAAAACATTACCAAAACGAATGTTTGGATTGCGCCGCTTGACGACATCGGAAACGCCAAAAAATTGACCTTCGGCAGCGAAGCGCAGGACGGATTTCGAGGTTTGGCGTTTGCGCCGGACGGTAAAATTATTTTCACCAGTCCGCGCAGCGGCAACGTGGATTTGTGGCAAATGAACGCCGACGGCAGCAACCAGCAGCCGCTCACCGCCGACCAGGGAAGTTTAAATATTTCCCCGCGTTTCACTTCGGACGGGCGTTACATCGTCTTTGTTTCTTCGCGCAACGGCGGCACGATGCACCTTTGGCGAATGGATGCGGACGGACAAAATCCGCTGCAGCTGACCAACGGCACAACGGGCGACGAACGCTTTTTTGACGTTTCCTCCGACGGAAAACGGATTTTTTACGCCGTGCAAAACGACCAAAAGCAGATGACCACCCGGCAAGTTTCCATTAATGGCGGCGAGCCGTCCGGGATCGCCGACAACTATCATAGCTCCGGCGCAATCGCCGCGTCGCCCGACGGCAAATTGCTGATACGTTACCTTTATCTGCCCGAACGTCAACAACCCTGGCAACAGGGAATTTTCCCGATTGAAGGCGGTGAGCCGCTTAAACTGTTTGAAACTCCGGCTTATCGAAACTTTGTTCGTTGGACGGCGGACAGCAAATCGTTTCTCTACATAAATTCGAGACCATCCCAACTCTGGCAGCAGCCGATTGACGGCACCTCGCCCGTGATGCTGTTTGATTTAAAAGACGATCAGCTATTCAACTTCGCCGTTTCGCCCGATTACAAACAAATCATCTACGCGGGCGGCAACCAATTTAACGAAGCGATTATAATAGAAAATTTCGGGAAGTAATGGGTCAGAACCGCCTGCGGCAGCGGGCGGCTAATTCGATTTCAAATTTGAGATTTCGGATTTCGGATTTGTTTGTTTCCGAGAATCCGAATTCCGAATTCCGCAATCCCAAATCGTTTAACCTGCCCGCTGCCGCAGGCGGTTCTGATTTATCCGCAAATCTTTACTTTCCGCAGCCCGTATAAGTTTTCGTCACGTTGTAGAAAAACGTCTGCATATCCCACGCGGCGGTCGGGCAGCGTTCGGCGCATAAGCCGCAATGGAGACAAACGTCTTCGTCCTTGACCATCACGCGCTGCGTGGGCAAAGTTTCGGAAACGTATAAATCCTGCGTTAAATTGAGCGCCGGAACTTTTAATTTCTGGCGCAAATCTTTCTCGTCTTCCTCGTTTTTCGTAAACGTGATGCATGCGGTCGGGCAAACGTCGACGCAGGCGTCGCATTCGATGCATTTCGATTCGGTGAAAATTGTCTGCGCGTCGCAGTTCAAACAGCGCTGCGCTTCTTTAAATCCGGCTAACGGGTCGAAACCTAATTCGACTTCCTTTTTGCGGTCTTTCAAAGTGATCGATTTATCCGCCTGCGGCACGATATAGCGCGGGTCGTGCGCGATTTCCGAATCGTACGCCCATTCGTGAATGCCCATTTTCGCGCTGTGCAGATTGACCATCGGATCGAGCCGGTCGTTGACGTCTTCCCCGCAACAAGCGCGATGAATCGAAACTGCCGCCTGATGACCGTGCGCGACCGCCGTGATGATATTTTCGGGACCGAACGCCGCGTCGCCGCCGATAAAAACGCGTCTGTTCGTCGTTTGAAACGTCACGCGATCGACGACCGGCATATCCCACTCGCCGAATTCGATGCCGATGTCGCGCTCGATCCACGGAAAAGCGTTGTCCTGACCGATCGCCAAAATCACGTCGTCGGCTTCGAAGAAAACGTCCGGTTCGCCGGTCGGAACCAATTTTCGCTTGCCGTTTTCATCATATTGCGCCGCGACCTTTTCAAACGTCATGCCTTTCAGTTTGCCGTCTTCGACGACGAACGATTTCGGCACGTGATTCTCGATAATCGGAATGTCTTCGTGCATCGCGTCTTCTTTTTCCCACGGCGACGCCTTCATCTCGGCAAACGGCGAGCGAACGACGACTTTGACGTCGTCGCCGCCAAGACGGCGCGAAGTGCGGCAGCAATCCATCGCCGTGTTTCCGCCGCCGATCACGAGAACACGTCTTCCGATCTTCGTGATATGTTCGAACGCGACCGACGCGAGCCAGTTAATGCCGATGTGAATATTTTTTTCGGCTTCCCAGCGACCGGGCAATTTCGGCAAATCCTTGCCGCGCGGCGCGCCCGTGCCGATAAAAACCGCGTCGTAATCTTTTTCTAAAACCGCTTTCAAAGATTCGACATACTGATTGAAATGCGTGTGAATACCTAAATCGAGAATATAATTGACTTCTTCATCGAGAACCGTTTCCGGCAGACGGAATGAAGGAATCTGGCTGACCATAAAGCCGCCGCCTTTTTTCTGCTCGTCAAACAAGTGAAGCTCGTAACCTAACGGCGCGAGATCGCGCGCAACCGTCAAACTCGCCGGACCCGCGCCGATCAGCGCAACTTTTTTGCCGTTCGGCGCAAAAGGCGCTTTCGGCATAAACTCCGTGACGCCGTCTTTGTTGTCGGCGGCGACGCGCTTCAGACGGCAGATCGCGACCGGTTCCTGTTCGACGCGCCCGCGACGACATGCCGGTTCGCACGGACGATCGCACGTTCTGCCCAAAATGCCCGGAAAAACATTGGAATCCCAGTTGATCATATAGGCTTCCGTGTATTTGCCCTGCGCGATCAGGCGGATGTATTCGGGAACGGGCGTGTGCGCCGGGCAGGCGTATTGACAGTCAACAACCTTGTGGAAATACTCAGGGTCTTTTATATCAGTCGGTTTCAAAGCTTTCTACTTCCTTTTATGAATTATTTGACGGGTTTGAAAACAACGCCGTAAGGCATCTATCAGTCTTTGTCTAAACATAATATTTTTTACGCCTTACTTCAATGAAAAAAGACGCCTGAGCGCCTTTTTAATAATAATGTCCCGTTAATGATAAGTTTCGTTAATTAGGCGCAAGCCATTTTGCGAGATTGGCGACATAAGTTTTAACGTCTTCGAGCGCCGACGGATTATTTTTAAGCCCGTCGCCGGGAGCTTCTTCGACAAAATCCGGACAGCCTTTTTCTATGTCCCAGTTGTAATCGACGAGATGATGAAAGCTCGATTCGGCAATGCCGCGACCGCAGCGGTTGCCGTGCGCGTCTAGCTCGCGTTCAAAGGCGACGATCAAGTTAAAATCCTTGCCCGTGATCTTGCTTTTGCCGGTCGCGACAACTTTCGCGGTAGTTTCGTCAGGCGGAACGCCGACGCCGCCTTCGTGCGGGTGCGCGGGGAAAAATTCGATCGCCGAGCCGTCTGCTTTTAACAATAATTCGTGCGCCGCGTCGCCGACCGCTTTGATCGTTTGGTAATCGCCGTTCGCGCCCGAGTGATAATTCGGATAATCAATCGCGCCCGTATCGCGGTCGTCGCGGCAGTTGCGCGCCGCGTCCGGGTCGAGTTGTTTGGAATGAAAAAAATGCGCCGCGCCGATGCCGCCGATCGTGCAGAGCGACGAGCCTAAATCCTGATGATCGCGCGTCGAAAAAATGCCGCCGCCGCGCTGTCGAAATTTCGTGATGCCGTTGCAGTCCGAAGGCGTCAAACCGTCGCCCGTGTCAACCGCGAAAAGCCAGACTTCGTCAAAATCGGTTTCGTCGAGACGGCTTAAAACCGCGTCGCCGCCGTGCTCGTTCTTCTCGATGTCGCGCGTCGTTACATCATAAAGCGCGGCGCGGTTTTCATCTTTTAACGACGCGAGATGCTCGCGAAGCAGCGAAAATCTGCCGATGTGCCAATCGTTTTCGGTAAACGGAATCGTCGTTTGCAGTAAAATCTTGACGGGATTTTTCATAGTTTTATTTTAGCCACGAATGACACGAATAACACAAATATTAAAAAATAATTCGTGTTATTCGTGTTCATTCGTGGCTAATTTTTCAAAACTGTCGGAAGCGTTTCGTAAAACATATCGTCAACGTAGCAATAGCCCCAATCTTCGCCTTTTTCGAAGGATTTGACGATCGGGTGATTGCTCGCGTGAAAATGCGCGGTCGCGTGTTTGTTCGGGCTCGAATCGCAGCAGCCGACGTGTCCGCACGTTTCGCAGAGACGCAGATGAACCCACCACGCGCCGGTTTTCAGACAATCTTCGCACCCGTCGGCGCTCGGCGTAACTTTTTTGATTTCGGATAGATGCTCGCAGCCCTTCATTACATCGCCTCGCTCGAATTTATTTTATTTTACATATTCGGCGCGGGTTTTTCATCCAGAACCTTTTCAATTTTTGCACGGAGTATTTTCGCGTTAACGACGCCGTCTTTTTGATAGACGAGTTTGCCTTTCGCGTTAAAAAGCAGGGTCAGCGGCAGACCGCCGCGCGATCGCGGCGCGATCCTTCGAACCGCGCGTTCGATCTCGCCGCGCGTCGGCAGATCGATCAGATACGACGGCATCGTCGAGCCGTAGCTTCTCAAAAAGCCGCTCACGATCATCTCGTTGGCGCCCGGATTGTCGAGCGAAACGATGGCGAAATCCAAACCCCGCGCGCGATACTCGGCGTCGATCTTGACGAGTTCGGGAAACTCGAAACGGCACGGACCGCACCACGTCGCCCAGAAATTTATCAGGAGCGGCTTTTTATTTTCCTTTGCCGCCGCGAGCAAAGGTTTCAGATCGGCAATCGCCTTCGATTCGGCGACGACCGGCAGAGCGGTTTCCTGCGCCGCGATCGAAACGACTGAAACCGCGAGCAGGAGAAAGATTTTGATAAAAATTTTCGTCATTTTTAACTTTTTTCCGAGTCGCCGGTACATTTCGAGTTTGCCACGAATTTCGGACAAACTTCAAATCTTGCCGTTTGATGCCTGAAAAGCTACATTTGTTTTAGTGGACAGCGGTCAGTTAAAAGCCAAAACTTCTTTTTTGACTACTGTCCACCGACCACTGAAACTTATGATTAAACCGTTCAAAAATACTGTGCCGAAAATTCATGAATCCGTGTTTGTCGCCGAAGACGCGGTGATTATCGGCGATGTCGAAATTGCTGAAAACGCGAGCGTCTGGTACGGCACGATCATTCGCGGCGACGTTAATTTTATCCGCATCGGCGCGCGCACCAACATTCAGGACGCCTGCGTGCTGCACGTTTCCAGGCGGGCGCATTCGACCGTTCTCGAAGAAAATATTACGGTCGGGCATCGTGTTACGCTCCACGGCTGCTATATCGAAAAAAATTGTCTGATCGGTATCGGCACAATAATTCTGGACGGCGCGCGGATCGGCAAAAATTCGCTCGTCGCCGCCGGTTCGCTCGTGACGCCGGGAACCATCATTCCCAAACGCTCGCTCGTCATGGGAAGTCCGGCGCGGGTTAAACGCGAATTGACCGACGAAGAAGTCGCCAAACTCGAAGAATCGGCGCAAAATTACGTAACTTTGAGCGAAATTTACCGCAACGAACAAACGTGAAACGAGCGGCGAATTTTTCAACGAAAACGTTTATCGTGTAGAATTTATAAAGCCAGTGAGCAGTGAGCAGTGAGCAGTGATGTTTGACCGCTCAACGCTTTCCGCTCACTGCTCACTGTTTATTATGAGCAAAACACAACCGGCGCGCGGGATGCGCGATTTTTTGCCTTCGGACGTCCGCAAGCGCAATTACGTGATCGGAATTATCAAGGAAGTTTACGAATCGTACGGCTTTGAACCGCTCGAAACACCGGCGGTCGAAAATCTCGAAACATTAACGGGCAAATACGGCGAAGAAGGCAGCCAATTGATGTTCAAAATCCTCAAACGCGGCGAAAAACTCGACGTTGCGGCGGGCGAAAAAGGCTTGTCCGACCTCGCCCTGCGCTACGATCTAACGGTTCCGCTCGCGCGCGTCGTCGCGAATTACAAAAACGATCTGCCGAAATTCTTCAAACGCTACCAAATTCAACCCGTCTGGCGCGCCGACCGTCCGGCACGCGGCAGATTCAGAGAATTTTACCAGTGCGACGTTGACGCCATCGGTTCAAGTTCAATGATTGTCGAAGCCGAACTAATTTCGGCTGTCAGCGAGATTTTGCAACGATTGGGATTTAAGGATTTTGTAATTAATATCAATGACCGACAGATTTTGCGCGGCATTTTAGAGGCAGTTGAGATTGAAGGCGCGAAACAAACCGACGCGCTCATCGCTCTCGACAAACTCGATAAAATCGGTAAAGACGGCGTGCTGCGCGAATTTCAAGAGCGCGAACTCGATGAAAACACCGGAATAAAATTGCTCGATTTATTTTCAAATCTCGAAGGACAGGGAAATGCAAATACGCTCGTCCGGCTTGCCGAATTTATGGGCGCGCAGGAAACCGGAAAGGACGGCTTGGAAAATCTTTCGCGGATTCTCGAATTTGCAAATCTCGAAAATCTTAGGATTAACGCGAGTTTGGCGCGCGGTTTGTCTTATTACACGGGCGCGATTTTCGAAATCAACGTGCCTGATCTGGTGGGAAGTTTAGGCGGCGGCGGGCGTTATGACGGACTTATTGGAATGTTCGGCAAAGAACAGATTCCGGCGTGCGGTTTTTCTTTAGGACTCGAAAGAATTCTCGTCGTAATGGACGAGCGCGGAATGTTTGAGAAGCCGATTGCGGAAGGGAAATTAAAGTCGGATTCCGCCGATGTGATGATTGCCAGTTTTGATGAGCAATTAGTCGGCGAATGTTTGAAACTTGCGGGTGAGTTACGGCAAGAAGGTTTGCGCGTGATGGTTTATCCCGAAATCAGCCAAAAAGGAAAACCGATAAAATATGCGGAACAAATTGGCGCGCCTTTTGTTTGTCTCGTAAAAGAAAACGAGTTTGCCGAAAACAACGTAACGCTCAAAAATATGCTGACGGGCGAGCAAGAAACGGTTTTACGGGAAGAAATCGCGGAGAGAATTAAAAATAACGGCAAAATAATATGAAAATAATATCCGTCAATGTCGGGATGCCGCGGCTGGTCGAATACAACGGCGAGCCGGTCGCGACCGGGATTTATAAATCGCCGGTCGCGGGTAAAATTGCGGTCAATCCGTTCAATCTCGCGGGCGACGCGCAGGCGGATCTGCGCGTTCACGGCGGCGTCAGCAAATCGGTTTACGCGTATGCGAGCGAACATTACGCGTTCTGGCAGGAGGAATATCCCGATAAAGATTTGCCGGTCGCGATTTTCGGCGAAAATTTGACGACCCGTGGAATTCTCGAAACCGAAATCTGCGCGGGCGATAAAATTCGTATCGGGACGGCGGAATTCGTCGTCACCGAGCCGCGTTTTCCGTGCTACAAACTCGGCATCCGCTTCGGGCGCAAGGACATTTTGCGGCGCTTTCAAAAATCACGCCGGAGCGGTTTTTACCTGTCGGTCGCCAAAACCGGCGAACTAACGGCGGGCGATTCGATCGAATTTATCAGCCGCGATCCGCACCGCGTAACAATCGAAGAATTGGTCAGACTGGTTGACGAGAAAAACAACCCGGAAATTTTGGACATCGCGCGCCGCGCCGCCGAAGTCGAGGCTTTGCCCGAAAGCTGGAAAGAACACATCAACAAAATGATTTCTTAATCAAAATGCCTGACGGAGAAAAACCGATGATCGAACAATTTATCGAAAACTATCAAACGGACGCGATCGCGGCGTTTCGCAATTATAAAAAATTGGCGGAAGGCGCGATCGAACAGGTCAACGAAGACGAATATTTTCGCGCGATTGACGCGGAAGCGAATTCCATCGCCGTGATCGTCAAGCATCTCGGCGGAAATTTGCGCTCGCGCTGGACGGATTTTTTAACTTCGGACGGCGAAAAGGCAGACCGCGACCGCGATTCGGAATTTGTCAGCGATGCGGACACTTGCGAATCTCTGACCGCGCTCTGGGAAACGGGCTGGAACGCTTTATTGACGGCGCTCGAAGCTTTGACGCCAACCGATTTCGCTAAAACCGTCAAGATTCGCGGCGAGGATTTTTCGGTTCCGAAGGCGATCAACCGCGCGCTCGCGCACACGGCGTATCACGTCGGGCAAATTACGTTTCTCGCCAAGCATTTTCGCTCGACGGACTGGAAAACCTTAAGCGTTCCGCGCGGCAGTTCAAAGGATTTCAATGCTTATCTCGCCGAAAACAAGAACGACAAAACGCATTATCTCGAAGCCGCAAAAAAATTCGCCGAAAAGAAATAAAGCAGACAGTTGGCGCTGCCTGCTTTTAGAGATGTTATGAATAATGAACTTGAACCGTTTTAGCGAACGCGGACGCGGCTGATGACCTGCGTCGTCGTTCTGCCGTTCGGCAAATAGGTGATGCGAATCGTTTCGCGGAATGTCCGGTAACCCTGACGAACGATTCTGGTCTGCGTGACAGTGCGGACACGGCGGTTGTTCCAGCGGTTATTGCGCTGATTGTTGCGCTGGTTGTTACGCCAGTTGCGGTCGTTCTGCGGGTAGTAGCTCTGCGCTGAAGCGAAGGTCGCCGAAAAAGCGAATGTGACTAACAGAAGCGATAATGTAATAAGTTTTTTCATAGTATTTCTCCTTCAAAAAAGTTTCGACTTACGGACTGTTCCGTGTTTGTCGCTAACTTTGACGCGGCGGTGTAAGTTATAGTTCGCAAAGGATTTGTCAAAATCTGTAAAGAAAAGTCAACTCGATTTGGGAATTAGGATTTGGGATCGTTTTGTTAATACGCGGGAAGGGTTAAATTTGAATGGATTCTTTTGTGAAAGAGTGGAAATGTTTTGGTTGAGAAACAATTTTGCAATCGCGTCAGCAAATCCAAAATCCCCAATCCAAAATTGAAATAAGCGGGAGGAGAGAGTAGATTCCCGCTTTAACATTTTGTTTTGAAGTTTTTTGAATTAGCGGCGAATCAGCGTGCGGCTCAGAACGCGTGCCGTGACTCTGCCGTTCGGTTGATAACGATACTGCACGACTTCGCGGTAAGTACGTCGGCCGACACGCGTGATGCGCGTCCGGGTCACGATGCGCGCGCCGCGGCGATTAACACGCTGTGTGGTGCGGGTTCTTTGTGTGTAAACCTGCGGTGAAGCGTTGGCTTCGATTGCTAAAGTTGAATTGTTTTCCGCCGCTTTCGCCGACGGTGCAAACATTACCGATGAGCCTAATACTAATGCTAAAGCTAAAATTTTTTTCATGTCAATTACTCCCTTTGTTCGTAAAAATTTAAGAACGACTAAATTAGTGCGTCCGTAAAGTAAGAGACCGTGAAAGCTGAAAAAGTTGGAATTTTTTGTGTAAATTAATGTAAAGATGACAGCTTATCGCGATAAATAAAGGCTTATCTTCGCATCGGCGTTTTCATTTGTGATAATCTGTTAGTTCTTATTTTTTATGAAATCAATCTCCATTTTAGGCTCGACCGGTTCAATCGGCTGTAACACCTTAAAAACGGTCGAGCACTTGAAAGATATTCGCGTCGTCGCGCTCGGCGCGGGGCGCAACGTCGAAAAATTAGCCGAACAGATCGTCAAATTTCAGCCCGAATTAGTCGCCTGCGAAACCGAAGAATGCGCCGAAGAACTGCTTCGCAAAATTCAAAATTCAAAATTCAAAATTCAAAATTTGCCGAAAATTATGGTCGGCGAAGAAGGTTTGATCGCCGTCGCGACGCACGAAAAGGCGGAAACTGTCGTTTCGGCGACGGTCGGCGCGGTCGGTTTCGTGCCGACTTTGCGGGCGATCGAAGCCGGAAAACGGATCGCGCTCGCGAATAAGGAAACTCTCGTGATAGCGGGCGAACTGATGACGAAAGCGGCGCGCGACAACAATGTCGAGATTCTGCCCGTCGATTCCGAGCATAACGCGCTGCATCAATGCCTGCGCGGCGAAACGAGCGGGGAAGTCAAACGTCTGATCCTGACCGCTTCGGGCGGACCTTTTCGGACGAAAACAAAAGAGGAGATCGAAAACGCGACGCGCGCCGAAGCGCTGAATCACCCGAACTGGAAAATGGGCGATAAGATCACGATCGATTCGGCGACCTTGATGAATAAAGGTTTGGAAGTCATCGAAGCCTTCTGGCTGTTCGGTTTCGACGCGGATAAGATTTCGGTCATCGTGCATCCGCAGTCGATCGTTCATTCGATGGTCGAAATGGTTGACGGCTCGATCATTGCGCAGTTGGGCGTGACGGATATGAAACACGCGATTCAGTACGCTTTAACTTACCCGACACGCCAAACCGGTTGTCTCGAACCGCTCGATTTTCGAAAATTTTCGACTTTAACCTTTGAAGAACCTGACTTAGAAAAATTTCCGTGTCTCGCGCTCGCTTATCAAGCGTTAAGAACCGGCGGAACGATGCCGGCTGTTCTTAATGCGGCGAACGAAATCGCGGTACAGGCGTTTCTGGACAACAAAATTCGGCTCTCCGATATTCCGCGAATTATCGAAGCCGTAATGAATAAGCACGAAAGTGTTGGCGGCGCGAATCTCGAAAAGATTCTCGAAACCGACGTTTGGGCGCGCGCCAAAGCAAACGAATTTTTGACTGAAACGGCTTCGGGCGCGGGAAGCGGAAAAATAATTTGACTGTGAGAACGGTCGGTTTTACACTTTATTAGCAACTTGCGTGTGGAAAACCGTCTCTAAATCGAAAGTTATCTTGAAAAGGATTTTATAAAAATGGCTGATATTTTAATAGTAATTTTAGCAGTAGTCTTCGTTCTCGGAATTGCGATCAACATTCACGAGTTCGGACATTTTATCGTTGCCAAGCTTCTCGGAATGCGCGTCGAAGCCTATTCGTTTTTCGGCTTGGGACCGCGCATCTGGGGCTTTAAGATCGGGCACACCGATTACCGCATTTCGGCGATTCCCTTAGGCGCATACGTCAAATTGTATGGCGACGAGGCGACCGCCGCGCTCGAAGGCGGCGAATCGGACGGCGAAAAAGTTCCGGATTCGGAGCTTTACGAGCTGCGCCCGCGCTGGCAGAAATTTTTGGTGATGGTCGGCGGACCGTTTATGAATATCGTTTTGGCGCTCGCGATTCCGTTCGGAATGGCGCTCGCGAGCGGTATTCCTTCGATGCCCGCGCCGGTTGTCGGCATCGTCAAAGCGGGCGGCGCGGCGGAACAAGCCGGTGTCAGGGTCGGCGACCGCATCGTCACGTTCGACGGCGTTGAAAATCCGACGCTCGACCGCATTCGTAAAGACGCGGCGATCGCGCCCGAAAAACCGACTGCGATGATCGTCGAGCGCGACGGGCAAAGAGTTCCGCTGACAATCAAACCGACGAAAATTCAGATGAACGGAAACGGCATCGGCGAACTCGATTTCGATCCCGATATGGGCGCCGAGCCGATCGTCGTAAATGATCTCGTCGCAAATATGCCTGCCGCCGCTTCGGGCTTGCAGAAAGGCGATCTGATCACGGCGGTCAACGGCAAGTTGGTGAAAAACCGCATGGAAGTTCGCAGTAAGATCGCCGAAGCCAAAGACCAGCCGCTGACGTTAACGGTCACGCGCGGCACCGAGCGCAAGGAAATTACGACCAGCGCTAAACAGGGCGAAGGCGGCGCGTGGCAGATCGGCATCCAGTTCGGCAACACGGTCGAATCCGCGAAAGAACCGGCGACCGTCGGGCAGGCGGCGATGTTCGCCGTTAATACGAATTTAGAAATTATTCGCCTCACGGGGAGAGTTTTCGGACAGCTTTTTGCCGGCGAACGCTCGGTCAAAGATGCCGGGCTTGCCGGTCCGGTCGGAATCGTGCAGATCATTTCGCAGGTCGTCGCCGGTGCCGGATTTATCGGACTGCTTTCGATTCTCGCGGTTATCAGCCTTAATCTCGGCGTCTTTAATCTTCTGCCGATTCCGCTTTTAGACGGCGGTCAGATCATGGTTCTCGGCATCGAAGAAGTAATGTCGTGGTTCGGCAGAACGCTTTCGATGGCGATCAAGGAAAAGATTCAGATGGCAGGCTTGGGAATAATTCTGCTGCTCATGGTCTTTACGCTGTTTTTGGACATTTCGAGGTTCTTTTAAGTTAACGGATAGTTGCAGGAAGTTGCAGGAAGTTGCAGAAAGTTTAAGATTGAAAGTTCGCGGACGAGTTTTTAACTATCGGCAACTTTCTGTAAACTATCTGTAAACTTCCTGCAACTTTTTACTATCTGCAACTTTTTTTATATGAAAAGAGAATCAAAAGCGGTTAAGGTCAGAAACATTCAAATCGGCGGCGGCGCGCCGGTTTCCGTTCAGTCAATGACGAAAACCGACACGACCGACGTTGACGGAACGATTAAACAAATCGAAGAGATGACAAAGGCGGGCTGCGAGATCGTGCGCATTGCCGTGCCGGACGACGACGCGGCGGCGGCGCTTCATAAAATTCGCAAACTGACCGACGTTCCGATCGTCGCCGACATCCATTTCCATTACAAACTGGCTCTCAAAGCGCTCGATGCGGGAATTGATAAACTTCGCTTAAATCCGGGAAATATCGGCTCGATCGACCGCGTTCGCGAAGTCGTCCGCGCGACCGAAGCGCGTAAAATTCCGATTCGCATCGGCGTTAACGGCGGTTCGCTCGAAAAAGACCTTTTGGCGAAATACGGCACGGCGACGCCCGAAGCGATGGTCGAATCCGGAATGCGCCACGTTCGCATTTTAGAAGATTTAGGCTTTTCCGACATCGTAATTTCCTTAAAAGCGTCGGACGTCAACCGCATGGTCGAAGCTTATCGTTTGATGGCGACGAAGGTTAATTACCCGCTTCATCTCGGCGTCACCGAAGCCGGAACGCCGTTTGGCGGCACGATTAAATCGGCGATGGGCTTGGGTATTCTTTTGCACGAAGGCATCGGCGACACGATTCGCGTCAGTTTAGCCGCCGAACCGCATGAAGAAGTGCGCGTCGGCTGGGAAGTTTTGAAGTCTCTCGAACTCAGAAAACGCGGCGTGACGGTCGTCGCCTGCCCGACGTGCGGGCGTCTCGACGTCGATAATTTTGTCGAGATCGTGACGGAAGTCGAACGCCGTCTCGCGCATATCGAAGAGCCGCTTCATCTTTCGATCATGGGCTGCGCCGTCAACGGTCCGGGCGAAGCGCACGATTCGCAGCTCGGAATTACGTTCGGGCGACAGGTCGGAATGATCTTCAAAAACGGCGTCCCGATGCGCAAAGTCGCGGGCGTCGACATCGTCGAGGAATTCGTCAAGGAAGTCGAAATTTTGCGAAGCGAGGGCGACGCGGCAAAATCGCTTCTCGAAGAAAAACCGTTCGTGCAGATTACCTAAATTTTTTTAACGCAAAGACGCAGAGACGCAAAGATTTTTTTAATTTCTCTGCGTCTCTGCGTTAAAAATTATAGAGACTTTCAGTTAAAAGCAACACAACCTTCGGAATAAGTGAGAGATGAAAGATGAAAGGTGATATCTCACTTTTTACTTCTTACTTTTCACTTATTCCGAAGGTTTCTGTATTTCAAATATCTGAAAATTGCTCTATTTCTACGGATACAAAATATTGAAAGGATAAAACGGCAGATTTCGGACGACGCTGAAAACGAGCGCGAAGATGAAAAAGCCGTAAATTAATTTCGGCGTGAAAAATTTGAAATTCACGCCGCGACCGCGCGCGAAAATCGAAAAAAGCGTAACTAACAAAACGCCGGCGACGAGCAAAACCGCAGGCAGAAGCAGATTATAATCGAGCGCCGTTAAAAAATCGCCGTGTAGAAACGCGTGCATTCCGCGCGTCAAACCGCAGCCCGGACACGCGAGTCCGGTCACCTTAAAGAGCGGGCAGACCGGAAAAAATCCGGCGGTTTCGGGATTAAAATACCGAAGCGCAAAACCCGCCGCCGACATTGCGGCAATTCCCGCCAGCGCAAACGCGCGTTCGGTTGTCGAAAATACCGGTTTTTCATCAATCTCGCCTGTCATTAGAAAACTTTAAACATTCTTTTGATTCGCAATTTGTCCTAAAGTTTTGACAAATTTTCCAATTTCTATTATTTAATTCTAAAAAGTACGGACATCGCCTTACCGATTTCGTTCAATGTTTCGACCGTTCGGCGTCCGCTTTCAAAAATTCCGATCAGTTCTCTGAGCGCCGCGAGAGTTTCGGCAGGCGTGTTTGCGGGCGCGCTGTCGAGCGACTGGCGAAGAATCAGCGCGGCATTACGCGACTCGTTCGGATTGCGCGTCAGCGCAAAGGCATTGAAAAGATTTGCGCCGAGATTCAGTTTCCACAAACTCGCTTCATCGCCCGCCAGACGGCTTTGCAGCGCGGCGGTCAAATTCTGCGCGAGCGCGATTCGCTCGGTCGTCGGCGGATTCATTTTCGGGATTAAAATCTGCGCTCTGACTTCGGCTCGTCCCATACTGGTCGGAACGGATTTTCTCACAAAAACCGGTTTGTCGTCGGTCGGCAAAGCGTCCTGCGTTTCGATTTCGATGCGCCGCATTTCCGCCAATTTGCCGAGCGTTTCAAGCTCGACCGTCCATTCCGGCTGAAACGCTTTGGCGATGCGCGGCACGATAAACGGGCGCAGCGTCGGCGCTTTTTGAATGACCGCCAGATCGTAGCCGATTCTTAGCCACGTCGCCTTTTCAAGCACGAAATTATAGGTTATAAAACCGGTTTCATTTGCGTCGGCGGTTTCGGCGCGGCGAAATTTCGTTTTGAGCGCCGTTTCCACCGAGACGGCGAGCAACAGCGGATTTCCCGAAGCGGCTTTTGCCGAAACGACGCTGCCATCGGCGTCAATCGCGACTTCGACCCTGACGATACCGTCCGCGCCCGCTTCGAGCGCTTCACGCGGATAACGCGGCTTCGGCAGGAAAACGGCTTTGCGCCTGATCGTTCCCCGAACTTCGCCGACGCTGTAAACTTCTTCCGGCTTTTCGGTCGTGTCGTCTTTAATCAGCGGCGGCTGCGCGAAAACATTGACCGCGCCGAGCAGAAAAAGCGAAAGTATAAAAATTTTGAAATTCATATATTCAATTTGTTCATTTAATCATTTATTCATTTCCGAAAATAAAAAATGAAAAAATGACCAAATGAATAAATGATTAAATGCCTTAATGGCGTTTACCTTTTTTTCTTGCTTTCACCGACCATATATTCGATAAATTCGAGACTCTTTTTGAAAAAATCGTTAATAAATTCGGGCGTGATCGAATCCGTCTCGGTGTCGTACGAAGCGATCGCGCGGATTCTGGTCAAACTTTCTTCCGAAATCTCTTTTGGCGGCGATTCGAGCAGCCAGCTCATACCCTGTAGACTTTTGATAAAATCCTTGCGGTCGAGCTGGTAATTGCTGCCGCTGATCTTGAACGCTTCGCCGATCGCGTCGCCCCATTGTTTGCCGAGATCAACCATCCACGCGTCCGTGCCGGTCAAATTCTTGCGTATCGAAGCGATGATTTCGTCAATCGCCGCCGCTCTTGCGCTCTGCGATTTGGCGCGGACGAGTTTTTGGAACATCGCTTTATCGGTTCTCATCGAAGCCGGCAGCTCGCTGCTCAGCTGAAGCAAAATTTCGTCGGTTTCCGGATCGCCCGGAATTTCCTTCAACGCCGTCAGAAACATCACCATTCCCATCGCGGTGAGCTGTTCGTACTCTTTTATCCGCTCCGAGTTTTGCGGAAGCACGAAATTATAAACGATCACGCCTGAGACTTTGACCGGTTTACCACCTAATAATGTCGGCAAAAATTTCGATGCGCGCGCCGCTGTCACGGCTGCCGCGCGCAGGAGCGGATGACCTGAAACGGCGGTCGCCGAGATCACGTTTCCTTGCTCGTCAATCGTTACCTGAACGTTGACCGCGCCCTGCGCTTTGACGGCTTTCGCCGCCGCCGGGTAAGCCGGTTTGACCAGGGTTTTCGCCTTTCCGTTCAAAATTCCGCCCGAGATTGTTTGAGCATCGCTGCGCGCCGGTTCGCCGCCGTCCTGCGCGGAAACGCCCGACAATCCGGAACTAAAAAACAGCACGATTAAGAATAAATATTTGATTCGCATTTTCGATTTCCTCTTTAAGGTTTGATGAAATTATAACAGAACGCGTCAAAAGAATAGAAAATTTTACGCCCTCGCCATTCCGGCAAACAGCGCGTCGGTCGCGATCTTGCGGTTGACGTTGACGGCGAGCGTTTCGCGCAAAATTTCGATTTCGCCGAGCCAGCGGGCAAGTCGGGGACCTTCGGAATTTACGGCTAACGTTTGGAGCATTGCTTTCAAATCGACATTGACAAGCGTTTTTTCGCCCGCGCCGTGTGCAAGCGCCCAAACGTCGTGAATCAATGTTTGCAGCGTTTCGAGATAAAGCTCGTAATCGTCCTTATTTTTCGCGTCGTTCATTTCCTCGCCGGTTTTCAGAAGCGCGACGTGGTCGGACTTGCCCGCAAGACTCTGCAAAACGCCGAGCATCGTTTCGCGTCGGCGGCGGAATTTTTCGAGATCGAAATCGAGCGCGCGCCCGATGCTGCCCGCCGAAAGCCGCGCGACGAGTTCGGCGTCAACCGGCGAAAACTTCTCCGAGTCGAGAATTTTTTTCTCGATCTCAGACGCGTCAACCGGCGCGAAACGAATCGTCTGGCAGCGCGAGCGAATCGTCTGCAAAAGCGAATCGGGACGCGAGCTGACAAGAAAAATATGTGTCGTTGCGGCAGGCTCTTCGAGAGTTTTTAAAAGCGCATTCGATGCGGCGTCGTTCATTTTGTCGGCGTCGTCAATAATAAAAAACCGCGCTTTTGCTTCGTAAGGGCGAAAATTCGCTTCCTTTTCGAGATTGCGAATCGCGTCAACGAGAATATTTTTATTGTACGGAATAACCAAGCCGATGTCGGGAAATTCGCTGAAAACGACTTCCTTGTGCGCGTCGCGGTCGTCGGATTTCGGAAAATTAAAATTGTCGGCGCGGCGGCAGGCGGCGCAGCGGTCGCAGGCTTCCGAGTTTTGTTTGTCGAGACAGACAAACGATTTGGCAAGCTCCAAAGCGAACTGCCGTTTGCCGACGCCTTCGCTGCCCGCAAACAAAAGCGAGCGCGGCACACGCTCTTTTTCGAGCATCCGCCGCAAGCTATCTTTTATGTGATTGTTGCCGATTAGTTTGCCGAACATCGAAATTAGTTTATCAAACAAGAGAAAAAACGGGACGCGGACAAACGGGTGCTATTTGATTTCCTTCAAAAATTCCGTCACGACTTCTAAAACCTTCGCGTGAACTTCGTCAATCGAGCCGCTCGCTTCGATTATCCGGAAGCGGCGCGGTTCCGTTTCGGCGATTTTCAGATAAGCCCGCCGGACGCGCTCGTAAAAATCGGTTGTTTCCTTATCCATCCGATTGGTGATGGTTTCTTTATCAGTCCGTGCGCTCGTTCGTAAAATCGCTTTTTCGATCGGAATGTCGAAAAAAAGCGTCAAATCGGGTTTCAGTCCGCCGGTCGCGAGATTAATCACCTGCTCGATGATTTTTTCGTCAAAACCGCGTCCCGCGCCCTGATAAGCGGCGGTCGCGTCCGAGTAGCGGTCGGAAATCACGATTCTGCCTTCTTCTAAAGCCGGTTTAACGAGAAAATTAACGTGTTGGGCGCGGTCGGCGGCAAAAAGTAGAAGTTCAGCCATCGGATGAACGTTTTCTTCGGTTTCGAGAAAAGCCTCGCGCAGGCGTTGTCCGAGCGGCGTGCCGCCGGGCTGCAAGGTCGTCAAAACATCGAGCCCGCGAACGCGCAAATCACCCGCGAGCAGTCGCAATTGAGTTGATTTGCCGCTCCCGTCAATGCCTTCGAAAGTTATGAATCTACCGCGCAAAATTTATTTCGGAATTGGCTATTAGCGTCTGTCGAGCGAGATTGTTGAAATGGCGTGTTTAAAAATCAGGTAATCCTGACCGCTGGAATCCATCAGCACCGAAAATTTATCGAAACTTTTTATCCTGCCCGCCAGTATCGAGCCGTTCATCAGATTTATTGTGACGGATAATTTATCGCGTCGTGCCGAGTTCAAAAAAGCATCCTGGATATTTTGCGCCGTAGGTTTTTCCATAACTTTTCCCGTTTGTTATCTTAAATTTAGCTAATTGCACTAAATTATAACAGATTTAACTTGAGTGACAAGAAAATTTTCACAAGCATTCAAAATTTAAGCATTTCCCGCAACGCTTTTTGAATTTCAGCATCGCTGCCGAAGCCTTCGAGCCAGCGAATGCCTTCTTCGCGGCGAAACCACGTCATCTGTCGCTTGGCGTAATTTCTGACATCCTGTTTGGTTTGCTCGACCGCGCTTTCAAGCGAGCGTTCGCCGCGTAAGTATTCGCAAACCCGCCGGTAACCGTGCGCGCCGAGCGCGCTGGTCTCATCTTTTACGCCCGCTTCGCGCAATAGTTTCACTTCTTCGACCAAACCCTGCATAAAATGCATTTCGGCGCGCTGGTTAATTTTCTCATACAACGCAGCACGCGGCGGATTGAGCGCGAAAATTTCGATTCTTCCGGCAAATTCAGCCGGCGCGGCGCGATTTGGCTGAATTTCGGAAAGGCGCTTGCCGGTTTGAAAATAAACTTCGAGCGCGCGCGATGTGCGGACGTAATCGCGCGGGAAAAGTTTTTCTGCCGAAGCGCGATCAATTTTATTCAGTATTTTATGAAGATGCTCGGCGCCTTTTTTTTCTTTGATCTTTTTTATTCGTTCGCGCAAGCGTTCGTCCGTTTTGGGCGTTTCGAAAAACGGATTTCTCAAAGTTCGCAGGTAAAAACCCGTGCCGCCGACCAGAACCGGAATGTGCCCGCGCGCTTCGATCTCGTAGATTTTCGCCGCCGCGTCCGCCGCCCAATCCGCCGCCGTGTAATTCACGTGCGGCGAAACGTAATCAATCAAATGATGCACGACGCCTCGTTTTTCTTCTTCCGACGGCTTGGCGGTCGCAATCTCGATTCCTTGATAAATCTGCACCGAATCGCAGTTGATAATCTCGCCGCTGGTTAAGTGCAAAGCGAGCGCGACGCCGAGATCGGTTTTGCCCGAAGCCGTCGGTCCGACGATCGAATAGATCGGTTTTTGATGTTTTTCAGTCAAGATTATTGTTTCGGTCTTTGGTTTTTGGTTTTCGGTCTTTGTATTTTTCCAAGTTAAAATTCAACTTCGAATTTTTGAAAAATTTGTGTCAAAAGCTGAAAACCAAAGACCAAAAACCAAAGACCTAAATAAACGTATAAGCGACGATCGCGCAGACGATTGTCATCAGCGAAATTCCGCAAATAAATAAAACGTCGGCGATTTTTTCGAGCCGGTGTTTTTTACTTGATTTTCGGGAACGCAGCAAGCTGTAAGCGAAAATGCACGAACCGAGAAAGATCAGCGAATCTATTGCCAGAATATTGTCGCCGATCGTGATAAAGCTGCGCAGCTCGCCGACGGCGCGAAAAATGCCGATGACGGTCAGACAAACACCGACAAGCGCCGCCGAAACGCTGAAAATATAAATCGAAATCTGTGTTTCATTTGAATTATCTTCACTGTTCATAGAAATTTTGACGAAGCTTTGTTTTCTTGATTATTTCCGCCTATTATCTAAAATAATTATCAGTCTAACCGTTCCGGAAATCAAAAATGAAAAAATTAATAATCGGCTTATTGCTCGTATTTTCGCAAATAAATTTAATGGCGCAAAACGCAGAAAATTATATTCAGTACGTCAATCCTTTGATCGGCACGCAGAAGATGGGACACACTTATCCGGGCGCGACCGTGCCGTTCGGCGCGGTTCAGCTTTCGCCCGATACCGACCAGCAGCCGCATAATATCAATGGAAAATACAACAAGGACGCGTATAAATACTGCGCCGGGTATAATTACGACGACCGCGAAATCGTCGGTTTTTCGCACACGCATTTTTCGGGCACGGGACATTCCGATCTCGGCGATTTTTTGATTATGCCGACCGTCGGCGAATTGCAATTGGAGCCGGGAACGAAAGGGAATCCGGAGAGCGGTTTCCGTTCAAAATTTTCGCATCAAAACGAAACCGCCGAGCCGAATTATTATAAAGTTTTGCTCGAAGACGACAATATTTTAGCCGAAATGACGACTTCCCAAAGAGTCGGCGTTCATCAATACACTTTTCCCGAAAGCGACAACGCGCACATCATTCTCGATCTGATGCACGGCATTTACAACTACGACGACAAAAACGTCTGGACGTTTGTGCGTGTCGAAGGCGACCGCCGCATCCTCGGGTACCGGCAGACAAACGGCTGGGCGCGCACCCGAACGGTTTATTTCGCGATGGAATTTTCGAAGCCTTTCAAGAATTACGGTTTCAAAAACTACGAAACGCAGAATTATAAAGGTTTCTGGCGCAAATTCGATCAGACGAAAAATTTTCCCGAAGCCGCCGGCAAACAAATTCGCGCGTATTTCGATTTCAAGACCGCGAAGGACGAGAAAATTCAGGTCAAATTCGCGCTTTCGCCGGTTTCGACCGAGGGCGCTGTAAATAATTTGAAAACGGAAACGCCCGACTGGGATTTTGAAAAAGTAAAACGCGCGGGACAATCCGATTGGAACAGGGAACTCGGCAAAGTTGCCGTGACGGCTGACACGCGCGGCGATATGGTGAATTTCTACACCGCGCTTTATCACACGTTTTTGTCGCCGACCGTTTATATGGACGCCGACGGAAAATATAAAGGCTTAGACCAAAACGTTCACACCGCGAAAGGGTTTACGAATTACACGACGTTTTCGCTCTGGGACACATATCGCGCGCTGCACCCGTGGTTTAATATCGTCCAGCCGCGCCGGAATCGTGAAATGATCAATTCGATGCTCGCGCATTACGATCAGAGCGTGCATAAAATGCTGCCCGTCTGGTCGCATTACGCGAATGAAAACTGGTGCATGATCGGCTATCATTCGGTTTCGGTCATCTCGGACGCGATCGTCAAAGGCAACGTCGAAGGCATTGACGCCGACCGCGCGCTCGACGCGATGGTGCAGACGGCGCGGACGAAATATTACGACGGGCTCGAATATTATATGAAGATGGGCTATGTTCCCGAGGACAAAAATTCATCGAGCGTGTCGAAAACTTTGGAATACGCTTACGACGATTGGGCGATCGCCGAAGCCGCGAAAAAACTGAATCGAAAGGACATCGCAGACGAATTTTCAAAACGCGCGGCAAATTGGAAAAACGTTTACGACGCGTCCCTAGGTTTTATGCGCCCGAAACTTTCGGACGGTAAATTCCGCGAAAAGTTCGACCCTTTGCAGACGCACGATCAGGGTTTTATCGAAGGAAACGCGTGGAATTACAGTTTGTATGTGCCGCATCAGCCCGATGAAATGATCGAGATGATGGGCGGCAAACAAAAATTCGTCAAATATCTCGACGAGCTTTTTACGATGAACTTACCGGACGAATTCTTCGCTGAAACCGAGGACATCACGCGCGAAGGAATTATCGGCGGTTACGTGCACGGCAACGAACCGGCGCATCACGCCGCGTATCTCTACAATTGGACGGACGCGCCGCACAAAACGCAGGAACGCGTGCGGATGATTCTTAAACATCAATATAAACCGACGCCCGACGGCTTGGGCGGGAACGACGATTGCGGTCAGATGTCGGCGTGGTTTTTGTTCTCGACCTTAGGTTTTTACCCGGTCGCGCCCGGAAACGATCAGTATCAACTGGGCAGTCCGGCGATCAAAACCGCCGTCTTAAAACTCGAAAACGGCAAAACTCTGACCATCGAAGCGCAGAATCAAAGCGATAAAAACGTTTATGTGCAAAAGGTTTCGGTCAACGGCAAAGAACTAAATCGCACATACATCACACACGCCGAAATTATGAACGGCGGAAAGATTACGTTCGTGATGAGCGATAAACCGAAGGCTTAGAGGCTTTAACGCAGAGACGCAAAGGCGCAGAGACGCAAAGTTTTTAAATTATTTTTGCGTCTCTGCGCCTTTGCGTTAAAAAAACAAAAATCGCGCCGCCGTAATCAGCAGAATCGCGCCGAGCAGGATGAGTGAGCCGGTAATTTGATTGCGGGAAAACTTCATTATCTAAAAGCTTATTCTGACATTGAACTGCATCGCGCGCGCGCCGCCGAGCTGAAAGATCGGGCTGACTCCGCCGGTCGGTTCAGCCGAAGCAAAGCCGCGCGCCATCGTTTGAGTCGGCACACCGAAATCTTTCGGAACGATCTTTTCGCCAGCCTGATAGAGAATTCGCGTGTCGGGATTGCTGAAATTCGGGCGGTTAAAGACGTTATAGATTTCCGTTCGCAGTTCGAGCGCGAGCTTTTTCGTGAGGTTGATTTTTTTACCCATGGACGCGTCGAATTGCCAGACTGACGAGCCGGTAAACGTGTTTCTTCCTAAGTTACCCTGCATAAATCGTTCGGCGGGTTTGGTAAAAGCTTCCGGGTTGATCCGGATTCCGTTCGGGCTGTTCGGCGCCTCGACGAACATCGGCGCGTCGCCGACGAGATCGGCGCGGCGCAAATAAAAATCGTTGGCGAGCGGATTGAATTCGACGATTTTTACGTCAAACGGCAATCCGGTGCGGGCAACGAAAATTCCGCTGAATGTCCAATTTCTTAAAAATGCGCCGAGCGGATTATTTAGTTCGATTGTCGGTAAATTATATGTAAAACCGGCGTTTAGCGCGTGTCGCAGATCGAAGTCCGAATTTCCGCGATTCTTTGAAACCGGGTAATTCAAGAACGGCGTCGAACTGTTGCTGTCCGACGAATTATTATCGATCGAATGCGACCACGTATAGTTTGCAAAAGCCCGAAAACCGTTGGCGAGGCTCCGCGAATACTGAAATTGAAACGCGTGATAATCCGAAGAATAGGCGTTGTCAATGTAGATGATCTTCGAAAAATTATCGCTAAAATAACCGCCCTCGTTTTTGCCGGGTTTGGCGAGATTGAGCGACAGGGTTCGCTGTAATTTTCGTCCCGCGCCGCCGACATACGCGGCTGAAAACATCTGATAACTGCCGATTTTTAACTGCGCGGCGACTGTCCAAAAGTATGTGCGCGGTAACTGGTAATCGGGCGCGGCGCTCGCAACGGCGAGACGGTTATTCGATTTGGCGGCGTTTGAGAAAAAATCGAACGGAACATTGCTGACCGGCAAAGTGAGATTTTCCGCAAAACCGTTGGTGTGTTCAAAGGGCGAAGCGATTTCGTTGAACTGCGATTGCCCGAGATCGTAAAAAGTTCCGACGCCGCCGCGTAAGATAAATTGTTTATCGCGGCGGCTGAAAATCTGGATCGCTGCGCCAAGTCGCGGCGCAAAATTCCGGAAACCGGTTTGATAATAAGGCGTTCCGGCGGGCGCGAGCCGCAATGCGTTTTGATCGGGTTCGGACAGATCGGGCGCTGTTTCAAGCGTCAGCAAGGCGGATTTTTCGTTGTTTGCCGACGGCGCGGGATTGATTTCCCAGCGCAAACCGTAGATCAGATTAAATGTCGGCGCGACTCTCCAATTGTCCTGAATAAACGACGAAACCGACAAAACATTCGTGCGAACGTTCGGATTTTCATAAAAAGCGACGCGGTTTGCCATGCCGAGCGAAACCGTCTCGAAGGAATTAAAATCGTAATTGATCCCGAAGCCCGAAGCGCGCAAAGTCGGCGAAAGCCGGCGATAATTGAACCCGAGCTTTATTTCGTGTCTGCCGATTGAAAAAGATAGATTGTCGGAAAAACTCATCTGCCGCGTTTCGTTTTGCGCGAAATTCCCGTAAGAAAAAACGAGCGGCGCGGGAAAGCCGTTGAGTGCGAAACGAAAATGCGTTTTATCGGCATCGAAAGCCGCCGGGATGAAAATTGATTTGTCCGGCAGAACGCCGCCGTAAAGCCCGTCGAAATCGTGATTCGTTCTGCCGGTCTGAAAGCTCGAGTTAAATCTGAACTCGTTGATAAATCTGCCGCCGAAGATCTGCGTCGAACCGAACGTAAAAGTTCCGGTCGTTTGATCGCTTTCGGTAAACGAGGAAAGATTCGCCGGATTTCGGTTTTCGGAAAACGACGGCGAATAATTGAATCTGCCGAAAAAGGAAAAATTCGGATTAAAAACGTGGTCAATCCGCAGGTTATAGTTTTCCGCGCCGTTCGGGTCGGAATAAGTCGCGCGAAACTGTTCGGTTTCCGGAAAAAATTCGTTTGCCGCGCTGTCGTTTATTGATGAAGGATTGTTCGCCGCCGCCGAATTCGTTGATTGATCGCCCTTTTCATTCGGCAGCGGAAATGAATTATAGATCGCCTGCGCGACCGGATTTCGCGTTTCCTGACGGATCGCGCGCGAAGGAACCGCCGCCCGAACGGTCGGCTGCGGCAAAGTGAATCTTCTGCCTTCGAACGACGCGAAAAAGAACGTTTCATTGACGGTTCTGTTTTCGCGCCCGAAGGGAAACAGCCGACCGCCGAAAGAGCCGCCGAAATCGTTGAAAATATGCGGCGGCTTTTCGATGTCGAAATAATCTTTGGCGTTAAAGGCGGCGCTCCGAAAATTCTCGAAAATCGAAAATGAAAAATTCCGGGTGCCGGATTTTGAAACAAAAGAAACGCTCGCGCCCGGAGTTTTTCCGGTCGCCGGAGAAAAATCCGGCGTTTGAATTCTGACTTCGCGGAGCGCTTCGGTCGAGATCAGATTATCGAGTCCGCCCTGCACGTTCATCGAAGGAATCGAGCCGCTGCCGGTTTGTCCGAGAAAATCGTAATTGGTCGTTCCGAAATTCGCCGGAATGCCGTCAACGGTAAAAAAATTGGAATTCGTCCGCTGCCCGTTCGAGCTGAATTGTCCTAAATTTCGGTTATCAACCGGCGTCAGAACGACGCCCGGAACGAGACCGATCAAAGATTGCTGATTGCGCCCGTTAAGCGGCAGATTCTCGATCAAATCGCGCTCGAAAGTCGAAGTATTGCCGCTCGTTTCGACCGTTTGCGCGGGTTCGCTTTGAACTTTGACGGCTTCCGTAAACGGGTTGATTTTTAGTTCGAGCTTGATTTGCCGCGCCGCCGCGCCCGAAATCGTCAGGCTCGAAACTTCCGACGGGTCAAAACCGTCTTTCGAAATCTTCAAGCTGTATTCGCCCAGAGGCAAAAACGGGAACGTGAAATAGCCGTCGTTATCGGTCAGAACGGTTCGCTCCAATGTTCCGTCGGCGCTCAGAATCGAAATCTCGACGCCGGTAATCAGCGCGCCGTTCTGGTCAACGACGATTCCGCTTAAAGTCGAAATATCCTGCGCCGCCGCAAATTTACTTCCGGCTAAAAATATTAGTCCCGAAATAAACAGAATTTTAATAACCAGTCTGACCGACGACATTTTTTTTCGATATTGCGGATTTTAGTTCATCAGAAAATTATTATCGGATTGTAAAGTGAATTCCCGAATTGAGCAACACGACGCCAATATTATCCACAAAAATTTAATAAAAAAAGCAAAATACTTTCAAATTTACAAAGTATCTTGCTTTTTCGGAGCGATTTTCGCATTAGAAATATTTCAACGCATAGACGCAAAAGCGCAAAGACGCAAAGGGTTTAATAATTATTCATCGCTGAGCCAAGACTTTGACAAACTGACGGCGTTTCTGATTTTCAACAGTTAGTTAAAGTCTTTGCGTCTTCGCGACTTTGCGTTAAATAAATACTTTTATTTATCTCAACTGTTTTGCGAGTCCGATTATTTCCGCCAGATTTCCGGCAAAACCTGCCGATTTTACGGGCACTGCGCCGCGCGCCGCGCCTGCGCTGAACGACGCTCGAACGTCGCGGTCGAGCGCGAGCGAAAGCTCGAAAAGCCTTTTCGCCGCACGAATTAATTCGGTGTCGCTCGCCGGATTAACATCGCCGCCGCCCGAATTTCCCGCCGCGACATTTAAAGCGCCGCGCAGATCGCCGCGCAGGCTTTCGGAATTTTGCGCGACGCTTGCCGCGTTTTGTTTGATCAATCGGCGCCAGCTCGTCTTGGCGGTTTCGTCCATTTTTTCAAGGTCCGAAACTGAAAATCGCTCGGCGATTTGTTTCAATTGCAAAGCAGAGCGCCGCACCTGCGAAGATTTCGCGAGCGCGGCGGACGCAAAACGGCGGATTTCCGCTTCGATCCGTTCTTCCTCGACGCCCTGCGACGAAAAATAACCGCGCAGGATTTCGCCCGCCGGAATCGAATTTCTCGATTCGACCGTGATGCTTTCGAGCGTGCCGTCGGTTTTTTGCGCAGGTTTGGTTTTCGACGCTTCTTCGGCGGTCTGGATATTGACGGAAACCGCCGGATTTCCGCGCACTTCGGCGAGCGCCCCGAGAATTTCGTCACGGCGTTTTTTCGCATCGACGACGCCGCGAATCTGAATTTTTCCGGCGGGCGTTTTCGTGATATTTATCTGCTCGCCCGAAAGCGCGTTGACCTGATTTAAAAGCTGCAAAACTTTTACTTCGAGTTCGGGCGTTGCCGCCGCGACGGAAGAGTTTTCCGCCGCTAACGTTTCCTTTGTTTCTTCCGTCACGTCGGGCGGTTTTTCGGTCTTTGAGGTTGCGGGATTGTTTTTTCCCGCAACCGTCGCGTTTTTCAGAAATTCCGGGTTCGGTTCGAAAGCGGCTTTTTCGATTGTTGCGGAAGGCTTTTGTTCGAAAGCGGCTTCAGTGAACGCAAATTCGCGCGCCTGGTTGTTTTGTTTGACGGTCAGAAAAAGTTTATCCGCCCGCAAATCGCGGTTGATAAACAACGTCGCTTTCGTGATTCCGTTTTCCGCCGCCGCTCCGCTGTAATTTATCCGGTATTCGTCGTTTTCGTTTTCGACCGTCGCGTTTTCCGTTACACCGACCATTGATTGAAAGCTTTTTGCCGAAACGGACAATTGCCAGACGTTTTCCAAATCCTGATTGATAATGTCTGAATCGGTTTGCTGAAGCCGCAGCTCCGACATTTTTCCGAGCCGGTAAACCGTGCTGACGCCGTCTTTGCGACGCCATTCACCGGCGATTAATTGGTTGTTTTCGTCAAAGAGCCGCCTGACGACGAGTTTTCGGGCGGCGTCTTTGAAAATTTCGATCCGGCGTTTTTTGAGCGTCGCGCCGTCCGATGATTTCTCTTCGAAATTGAGCACGCGGTAAAGAATATTTTCCGTGTCGTTTTCGCTCGATTGTTCGGCGGCGGCGGTTTTTTGAATCAATTCCGCCGCCGAAACCTGCGGTGCCGGAATTAACAGATTTGTGAAGAAAAGCGCCGCGATGACCAACGCCGCGAGCGATGCGCCGGCGAGTGCCGTTTTAGGATTGATGAACGAGAACGCGTTTTTTAACCGCTCGCCGAACGAATTTTCGTTTTTCCGGCGGCTGTCCAGAAGCGCGCCGAAAATTCGCGCTTCTTCGGGTTCGGCTGCCGCGCCGCGTAAAAATTCGTCGAATGAAATATCTTCGGAAACCGTTTCAGCCAAACCTAGCGCCTCGGCAAAATGCGGGTTTTCGTAGGCGGCGCGAACTATTATTCGCGACGATTCTTTCGCGAGACGAATGCGGAGTTTTCTTTCGTCGCTGAAATCGAAGGTGAATTTCCGAGGTTTTTTGAGCGCCGCGGATTCTTCCGTCAGGCTCAAGAATGCGAGCCGCACGTTTTGTTCGCTGAAAATCTCGATAAATTCGGGCATTTCCGCCAGCTCGACCTTTATTTCGGTCAGCTCCGCCTCGATTTTTCGCGAAGTTTGCGGGTCGCCGTTAATTGAAAGAAACAATTCACGGGGCTCGTGTTCAAAGATTTCCTGCGCGCCGCGCCGCAGTTTTAACATAATTTTTTCATTCAAATCTTCATTCATACAGCCACCATTTCCGGAAGAATTTCCTGACCGTGATTGTCTTTGCCGATAAAATCAACCGAATGCCGTTCGGATATCGGCAGCAGATTCAGCAAATCATTGACCTTATCGATACATTTCCGGCAACTGACAATGTGCGCAAGCGTTTTCGTTTCAACCGTTTCGTTTTCGTTCAGTAAATAAATTTCATTTAATTGCGGATCGCCCGGACACTCGCCGCTTGTCGAGCGAAAGATCATTTCGCCGAGCGCGATTGCGAGTTCGACGTTGGTTCGAAACACTTTTTCAACCGCCATCTCGGGCGAGATACGCTTCTCGATCGCATGAATCGTCTGCGAATTTTCGATCACCGCCCGTGCTTCGCCGCGCGCCGTGTTCAGACGAACTTTGACGACCTGCGGCGTCGCCTGCATAACGCGCGCGATCTCGCTCGGAAAATAGCCGTGAAAAAATCTGAGGATCATCACGCTCGCCGATTTCGAAGATTCTTTTCGCAGGCAGAGAAAATAGCAGATTCTTTTCAATTCTTCCTGAACCTGAAAATTATCCAGAACCTTCGCGCTTTTTAGTCCGAGGCGCAGGGTTTCAAAGTCAATTATCGAGGGGGTTTGTTTTTCGCGGCGCAGCTTTTTTCGCAAATGCGAAAGATGCAGATTTCTGATCAAACCGTAAAGATACGCTTCGCGATTTATGATTTTTTTCAGTTCGGGCTGGCTGCTCGTAAATTGAATGAACGCGTCATGAAGCAAATCTTCGGCGAGCGCCTTGTCGTGGCGAGCAATTTGAATCGCCCAGCCGCGCAGGCGCGAATACAAACTGATAAATATTTCTTCATGATTATTGAGTCTCACTATTTTCTTTACATTACAAACAACAATAATTTTTCAAAAGAAACGGAAAAATGCAGAAAAAGATTTATACGAAAAACGACCCGATCATTTTTCTTAAATCTTTCGCTGCCATTTCAGAGTCGAGGAGGACTCAGATTTTTAATCGAACCCGTCAATGCAAATCCGGGTTCTACAATAGAGTCGTCATCATTCACGGCAAGGTAACAAAAAAAGTTATATTTTTTTTTCGCTAAAGACAAAAAGGAAATTCACAATTGTGAATTTCCTTTTCGCACTTTGGAAAGTTACGTAAATTTTCCCCGCTCGGGAATTTTTACGGAACATAGCTTCTGGGAATGGCTTTATCGGTCGAAACGCCGAAGTTGGTCGTCACCGCGCCGGCTTGTGAGCGGAGAATCCACCACGTGCCGTTGCGATAGATCGCCGGATCGTCCTTGCCGTCGCCGTCGTAATCGCCCGGTGTCGGAATGTCGCCCGCCACCCCCCAGTTGATAAACACAGCGGAACCGCCGCCGGAAGGCTGATAGATCCACTGACCGGTCGAAGGACGGAAGACCGCGAGGTCGTCCTTATCGTCGCCGTTGTAATCAGCCGGAACCAGAATGTCGCCGGTCGCGCCGAACGCGATGACTATTTCGCCCGAACCGTTAAAGATCCGCCAGGTATTATCCGACGGGCGGAAGACCGCGATTTCGGCTTTCGAGTCGCCGGTATAATCGCCCGGAACCGGAACATCGCCCGCTGCGCCGAACTGCGTGTAGGTCGCGCCGCCGCCGCTGTTGAGAATGTACCAGGTATTATCCGCCGGACGGAAAACCGCGATGTCCTCACGATCGTCGCCGTCGTAGTCGCGAATCACCGGAATATCTCCGGCAACGCCCCACGAAACGCCCGAAACAGTGAACGTGCCGCTGTTCAGAATGTAGAAGTCGGGCTGTGCGCTGTCGGCAGTCGCGCGGAAGATCGCGAGATCGGTTTTGCCGTCGCCGTTAAAATCGCCCGGAGTCAGAACGTCACTCGATACGCCCCATTTAACAACGCCGAAACCGGCTTGCGACTGGTTCAGATACCAGTTGCCTTCACTCGGACGGAAGACCGAAATATCGGTTTTACCGTCGCCGTCAAAGTCGGCGCGTGATTCCACCGCCGTCGGCGGGTTGAACGAGCAGGCATAATTACCGTTGACTCTGATCGTGTCAACATACCAGCCGGAATTGGGACCCTGACCGGCGGTGTTGTCGTCAGCGCCGAAGCGCCATTTTAACTGCACGTTCTGT
>JANOBZ010000101.1:0-53885 GCA_031411895.1 Acidobacteriota bacterium | reverse complement strand
GACGCAGGCGGCAGCCAGAAAATGGACGATGCCGATCCAAAACTGGAAACAGGCGATGAATCGATTCGCCATTGAGTTCGAGGAGCAGCTTGCTCCTTATATGTAAAAAAGGCAGTTACACAATCTGCTTGACAGGCTCTTTGAGATAGCTTTTAGTATTGCGAACTTTGTGTTACCCGCAAGCCCAGCCGAAGGCAAGCTGTTCTTTGTGATTTTTGCACTGCGTGATATGACCGCAACCGACATCACCGAACATATAAGGCAGATTGTCTTCCGAATCGATTTGAAAAACTAATCGCATTTGTTCACCGCAAACAGGACAATCGGGGTATTCTACCGACTGAACCCACATCGGATAACCTGCCAATTTATCACCGCCCCGAGGGTATCCGCTTTCTTCTAACTTGTTCCACTCATCATCTTCCAGTTCAATGCCTAATAATTCCGCTTCTTCCCAACCGGGATAATCTTCAACTTCTTCCCAACCGGTTATAAGTTTCGCGGGAAAAGAACTTTCCGCTAATGAAGCGGTATCCAGGATATTTTGTTTGAGTTCGACGATTCTGACCAGAACGCTTTTGGCGAACGGAAAGAACGCTTCGCATTCAACCTCGCAGAACGGATCTTCGTTAATGCAGTAAAACATTTGCAACAGTCCGTTTCCGTAATTATTTCTTACTGCTTCAGGCAATTGATCGAGATTAACCTGAATGAATAACTGCATGGGCTCGCCGCAATTTTCGCACTTCGGAAATTCTTCTTTTTCTATAAGGTAAGGCGTGCCGGAAAATTTTGAATCCGTTATTGCTCCGTCTATATTTTTGACGATCGGTTTCCAAGCGGAGCGCTTGAAAGGCAAAATTGCAGAAGGAAGGCTTTTATTCATGATTATAAGAATTGAACTTTTCTTGTCTCTAAAACGGTCGGATACTGTTGCCCAGTTCAAAATCGTCAATAAAAACTAAAAATGAAGCGGCGAATTTAAGCGTTTTTATTGAGTTAATTTTATCCAAAATGAATAGGGCAACAGTATCGGATCGTTTTTGACACAAACAGGATAGCATGAAACTAAAATCGGAAAGACGTCGGTTTTTCGACGCCTTTTTCGCTGAGTTGCCGGAATTTTTGCGACGGAGTTTATAGATTTAGCGGGTTGACCTGAATTTTGCCTTTCGAGTTTTTGTCGGTTTTGCCAACGCCGACGATCTTGCCGAGAATCTCGATGTCCTGTTCGTCGAAGAGGCGCGGTTCTTCGTCGATGCCTTCGAGACAGACGAGTCCGAAGTCCGAATCGTAAAAGCCGCACATCACCGAATCGGTCGCGATCTCGTTGATCGCGACCAGATCGCCGCGCTTGATCTCGGTGCGCACGGCGACGGCGAGCGAGTCTTTTTGTAATCCGAAACTTTCAAGGTGCGAGTTTTTTATCCAGACGCCCTGAAATTCCTGATAATGCGCGATCGTCGGGTGCAGTACCAATTCCAGACGCTCTTCCGTTCCATTTTCCTTTTCCGAAAATGTCTTCGTAATAACCGGCGCGATTTTTTCCTTGAACAGCTCTTCAAATTCCTTAACCAGCGCGGTTGCTTTATCCTCGCTGATCTTCTTTTTAGCGATCTGTACGGCGTCAGACAAACAAAGAAACGCGGCGGTCAGGTTTTCCTGATAAAGCAGAATCTTCGACTTCGAAAGATACGTCTCAACTATGTAAGCGGCGTTTTCGCTCTTCGTCAGGATAAGAATTGCTCTTTCGATAACCTCTAAGGCTTCCTTGTATTTTGCTTCGTCAAAAAATATCTGGGCTTTCGTATCGAGCGAGAAACCTTCGCGGGTGCGGTCTTTTATCTGCTTGAATACTTTCGTCGCGCTGTCGATGGTTTTGTGCGCTTCCGGAAATCTTTTCAACGATTTATAAAGCTGTGAAAGATTGTTTTCAACCGCTCCGAGATAAATTAAATGTCCGGCTTTCTGGTAAGCGCGTCTTGCCGATTCCAGTTTTTCTAAAGCTTTCGAGGTTTCGCCAATATTCTTTAAAGCCAGCCCGGTGTGGTTATAAAAATCACCTTTTAGACAATCGTCATTACAGTTAATAAAATCTTTTTCTAAAACTATAAGATTTGAAATTATTTCAGAATACTTTTTCGCAGGAATCAATATCAAGCATTTTATGATGTGCGAGTGCAGTCTGACCCGGTTCGAATTAAGGATGTTCCGCGATAAAGATTCTTCGATCCATATTTCAGCTTCGACCAATTCGCCGGTGCGCCAGTAGGCAAGCGCGAGATAATTTTCGCACTCGGCGATTTTTTCGACGTCGTAGATTTCAAAAAAACGGCTCCGCGCTTCGGTTAAAAGATTTTTCGATTTTTCCTGTGAATTGGGAATCTGCTTGTTATGCCCGAGAAAGCCGATTAGCGCGCCGCAGCGAAGAAGAATTTCAGCCGCTTCGCGAGATACAAATCCGCTTATATCCGGAAAAGAATTATAGTCTTCCCAGATGTACCGGAGTTCTGCGAGAGCATCTTCGTATCTGCCGCATCTCTCAAGTCTGAACAGGTTTCCGGTAGAAACGGTAACATCTGTGTGGAAAGTTTTCATAACTTTAAAGGCAAGATTTTTGGTAGTATAAACGCGATACCCCAAAGTATCAAATCAAAATCAACTTTTCGGAGAAAAAAATGAAATCAACAATTAAATTAGCTTTAGTAGTAATTCTTTTCAGTTCAACAGTTTTGGCAGAAGGCGATATGGGCACCGGCGGACGAACTTGTCCGAACGGGCAGACAACCTGTCTGGTAGCGTCCGAACCGACGCAAAATAATGAAGATACCTCGACTAAATCAGAAGATTCTATCTTGATTTCCGTTCAAGAATATTTGAACTCGGTGTTCGAATATTTCCAAAACTAAGATTAAGTAAAGGCTTATTTGTCCTCGTTTTCCGATAAAACGAGAGGCTTGTCTAAAACTTTTTCTTTCTTAATTTTTTCGGAAGTCAAAACCACGGTTTTGGGAGCGGGCGAGTTTTCCACGCTCCCTAAAACTTCACCCATCACTTCCAGACAAGTTTGTCTGACAAATGCGCGCATTTGGTCGGATAATATAAGTGTGTCTTCGCGAGACTCGTCCTTGACGAGTTTCTCGCCCTCTCCGGTTAAAAGCCAGTTAAGAGAATAAGAGGTTTTTTCGGAAATTGTGATCAAAACCTTGCTGTCCGGAAGTCTACCCTGAAGATAGTTTTTGGCGGCTTGGTACGATATATTCAACAATCGTGCAATCTCATTTGGCTGGCTGCTGCCGCAAACTTCAACAAAACGCTCGACGTAAGAAAAATTTTCTAAGTTTTTTGATTTTTCGCTTGACATAACTTAACAGCTGTGTAAAATAATAAACAATTGTTCAAGTAATTGCAATAAAAGTCGAACAATTTATAAAAAAGATTTCATTGGTAAAGTTGATTTGATAATTTATTTTTTTTTTTTACTTTGGGACCGAAAAAGAATTTGACTTATTCGGAAAAAAACAAATAGAATTAGTTTTCGCGTTTGGCTGCACCCTGTAGTCGGCGCGGAAAAAGGGGCAACGGTGTGGGAGACGTTGCCCCGCTTAAAAATCTTGAAAATTAAGTTTTAGTTGCTGACTGCACCCTGTAGTCGGCGCTAAAAAAGGGGAAGCGGTGTGGGAGACGTTTCCCCGCTTTAATTTTAAAGCGAATTTGCGGCTGCAAAAGCCGATGACCAAGCCCATTGAAAATTGTAACCGCCGAGCCAGCCCGTCACGTCCACGACTTCGCCGATAAAAAACAATCCCGAAACCTTTTTAGATTCCATCGTCTGCGATGAAATCTCGTTCGTGTCAACGCCGCCGAGCGTAACTTCCGCTTTGTGATAACCCTCTGTCTCGTTGAACGAAACCTGCCATTGATCGAGATTTTCCGCGATTTTCTCGATTTCCTTGCGGCTTAACTGGTTGAGCGGCTTATTGGACGAATTGTTTCCGGTAAAAATTTCGGCGAAACGATTCGGCAGAAACTTTCCGAGAAAATTATCGAGATTTTGTTTACCCGAAAGATTTTTTTCAAGCAGTTCGAGCGCGTTTCGGTCGGGAAGTAAATCTATCGAAATCTTTTTTTCCTTTCGCCAGTAATTTGAGATCTGCAAGATCGCCGGACCCGAAAGCCCACGGTGCGTAAAAAGAATATTTTCGCGAAACGATTGTTTTCCGGTCGAAACGATCGAATCAACCGAAACGCCGGCAAGCTTGCCGAAATTTTCGTTGTTTGCAAAAACGAGCGGCACGAGCGAAGGACGCGTTTCTTTTATTTTAAGAGCGAATTGGCGGGCAATTTTGTAACCGAAGTCGGTTGCGCCGATTTTTGGAAACGAAAGTCCGCCGGTTGCGACGATCAGGTTTTCGGCGGTAAAAATGCCTTGATTTGTTTCAATTTCAAAGACGTTGTTTTTTCGAACGGCGTTGACACGGCAGTTTGTCCGAATCGCGACTTTCGCTTTTTCGCATTCGGCTAAAAGCATCTCGACGATCTGGCGCGAGCTTTCACGGCAAAAAAGCTGTCCGAGCTTTTTTTCGTAAAATTCGATGCGGTATTTTTTGACTAACTCGATGAAATCCTGCGGCGTATGTCGCGCGAGCGCCGATTTGCAGAAATGCGGATTACTGGAAACAAAATTTTCGGCTCTGACGACAACGTTCGTAAAATTACAGCGCCCGCCGCCCGAAATAAGGATTTTGCGTCCGATCTGCGCGTTGTGTTCGACGACTAAAACGCGCTTTCCGAGTTTTCCGGCTTGCGAAGCGCAAAAAAGTCCCGCCGCGCCCGCGCCGATGATGATTGCGTCGAATTTCATTGAGCCAGATAGCGCTCGTTAAGAATGTTTAAGTGGTGGCGGATATGTCCAGCCATGATGTATGCCAGGGCGCGAACCGAAACCGGATTATCGCTCGCCGTGCCGGTGCGCGACCATGCATCATCCTGCAAATACTTGAAAAATATAAGGTTAGATTGGCGCACGAGAAGCAGTTCAGTCGTTAATTCGGAAAACGGCGTATTGTTGAAATTGCTGTTTTCGATGTAGCCGTCCTGTTCGAATCCTTCGATCGGCGTTTCATCGGCGCGTGAAATTCGCAGCGCGCGATAAGCGAAAATACGCTCGCCGTCGGTCAGATGCCCGATCAATTCCTTGATCGTCCATTTGTCAGCGCCGTATGCGAAATGCGATTTCTCTTCGGAGATGGCTTGGAAAACTTCGAGCATTTCCGCCTGCTGTTTTTCTAGCGTTGCAACGATGTCAGATTCTTCGACGAGCGAAACGTATCTTTCGTAATATTCGGCGTACTCGCTTTTTTCCGGACGGTTCATAATTCAGACATCTTAGCAAAAATCTCTTTCGACCGAAATGCGCGCGGCAGTTATTTTTGATTGCAGGCAATCGAGTGCGCTTCGCGCAGATCGGTTTCGATCTTCAGCCGGTTCGCCGCGCTTTCTTCGCGTAAAAGACAGATTACGTTGGCTTTATGCTGTTTGATGCACTTGTCTTTTTTGTGTCTTTTGATTTCGCCGAGCAGGGACTCAGTCTGCCCGATGCAGACGAATTTGTGATGCCCGCGACCGCGCAGATCGGTAACGCGTTTTGAAATTACATAAATCGCCGAACCGTCTTTCAGGTCGGCATCGAGCGGGAAAACTTCAAAATCGTATTTTCCGCTTTTACCGCGCACCACCGCCGAACCGATCGGCTTAAGTTTTTTCTTGACAATCTTTGCCGCAACCGGCGGAACGACGATTTC
Organism: Acidobacteriota bacterium; assembly: GCA_031411895.1. Classification (GTDB taxonomy): domain Bacteria; phylum Acidobacteriota; class Blastocatellia; order Pyrinomonadales; family Pyrinomonadaceae; genus JAFDVJ01. Next base: position 48,081 of record JANOBZ010000101.1, on the reverse strand, counting down.
AATTTTCTTTTCAGTCTTTTTCGCGGCAGGTTTCGCCATTTTCTTTTCAGACGTTTCGGTTTTTTTCTTTGATTTCGGCTTCGTAATCGGAACCGGAATTTCTACCTTTCGCGAAGCTTTTTCGACCTTGCCTTTCGCTTTTTGATTAGTTGCGACGGGAATAATCGCAGGCTTTTTTTGAGCCGCCGCAGATTTCGTTTTGAGCTTTTGATTTTTCGCCGGAACGACAACTTCTGCTTTTTTATTAATCTTTGCGGCGTTGGTTTTGGATTTTGAACCGGCTGCTACTACCGGTGCTGCATTTTTATTACCAGTCGCCGTTTGATTGTTTTTTCGTTTGACCGCAAAAACGACGATTTCAGCCTTTTTCTCGGTAGTTTTAGATTTTTTGCCGGCGGCTGTTGTAGGCAAAATTTGTTCTTTTTTAGTTTTCGCGGACTTAACCGAAATCGGCTGAACAGCCTTTTTATTCTTAAATTTATCGTCCGAACTTGCCGCAGTTTTTTTAGATTTTAAGGCGGAAATCGAAGCTTTTGCAGTAATTACGGTTTTTTCATTTTCAGTATTTTTAGCTTTCGTTAAAACGCCGGTCTTTTTACGCGCAGTCGGTTTTGCTTGTCCGGAAGCTTTCGAGGCTGACGATTTTTTCGCCTTCGGCAGCGGCGCGGAAACTTTCGCGGCGGCTTGCGATTTCACTGTTTTTAGCGTTATTTCCGCAGCACCAGTTTTCTTTTTGGAAAGCGCCGAAACTTCGGTCTTTGAGATTTTCGGCGGTGCCGCTTTCTTCGGTTTTACGCCGGAATTCGGAAGCGCGGGATTTTGCTTGTCTGTGCGTTTCATATAAGACATTGTATCGCATGTGAAACGCTATTTCAAACAGTAAAAGTCTAGTTTTTAGCGATAAATAAATATCTCTGTTCGGAAAAAGGCATCAACTTTTGCTTAAATTTTACGCGTTGTTTTTCGAGCTCGTCGCGCAGTGAATTGCCGCCGAAAAAAAGCAGGTTCGCGCCGCGCGACCATTTCAGAAGTTTCGGCAGTTTTTGCGTAAATTTATCGAGCGCGCGGCAGGTCACGTAAGCAACCTCCGGATTGGAAACCTCTTCAAATTGTTTGTTTATTAAAGTAGCGCGGTTTTCGAGCCCGCACTTTGACAAAACTTCGCGTAAAAAAGCGGCTTTTTTGAGTTTTGATTCGATCAACACGCCGCGCAAATCTTCGCGCGCAATCAGGCAGGGAATCGAAGGCAGTCCGGCACCGGCGCCGACATCGGCAAGTTTCGCACCGCGCGGCAGAAACTCAAGCAAAGTCAGCGATTCCAGAATATGACGCAGGGCAAATTCTTCTTCGGAAGTCGGCGCGACCAGATGAAGCAGCGGATTGTTTTTCTGCACCGATTCATAGTATTCAGACAGTTTTAAAACGTGACTTTCGTCCAGTCGGACGCCGAAATCGGACTGTCGGTTTTTTATTGTTTCGGTAAATTTTTCGGTCATTTTTGCGTTTCTAAAAATTTTCTGTAAATATTTGCAAAAAAGATTCGCACGTTCGTTCTTTTGAGGAAAATCAGCTTGGATTTTTTAGAAAATAAATGAATAATAACGGCAGTTACAATCCAAGTTTTCTCCAAAACGCGACAGATATTGTACATAAAAAGGGAGGTTCTACAATGAACGTATCAAAAACCATTATGCAAATTTTAACCCGCGCCGCATTGGCGTTTGCGGTTTGTTTATTAACTTTAACACCGGCACTCGCCTTAACCAACCAAAATCACATCTTATCATCGAATGAAACTACCGAAAATTCTTACGAGCCGAGTGCGGTTTTCAAAAGCACACGGGTTGAATATAACGTAACCGAAGGCGGCAGACGCGGTATGCGCGTGCTTGTAACTTTCGACGTTTCCGGACTCAAAGGCGTTGATACAAAACTTATTATTCGTGTTCAGAAAGAGGATGGCAGTTTCGTCATGAATCAGGCTTCGTACTCAAACGGCGAAGGACAGTTTGAAGTCTCGAACTCGATCAAACCCGGCTACCCGACAACCGAATACGAAGACCTCGACATATTTATCCCGTACAGCGAACTCACTCTGAAGAAAGGTGATTACAACTTAAAACTCGACATTGACTTAGGCTATGAAAACGGCGATCTGATTCAGCATCTCGGCTTTAAAAACTTCAAATTTTCGGCTCCGAACTCGGCTTCCGAATCGGAAGAAAAACCCGACGTTACGGCGACGGTCAACCGGGTTTGGGTTGATTACGATGTCACGGAAAACCGGAAAAAAGGAATGCGGATTCACATCAATTTCGAAGTTACCGGTCTGAAAGGCATTGATTCGAAAGTAACCGTTCGCGTGAGAAACGAAAACGATGAGTTTCTCTCAAGTGAGTCAGCAGATTATGCGAACGGCAACGGCGAATTGGAACTGACGTTTGAGATGCGTCCGAACTATCCGACGACGGTTTACAAAGACGCGGCGATCTTTTTGCCGTACGAGGAATTAATCCTGCGCAAAGGCGTCTGGAATTTGAAACTCGACATCGACTTAGGATATAAAAGCGGCGAACTGATTCAGCATCTCGAGTTTCACGAATTCGAATTTACGAGATAAAAGTTAAGGAAAACGAAAATAAAAGGCGTGAAATTTCACGCCTTTTAGCATTAATTTAAGTAAAAAACCTTTATCAATTCGCAGCGCAAAAGTTTTCAAATTGAAATCTACAGAGAATTTAGCCAAAGAAAAAAGGATAAGAACTAAAATTCTTATCCTTTTTTCTAAATGCGGACGAGAAGAATCGAACTTCCACTCCCTTGCGAGAACAGGCTTCTGAGACCTGCGCGTCTACCAGTTCCGCCACGTCCGCGTCGCGTAAAGGCAAAAGTTAATATACAATCTGGCGCGTGAAAGTTCAACCGCAACTTTGCTATCATTGAAAAGATGAACGAAACTTTGGCGCAAAGGCTGGCGGAAATTCGTGAGCAGATCGCGCGCGCGGCAAGCGAAGCGAATCGAAACGCCGACGAAATAAAACTCGTCGCCGTCAGCAAAACGCATCCGGCAAAAAACGTCGGCGAAGCGATCGCGGCGGGCGCGCGCGTTTTCGGCGAAAACAAAGTTCAGGAAGCCGAAGGAAAAATTGCCGAGATCGGGCGCGAAAATGCGGAATGGCATCTGATCGGGCATTTGCAGTCGAACAAGGCGCGCAAAGCCGCGCGGCTGTTCGACGTCATTCATACGCTCGATTCGGTCGAACTCGCCGAGCGGCTCGAACGTATCTGTGATGAGGAAGGACGCGCCGAGTTGTCGGTTTTCGTGCAAATTGATTTAGCCAAAGAAACGGCGAAAAACGGCATCGAAGAAAAGGATTTGCCCGCGCTGATCGAATTTTTACGCGGCGCGAAGCATTTGAAATTTGACGGTTTGATGATCGTGCCGCCGTATTTTGAAGATTTAGAAAAAGTGCGCCCGTTTTTCCGGCGTCTGCGTGAGATTCGCGATGAAGTTTGTCCGGGCGGCGCGCTTTCGATGGGCATGAGCCACGATTTTCCGGTCGCGATCGAGGAAGGCTCGACCATAATTCGCATCGGGACGGCGATTTTCGGTGAAAGAGAATATCAGAACACTTTCCCGCAAAGGCGCAAAGACGCATAAGAAAACAAAAACTTTGCGAGCTTTGCGCCTTTGCGGGAAACTTTCTGATAATTTATTCACTTAAGAATTGCTCTAAGATAAGACGAAAAAAGTTTTTTTCGGGGCAAATAGAAACGTTAGAAATTGAATCTGACCAGTAATTTTATGTTGACGAAATTAGTTTATCCGTTTGTCAGTCTGGCTGTCACAGTCGTGTTTCTGGCGTTTCTCGCGGCGATGATCCTGCGTCTGATCTTTAATTACGCAGACCCGAATCCGTTCGGGAAGATCGGCAGGTTTTCGTATCATTTGAAGAAGCGAACCGACCGTTTCGTTTATCCGGCGGCGCGTTTTCTGGCGAATTTTCGCGTCGATACGCGGCTTGCCCCGCTCGTTACGGCGCTCATTGCGGGAATGTTCACATATTTCGGGCTCGGCATTATTCACAACACTTTTTTCGTGATTGACGGTTTAACGACGGGCGTTGTGACGGGCAACGTAAGCGCGTTTATCGGCTTCGTTTTGTACGGTCTGCTGAGCGTTCTCATACTGTTTATTTTTATCCGGTTTCTGTCGTCGTGGTTCGTTTTTACGCGCAACACTTTTCTCGGTTTTGTGCAGCGCGTGACCGACCCGATTTTGCTGCCGGTTCAAAAATTGATTCCGCCGATCGGAATGTTCGACATTTCGGCGATGCTCGTGCTGATTTTGATCGGCTTGCTGCAAACGATCGTTTTACGAACATTTGTTTATTCTTGATAAATTTTACGGAAAAAAACGGTGCGGTGATTTTCGGTGTGCGCGTCGTGCCGCGCGCTTCGAAAAGCGAAATCGTCGGCGAACTTGACGGCGCGTTAAAGGTCAGAATCGCTTCGCCGCCGGTTGACGGCGCGGCAAATGCCGAGTTGATAAAACTTTTGTCGAAAGCGTTCGGCGTTTCGAAATCGGAAGTCGAAATCGTCGCCGGACAAACTTCGAAAACGAAGCAGGTTAAAATCATCAATTTAACGGCTGAAAAATTCCTGCAACTTGCCGGTTTGAAATAGCTTTGCGCGGCGTGATATATTCTTTTCTTTCTATATAAATCAATAAACACAAGGTAAACACATCAAATGTCTGGACATTCCAAGTGGCACACAATCAAACACAAGAAGGGCGCGTTAGACGCAAAGCGCGGAAAAATTTTCACGAAATTGATCAGAGAAATCACGGTCGCGGCGCGCACCGGCGGCTCGGGCGATGTCGAGATGAATGCGCGCCTAAGAAAAGCCGTCACGGACGCGAAGGCGCAGAATATGCCGAACGACACGATCGACCGCGCGATCAAACGCGGCACGGGCGAATTGGAAGGGGTCAATTACGAAGAGATCACATACGAAGGCTACGGCATCGGCGGCGTCGCGGTTCTGGTCGAAACGATGACCGACAACCGCAACCGCACGGTCGCCGAACTGCGGCATCTTTTCTCGAAAAACGGCGGAAACCTCGGCGAAGCCGGTTCGGTCGCGTGGATGTTCGATAAAAAAGGCTACATCGTCGTTGAAAGGTCGGCAAAATCCGAGGACGAGCTTTTCGAGATCGCGATCGAAGCCGGCGCGGACGATATGCAGACGGAAGGCGATGTTTTTGAAATTTACACCGCGCCCGAAAATTTCGACGCCGTACACGAAGCCGTCAAATCCGCCGGAATCGAGCCGCAGGCGTCGGAAATTTCGATGATCCCGCAAAACTACATCGCATTGACCGGCGATGATGCCAAGAAAATGCTCAAACTCTACGAAGCGATCGACGACAACGACGACGTGCAGAAGGTTTACGCCAATTTCGATATTGACGAATCGGAGATGGAGTAAATAGAAATCCGGCTTTTACGAAAAATAAGGAAAACGGCACGAAAAACCGTTTTCCTTATTTTTTCGGCAAATCGTCAGGCTGATTCTTAACTGATCTTAATTGTTCTTAATTGTTCTTAATTTTCGGGGATTTTTCTTGACTAATTGCCGATTACCGTTTACTTATAAATATGAAAGTTTTAGGCATTGATCCCGGAAGTGAAACGCTCGGCTGGGGCGTGGTCGAAGGCGAGAACTTGAAATACAAGCTCGTTGATTTCGGCACCGTCAAATCCAGTCCGCGCGAAAAGTTTTCCAAGCGCCTTTTGAAGATTCACGAAGGTGTCAAAGCCGTGATTGAAAATTTCGAGCCCGATGTGCTTGCGATCGAAGAATCGTTTTACGGCGTCAATGTCAATGTCGTCATGAAACTCGGACAGGTGCGCGGCGCGGTCATTGTTTTGGGCGAATTGTCAGGCTTGGAAATCGCCGAATACAGCCCGCGACTCGTCAAACAAACGGTTGTCGGTTACGGCAACGCCGAAAAACATCAGGTTCAGGAAATGGTTCGCTTGCTCCTCCGTCTACAAAAAGCTCCCGAACCACACGACGCTGCCGACGCGCTGGCGATTGCGATTTGCCACTTTCACCACGCGGGAACGCAGAACCGTATTAATATTGCGAAATTAAAAAAATAAATTCATAAAGTAAAGGCTTTTTACATTTATTCTTTGGGCTTTTACAAAATCCCGAAACCGAAAGGAGAAATTGTATGAAAAGACCGCTTTTCCTGCTTTTATTGTTGGTTCTCGTAAGTTTCAGCACGGAAGCGCAGAAAAGAAGCGTTCGTCTGAAGCCGAAACCGAAACCGGCGTCTAATCAAAAAGTCGAAGCCATTTCCGGCAAGGCGTTCGTGATTGATGAACGGCTCGCCGTCTTGCGAAATGCGCCGAGTCTTTTTGCCAAACCGCTGCAAAGAATGCGGCGCGGGCGCGTAATAACGATTCTCGAAACGCGCGAGGCGGACGGCGTCACGTTTTATCGCGTCACGGCGCTGCCGAATACGCAGGGCTGGGTTCAGAAGGAGGCGATCGCGGGAAGATTTCTGCGCGGCGATGATGAACGCCTCGCGCGGCTCGTGCAGGCTTCGGACGGTTTCGACCAGATCGAACGCGCACGGATTTTTCTCGAAAATTTCACGAATTCGCCGTTTCGTCCGGCAATCCTGCTTTTGTTCGGTGATTTAATGGAAGAGATCGCCCTGAAAATATCGGCTGACGCGGCAAAACGCTTGAGCCGGAAGGAAATGGCGGCTTCGGGCGCGCCGCTTTACAGTTTTTATCTTAATTATGCGAGTCTCGACCGCTACCAGCGACTTGGAATCGGTTTCGTGTTTAATTCAAGCACGCGGCTTTTTCACTACGACGGCGCTGGCTGGCGCGAGATCATCAAGAAATCTCCGGCGACAAACGAAGCCGTCGAAGCACAGAGAAGGCTCGATTCGCTCAAATCGAAAATGGAAGCGGTAAAATAAGCCGAAGGAGTTAAAACAATGATTATAATTTTCGATTAGTTTTGATCATATTAGTTTAAACAACACGGCTGGCGCGTTCGGTGGCGAGCGTGTAGTTCGGCAGAATTCTGAAACGCATCAAGCCGACCGTAACTTTTTGACCCGTGGTAAGTGGAAACGAGGTTGTTTCGGTTTTCGGGCGCGTTACGATAATCGGCTGGCGCGTCGAAATGTTGAGCCGGACGACGACTCTTTCAAACGCGCCGACGAAATTTACTTCTTCGACAAATCCGTCCGTTAATTGCTGGTAATTCTGCGTCAGGTTTTCCGGCTTGCGCAGAAAAACGTCTTCGGGGCGAAAGACGAGCTTGACCGATTGACCGTCGCGCGCTTTTACGTCTTCTTCGAGTTTGAGAAAAATATCTTCGGCTTCGAATCTGCCTTCGTTAATTATTCCGAGCATTAAGTTTGCCGCGCCTAAGAATGTCGCGACGTATTCGGTCGCGGGTTTGTTGTACACGTCGTAAGGCGTGCCGATTTGCTCCAATTTGCCTTCGTTGAGAAGGGCGATGCGGTCGCCGAGTTCGAGCGCTTCTTCCTGATCGTGTGTAATAAAAATCGAAGGAACCTTGATTTCCTTGAGCAGTGCGCGAATTTCACGCCGCAAACGTGTGCGAATCTGCGCGTCGAGTGCGCCGAAAGGCTCGTCAAACAGTAGGACTTCCGGATTATAAGCGAGCGCGCGGGCAATCGCGACGCGCTGCTGTTGTCCGCCGGAAAGCTGCGACGGCGATTTTTTTCGGTGCCCCTCAAGCCCCGTCAACTCGATCAAACTATCAGTGATTTCCTCGATTTCGTTTTTCGCCTTTTTGCGCAGACGCAATCCGTAACCGATATTTTTTTCGACCGACATTTTCGGAAAAAGCGCGTAGGATTGAAAAATTACGCCGACACCGCGTTCGCGTGCCGGAAGATTGGTAACGTCTTTGCCGTGCAGAATCACGCGTCCGGAATCGGGCATTTCAAGTCCGGCGATGATGCGCAAAATCGTCGTTTTGCCGCTGCCCGACGCGCCGAGAAGCACGATCGTTTCGCCTTCGCCGACCTCGAAATTGACGTCTTCAAGCACCGCCGCCGCGCCGAATTTTTTACTCATTCCTTCGACGGTAACGGCGATTTGTGTTTTCTCGGTAAATTCCCTCATTTCAATCTCAAAGATTTTTCAGCCGCCGATGAACGCGGATGCACGCGAATTAAATCAATAAAATAAAACATCTGTGTTATCTGCGTTTATCTGCGGCTAAAATTTACTCCGCTTCGAGCCAGTCGCGGGCAAAAAACAGGACGCTGAAAATTGCGAACGAAAATAATGCCAAAACGATCGCAATCGCGTTGGCGGCTTCGACTTGACCTTCGTTGAATTTCGCAAAAATATAGAGCGGCGCGGTTTGCGTGCGTCCTGCCAAATTACCCGAAACCAAAATCGTCGAGACGAATTCACCGACCGAACGCGCGAAAGTCAAAAGCGCGCCGGACAGGATCGCGCCGCGCAAAGAAGGCAGCGTAACATAAAGAAAAGTTTGCCAGCGCGTCGCGCCCATCGTCGCCGACGCTTCTTCAAGCGATTGATTCATCGTATCGAAAACGGGTTTGATAACCCCGAACGCGAGCGGAAACGTGACGAAAATATTCGCTAAGATGATCGCCGCCGCCGTGAACATCAGGTGAATGCCCTGCGGTTCGAGATATTTCCCTAAAATTCCGTACGGTCCCCAGAGCAGAAGCAGCGAGAAGCCCGCAACGGCGGTTGGAATCGCGGTCGGCAGGCTGATCGTGACAATCAAAGCGTTGCGTCCCCAGAAGTTGTATTTCGACAGTACATAAGCGGCGAAAAGCCCGAAAAAAACGTTAAAGATCGTCGCCCAAAAACTCGTCACAATCGAAAGCTGAAGCGCGAAAATAGCGTCGGGTGCGGTCAGCGCGTTCCAGAATCGTCCTAGCCCGGCTGACTCGTTCCGAAAATAAAAATCGAAGCGAGCGGCAGCAAAACGAGCGGCAGCATAACGACGATCAGCGTCGTAATGCTGAGCGGCTTGATAATATCGAAACCGCGCGTATGCCTAACGTTTTCACTCATAGTTTGAAAGTGAAAAAGTGAAAAAGTGTAAGAGATAAAAAGTTTTTCGCATAGAAGCCGACTATTTTTTTCACTTTTTAACTTTTTCGCTTTTTCGTATTATTTATTCTGCACCTGATCGCGGAAAATCTTTTCGATAATTTCCGGGTAAGCCTTGCTCCAGCCGCCGAAATATTCGATGGTAAACGGCATTTCGATTTTCGCAAACTGCGCGTTTGCATCATTTGACGATTCGTTTGTAACCGAGCGGAAATGATTTTTGACAAAGGATTTTTGCGCTTCTTCCGACCACAGAAAATTACGAAACGCCTCGACGACCGGACGTTCGGCGGGCGTTACGTTGCGGTCAACGATAGCGACCGGATGTTCGCTGAAAATCGTGGATTTCGGAATCACAACGTCAATCTGCGCGTTCGCGTCCTTCATCAAAAGCGCTTCGAGCTCGTAAGTAATCAGCGCGTCGCCCTGCCCGAGTTCAAACTGCGTCCGGGCTTCGCGCGCCGAACCGGGCGTCGAGATGACGTTGCGCCAGATCGTGTTCAAAGTATTTAGAGCGCGCATCGTGTCTTTCGTGCCGGTTTCGGCTTCGGATTTTTTAAGTTCCGAGCCGTAAATCGAGAGAATTGACCACTGCGCGCCGCCCGAGCTGACCGGGTCGGGATGAATTAATTTGATGCCCGCCTTGCCAAGATCGGCAAAATCCGTGATGCCTTTCGGGTTTCCTTTGCGAACGAGAATGACGAACGGCGTTTTATTGACGATGCCTTTCTGCGGCGTGACATACCAATCGGTCGGAACATGTCCGGCGGCGATCAAACGATCAATGTCGCGCTCGATCGAAAAAATTCCGATGTCGGCGGGCGCGCCCTGTAGGATTTGATTCGTAACCGTTTCCGAACCCGCGAAGGATGATTGAAACGCGACGTCTTCGCCGTGCTCGGCTCTCCATTTAGCGGCAAAGGCCGGGTAAATTTCCTTTTCGAGCGATTCCTTCATGATCGAAAAGCCGTAAACCGTGATCGTCCGCGTAGTTTTTCCGCCCGAGTCGCCGGGAACGCCCGGCGGAGAAGGCAGACAGCTCATCAAAAATAATGAAACCGCCGAAACAAACGTTAATCCGAATCTGAATTTGATTACTTTTTCTCGTTCATACATAAACCGCTCGCGTTTGTTCGATAAAAAATTCTTCGGTTTCAAATTCAGTCAGCTTGACGATCGACAGCCGCAAAGCGTCGCGCTCGTCGAAACAGATTTTTCCCGTGTCTTTGCGAAACAAACGATGCTCGTTTTCGTCATTGACGCCAATCACCGTTTCAGCGGTTTCAAAAACCGTGCGAAATTTCGTAAATTCAGGTATCAGCCAAAAATATCTTCGATTCATAACAATCAAAACCTCCGTAAATTCCTGCGTAAATTCTTGTTAATTTGTCAAAGAAAACAATTCGTCGCCCGTATAAACAAAAAGAGTGTAAAGTCCACTTGACTTCACACTCTCCGGCGGAAAACTCATCGTGTCCTTCTTCGATAACGCCTACGAGGTTAGCTGACGGGCTAAAAGCGAAGAAGTCTTCTTCTGAAATTTCAGATGCGCCCCAAAAGTTGGTTCCCCCGTGCTGCTTTCAGACAGCTTCGGCGACATTAAATTGTGTTAGTTAGATTAGCAAAAGCAGACGGAATTTGGCAAGAAAAATTATTAATAAAATTCAAGTTTCAGGTTGCAAGTTTCAGGTTGGTTTATTTTTAATTTGAAACTTGCAACCTGAAACTTGCAACTAAAGCAGCGAGACCGCGACTTCGGCGGCGACACGCGCGTTGTTTTCGAGCAGAGCGATATTTGCCGCGAGCGTTTTTCCGGCGCTTCGTTCGGACATTTGTGAGAGCAGAAACGGCGTCGTTTCCTTGCCGCGAATACCGTTTTCGGCGGCGAGCTTTAACGAGTCGGCGAGAATGTTTTCTAAAGTTTCGGCTTCGATCTCGAATTCGCGCGGAACGGGAACGGTTAAAAGAATCGCGCCGGACAGTTTTAAGTCATCGCGCGCTCTGATAACGGCGGCGGCGTCCTTTGCGTTTTCGATTCTTTCGTCAACCGATAAACCGCTTTTTGAAGAATAAAAAGCGGGAAGCTCGCTGCACTGCCAGCCGAGAATCGTGATGCCGTGAGTTTCGAGCCATTCGCGCGTGGCGGGCAGATCGAGAACGATTTTCGCGCCCGAACAGACGATCGTGATCGGCGTTTGCGCAAGCTCGGGCAAATCCGCCGAAACGTCCCAATCGAATCCGCGATGGACGCCGCCGATTCCGCCCGTCGAGAAAACTTTAATGCCTGCCCTATGAGCAATAAATGCCGTCGTTGCAACGGTCGTCGCGCAGTTTAATTTCCTGCCGACGGCGACCGGCAGATCGCGGCGCGAGATTTTGCGGATATTTTCTTCGGTTGCGAGCCGCTCGATTTGTTGCGCGTTCAATCCGACGCAGAATTCACCGTCGAAAACCGCGATCGTCGCCGGAATCGCGCCGCCGTCGCGCACGTTTTTCTCTAAAGATTGCGCGGTTTCGATGTTTTGCGGGTAAGGCAAACCATGGGCGATAACGGTTGATTCGAGCGCGACGAGCGGTTTTTTTTCCGCCAGCGCGTCTGACACTTCTTCGCTAAATTTCAGATTCATTGTAAAAATATTACATCACAAAGACTAAAGAGACACAGAGTTAATTTTATAAAACTCTGTGCCTCTCCGATCTCTGCGATTCAAAACTTACTTTATCAATTTGCCGATGCGATTAAGACGCGGGCTAGTGATGCAGCCGAGCATACTTCCGCCGCTCGCGGCGCGGTCGCACGACCAGTAAACGAACATTGCGCGACCGATCACCAGATCACGGTTAACGACGCCCCAATAACGGCTGTCGAGGCTGTGGTCGCGGCTGTCGCCCATCACAAAATAGCTGTCACCCGGAACTTTGATACTTTTTCCTTCAACTCCGTAAACTCCCGGTGGCTTGAGCTTTCCTGCTTTGGCGAGTTCCATCGAATCTTCGGAATAATAAACGCTGTATTTTTCGTCTGCCGTTTTTTGTTCTTCGGATTTTACTTCGAGCGCTGCCTGATCGTCTTCATTGCCCGAACGATCGAGCGGCGATTCAGCGGTAATGCGGTGTTCGGCGAGCTGTTGACCGTTGACATAAACCTCGTTGTTTCGGAATTCGACCGTATCGCCCGGAAGTCCGATTACTCGTTTGACAAAATTGGTCTGGTAAGGCACACCCGCTTGAGCGATTTCGCGCGCGTTTTTCGCTAATTCTTTCGGGTAGCCCGGAAATTTGAAAACGATAATGTCGCCGCGTTCGATTTCGCGCTGCGGCATAAACGGCAGAGGTTTGCCGCCGGGTGCGAAGATAAATTTATTGACCAGAAGATAATCGCCGATCAAAATCGTGTTCTGCATCGAACCGGTCGGAACCGTGACGGCTTGGAGAACAAACGTCATCCCGAAAATCGCCATCACCAGAGTTACGACAAACGACTCAAGATATTCGCGAAAAATGGATTTCGGCGGTCCGATGGGTTTGACTTCGGGCGGCAGCACTTCTTTTTCGTTTTTACTCATACTTTCAAAAAATTTAATGTGAATTTCAAGGATAAAACAATTCAACTTATTTGTCGCGCTTCGTCCGGCGTTTCGGATTTCAGCTCCTGCAGAGCGAGATTTGCCGCCTGCATCTCGGCTTGTTTTATCGAATTTCCCCGACCGCTGACGGCTCCGCCTTCCCATTGCGCTTCGACAAAAAACGTCCGCTGGTGTGGCGGTCCTTCGGTCTTAATTACTGTATACGTCGGCGCGGCAAGTTTGTTTGCCTGCAAAGTTTCCTGAAGCAGAGTTTTGTAATCAAGCGACGAGCGCGGCGTCGCGCTGCGCATTTCTTCGGTGAAAATCCGGTTGACGAAATTGCGCGCGGAAATATAGCCGGTGTCGAAGAAAATCGCGGCGATGATCGCTTCGAAGGTGTCGGCTAAAAGCGCCTGTTTGCGGCGTCCGCCGGTTTTTTCCTCGCCGCGCCCGACGCGCATATATTCACCCAGATCGAGCGTTCCGGCGATCCGCGCGAGCGTTTCGGTACTGACCAGATGATGCTTCATCAGGGTTAGATCGCCTTCGCTGACCGTCGGGTTTTTGACGAAAAGCTGTTCGGCAATCGCCAGTCCGAGCACCGAATCGCCGACGAATTCGAACGATTCGTTTTGCAGCTCGCGAACTTTTTCCTCGTCGCCGTCGGGCAAGTGTTCGTGTGCCCACGAACGATGCGTCACGGCGCGTTCGAGAAGCGCGAGATTCTGGAATTTATAACCGAGCAGATGTTCGAGTTTCGCAAGAGTGTTTGCCATCTGAGGCTAATTTTAATGAAAAATGGAGCAAAAAAGAAAGCCGAACGCAATGATTTTTGCGTTCGGCTCGGGTTTTTAAGAAATAACCGCTGAAATATTAACGAGTTCCTTTTTTCTTAACGGGTTTTTTAACCGTTGTCGTCGTTTTGGGCGTCGTTTTAGTCGTCGGCGTCGTTTTGGTGCTGTTCGTCGTTGCAGCCGGCGTCGGTGTCGTCGTCGTTGCCGCATTCGTCGTGTTCAGCGTCGTCGAAGTCGTCGAGGTCGTTGTCGTCGTCGTCGGTGTTGCTTCGACAACCGGCGTTACCGCCGATGACGGGTCGGGCATCGGTTTGGCAACCAGCGCCGCGACATATTTATCAATGTCCGCCTGTTTCGCGTCCGCCAGATTGAAGCGGAATTTGTAAAGGTCGGTCAAGGTTTTGGCGATATTGGTTTTCAAGGTCGCCAGTTTCGGGTCAGCCGACGCGATTTTGTATGCTCTGCCGAAGGCGTCGCTCGCGCGGTCAGCCGTTCCTCTGGCTAATGCCAGAAGCGCTCTGGTTTCGTCGTTGTCTTCGTTGTTGTTGGCTTTGCGCAGTTCTCTGTATTTAGCTTCGAGCGCAATCGCTTCTTCGAGATAGTACTGACCGATATTCGTGTAAACCGTCGTATCGTTTTTCTTGGCAGTCCCAACCTGCGCTGCTTTGTAAAAATAGGGCAGAGCATCTTTCTTCTGGTTCATTTTGTTGTACATTTCCCAGCCGATGATGTAATTAAGCCAGCTCTGCGCTTCATCTTTCGTGTTAAAAGGAACGAACACGCCGTATTTTCCGGTTGACGAAGGTTTGCCCGCCTGGATTCTGTCGAGCGCCGTCTTCGCATAGCTCAGAGTTTCGGCATTGAAAGTGTCGATTTTATCAACCACCGCGCGGTCGTAACCGACCGAAACGAGGTCTAACATAACGTCGAGCGTAACGCCCGAATCAGGTCCTTCGGCGGTAATCACGTCTTTCCCGGCGGCGAAGAAACCTGCCCAGTCTTTAGCCGTATATTTATCGTTATAAGCTGTGCTGCGTTTGCAAGCCGGATCTTCTTTTTGGATTGCCCCAACTCTTGTCTTGACGAAATCAATAACCGGTTTGTTGAGATTGTAAAATTCGAGCTTGGCAGCATCCGTTTCGCCCGACTTCGGCTCGAAAGTATCAATAATCGTTCTGCCGGTCGTGAGCGCCGGAGCGCGTTCGCCGCACTTGGCTTTAATTTCAGTTCTAAACTGATCATACAGCGCCTTCAATTTGTTGCCGTTGTCATCTTGCGCGAATGTGAGTGCCGAAAAAGCGGTTATCACGACCGCCAGCGTCAAAACTTTAAATAAGGTTTTCATTAATCTAATTTCCTCCAAAGCGTGTTAATTCTTAAAAATTTGTTAGCAAAAGCCGGAATTTATTTAATTCCCTGGTTTGCGATTTGATAGATGGCTTCGACAAAAAAAGGGTTGCAATTTTTTGCGCGAAACGCGATACGAATTTTTTATCTGTATTGATAAACCAACCAAACCGTATAGGATAAACGGAAACTAAATAATCACGCAGTTTTTACGTTTGTGTCAAGCCTGAGCTTTATAAAAATCGGGTTGTTCGGGAAAAATGAAACGGCGCGAACGGAAGCGAAATCGGGGAATTAAAATGCGACAAAAAAATAATGAAAAGTTTTAGGTCAAAACTTTTCATTATTTTAAAAATCGGGGTTGATTTTGTTTTTGGTCTTTGGTCTTGGGTTTTTGGTTTTTGGCTTTTTTGTTCTGATACTCCATCTTTCGGAATCTACTTATCAATCACCCAATTCTTTCAAAACCCAAAAACCAAAAACCCAAAAATCAATTTTTAATGACGATGCGCGGGCGGGTTATTTCATTCCGGTCGGTAGTTGTTTCATTTCGGGGCTTTTTCGTGATTACGACGGTCGGAAAGATCGGCGTTTGTTGCCGGTTTTCGGGCTTCACGCTGGTTTGTCTTTGATTGGTCACGACCTGCGGCGTCACGACGCTCGTTTCAAGCTCGTCAGCATCGCCTTTTTTCCCTTGCCGGACGGTTCCGTTTTCGTCCGAATCTTCGCTGTCGGCGTCGTCGAGTTCGGCGGCGGTCTTGGCGTCAACTTTCGACTGCGGTTTCATCTGTACCGGAAGTTTGGCGAAATTCATTTTGCCGCCCGTCTTGATGCGTCGGCGCAGCGCGTTGTAGATTTGTCCGGCAACCGCCGCCGCGTATTTTCCGCGTTCGCCTTGCCCGCGCAGGATAACGACGACCGAAAGCTGCGGGTTTTCGATCGGCGCGACCGACGCGAAAAGTCCGACCCACGAACCGTTTCCGATGCACGAGCCGGTTTTGCCGGCGATTTCGAGCGACTGGTCAACGCCGCGCCGCGCCGTGCCGTAAGCCGCCGCGCCGATCATTCCGGGAATGAGGCGTAAAAGCGAATTCGGCGGCAGATTGATCTGGCGTTTCATAAGCCCACGGAAATTCGCTTTTTCAAAAGTCGTGCGCGGAATTTGCGGAACGACGAGTCGCCCGCCGTTCGAGATTGCCGAAACCATCACGGCAAGCTGCAAGGGCGTTACCTGAAAATCGTCGCCGTGCGAATAAATTCGCGCATTGTTGTTGCCGTCCGGAACGCGCCCGCCGACTTCGCCTTGGACGTTCAAACCGGTCGGCTCGCCCAAACCCAAAAGTCGCGCGTAATTGACCATTTTCTGGCTGCCGAGATCGATCCCGACGCGCTGAAAATAAGCGTTGTTCGAATAGGCGAGCGCGTCGTCGAGATTCATTGCGAAATTTCGCTGCGTGATAATGCCGCTTTGATTGATCAGACTTTCGTTAAGTCCTGCAAACGCCGTCACGAGTTTGATCGTCGAACACGGCTTGAAGCTTTGACGGATCGCCCATTTTTGATTGACGATCGAAAGAATTCTGCCCGTCTGCGGTTCGAGCACGACGACCGTTCCGGCGTGACTGCCGAGCGCGCTGATCGCCGCGCGGCGCACTTCCATATCTTCGCCTTCGAGGTTGTCGCCCAGGATATTGTCAACCGTTTCGGTGCGCAGGCTGCGTTCGAAGACGACCTTTTTCATCCGCATTTCGCGAATCGCCTCGTCGCGGCGGTTTTGGGCTTCGAACGCGGCTTGACGGCGGCGCTGATCTTCGGCGCGGCGCGCATCGGCGATGCGTCTTTCTTCGACGCGCGAGCGCGAATCAACAGTTCGGGAGGTTTTTTCTTTAACGGAAGCGGTTTTTTTGACGAGCGTTTGAGTTTTGGAAGCTTGCTGTGGAGTGGGTTTCGAAGGAGTTTTTTTTCTTTGAGCGAAGCCTGAATTAGCGGCGGCGGCAATCACAAACAACAGGGCTGCAAGTTTGAAATACAACTTTTCTCGAGCGAAAAACATCGGTTAAACCTCTTTCTTTTTAATCTTTCAGGTATGAATGTTAGGGGAAAGCCGGACTAGTATGAAGCAAAAGACTTCTAAATTGATTGAAAATTTGCCTCTCAGCCAAGAAAGACTATACCATTCGGAAAGGTTGAAGGGCAAGGTAAAAAGGAGAAGGCGGAAGGCGGAAGGCGGAAGGCGGAAGGTAAAATTAAAAACCGAAAGCCAAAAACCGAAAGCCAAAGACCGAAAACCAAAAATGAACTTCTTAAATACATTTCGCGCAAGGCTTTTGATTATTCTGGTGATTCTTTTAATCACGACGCTCGGGTTTCAATATTATCTGAATCTGCGGACGCAGGCGGAAAATAATCGTCTGCGCGAAAAGCAGGAACAGGCGCTGGTTGCCGGGTTTGCGCTCGGCACGGGCGGCATTACTTCGACCGATTATCTTTCCGATCTCGTGAAACGCGAAGATCAGACGTTTTTTAACGAGAAGATCAACGAGCGCATCAAGGACATCATCGTCATCAATCAAAACTGGCAGATCACCGACAGCCTGAACAGCGAAGATTTAGTGCCGACAGAAGGCGCTCAGGGCGAAACCGTCTATAAAAACTTGGCGGACGCGAAGAATCTGCCGCCGCTGATGGAAGCGAAGCGGCTCGGCGCGGACGCCGCGAAATTTCCGAACGCGAATCCCGATCTGACCGTCGAGTATGACGGCGAGGCGCACGTAATTCCGGTCGATACGATCAAAGGTCGCTGGTATGTGATGGTGATTCTCAAAAGCGATAAACGGGAAGCGGCGCAAAAAGCCGCGCAGCCGCTGGTTTACACGCTCGGCGTTCTTTCGCTTTCGTCGTTTATCACCATCCTGCTCGTCTGGCGGTTTACGCGTCCGATCGCCGATATGTCAAACGCCGCGCGCGAGATCGCCGCCGGAAATTTAGGCGTGCGCGTCAAGGACGACGGGCAGCGCAACGAAATGGGCGAACTCGCGGCGCGCTTTAACGAGATGACCGCCGAACTGGAGAAAAAACAGGAACTCGAAGCGAAACTTCAGGAAGTCGAAAAGTCGGCGGTCGTCGGCAGATTAGGTTCGGCGATCGCGCACGAAATCCGCAATCCTCTAAATTACATCAATCTTTCGCTCGATCACTTACGCGCGAAATTTACGCCCGACGACGACGCGCGCCGCGCCGATTTCATCAAGCTGACGGCGCAGTTAAAAGCGGAAGTCGCGCGGATTAACGGGCAGATCACGGATTTTCTGAGTTATTCGCGTCCCGCAAACCCGACGCTTTTGCCGACCGACGTGCGCGAAGTTATCCAGAACAGTTTGCGGATCGTCGAAGGGCAAGCCGAGGAATGTCATATCAAGATCAGCGTCGTCGAACAGGAAAACGTGCCGCAGATTATGGCTGACGCCGAATACTTGCGCTCGCTTTTCAACAATCTTTTTATCAACGCCGTGCATTCGATGGAAGCGACGGGCGGCAATCTAAACGTCAGAATTTCGCCAGAAGACGAATATGTGCGCATCGAAATTACGGACACCGGCAAAGGAATTCCGGAAGAAAACCTGCCGAAAATCTTCGAGCCGTATTTCTCGACCAAAGAAACCGGCACGGGTTTGGGGCTTGCAATCGTCCAAAAAGTCGTTGACGTTCACAACGGCATTATCGAAGTCACGTCCGTGCCGAACGAAGGCACAAAGTTTGTCGTCAAGCTGCCGAAAAACCAGAACGGCGACGCAAAAGCCGATATTTGGGCGTAAGAAAACGAATCTTGCAGGATATGAGTTTTATAACAAAGCATTCGGCTCAAACAGTAAAACAATTGATTCGAACATCAAAGGAACTGGCTGTTGAATTCAAGCATGTCTCCCGCTAGTCGTTTTTTACTTAATTTGCAGAAGAATATGAAAAGTTTCCCGATTTTTATCCAAAGTTTGATATTTGTTCTAATCCTCGCGGCTTCGGCGTTCGCGCAGACGCCGAATTCCGCCGCGATGAAAATCGGCTTGATTGATACGAACGTTTTTTACGATAAGGAAAAGGGAATTCGGGAAGTTATCGCCGCGCAGGAAAAACTTGATGCTGAGTTCAAGCCGAAAAAAGGCGAATTAGCGGTTTTAGAGGAAAGAATTAAAAAAATTGATAAAGAGCTTGATAAATTTCGAGCAGCAGTAAAGGAATTTCCGCAAGGGGATTATATGTCGCTCGAACAAACATCGGAACTATATGAAAAATTAATAGCCGAATATAAACAAAAGGAAGAAGAAGCAAAAATTTTCTACGAGAAACGCAAAGCCGAGATTTTTGTGGACGTTTATCAAAGAGTCGGCGATGCAATCAAGCAATTCGCAAAGGAAAAAAGTTATATTATTGTTGACTGGACAGCAGATGATAAAGGAATGATTTTAGGTGATATTGACGATATAACCGAACCCTTTATCAAGTATTACAACGAAATTTATACTAAACTTAAAACGCAGTAATATTTAACAGTATGGCAAGAAAATCAATTTTAGTAGTGGACGACGAAAAATCTCAGCGCGAGATTTTGGAGATGATTCTGTCGGGCGAAGGCTACGACGTGACGACCGCATCGTCGGGTGAAGCGGCGATGAAGTTTGTTGCCGACCGGCATTTCGATCTCGTGTTGACGGATTTGAAAATGACCGGCATGAGCGGGCTTGACCTTTTGAAGCAGTTGACGGATTTCGATAAATCGATCATCGTTTTGCTTCTGACGGCGCACGGGACGGTCGATTCGGCGGTTGATGCGCTGCGACTCGGCGCGTTCGATTATCTGCAAAAGCCGTATGATCGCGAAAAATTATTGGAAACGATTTCGCGCGCTTTGAATAAATTAACGAATCTCGACGCGGAAATCGTTTCGAGTTCGCCCGAGATGGATAAGGTCAAAAAGATGATCCTGAAAGTCGCGAAATCGAATTCGACCGTTTTGATTCGCGGCGAATCCGGCACGGGGA
The DNA here is from genome assembly GCA_031411895.1 of Acidobacteriota bacterium. Lineage (GTDB taxonomy): Bacteria > Acidobacteriota > Blastocatellia > Pyrinomonadales > Pyrinomonadaceae > JAFDVJ01. The sequence continues at coordinate 28,177 of JANOBZ010000101.1, read as the reverse complement.
AAGAGCTGATCGCGCGTTCGATTCACAACAACAGTTTACGCACCGATCAGGTTTTTCAAGCCGTGAACTGCGCGGCGATCAACGAAAACTTGCTCGAAAGCGAACTTTTCGGACACGAGAAAGGCTCGTTCACGGGCGCGGTCAACGAAAAGAAAGGCTTGTTCGAAGTCGCCGACGGCGGCACGCTTTTTCTCGATGAAATCGGCGAATTAGATGTTTCGTTACAGGCGAAACTGCTGCGCGCTTTGCAGGAAAAACAGATTCGACGCGTCGGCGCGACGCGCGAGATCAACACGGACGTGCGCGTCGTTGCGGCGACCAACCGCGATTTGCTCGCGATGACGCAGGAAGGCTCGTTTCGCGAAGATTTATATTACCGCCTGAACGTTTTGAGCATCGAAATTCCGCCGCTTCGCGAGCGCCGCACGGACGTTCAGCTTTTGATGGAATATTTCATCAAAAAACACACGCGAACCTCGAACCGCAAAGTTTCGATCAGCCCCGACGCGCGGCGGATTTTCGAAGATTACAGCTATCCGGGCAACGTCCGCCAGCTCGAATCGGCAATCGAGCGCGCCATTTTATTGTGCGAAAACGACACGATCACGCTTGACGATATGCCGCCCGAAATGACAAACGGTTCTCGTCCCGCCGCCGCGTCGAACGATCTCGTCAAGCTGCCGCCCGAAGGCGTCAATTTCGAAGACGTCGAGCGCAGCCTGATTATGCAGGCGATGGACAGAACCGACAACAACATCACGAAATCGGCGAAGCTTTTGGGCTTAACCTTCAGAACCTTGCAGTATCGCCTCGAAAAATTCGGCATCAAGCGCGACGACGCGGTTGAAGAAGAAGAGTAAACACTTGTCATTTACCATTTATCATTTATCAAAAAAACGATTTACATAAAATTTATTCAATGATAAATGTTAAATGTTCAATGATAAATGGTGAATGAATATGGACTGGTTTTCGACATTAACACTGGCTTTGGGTTCGGCGTGGACCTCGGGGATAAATCTTTATGCGACCGTGACGGTTTTGGGACTGCTCCAAAAGTTTGGCGCGGCGAATCTTCCGGGCGGTCTCGACGTTCTCGGTAACTGGTGGATTATCGGCATCGCCGCCGGTCTCTACCTTATCGAATTCGTCGCCGATAAGGTTCCGTATGTCGACAGCGTCTGGGACGTCGTGCATACGTTTATCCGCGTTCCGGCGGGCGCGGCGGTCGCTTATTCGGCGACGACCGGCGACGGCGCGGCGCTCAACGTTATCGCCACAATGCTCGGCGGTACGCTCGCGCTTTCGTCGCACGGCACGAAAGCCGCCTTACGCGCCGGAGCGAATCTTTCGCCCGAACCGGTTTCAAACTGGATTCTTTCGATCGTCGAAGACATCATCGCCTTTACGGGAGCGATTCTCGCGGTTTTCGCGCCTGTTATTCTCGCCGTCTTTTTGCTGATCTTCGCGATTTTCTTCGTGTGGTTCGCGCCGAAGGTTTTCCGCGCGCTGCGCCGCATATTTCAGGCGATCCACGCAATTTTTACGGGCAAAAGCTTTAAAGAAGTCGCGCGCAAGGCGGGCTGATTCGTTCGTTCTTAAACAAACAAGTTTTTTGACGAAGGAGAAAATTATGATGAAAGCGAAGATTTTGTTGGTATTGTCGGCGGCGGTGTTGGGCGGCTGCGCCGGAGAAAAAAGCGCGTCTTACAGCACCAGTAATTCGAATGCCGCTGTCTATCAAAGTGCGCCGCAAGCCGAACAAGCGAGTCGGACGACAAATACAAGCGGCGGCGGCGGCGGCGGCGGCGGCGGAAATACTCCGAGCCAAGCCTTTACGCAGCAGGTTTCGCTTAATCAGGCGGAAAACGTTCAGAATCAGCCGGTCGTGACCGAGCGAAAGATCATTCGCAACGCCGATTTGCAGCTCGAGTCGGACGCGCCCGACGGAGCGCAGCAGAAAATCACCGCGATTGCCGAAAGCAAGGGCGGTTTCGTCGTCGAATCACAGCAATCGAGCAGCGATGCGCGCAGCGGCAAGCGCGATACGGTCACGATGAACGTTCGCGTTCCGTCGGAAAAGTTCGGCGAAACGCTCGAAGAAATCCGCAAAACCGCGAGCCGCGTCGTTGTCGAAACCGTTAAATCGGACGACGTGACGGAAGAGTTTATTGACATCGAGGCGCAATTAAAGGCGAAAAAATCGCTCGAAGCTCAGTTTCTCGAAATAATGAAGCGCGCCAACACGGTCGAAGACGCCTTGGAAGTGCAGCGGCAATTAGCGGAAGTGCGCGGCGAGATCGAGCGAATCGAGGGCAGAAAGCGTTTTCTCGAAAATCAGGCATCGCTTTCGACGATCAAAATCCGCCTGCAAACGCCGACCGCTTTTACGGCAAATACGGACGGCTTCGGCTATCGTTTGAAAGAATCGTTCGGCAAAGGTTTCGACGCGGCGCTCAGTTTTATACTCGGATTGGTGTCGTTCGTGATCGCGATTTTGCCGTTTTTGATTTTTATCGTTTTGCCGATTTATCTGGTTATAAGATACTTTTTAAAAAAGCGCGGTAAGTCGGCGACGGCAAGCCGGATTGCAAAGGAAGAACTCAAAGACGAATAGCAAATGGAAATAGTTTTTAAAATTTTAGCGGCGATTCTGGGCGGAGTCGCCGCTTATTTTTTGTGGCAGGGCAACGGCGACCGCGCGTTTGCGGCGGCGGTTTTCGGCGCAGTTTCGTTTTTCCTGAGCGTTCGCGTCGAGGTCAAGAAAAGAAATGACATTCGCGAAGCCGAGCGGCTTCGCGAAGAAGAGGAGAAGGAGAGAAGAAGAGAAGAAGAGCTTGAAGACGACGAATTTGATGATGACGAAGAATTTGAAGATAAAGAAACGCCGCAGATAAACGAAATGACGGCGCAAACGCAGATTGATTCCGAAATCCGAAATCCGAAATCCGAAATCCCGAATCCGAAGGGCGAACAAAAAATATGAAAATAGTTTTTGCCGTTTTCGGCTCGCTCGGCGATATGCACCCGATGAACGCATTGGGAATCGAACTAAAACGTCGCGGTCACACCGTAATTTTCGCGGCGATGGAGTTTTACCGCGAAAAGATCGAGCTGCTCGGCTTCGAATTTCGCCCGATGCGCCCGCATCTTAATCCCGACAACAAGGAACTCGCCCGCAAATTGATGGACGCTGCAAAAGGCTCGGAACTGCTTTTGCGCGAGTTGATTCTGCCGAATGTGCGCGCGATGTACGACGATCTGATGGAAGCCGTCGGCGACGCGGACTTGATGATTTCGACCGAAGTAGTTTTCGCCGCGCCGTCGGTCGCCGAAAAAACCGGCATCAAATGGGTCACGACGACGCTCGCGCCGGGAACTTTTCTTTCGGCTTACGACCCGTTCGTGCCGCCGACCGCGATCTGGCTGCGGCATTTTCGCTTTCTCGGCAGCGCGTTTCACGGCGCAATGTTTGCTCTTGTCAGGAAAATTATCAATTCGTGGTTCGAGCCGTATCGCGAATTTCGGCGCGAGATCGGTTTGAACGAAGGTCGCAACCCGCTTTTCGAGGGAAAATCCGACACGCTCAATCTCGCGATGTTTTCGAAAGTTCTCGGCACGACGCAGCCCGATTGGGCAGTCTCGACCTTGCAGACCGGCTTTTGTTTTTACGACGGGCGCGACGATTACGGCGCGATCGACGAAAATCTGGCGCGCTTTCTCGATGCGGGCGAACCGCCGATCGTTTTTACGCTTGGAAGCGCGGCGGTGATGGACGCGCGCGATTTTTTCGAGGAAAGCGCAAAGGCGGCAAAGATTTTGGGCAGACGCGCGGTTTTGCTGTACGGGATTTTTAACGAAATGCCGAAGATAATGGAAAACGGAAAATGGAAAGTTGAAAATGAAAGCCAGGTAATTGCCGTGCCGTATGCGCCTTATTCGCAGGTTTTCCCGAAAGCGGGAGCGGTTGTGCATCAGGGCGGAGTCGGTACGACATCGCAGGTTTTGCGCGCCGGCGTGCCGCATCTTTTTATGCCGTATTCACACGATCAACCCGACAATGCCGCGCGCTGCGAGCGTTTGGGCGTTGCCCGAATCATCGCGCGCGAGCGTTACACGGCGGAAACGGCGGCAAAAGAATTGCGCGCGCTTTTGTCGGACGAAAGCTACAAGACAAAGGCGCTTGACGCCGCGAAAATCGTTAATTCGGAAAACGGAACGCTCGTTGCTTGCGATGCGATCGAGGAAATTTTGAAGAAATAGCGCGAACGGGCTAATATATTTATTCGCTGATAAAAAAATGGATTCGTTAAAACATCTTTTAGAGAAAAACAAAAATTGGGCGGAAAAAATGAAGGAGAACGAACCGGACTTTTTCGAAAAGCTCGCCGGTTTGCAAACTCCCGAATTTCTCTGGATCGGCTGTTCGGACAGCCGCATCACGCCCGCGACGAGCATCGGGCTGATGCCGGGCGAAATGTTCGTTCACCGCAACATCGCCAATCTCGTCATTCATACCGATATGAATTGTCTGTCGGTGATACAGTTTGCGGTTGACGTTCTTAAAGTCAAACATATCATCGTTTGCGGTCATTACGGCTGCGGCGGCGTGATGGCGGCGCTCGACGATACGCGGCTTGGTTTGACCGACAATTGGCTGCGGCATATTCAGGACTTGGCGCATAAATATCAAGCCGAACTCGACGACTTGAAAACTTATGAAGATCGTTTGGACAAATTATGCGAGATTAACGTCATCGAACAAGTCGTCAGCGTCGGCGAAACGACGATTTTGCAGGACGCGTGGCTGCGCGGGCAGGACGTTCGCGTTCACGGCTGGATTTATTACATCACCGACGGAATCTACCGCGATTTGCGCGTGACCGTCAAAAGCATCGAAACTTTGGACGACCTGCGTTTGATGACCATCAACCAGCGTCAGAAGATCGGAGTCGGAAAATGAAAATTACGGATTATATGCGGCGAGTTACGAATTACGAATTACGAATTACGAATCATTTAGCGGCGCTTCTGCTGCTCGCGGCTTTCTGCTTACCGCTCACCGGTTTTGCACAGATGTCGCGCAAGCCTTCGCCTTCTCAAAACGGCAACGAGGGATTAAAGACCAAGTCCGATTCGTCGAAGCGTTATTTGAACGCGATCAAATCGCAAGCCGATTTCGACGCGATGGCGCGGGTTTACAACGCAAAGACGCCGTATGCGCTGCCGCACGCGATGTTTGTCATCGACCGCCGCGATAAAAACAAAATCTATTTCGTAAACTCGCAAAAATACCGCTTTCACCAGGATTTTGCGAACGCGATCTATCTTTCATTAAAACGCGGCGAGGAATTTTTCAAAGACGTTTACGTTAACGACAAACGGCGCCTGATCGTCGGCACGATCGCGTGGCAGGCGCCGGTCGAGAAATTTACGTTCGAGTTTTGGGAAGGCGACACGATTCCCGCCGATCTGATCAAACTGACGCACGATGTGATCAATCAGGCGTTTTTTACCGAAGTCGCGTTTAAGCCGAACTCGATCCGCCACGAAGATTTAGCGGCTGAACTGAATATTCCGACGATCACGGCGTCCGAAATTTCCCAAAATCAGGAATATCTCGCGCTCAATACGGCAAAAAGCGTCGGGCGCATTCACGTTATTGACAAGCTCGACGACACGGTCGAAATCGGCTACAACGAAATCGTCGTCTTGAACGAATTGCCGCAGGATTTGCCGCCGGTCGCCGGGATCATCATTTCAAAACCTTCGTCGCCCTTATCGCACGTCAATCTGCTCGCGAAAGGCTGGAACGTGCCTAATGCCTACATCAAAAACGCCAACGAACTGTTTAGAAAATACAACGGCAGCTGGTTCGTGCTCGAAACGACGCTTACCGATTATAAGCTCACGCCGTGCAATACGAAGGAATGCATTGACAATAGACCGAATATTATCCCGATTTACAGTCGCGATGATCTGAAAGCGCCGCCGTCGAATCTGGATGTCACAAAACTCGCAATGCTGTCGGAAATGCGCAAGAAGGACAGCATTATTTACGGCTCGAAATCGGCTAACCTGGGCGAAGTTGTCCGTTTGAATAAACTCAAAAGTTTCGAAGTTCCCGACGGTTTCGGGATTCCGTTCGTTTACTACAAAAAGTTTATGGAGTCGAACGGTTTCGACAAAACCGTTGAGAATTTTTTGACCGACAACGATTTTATCCATAATCCGTCGCATCGCCGCAAAAAGCTCGAAGAATTTCGCGCGACGATTCAAAAAGGAACGTTTGACGAAAAATTAAGAGCCGAAATCATCAAAAAATGGAAAGCTTCGCTCGGCGGGCAAGCCGTTTTCGTGCGCAGTTCGTCGAACGCCGAAGACGCGGGCAACTTTTCAGGCGCGGGACTCTATTCGAGCGTCAACAACGTGACCGAAGAAGAAAAAATCATCGAAGGCGTGAAAACCGTCTGGGCTTCCGTTTGGAATTTTGCCGCCTACGAAGCCAGAGAGCGAAATTTCGTCGAACATGCCGAAACTTATATGGCGGTTCTGGTTCAGGTCGGCGTCAAGATGGACAACGGCGGCGTGATGATTACCAAAGACCCGTACGACAAGGAAAATAAAGGCGCGGTTTATATCAGCGCGACCTGGGGACATAATATCGGCGTCACAACACCGGGCGAAGGCGTGACCGACAAATCTAAAAAAATAGCGATTCCCGAACAGATTTTGTTCACGCCGAAATCAAACTCGATCCAGATTTTAACGCGCTCCGATCAGGAAACGATGTTTGTGCCGGACGCGCAAGGCGGTTTAAGGGAAGTTCCGTTTACGGGCAAACGACGCGTTTTGACCGACGCGGTCGCGCGAAATCTGGTCAAGATCGCCGGTCAGATCAAACGAATGTTCGGCGGCGTCGAGCAGGATATCGAATGGGGAATTATGAACGGGCGAGTTTACATCGTGCAGGCGCGTCCGTATGTCGAAGCAAAAAGATAGTTAATAGTTTTATGAAAAAAATTGTAGTTTTAAGTTTATCGGCGGCAATGTTCGCGGCTTGCGGCGGCGGCGCGACGACAAGTGTTAATACAAACGTCAGCGTAAATCGTCCAACCACGACGAACGCGCCCGCCGCGACAACGACGGCGAATCAAAACAACTCGCTCGTCGTTTCGAGTCATTCGACCGATCAAAACACGGCGTTGAGTCCGTCGGCGTCAACCGATCAACCGTCGCAAAATTCGCCGATGTCGAAACCGGTTGACGTGACGGCGATGACGGCGAAGATCGAGAAAGCCGGCAAAGATTTGAAAGCCAAACCGGACGACGAAAAGTTGAAAAAGGCTTTGGCGGCGGCTTATTTCGAACGCGCGTTCGCATTGACGAAAGCCGCGCAGTATCGTGCCGCGCTCGGCGATTTTCGGAAAGGTTTGAAGCTCAATCCGGACGACAAGGAAGCCCAGTCAATGCACGACCAGATCATCGAAATTTTCCGCAGCATCGGACGCGAACCGCCGAAGGAAGGCGAAGAACCCGCGCCGCTGCCGCTTAAATAGAACGTAAAGTTATGAGAAAAGTTACCTTCGGCGTCGCGAACAGTCTGGATAATTTCATCGCCCGCACGGACGGCGGGGTTGACTGGCTGATGTGGTCGGACGAAGCCGCTGCGGTAACGGTTGCGTTCTGGGGGAAAATTGATACGATCCTGCTCGGGCGCAAAACATACGAATTTGCGCTCAAGCATACTGAAGCTCAGGAAAATCCGTATCCGGAAATCAAAACCTTTGTTTTTTCGCGAACTTTAGAAGCGGCGGCGGAAGGCGCGGAGATCGTCCGCGAAAACGCGGCGGAATTTGTCCGCGATTTAAAGAATCAGGACGGCAAGGAAATCTGCGTGATGGGCGGCGGCGATTTTGCGAAAACGCTGTTCGAAGCCGGACTGATCGACGAGATCGGCTTTAATATTCACCCGGTTCTGCTCGGGCAGGGAATTCCGCTTTTTCTCGAGATGAATCGCCGGATCGATCTCGAACTGATCGAATCGAGGCAGTTCAAAAACGGCTGCGTGTATGTTTCATACCGCGTCAAAAATTAATCAGCTTTGCACAAAAAACAAAGATTATCCGCGAATGAACACGAATTTACACGAATTTGTTAAGGTTATTCGTGTAAATTCGTGTCTTTTCGTGGCTAATCTCTAAAAATCACTCCGCTTTCCGAATTTTTGTGCAAGCCTTTCCTGAATGTTAATTCATCTTTCATTAGAGCTTTTCTTTCGCTGATAAAAGCGCCTCTGCGGTGCGAAGGTTTACCGCGAATCTCATTTCTGCAAAAAAGCAGGCACGTCTCGTCATAATAAATATTAGAGCTGAGTGGTTCTACCGATTTTAAATTTTAAAGGCGATTGGGCGGCGGTTTGGGTAAGAACCTTCGGGTATGCGTTTCGCGCCAGCCAATCCGGACGGCAATTAAAAAATTATATTCAGACGGAGTTAAATTATGGCAGATGATATTAGGGAGCGCGCGCGGCAGATTTTGTCGAAAGTGCCGCCGCTCGGACAGCAGATCAATTCAGTCGGACCGACGGCGAGCAAGTTTGTGGAAATGACGGGAACGTCCCAGGCGACGCTCGAAGCAAATTGGAAGACCGGCGGCATTATGACCACCTGCAACGCGTTTGTCGGCTGGTTCGGCAGAGAACTCGGGTCAAAGAATTATCTCGGGCGTTTCGACATCGATACGATGGTTAAAAAATGGGGTAAGGAGCACGCGTGGATACCGGTGTCGAGCGGCGCACAGCCGAAATACGGCGACATTTTCCGACCGAAGAAATTCCATATGGGCATCTCGCTCGATTTTGAGGGCGGCATGTGGAATACGGCGGAGTCCGGTCAGGGCGGGTCAAAAACCGGTTACGACATAATAAAAAGAAAACAGGCGATGTGGGACCCGAGCCTGATGCAGGGCTGGGTCGATATCGAGCTCCTGCTCGGCGACGGCAGCGTGACTACTCCTTCTGTGCCAAAGCCTGCCGGCGTTCCGGTTCCCGAATGGCTGCCCGGTTGGTGGGTAGTCGGCTGGCGGCACGAAACCTACTATTATTTTTTCGACCGTAGCTTCGGTGTTTCGTGGACACTTGTTAAGCCAGCGAGCTCGTCGCAGCCGCCCGCCGGCGCGCGCGACAAAGGAACCGTTTCGCTCGAAGGGCTGAACGGCATTAACATTGTCTGGGGCGCGACGGGCTCCGTCGAGAAATTCCTCAAAACCTCCAACGATCAAATGAGCGGGACATGGAACGGAAAAGAGGCTCTTATTGCGGCTAGAATGTAATTGCTTCTTAAGTCTTGAATTTGTTTGCGGGTAATTTTCTCGGCTCTTCATGAACGGAGTCGGGAGATTTCCCGCCGTTAGAAATATATAAAAAGCCTTGAACTTCCGAAGCTCAAGGCTTTTTTGGGAAACGCCAAGATTTAGATTAGGGTAAAGAGAAATGTCGCCGTGCCGCCGTTTGAACGGAGGTTTCAAAACGCGTCCGCTAGACAAAATCGCTTCGTAAAAATTAAACTATCTCTTTTGCAATCATCAGCAAATTTTTAACATACGGAGATTTTTTAAGAACTTTATGGCAATTTCAGCAAACGATATCAGAAAAGGAATGGTTATTCTTTTTGACGGAACGCCCGTCAAGGTGATGGAATTCCGTCATCACACGCCGGGTAATCTGCGCGCGATGGTGCAGACGCGCCTCCGCAATCTTTTGACGGGAAACTCGTTCGAACACCGTTTTCGCTCGAACGACGCGCTCAACGTCGTTCGGTTAGACCAGCAGAAGATGGAATATCTTTACTCGGACGGCTCGCATCATCATTTTATGAATTCAGAGTCTTACGAACAGGTTTCACTCACCGAAGAAGAACTCGGCGACGCCGCGCAATGGCTGATGGCGGGACTCAAAATCGACGTCGAATTTTACGAAGGAACGCCGATCGGCATTACGCTTCCGGCTTCGATGGAATTGGTCGTTTCGGAAACCGAACCCGTGATGAAAGGCGCAACCGCCTCGAATTCCAATAAACCGGCAACTCTGGAAAACGGCGTCACTCTTTACGTGCCGCCGTTCATCGTTCCCGGCGAAAAGATTCGCGTCAATCCGGCGGAATCGAAATATATGGAACGCGTCAAATAAGTTTGCGGAAGTTTACGGAAAGTTGCAGGAAGTTGCAGAGTTTAATTAACTTTCTGCAACTTCCTGTAAACTTGCTGTAAACTTCCTGCAACGTTAAATGTTTTTTTTATACAATTTTCTTTTGACCGTCGGCTTTATTCTCATGTCGCCGGTTTTTTTGCTTAAAAAAGAGAAATACGCCGCCGGATTCTGGGAGCGGCTCGGATTTCTGCCGGAATTTACGCCGGACGAACGCCGCGTCGTCTGGCTGCACTGCGTTTCGGTCGGCGAAACGAACGCCGCGCGCCCTTTGGTCGAAGAAATCAAAAAACAATTTCCCGCGCATCGCCTGATAATTTCGACGACGACGCGCACCGGACAAAACCACGCCCGCGATATTTTCAAAGCGCACGCCGAACAGATATTTTATTTCCCGTTCGATTTTCGCTTCAGCGTGCGCCGCGCTTTGCGCCGTTTCAAGCCGTCGGTGATCTTGCTCGTCGAAACCGAAATCTGGTTCAATTTTCTGCGCGAAGCAAGCCGCAGCGGCGCGCGGATCGCGATCGTCAACGGTCGGCTTTCGGAAAAATCCTTCAAGCGCTATTCGTATATCAAAAATTTTATCCGCCGCGTTCTCGGCTATGTCGATCTCGCGTTGATGCAGGGAAATGCCGACGCCAAACGCCTGATGTCGCTCGGCGCGCACGCGACGCGCGTGAAGGTAACGGGCAATATCAAATTTGACCAGGGCGTCGAATCGAGCGATTTGACCGAAACGTTTCGCGAGCGCTTTGCGATCACCAAAGACGCGCCGTTAATCGTCGCCGCGAGCACACACGCGCCCGAAGAACGCTGGATTCTCGAAGCATTTAAGAAAATCTGGAAGGATTTCGACGGCAAACTGCCGCGTCTTTTGATCGTTCCGCGCCATCCCGAACGCTTTGCGGAAGTTGCCGGCGCGATCGGCGAAACGGGTTTCGAATGGGTTCGCCGCTCGGAAGCGCCTTCTGAACGCGATAAACGAGCGGAAATAATCCTGCTCGATTCGATCGGCGAACTGCGCGCGGCGTATCCTTTGGCGGAGATCGTTTTTGTCGGCGGCAGCCTGATTCCGCACGGCGGGCAGAGCATTCTCGAACCTGCCGTCACCGGAAAAGCGATCGTGACGGGCTTTTACACGATGAATTTTACGGCGGCGGTCAAAGAGTTTTTAGAAAAAAGCGCGCTCGTTCAATTGCCCGAAACCGACGAAAAAACCGTCGCCGACGAACTGGCGCGCGCTTTTACGGAACTTTTAACCGATGCGGAAAAACGCGCTCAATTATCGAAAAACGCGCTCGAAGTAATGCAGAAAAATCGCGGCGCGACCGTGAAAACGATTGAAAATCTGAAACAATTTCTCGGTTAAATTATGATTTTCGTTTTCTATTTCATTGCCGCCGCGCTCTGTTTTCTGAGCTGGAAATCCTTTCGCGGCGGTCTCGAATACTTAAATTATTTCAAAAAAGAGCTTGCCGAGCCGCCGTCCGATTTCGCGCCGTTCGTCTCCGTTTTCGCGCCGTGTCGCGGACTCGACGAAGATTTGGAAGAAAACCTTGCGGCGCTTTTGCGGCAGGATTTTCCGCGTTATGAAGTGATTTTCGTGGTTGATTCCGAATCGGACGCGGCGGTTTCAGTCATTGAAAAGTTAATTTCCCGCAAAGAAGCAAAGACGCAAAGAAATATATTAGAAAACTCTGCTCCTTTGCTTCTTTGCGGGAAAAAACTAATCGTCGCCGGAAAAGCCGAGAGCGAAAGCCAGAAGATTCACAATCTGCGCGAAGCCGTTCTGCACGCTTCGGACGAATCGGAAGCGTTTGTTTTCGTGGATTCCGACGCGCGACCTTCCGTTGATTGGCTACGAAATTTGATCGCGCCGCTTAATGACGAGCAAATCGGCGCGGCGACCGGTTATCGCTGGTTTATCTCGAAAAAAATCAGTTTCGCGGCGGAAATGCGCTCGGTCTGGAACGCCTCGATCGCGTCGGCTCTCGGCGCGAACCTGAAAAGCAATTTCTGCTGGGGCGGTTCGATGGCGCTGCGCCGCACGACGTTTGAAAACTTAGGCATTCGCGAGCGCTGGCGCGGTACGCTTTCCGACGATTTCACCGTTACAAGGATTTTGAATGATGCGAATCTGCCGATTTATTTCGTCCCGCAGGCGCTCGCCGCGTCGGTCGAAAACTGTTCGTTTCAGGAGTGTCTGGAATTTACGACGCGGCAGATGAAAATCACGCGCGTTTATGCGCCGCACTTGTGGAAAATGTCGTTTATCGGTGCAATTCTGTTTAATCTCGTCTGGATTTGGGGCGTTTTTAATTTGTTTTTTTATGCGATCGGTTCGTTCGCGTTCTGGTTTTCGTTTCTTTCTTTACTGCTCGTCGCCGCATTCAGTATTGGCAAATCGTGGCTTCGTCTGAACGCCGTGCGGCTCGTTTTGCAAAATTACGAAACGCACTTAAGAAAGCAGTTTTGGACGCAGAACACGCTCTGGATTTTCTCGCCCGCGCTGTTTTTTTATAACTCGGCGCGCGCGCTTTTTTCGCGCAAAATCGTCTGGCGCGGAATCGGCTACGAGCTCGTTTCGCCGACACAAACTATTATAACCAATGAAAATACAACTAATAAATAATGGTCTTCATCTGACTTGCGGTATTAATTTTTAGAAAAGTTTTTTATAAAATAGCGAGCAAGGGTAAATTTATGTCAAAAAATAACGGGTTGGGCAGATGGCTTTTCGCAATGCTTTTCGCGGTTTCGCTGGTTTTTAATCAAGCGGCATTCGCGCAGGACGAAAAGCAGAAGGAAACGCCGGAAAGTAAAAAAGAAGACAAAAAAGAAAGTAAAAAGGACGAAAAAACCGAGGTTAAGCCGACGGCAAAAGGCAGATTGCCGGTAATCCTGATTCCGGGTTTGGTCGGTTCGGAACTTGTTAATAAAGACAATAAGAATAAGGTTTGGTTTGATCTGAGCCGCGCTAAAGACGACGATTTGCGTCTGCCGATTTCGCCGAATCTTAAAGCGAATCGCGATAATCTCATTCCGGTTGATATTATTCGCGAAATTCAGCTCATAAAATTTACGCCGAAGGTCGAGGTTTATCAAAAACTGATCGAAACTTTGCAGGCGGACGGTTTTACCGAAGGCAAAATTGATAATCCGCAGGCGGGCGGCGAGACGGACACGTTTTACGTTTTTCCGTACGATTGGCGGATTGATAATGTCGAGAACGCGCAGATTCTATTGCAGAAACTCGACGCTCTCCGCGCGGGTTTGAATCGTCCCGATCTGAAATTTAACGTGATCGCGCATTCGATGGGCGGTCTGATTACGCGTTACGCGGCAATGTACGGCAAGGACAATTTGACCGCGCGGCGCTCGCGACCGGCGTGGAAAGGCGCGTCTTATTTCAACAGTATTTCGCTCGTCGCCGTGCCGAACGCGGGCGCGACCGGCGCGCTCGATTCGATGATTAACGGCTTTTCGCTCTTCGGCAGCGGCAAGCTCAATCTGCCGTTCGTGCAGAATTTGAGCCGTGCCGACCTTTTTACGATTCAGTCCATTTACCAGCTTTTGCCGCACGCGGGAACGGCGCGCGTTTTTGACGAAAATCTGAAACCGCTCAGAATAGACCTTTATAATCCGGCAACGTGGGAAAAATACGGCTGGACGGTTTATTCGGACGCGGATTTCGCGAAAAAATTCAGCCCCGAAGAACAGGCGACCGCGAAGGCTTATTTTCGCGCCGTGCTGCTTCGCGCCAAACAGTTTCAAGCGGCGCTCGACGCGGTTCCGGCAGCGAAAAATCCGGTTCCGACGTATTATCTCGGCGCGGAATGCCGCCAGACGATCGACGGAATGATTATTCGCCAGGACACGAAAAAGGGAAAATGGATCACGGAATTCGGCGCGGTTTCCTATACCAGATCGGACGGAACGAAGGTTTCGAAAGAAGAAACCGAAAAGGTTCTGCTTGCGCCCGGCGACGGCGTCGTTTCGAAACGCTCTCTGCTCGCTTCGTTTCTAAGTTTCGGCAAACAGCGTAGCGCTAATTCGAGCTTTATTCTCAACGTCGCTCCGGACGCGTGTGCCGAGCATAACCGTCTGACCGGCAATGAAGCGGTCGCCAAAAACCTGCTCAGCGTGCTTAACGGCGGCACGATCACGGAAGCGGTGACGGCGCAGACAACCAAATAATTTTTCCGCTTTTCGGAAAAAACGCGCGAACATTTGTATAAAATGCCCGCGCGTTTTTTTATCTCCGCATTTCGCATAAAATAGCTTTCGGTTATAAAATCTAAACCTCAGGAGAAAAAGGCGATGATAAAAACTTTACTCAACGCAGACGAAGACCCGCCGCCGGGAACAAAGGTCATTGTCGAGGAAACCGTTCTCAATCCGCCGCCGCCGCTTGCGGAACCTCAAACCATTGAAGAAATTCCGGCGCAAAATACGATAATCGAAGAAAACGCGCCGGAAAATACGGCGGCTGTCGGCGCGACCGAAAACTTCGAAATTCCCGAAGACGCGAAATTTTTTACCAATCAGTCGGAAAACGCGGAAGATGCGCCGCCGCTCGTCGTCGAAGAAACGACGTCGCCGCTCGATGAAGATTCAGAATCTTTGACGGCGTTGATGTCGAAAATCGAAAATCTCGAACCGGAAGAGTTCGAAAGGTTGGAAAGGGAAATCGAAAACGCGTCTGTTTCCGAACCGGTTGCCGAATCGTACGCCGCGCCGGTAAACGATTCGCCGGCAATTGCGAAAGCGATCGAGCCGCCGGTCGAAGCCGAAAAAACGCCTTTGGAAACGCCGGAAGCGCAAACTATCGAGCCGCCGAATCTTTTTGAGAACGAGCAATCGCCTGTCTTCGAGGAAACATCGGAGAAAAAGTCCGCCGATACGGATGAACCGACGATCTTTCAGAGCGATTACAAGCCGCCGACGACCGCCGAAACGATTCGCAACAGCGGGCTTGCGTGGTCGGCAGGCATCGTGTTTTTCGCGGCGGTCGTTTTTATGATGATCTTCGGCTGGTTTGCCGATCTGCTTTTCGGAAGCTCGCCCTGGGGATTGGTCGGCGGCATTGTTTTTGGCGGCATTATCGGCTTTATACAATTTTTCCGCATCACTTCGCAAATCTTCAAAAAATGAGACGCAATTTGAGAAAAAATGCACAAAATCCTCTTTCGTCTTTGAAATTTAAGCCTTACCTCTGTAAAATTATTGTTTCGCCATGAGCGGAAATTCCGAACAGATCATTGAAGAACAGAATGTTCAGCCGCTTTCGCACCGAAGAATATTTTTTCTGATGGCGTTCGCGGTGCTTTTGGGCAGTGTTTTCAGTTCGATTTTCGTTTCTCTGAATTTCGCGGTCGGAATTTTGATCGGCGGCATTTTATCGCTGGTAAATTATTATTGGCTGAACCGCTCGCTCAAATCGGTCATCGAAGGCGCGATCGCCGGCGGTGCGCCGCATTTTCTCGCCGGTCGGGCATTTATCCGTTATCTGGCGTTCGGCGCGATTTTGGGCATAGTTTATTTAACAAAAGCCGTGCCGATGGTCGCGGTGCTTTTGGGACTTGCAAGCTTTGCCGTGGCGATTATTTTCGAAGCATTGATACGAATATTTAGCAGCTTTTTTAACAAAAAAGGAATTTAATAAAAATGTTTTTATTAGCAGAAGGCGGACATCATACGCCGTTGATCGTCGAGTTTATCAACAAAAATCTGGGTGAACCCGTCCATCATTTTCAGGTGACGTACACCAAACCGCTCTGGGACAAGTTTCTCGGCTTTTTCGGCACGACCGCCGAAACCGTTTTCGGGAAATACACGGTTGAAAACGCGATTCCGTGGTACACGATCATGTTCGTGATCGCGTGTCTTCTGACGGTTGCCGCGATCTGGATCATGAAGGGCAAATTGTCGGAAAAAGACCCGACGAGCGGACAGTTGACGCTCGAAGCCGGATTTCTGGCGCTCAAGGATATGATCGTCAATATCGTCGGCGAACACGGTTTCCGGTATTTCCCGGTCGTCGCGACGTTTGCGGTTTTGGTTCTGATCTCGAATTTGATGGGGCTTTTCCCGCTCTTTATGTCGCCGACGGCGCACGTTTCGGTAACTTTCGCGCTCGGCATCGCTTCGTTCGTTTATTACAACTACGTCGGCATCGCCGAAAACGGGATTATCAATCATATCGCGCATTTGACGGGACCGAAGCTGCCGCTTTTGATGATGATCTTCATTACGCCGCTGATTTTCGGGATCGAACTCGTCAGTAATTCGATTCGTCCGCTGACTCTCGGCTTGCGGCTTTTCGCGAATATGTTTGCCGACGAGCAGATTTCGATGCAGATCGCGAATCTCGCTGCGCCGTGGACGCAGATTCTTTTGCCGGTCGTGCTGATGCCGCTCGCGGTTTTCGTCGCCTTCGTGCAGACGCTCGTTTTCACTCTGCTTTCGATGATCTACCTGAGCGAAGTTTCGCACGCGCCGCATGAGCACACCCACGGCGGCGAACATTCGCCCAAAACCGGTGAGGCGATCGCGACGGCGCACGTATAACGATTTGGGATTTGGGATTTCGGATTTTGGATTGAAAAAGTCAGTTCGAAGTCCTTAAACAAAAGAGTTTTTTTGAAGGTTTTTGTTTGAATCGGAGTTTGAAAACTCGCACTTTATATCGAAGTTGCCCGCACGCGACAGGAGCCTCGACTCCAACGAGAGTAGAAATCGAGCGCATACCGGAAGTGAGGCGTAATTATACCCAGACGCGAGTGTTCAAAATCAGGTTTCAGCCGAAAAATCTTTAAGTTTAGTTAAAAAATAAATTTAGGAGATAAAAATAATGAAAAATTATAAAGTAGTTTTCTTTGCGATTATGGCAATCGCTCTGTTGTCGGTTTCGGCTTTCGCGCAGACGGGCGGAATTCAGGCTAATGCCGATACGGTTCTCGCTTACAAAGCTCTGGCGGCTGGTTTGGGCTTCGGTCTGGCGGCTGGCTTGGGCGGTCTCGGACAAGGTAAAATCGGCGCGGCGGCGGTCGAAGCAGCCGGACGCAATCCGGGTGCTGCCGGTACGGTTCAGACGATGATGATTATCGGTCTGGCGCTGATCGAATCGCTCGTACTGTTCGCGCTCGTGATCGTTTTCGTTGTTTTAAGATAGTTTTCTCAAAACATAAAACAATTCGGCGGACGAGATTTTATAAAATCTCGTCCGCCTTGTTTTTTGCGCGGCTTGCGACTAAATTTACAACCGTAAGATTAAGTTTTGAATCATATTTTGCAACCTGTATAATTGTCCGGGCGTTTATATATTGCAATGATAGATACATTTATCGGAAAAACTTTAGCGGAAAAATATCGGATCGATTCGGTGATGCGCGAAACTGAATTGGGTAAGGTTTACCACGGGCGGCATCTTTTGATGGACAAGCCGGTCGCGATCAAAATCCTCTCGCCCGCGCTGGCGGTTGACGAGAATATCGTCCGGCGGTTTTCTTCCGAGGCAAAAAGGATTTCGCATATTTCGCACCCGAATATCTTGAACGTCACGGATTTCGGTTCAGACGCCGAAGGCACGGTTTACATCGTTTTCGAAGACGCCGAGGGCGAACCGCTCAAAAGCGTGATCGAACGCGATGGAATGTTTCCGCCCGATCACGCCGTTCAAATCGGCAAACAAGTTTCTTCTGCATTGTCAGCCGCGCATATCAAAGGCGTCGTTCACGGCAATCTGAACAGCGAAAATATTCTCGTCGGCGAAGACGATACGGTCAAAGTTCTGGATTTGGGCGCGGTCAAACTCGACGCCGTCGCCGCTGCCGACGATGAGCTTTCATTTCCGAAGATCGAATATCTTTCGCCCGAACAATGCGCCGACGAGGGCGACGCGGACGAACGCTCGGATATTTATTCTCTGGGCGTCATTTTGTATGAAATGCTCGCGAGCGAACCGCCGTTCAAAGCTGAAACGACGAGCGAACTGATGATGAAGCACGCGCAGGAACCGCCGCCGCCGCTCTCCGCTTTCCGGCAGGATTTGCCGCCCTCGTTCGAGCCTGTGATCTTAAAGGCGCTCGCGAAAAATCCCGAAATGCGGCATCAAACCGCCGCCGAGATGTTCGACGACTTAAACGGCGTCGAACGTGCGCTTGCGCTTCCCGAAAACGCCGCGAAAGCCGCCGCCGCGAACAACAATAATATCTGGAAAACCGCGTTCGTCGTGCTCGCCGGAATCTCGCTTCTCTCGGTTTCGCTGATCTGGGCGACTTCAAGCAAAAGAACGAATCCTTCGACGCTCCAAGCCGATTCGAATTCACAGCCCGTCCAGCCGATCAATCCGGCGACGGGATCGAGCGAGCAGGGCTTGGCGACGATCGTTCCGATGTCGCAGGAAATGCTGACTAATTCGAACATGACGCTTGAGATGCCCCAAAATCTCGGCGGCTCGGACGCCGGAAATCCTTACTGGCAAAACGGCACGGTTCCGCCCGGCGGTCCGGTTATTCCGGGCGGCGGTCAGGTGATGGATCCGAACAACCCGAACAGCCCGTTTAATCAGGACGATCCCGCGTCGAGCAATAACATAATCTGCGACGAAAACGGAAAATGCTGGTACATCGTTCCGAACACGCCGAACCCGAACGCGAACACGAATGTCAAAACGACGCCGACGCCGCGCACTTCGAAATCTCCGGCGGCGAACGTGATCGACCCGACCGTCGTGCCGAACAATACGCCGCAGACGACGCCGACGCCGGACGCCAAACCGACGCCGGCAAAATCTCCGGCGACGACCAAGCCGACGCCGCAGCCGAAAACTTCGCCCACTAAACAAGCGCAGAGCGGAAAAACACAAGACTCAGACTGATTTGGGATTTGGGATTTGGGATTTGGGATTTTTAGTAAAAACTGCGCCGATCAATTCGCGCAGTTTTTTTTCGTCGTTGAAAATCAAACGGCTTTCGACGACGAAAAAGGGGATTTCAAACTTTAATTCCGCTAGTTTGACGGCGTCTTTGACTGTAGTTAAAAAAACTCCTGCGCCGGTTTGGCGGGCTTCAGTTTGGAGTTTCTTGACGTCCTTCTGCGTGTAGCGGTGATGATCGGGAAAAGCGCGTGTCGCCGTCAGTTTGTAATTTTCGCGGCGCAGCAGCTCAAAAAAATTTCGCGGGTTGCCGAGTGCGCAAAAAGCGAGGACTTTTCGAGTTTCAAGTTCCGGATTCCAAGCAGCAAGTTGTTTGGCTGAGTCTTTCAGTTCGATAAGATTTGAAATCTTGTTTTCAGCTGTAAAAATAGGAGCGTTCGGGTTGAGATTTGTAATTTGCGATTTCAATTCTGAAATTTGCAGCTGATCGACTAGATTCGCGCGCGTGATGATTATCAGATCGGCGCGTTTGAGATTTTCGAGCGGTTCGCGAAGGCGTCCGAACGGCAGCGTCTTCGAATTGCCGAACGGATTCGTCGCATCGAGCAAAACGATGTCCAGATCGCGTTTCGCGCGGCGATGCTGAAAGCCGTCGTCGAGAACGAAGACGGTCGCGCCGAAAGTTTCCTTTGCCCATTTTGCCGCCGCGACGCGGTCTCGGTCGGCGATAATTATCGCTTTTCCGCCAAATTTTTGCGCCAGCTCGAACGGTTCGTCGCCCGCCGTTCGGGCATCGGCTAAAACCTTTTCGCCGTCAGAAACCACGACTCTCGCCTTCGGATTTTCGCGCCCGTAGCCGCGCGTCAAAATACAGACTTTTTCGCCGCGCTCGATCAAAATTTCGGCGACAAAGGCGACCAACGGCGTTTTGCCGGTTCCGCCGACTGTGATATTGCCGGTGCTGATCGTCGGCGCGCCGAACGAATAAGACCTGAAAACGTCTTTTTCATAGAGCGCGTTTCTGATGTCGGTAATTCGGGCGTAAATCCAGCTAAAAGGCATTTTAATAATGGTAAATGCTAAACGGTAAATGGTAAATCCGAATAATTAATTAACCATTAACCATTAACCATTAACCATTAACGATTTACCGTTTATTTGTCGTTTGAATAAGGCGGTCGAGCTTGTTTTGCGCCTGTCCGCTGTCGATGGCTTGTTCGGCGAGCCGCGCGGCGTGGCTCGGTTCTTCGGTCACGCCGCCGACGATCAATGCGGCGGCGGCGTTGAGAACAACGAGCGAACGCGCTTCGTCGCGGCGTTTGCTGCTCAAAACTTCGCGGATGATCTGCGCGCTTTCTTCGGGCGTTTCGACCTTCAAATGTTCGATTTCGGCGCGCTGAATCTTAAAATCTTCGGGCGCGATGCGAAATTCGCGAACCTCGTTTTTTACCACCTCGACGACAAACGTTTCGTCGGCGAGCGTGATTTCGTCCAAACCGTCCGAGCCGTGGACGACCCACGCGCGTTCTGTGCCGAGCACTGAAAGCGCCTGCGCCATCGGTTCGAGCAGCGATGGATGCCAGACGCCGATCAATTGTTTCGGCGCGTTTGCCGGGTTCGCGAGAACGCCGAGCAGATTAAGCGATGTGCGGATGCCGAGCGCGCGGCGAATGTCGCCGAGGCGGCGCAGCGTCGGATGAAACTTCGGCGCGAACATAAAACAGATTCCCGCGCCGTTGAGACTCGTCTGCGCGACATCGGGTTCGGACGTGATCTTGACGCCGAGTTTCGCTAAAACATCGGCGCTGCCGGTGTCGCTCATCACCGCTCGGTTGCCGTGCTTGGCGACCGCTATTCCCGCTCCGGCGGCGACGAATGCGGCGGCGGTCGAAATGTTAAAGGTTTTCGCGATGCTCGAACCCGTGCCGGAAACGTCGATAAAATTCTTCTGGCGCGATTTGATCTTGACGGCTTGTTTGCGCATCGTCTGCGCCATTCCCGCGAGCTCGGCGGCGGTTTCGCCTTTTGCCGTGAGCGCGGTCAGGCAGGCGGCAACCTGAGCCGGGTTGGCGTCGAGCGCGGTCAGTGCGCGAAAAAACTCGGCGGCGTCGGCGGTTTCGAGATTTTCGCCGCGAATCAGGCGGTTAAGAAAGGGAAAAAGCGGCGTGTCGGCTTTGGTATTGGTCGCCGAAAGCGGCGCGGCAAAAAGCCATTGTGTCTTCGACATAAACATATTTTAAGGTGAAAAGCGAAAAAGCGGAAAAGATTTGAAGCGAGACGGCAGAAAAGCGCGAAAGCGGAGGCGTTTTGATTCAAGATTCAGAATTTAAGATTCAAAATTTAACTTTCGTTTTTCAATTTTGAATTTTGAATTTTGAATTTGTAATTGCCTCGGCAGGAGGCTCATATCTACTATCTCAAAGATTTAAGAAGTTTTGCAAGAGTTTTTTGCCTTCTTTGGTGAGAATCGATTCGGGATGAAACTGGACGCCTTCGATTTTCAGGGTTTTGTGGCGCAGCGCCATGATCAAACCGTCGGGCGAAGTCGCGGAAATTTCCAATGAATCGGGCAAAGTTTCGCGTTCGACGACGAGCGAATGATAACGCGCGGCGCGAAAACGGTAAGTCAGACCGTTGAAAATCGTTTTGCCGTCGTGGCAGATTTCGACCGGCTTCCCGTGAATCGGTTCGGGCGCGCGGACGACCTTGCCGCCGTAAATCTGCCCGATCGACTGGTGACCGAGACAAACGCCCAAGATCGGCATTTGCTCGCCGAATTTCTCCAAAACTTCGAGCGAAATGCCCGCGTCGTCAGGCGTTCCCGGTCCGGGCGAGATCAAAATTCGGTCAGGCTTGATGTCGTTTTCGATTTCGCCGACCGAAACTTCGTCATTGCGGCGCACCGTCATTTCCGCGCCCAGTTCGCCGAGATACTGCACGAGGTTGTAGGTGAATGAATCGTAATTATCTATTACTAAAATCATAGTTTTCAGATAGTTGCGGGAAGTTGCGGGAAGTTGCGGGAAGTTGCGAGAAGTTGCGGGAAGTTTTTAACTCTGTAAACTATCCGCAACTATCTGTAAACTTTCTGCAACTTTCTGCAACTATCCGTCAACTCAAAATCAAAACTTTTCCGCCATATCAATCGCCTTGACGAGCGCGCGCGCTTTGTTGATCGTTTCTTCGTATTCCTTTTCTGCTACGGAATCGGCGACGATTCCTGCGCCAGCCTGGATCGAAGCTTCGCCGTTTTTCAGCCGAATCGTGCGAATCGCGATGCACGTGTCGAGATTTTCGGCGTAATCAATGTAGCCGATCGCGCCAGCGTAGACGCCGCGCCGCGTCGGTTCGAGTTCTTTTATAATCTGCATCGCGCGAACCTTCGGCGCGCCCGAAACCGTGCCCGCCGGAAAACACGAAGCGAGCGCGTCAAAACGGTCTAAACCGTCGCGAAGTCTCGATTTTAAGCTTGTGACGAGATGCTGAACGTGCGAATATTTCTCGATCTTCATCAGCTCGGCGACCTCGACCGAACCGTATTCCGAAACGCGCCCGAGATCGTTTCTGCCGAGATCGACGAGCATCACGTGTTCGGAAATTTCCTTCGTGTCCGAGCGCAAATCTTCTGCTAAAATCCAATCTTCGGTTTCGGTCGCGCCGCGTTTGCGGGTTCCGGCGATCGGGCGATACTCAAGGTTTTTGCCGTTGCACCGGACGAGCATTTCGGGCGACGCGCCGATCAATGTTTCTTCCGCCGAAAGCTTGACGTAAAACATATACGGCGAAGGATTTGTCGTCCGCAGAGCGCGATAAATGTTGATCGGTTCAGCCGAAGTCTGCCGCGTAAACTTCTGCGACAGCACGACTTGATAAGCGTCGCCCGCTAAGATGTGTTCCTTTACTTTTTCGACCGCGCCGAGAAAAGCCGTTTTTTTCCAGTTCGATGTGAACTGCTTCGATTCCGGTTCGGCGCGTTTTTCCGCCGCGATCGATGGCAGGGAACTTTCCGCCAAAAGCTTTTCGAGCCGCGCGGTTTCTTCGACGGCTTCGTCGTAAAGTTTGCGCAAAGCTTCGTCGTCTTTGGCTTCGTCCGTAAAAACGATCGAAACGATCTCGATGCGCTGTTTCAAGCGGTCGAAAACGAGAATGTTGCGGAAAAACATCCAGATCGCGTCGGTTCGGTCGCGTTTTTCGCCGTCGTCTAAAACCTTTTCAAACCAGCGCGCCGCGTCGTATGCGAAAAATCCGACCGCGCCGCCGCATAATGGCGGCAGTTTTTCGCGCCGCGCCAGACGATGCCGCGTGAAATGGTTGCGCAGGAATTCGACGAGCGTGCGGTCTGGATACAATTTGCGCGAACCGTCGCGTTCTAAAAGCGTCTGCGATTTGTGCGAGCGGACGGTCATAAACGGGTTTGCCGCGCAGAACGAATAGCGCGCGAGCCGCTCGCCGCCCTCGATGGATTCGAACAAAAAAGCCTGCTGTGCGCCCTCGCTAATCCGCAGAAAAGCGCCGACCGGCGTGTGCAGATCAGCCAAAACGCTGCGCACGACCGGGACGACGTTGCCCTTTTCCGTCTCCGCCTTAAAATCTTCAAATGTTTTCGGTGAAATTTCTATCATCGGAAAAACTAAATGTTAAATGAATTTCCGGCGCGTTTCAAAGCGCGATCAGCAGAGATTTTTATTTACTATTTCCGGCGGACGGATTATGATTATCGAATGTTTACCCGAAGTATTTTATCCGCGCTGTTGATTTTGAGTTTTGTTTCGGCGGTTTTCGCGCAAACGACCGACAAGCAGGCAACCGATAACAAGGAAAAACCGAAAACCGTGACCGAGGATTTACGCAAGGAAGCCGTCGAGTTTCTGCGCGAAACGAGCGCCGAGGTCGGCAATCTGCGGACGCTCGAAAATCGCATCAGTTTTTCGTCGGAAATGGCGGGCTTGATGTGGCTTTACGATCAGAAGGAAGCCGCCGCGATGTATCAGGCGGTGATCACCGACTTTAAACAACTGCTCGCCGGTTACGACGCGCAGCTTACGGCGCTCGGAATCAAACCGAGCGAATCCGATTATATGGGCGGAATGTTCGGCGGCGGCAGCGACGACGACAAATCGCGCCTCACGCGCAAATTTTACAAGGCGATGGGCGTTCGGCAGCAGATTGCGATGAGTCTTGCCGAACACGACGCGACGCTCGCCTTCGATTTTTTCTACGACACGCTCGCGATCATCACGAATCCGGAGCTTCGCAAAAGCGTCGAACAGCGCGATTCGTATTTTGAAACACAGTTTATCAAACAGCTTGCGATGAAAGACGTGGGCAAAGCCGCCGAACTCGGACGCCGCTCGCTGGCAAAGGGCGTCAACTGGCAGCATCTCGATCTGCTCCGCCAACTTTACGAAAAAGACGCCGAAAAAGGCGCGGAATTTGCCGCCGCCGTCGTGAGCAAATTCAAGGACGATAAAGTTTCGTCTTCGAATCTTTCCAACCTTACGTCGTTTTTGAGCATGGGCATCGCCAACGCGGAAAAGCTCAAAAAGGAAGCGGGTAAAAAGCCGATGTTTACCGACCAGAACCTGCGCGATCTGGCGGAGATTCTGGCGCAGGGCATTTTAGAGAAAAAGCCGACCGACGAGTTTGACCCTACTTTGTATCTCGTGATGATCGAAAAATACGCGCCCGCGCGCGCCGTCCAGATTCGCGCCAAATTTTCCGCCAGGATAAAAGCGAAAACGCCGGTCAATATCGACGAGCCTGCCGTGTTGCGGGCACCGCCGTTGTCAAGAAGCGAGGTCGACGAGAATATTTCATCGAAAGAACAGGAAGCCGAAATTCGAAGGCGCAAAGAGCAGCAGGACGCGATGCAGAACGTGATGCGGCTCGGTCAAAAAGATATGCCGAAAGAGGAGCGCGAAAAGATCGTCGCGCAGGCGCGCAAAATCATCAACGGGATCGGCAACCGGCAGGAAAAAATCATGGCGATCAGCTTGCTCGCTTCGCAGGTCGCGGCAGCGGGCGACCGTGAACTCGCCGTCGAGATTATGAAGGACGCGCAGACGCTCGTTAATCCGAACCCGAAAAATTTCCGCGATTTTATGGAAATCTGGTTTCTCGCGAGCGCCTTTGCGGCGACCGATCCCGACAAGGCGTTTCCGCTGCTCGAAGACGCGATCTTCCGGCTCAACGAAACGCTTTCGGCGTTCGTCAAAGTCGGCGAATTTATTGACGTTTCGGGCGAAATGATCGACGACGGCGAAGTGCAGGTCGGCTCGTTCGGCGGCGCGATGATGAACGGTCTGACGCGCGAGCTCGGCATCGCCAATTCGACGCTGCGCAATCTGGCGATCGCCGATTTCAAAAAAACTACCGCGCTGACCAGCAAATTCGACCGCACAGAAGTCCGAATCTTAGCAAAAATGCTCGTCCTGCGCGCCGTTCTCGGCGACGAAACGAAGGAAGCAAAACCGGAAGTTTCAAGCGAAGATCCAGAGGTTTAAAGAACTTTGCGTCTTTGCATCTTTGCGGGAAATTATTTTTTCTCCCGCAAAGACGCAAAGCTCGCTAAGTAGAGAAAGTTAAGCCAGACTCGTTCCCAAAAGCCACTGTCCGCCGTCAACCACGAGCGTGACGCCGTTGATATAACTCGCCGCGTCGGAAGTCAGAAAGAGCGCGGCGTTTTCGATGTCGGCGATGCGCCCGAATCTTTGGAGCGGAATTTTTTTAACCAGTTTATCTTTTAATTCGGGAAGCAAAAGGCGCTTCATGCCTTCGGTGTCTTCGATCGGTCCGGGCGCGATGCCGTTGACGCGGATGCCGTAGCGTCCCCATTCGACCGACAAATTGCGCGTAATCGCGTCGACGCCGGCTTTTGCCGCCGAAACGTGAATCTGCATCGGCGTCGCGAGATAATGCAGCGTGGCGGAAATATTCAAGATCTGCCCGCGCGATTTTTTCAGTTCTTCGAAGCCCGCGCGGCAGACGTTGAACGTGCCTTTCGTGTCAATGTCGACGACTGTCGCAAAGCCGTTTGCCGAAAGCTCGTTTGCCTTGCACAGGAAATTTCCCGCCGCGCCGTTGATGATAATGTCGATTTTGCCGTAATGCCTGACGGTTTCGGCGATCGCGTTTTCGACCGCCGCGTAATCGCGCACGTCCGCCGCGACCGTAAAACATTCGCCGCCGTTTTCTTCGATAAACTGTTTCTGCGCGATCAGATTGTCTTCCTTGCGCGAAGTTATCGCCAGGCGCGCGCCCGCTTCCGAAAACGCCCGCGCGATGCCGCCCGTAATTCCCGTCGCGCCGCCTGTTACAAACGCAACTTTACCTTGTAAAATATTATCTGCGAAAATTTTATCCATAATTGAAAAAATGTTATCACAAAATATAAAAAGCAAAAGTAAAAAGGCAAAAGTAAAAAATAAAAAAGAAAAGTCGGCGCGAGTTTTTACTTTTTACTTTTTACTTTTTACTTTTGCTTTTTTACTTTCGTGCAGTTCGCCGCCGGTTGATTTAAGAAGCTTTGCGCCCGCCGAGACGCTCGTTTATCTCGAAACAAACGATTTGGGCAAAACGCTCGGCGCGTTAACGCAGAGCCGTGCGTTTCAGGACGCGGCAAAGCGGACGCCGGATTTTTCCGCGCTCAGCGGTATGCAGACGGCGATCGCCGTGACGGGTTTCGAGGCGTCGGAAAATCAGGTGACGGCGGAAAATGCCGTCTTGAATTTCAAGCCGCGCTTTGTCGCGATTGCCGACACGCGCACCTGGAATCGTTACGCTTTAAGCTTCACGGAAGAAAAATTGGGCGAATTCGTCAATGAAACCTACGGCGGCGAAGTCGTGCTCGACACGGCGGAAAAATCGGGCGGAAAGTCGTTTGTCTGGACGGCGAAAGACGGGCGCAAGGCGTTCGCTTTCGTCAAAGACAGCCGCGTTTTTTTCAGCAACGACGCGGCGGCGCTCGAAAAATCTTTGAGCGTTTCGCGCGGTGAAGCCGACAGTTTACTTAAAAACGAAGCTTTGGCAAAAATGCGCGATACGGCGAAAGACGCGCTCGCGTTCGGCTACGTTTCGCCCGACGGAATCGCGCAAATCTCGAATCTGGCGGGCGTTTCGAGCGCCGTCGAAGCGACCGACGACGAAGAAGGCAGAAGCTTTATCGCCCGCGTTCTGCCGCAAATCCTGCGCGGTTCGGTCAGGGAAATTTTCTGGACGGCGACGCGCACCGAACAGGGAATCGAGGATAAATATCTGATTTCGCTAACGCCGGAAACCTCAGCAGTTTTTAAGGAAACGCTTGTCCCGGCAACTTTAACACAATCGAATTCGGCGAAATTTTTGCCGACCGAAGTTTTCTCGGTGACGCGCTACAACCTGCAAAATCAGCAAATCGCGTGGCGCAGTTTGCTGCTCGTCGCGGGAAAAAACGTGGACGCCGCGAGCGCAAAAATTCTGATCGCCTTTTCGGGAAATTTGCTTGAACCTTACGGCGTCGCGGACGCGGAAAATTTTCTAAGTGCAATCGAGTCGGAAATCTGGACGGCGAATTTTGACGCGGAAGGCGAAAAGTCGGTTGTCATTACCAACATCAGAGATGCAGAAAAACTAAAAAAAATGTTTGCCGAAGCGAAATTTAAGCAGGGAATCAAAACGCCTGACAACCCCGATTTCTGGCATTCCGAAGACGGCACGACGACTGCGGCGTTGACCATGAATAAACTGATTCTCGGCGATACGGAAAGTGTTCAAAAATGCTTGGCTGTACAAACTTCCGGACAGAATTTTACAACAAATGCGGCGTGGCAAAAGTTTGCCGAAACCGGCGCGGTCGCCGTGACATACGGCAAGGACACGAGCGAAAAGATAGTCGAAGTTTTAGGCGAAAAGAAAGCGGAAAACGCGCAGTTATTAACAAATTACACGACCGAAATGCGCTTTAACGCTTCGGGCGTGGAGCGCAAAACCGTTTCGCCGTTCGGTCTTATCGGCAGAATTTTGGAGCAGTTCGAGGATTAATTTTTTAGCCGCGGATTTTCGCGAGTTTCGCGGATAAGAATTATAAAACTTAGCGCCTTTGCGTCTTTGCGGGA
>JANOBZ010000100.1:0-1508 GCA_031411895.1 Acidobacteriota bacterium | reverse complement strand
GTCGCTGACGGCGGCGGGTTGGAATTCGGGTTCGTTCGGTTTAAACTTCGATTCTGCCGCGAACTGGGCGGCGAGCAGGTCGAGGTGTTCGAGGATTCCGGCGAGGCTGCGCTGCGAAGTCGAGTTGTTCGATTTGCTTTCGTCAATGTCGAGCGTCAAAGGGTTGTCGGGCGTTTTGTCGGTGACGCGAGTGCCGCGCAGACGGTTGACGGTCGTTTGCAGATTGGCGATTGATTCGGGCGGTAAACCCTGACCTTTGGCGGCTTTCATCAGCTTCGTGACTTTGGGCGAGACCTGGGAAAAAGCGGCGGTTTGCGCGGCGACGGCGGCTTTTTCAGCGATGAACGGGGCATTGATCGCCGCTAATTTTTCGTCGAAGGCGGTTTCAAAAGCCTTGAGCGCAACTTTCTCAATCAGTTTATTGCTCGGATCATAACCCGCGATGCCGGCGATGGTCGAGTTGGCGATATGGAGATTTTCGAGATTTTTAGCGTTAGTTTTTTCGGAGTTTGAAGCCATAGTTTTACAGTCGGACGACGAAAGCGGAAAAGTATGCGAAAAAAAAATGGCAAAGGTATTGACGGCGAAAATCGGAATGTTCAAAACGCGGGAATGAGCCGTTTGCCGCGAGCCGTGAAATCTATCGAATGCTTTGACCTTTTCGGAATCCTGTTCCTCTAATTTAATTGATTTTAGAAAGCGTGTCGTGAACAAAAAGCAAATTAAGCGAATTCGGGCGCAATGTCAAGATTTATTTTCACGGCGGGTGTGAGCAAAAGTGTGATTCCAATAAAACTGCTGCTGTGACAGCCGCTGTCGGGATTTTCCTGTAAAAAGTATAACTTTTACAGGAAAATCCTTATAAACTACTGAAAATAAAAATGCTCCCGGCGGGAATTGAACCTGCGACCTTTCACTTAGGAGGCGAACGCTCTATCCAACTGAGCTACGGGAGCAAAAGCCTTTATAATTTTTTTCGTGTACCTTGCTTTAAGAATCGTATCTCATTAAAGATCGAACGTCATAACCGTTAAACTTTTCACGTCCGTTCAAGAAATTCAATTCAATCAGAAATAATAATCCGACGATTTCGCCGTTGAGTTGTTCGACCAGATCAACTACTGCTTTTGCAGTGCCGCCGGTCGCCAGCAAGTCATCCACGATCAGCACTTTATGACCTTCGCCCACTGCGTCGCGGTGAATTTCCAGCGTGTCCGTGCCGTATTCCAGATCATACGAGACGGAAACTTTTTCGGCGGGCAGTTTTTTCGGCTTTCGGACGGGAACAAAGCCCGCGCCGAGATGATATGCGAGCGGTGCGGCGAAAATAAACCCGCGTGATTCGACTCCGATTACCGTGTCAATCTTTTCATCCTTAAATTGTTCAGCCATCGCATCAATCGTCTGTTTTAACCCGTCGGCATCTTTCAAAAGCGTCGTGATGTCGTAGAAATTAATGCCTTCTTTCGGAAAATCCGGCACTTCGCGGATCAGATTTTTTAAGTTAT
>JANOBZ010000099.1:0-7236 GCA_031411895.1 Acidobacteriota bacterium | reverse complement strand
TCCCGCAAAGACGCAAAGGCGCTCAGTTTTTAATAATTCTAATCCGCGAAATCCGCGTTTATCCGCGGCTAAAATCCCTTTCAAACGCCGATTTTGCCGCATGATAGCCGCACATTCCGTGGACGCCGCCGCCGGGTGGAGTTGACGCCGAGCAGATGTAAAAACCTCGCGCCGGCATCCGGTAAGGATCGATTTTCGCGACCGGACGCGTGAAAAGCTGTGAAAGAATTCCCGCGCCGCCGTTAATGTCGCCGCCGATGTAGTTTGCGTTCCAGCGTTCCATCGCGGGCGCGTTTTTTGTCCGCTTGGCGATGATGCAGTCGCGAAATCCGGGCGCGAAACGCTCGATTTGATTTTCGATTATCCCGGTCATATCGACGGGCGAATTATGCGGAACGTGGCAATATGCCCAGCCGATGTGTTTTCCTTCGGGCGCGCGCGTCGGATCAAAAAGGCTGTTTTGCGCGACGAGAACGAACGGTTTATCTGCAATTTTCCCTTCCGTGTGCGCGTGTTCCGAAGCGGCGATTTCTTCGAAAGTTCCGCCCAAATGAACCGTTCCGGCTTCGAAACATTCTTTCGCTTTCCACGGAATCGGCTCCGACAACGCAAAATCCATCTTAAAAACGCCGCTCCCGTATTTGAATTTTTCGAGCCGTGTGCGGTAAGAATCCGGCAGGCGATGACCGGCGATCTTGAGAATCTGGCGCGGCGTCAGATCGAATAAAACGACGCGCGATGCAGGGAGTTCGTCAACGTTTTTTACTTCCCGAGAGGTTTCGATCTTTCCGCCCAAAGATAAAAAATAAGCGGAAAGCGCGTCGGCGATCTTCGCCGCACCGCCTTTCGGAAATCCCCAGCCGACGGCGTGCGCCGTGAGCATCAAAACCAAACCGTAAGCCGCGCTCGGCACGTCTTCGAGCGGAATCATCGAATGCGCCGCATTTCCCGCAAAGAGCGCGCGCGCGCGAGTTTCTTTAAAATAGTAATTAACAAAATTCTTTGCCGAAGTGAACGCGCGAAGTCCGAAACTCGCCATAAAAAACGGATTACGGCGCGGAAACCGTAAGGGCGCGAGCAAGTCGGGAACGAGCGCGCCGAAATTTCGCGCGAGAACTGTAACGAGACTTTTATAACTTTCGGCATCGACGCCGAGATTTTCGGCGGTTTCTTCGACGCTTTCTTTGAGTACGACGGCAACGCCGCCATCAAGCGCGTGCGCGACCGAAACCGGCGGCTGAATGAATTCAAGCCCGAAACTTTCGAGCGGCAAGGATCGAAAAAACGGCGAAACGATCGTCAATGGGTGAATCGCCGAGCAAATATCGTGCGTGAAACCCGGCAGCGTGACTTCTTCCGAACGCGTTCCGCCGCCGATCTTTTCCGCCGCTTCGACGACCAGAACCGAAAGATTCCGCTCAGCCAGATAAATCGCCGCCGCCAGCCCGTTCGGACCGGAGCCGATCACAACCGCATCGTATAGATAATTTTTCACTTCCCTTTTCCCGCTCGTTTTAAAGATTTATTGATCTTCTTTGCCGCCGTCGAAGTCATCGAGAAAATGATGACAGAATTTTTCCCATTCGCCGCGCTGCAATCCGAGATATGAACCGAGATTGACCGCCGCGTTGCGCACGGTTTCGAGCGCGCCGCCGGTTTCGCGCGAATTCATTTTTTCGTTCAGACCGATCACATACAGCCCGACCTGCGCGCCGCTTTTCGAAAGACAAAAATTATTGGTTGATTCGTCGGTAAAAAAATGTGAAACCAGCGATTTATCGGGATTTTCCGAGGTCGGATCAAAAATCGGGCGAACGGTGACGATAAATTCTTCCGCCGCTTCGTGAATATCGATAACGCGCACCCAATCATATTTCATCGTTCCGGTGAGCGAAATTTGCAGAAATGCGCCGACCGTTATTTGATTTGTTTCGAGCGGCTGCCCGTTTTCGTCAAAAAGCTTAAACGAAGAAAGCATCGCGTGCGCGTTCCATTCTTCAATGTCGGAAAGCTTCGTTTTTAATATTTCAAACACGCGCGCCGCTTCCGCTTCGGTGGAAAATATTTTTTCCGCCGCGCTTAGCGAGCTGTGGTTTTCGTCCGTCCGCGACTGTTCCAATAATTCGTCGGTCTTGTGCTTCATGATAATCTCCCTTGTTCGTTTAAAACACCCGTAATTTCAACCGTATTCGTTTTTTACAGTCTAGCCTTTTCACTAACCGGCGACAAGCATTTTAAATTTCAACCGCCAAATTCCGACGCCTAAGCGAAGCTAAAAATCGCAAAAATCCGATTTTTACTACGCCGAACGCAGAGAAAATCAACGCGCGTTGGGACGAACCGCAATCCGGCGTGACGAATCGCAAAAAAACTTTGCGAACGAAAAACTTTCCCGCTCCGGCGCGCGTTACTAAAGCGCGCGCCGTCGCCGGATTGATTCAAAATTTTCTTAACAAATTCATATTTTTGAAAAATCTTGTCACAAACCGAAAAATCACGGTGTTTTATTGTTGCAGTCCGAAAATAAGGTTTTAACCCGAATTGGCTTAAAACCCCTATTTCGGATTAAACGCAAATATTCTTTTTTATAAATTCATACATTTTCCGAGGTCTTCATGAAAAATATTTCCGTAATTTTTATTCTGTTTTCCTGCCTTTTAAATACTTTTTCGCAGACGTCGTCGCCGACTCCGGCAAATTCGGGCGGCAGCGAAAATTCTACGAACACGTCGGTTTCGACGCCTTCGCCGACTCCGAGCGAAGCCAAAACGAACGGCGTGACGCCCGCAATTCCGACCACGATCAAAACCGATTCGACGCTCGAACCGCCGCCGAATCGGGCTTACGTCGTCAAAAACGCGCCGGCGCGAATTCCGCGTTTCGAAAGTTCGCCCGTGATTGACGGTCAGCTCGACGACGCGATCTGGCAGACGGCGGCGGTCTTCGGCGATTTTCTGCAAGTTCAGCCGGGCGACAACGTTGCGCCGAGCAGCCCGACCGAAGTGATGATCGGCTACGACGCCAAAAATCTATATATCGCCTTTCGCGTCAAGCAGCCGCGCGACAAAATACGCGCGACCGTCGCGCGCCGCGACAATATTTTTAACGACGATTACGTCGGCGTTTATCTCGATACGTTTAACGACAAGCGGCAGGCTTACGTGATTTTCTGGAATCCGCTTGGCGTACAGGCGGACGGCGTTTTTACCGAAGCCAACGGCGAAGATTTCAGCGTCGATCTCGTGATGCAGTCGAAAGGCACTTTGACCGAAGACGGTTTTATCGTCGAAGCGGCGATTCCCTTTAAATCTCTGCGCTACGAAGCCGGCAAGGATAAAAACTGGGGCATCCATATTTACCGCCGCGTGAAATACAACAACAACGAGCTGATTTCGTGGATGCGCGGCGACCGCAGCACGTCGGGTTCACTCAACAAAGCCGGAAGTTTGACCGGATTGGAAGATATTTCGACGACGCGCCAGATGGAAATCAATCCGAGCTTTACCGTCTCGCAAACCGGACGCCGCTCGCGCTATACGTTTGACGGCAATCCGAACGGGCGCTTTGTCAACGAAGGCGTCAAAGGCGAATTCGGGATGACCGCGAAATTCAGTCTGACGCCGACCGTCACGCTCGATTTTGCGTATAATCCGGATTTCGCGCAGGTCGAAGCCGACGCGCCGGTGACGAGCGCGAACCAGCGCTTCCCGATCTTTTTTGCCGAAAAACGTCCTTTTTTCCTTGAAAGAATCGATATTTTCCAGACGCCGATGAACGTCGTCAACACGCGCGCGATCGTTGATCCGGACATTGCCGCGAAAATTACCGGCAGGCGCGGCAAAAACACGTTCGGCATTATGTATGCCTCGGACAATGCGCCGGGAAGTTACTCGGAAGACGAACGCGAATCGCTGCTTTTATGCCAGCGCCGTCGCCTGACTGATCCGTCGGCTTTTTGCGACACCGAGCGTTTTATGGATAAAAACGCCGACATCGGAGTTTTTCGCTTCAAGCGCGACATCGGCAAGGAAAACAATCTCGGGTTTTTCGCGACGACTTATAATTTCCCCGAGCGCCACAATAATACCGCCGGTTTCGACGGGCGATTTCGTTTCGATAAAAAGACGGTCGGCGAATTTCAGATTACCGGCACGAGCACGCGCGGCTATTTTTACGATCCGGATTTGGACGAAACTTCGTATCGGACGGGCAACGGCTTGGGCTACAGCGCGTGGGTCGAACGCTCGGGCAGAAATCTGTATATGAACTATCTCGCGATGGGCAGGTCGCGCGATTACCGCGCCGACGTCGGTTTTACGCAGCGCACCGACACGAATTATCTCGGCTCGTTCATCCAATACCGCACCGATCAGGACCCGAAAAAAGCGATCATCTTCAAGCGCGTCAACAATTCGACAAACATCAGCTACGATTGGCGCGGGCGCGCGCAGTATTGGGTCACGAAAACGCAGGGAATGCTCGCCTTGCAGCGTCAAACCTACGTCGGCGGCGAATTTCAACTCGGCTACGAGCGCGTTTTCGAACGCGAATTCGGGCAAACGCGCACATTAACCAGACCGGGCGCATTTTTCGGCGCCGATCCCGAACGCTCGACACTTTACAAGGCGTTTCAGGTTTTTATCGAAAGCGCGCCGAACAAGAAACTTTTCTTTTTCTTCCTGCTCGATCACACGTGGGGACAGATGGATTTCGACCTCGGCGCGGGACGTTTTCCGCGCGTCAGCCGCGCGGCGGTTCTGCTCGGGCAGAACGCGCCTTACGATCCGGGTTCGGGCAACCAGATATTTGTCGAATCATCCGTACGCTACCAGCCGACGACCGCTTTTCAGACGCAGCTCAACTTTAACAAAGTCCGTCTGGTGCGCAACGATACCGGATTGCTCGCTTTTGACGACAATATTTTCAGCTCGCGCTCGACCTATCAATTCTCGCGCGACTTTTTCGCGCGCCTGCGGCTCGATTATTCGACTCTGAGCCGGCGCGTGCGTCCGCAGCTTGTCGCCGGTTGGACGCCGAGCCCGGGAACGGCGCTTTACATCGGCTACAGCGACAACGTCAACTACAACAGCCGCAATCCTTACACCGGACAATACGAACCCGGTTTTCAGAGCAACGGACGGACGTTTTTTATTAAAATGTCGTATCTTTTCCGCAAGAGCTTTTAAGTTTACAAATTAAACGTAAGGCAGAAGAAACGCGCGGTAACATTGAATTAATTCAATGTTACCGGGCGTTTCTTGCATTTTTCGGTTTCGAAAATCTTTAGGCTTAGCTGCGCGGCGTCGGTGTCGGGTCGGGCGGATTTTTAGATGGCGTCGGCGTCGGATCCGAAGGATTTTTATACGGCGAACGTTTCGGTTTCGGGTCTGACGGGTTGGTTCGCCTCGGAACCGGCGTCGGATCGAAATTCACCGCAGTTTGCGATTCGTCGCGCGCAAAACCCATCGCCGCCATGCACAAAAAAGAAAAAACGATCGCCCAAATCCCCAAAGTCGTCCTGTTCATTACAAATCCTCCATTTTTTTCGACAGCAACAAACGTGCCTTTCGGGCTGCGACCGGACAAGCCGTCAAAGCGCCGGAATTACGGGCTTTTAAGAGAAAGGTAAAACGAAATTTCAATGCATTAAAATGCGACAAAACGCAGTAAAATTTACGGATAAAATTTCCTTGCAACGCAATTATCGGTTTTGCCGTCCAATAACCATGCAAACATTTGAGCGCGGTATTTATAAAAAGAAGATATTTTACTGCCCGAAATTGCTTGACGGCGCTCTTGATTTTTAACTTTTCCGGCAAATCCCTCGCGACTCGATTCGGAACCCGCACGTTCTGAATTCATAAAATTTCCATAACAATCCGGCAACCGGCGCAATCAGCGGCTATTTGTGTGTCTGCGCCTTTAAATTTACCTAGGAATTATATTTGATGAAAAAAATCTGTCTTGCAATCGTTCTGTCCACCGTTTCCGTTTTCTCAATTTCAGCCCAAACCAACGATAAATCACCCGATAATCCCGCAGTTGTCGAAAATACCAAAGTCGAGTCACAAAAACCGGCGGCGAAAGTCGAAACGGTAACCCAAAGCGACAAAACACCCGCGACGAATTTGCCCGAAAGAGCAGAAACACAAAAGCCGCAGCCGCCGTCAGCAGAAAAAACGCCGCAAGTTAAGGAAGAAAATTCCTCTGAAACGACCGAACAGGTGAAAAAGCCCGAAACGATCGAAGCCGTCAAGATTGAACCTGTGAAAATTGAAACCGTGCCGACTGAAACCGTTAAAAACCCTGAAGCCGAAACGCCGCAACCGGCGGCGACCGTCGAAACCGTAAAAATGCCTGAAGAACCGATTTTACAAGTTAAAAAGCCCTCGCTTGGCGAACTTTCGACCGGCAATGCGACGGTTGACGGTTATATCGAAGAATTCAGCGCGCTTTTCAATATCGACCCGCTTTTGATCTACGCGCAGATGAGCCAGGAATCATCATTTCGCGGAAGGGCGACATCGTCGAAAGGCGCGAGCGGTTTTATGCAGCTGATGCCCGCGACCGCCGCACGGTTCGGCGTCACGAACGTTTACAACCCGAAGCAGAATATCAAAGCCGGAGTAAAATATATGCGCTGGCTGCTCGATAAGTTCGGCGGCGATATGCGGCTCGCGCTGGCGGGCTATAACGCGGGCGAAGGCGCGGTCGTAAAATACGGCAACAAAATTCCGCCCTACCGCGAAACGCAAAATTACGTCGCGAGAATCATGACGCATTACGAATTCATCACCAACCAGAATTCGACGCTCGCGCAGAATCAGGAAACCGGAAATAAGTAAAACAGAAGGCACTGCGCCGGCAACGGCGCTTTGAGAAACTGATCGGCGCATAAACGGTAAATACAAAAAGAGCGGGAATAAAAAGTTAGAACTAACTTTTTATTCCCGCTCTTTTCGTTTATCGAGCCGCGATTTTTAGCGCACGAAAGCGTTCGGAATCGGACGATCGCCGCTTATACCGAAGCTGGTAATCAGGATTCCGGCACTCGAACGCTGGACGAACCAGTTTGCCGTCGAAGGTCGGAAAACCGCCGTGTCGAATCGTCCGTCGCCGTCGTAATCGCCCGGAGCCGCGATGTCGCCCGCCGCGCCGAACGGAACCGAATAATATGAATTATCTTCCGAACGCTGGAAATACCATTCGCCGGTTGATTCCCGGAAAACAGCCAAA
>JANOBZ010000098.1:0-12510 GCA_031411895.1 Acidobacteriota bacterium | reverse complement strand
TCCCGCAAAGGCGCAAAGCCGCTAAGAAAATCAAAGGTAAAATCCGCGAAATCCGCGTTGATCCGCGGCTAAAATCTAAAGTTAATCCTGCTTCTGAGCCAGAATCCACGGCAGCAAATCTTTTTCGCCGAGCGCGTTGAGCCAGACGTTGTGCCCGACTTCCGGGTATTCCGAATATTTGACGCTGCCTTGATTCGCCTTGATCGCCGCGACCATCGAGCGCGATTCGCTGACCTGCACGATTTTATCTTCCGCGCCATGAAAAAGCCACGCCGGAGTTTTACCGACCTTTTCGGCGATCGGCGCAAAACGGTCGCCGCTCTTTAGCGGACTCCCGCCGCAGATCGAAACGAGCGCGGCGAATTTTTCCGGATAATTGGCGGCGAAATGCCAGACGCCGTAGCCGCCCATCGAAACGCCGAGCAGATAGTTCCGCTCGGTATCAACCGCGTAATCCTGCGTCAAAGTTTCGATCTGCCGCATCACCATTTCGTCCATCGGCGCTTCCGCCCAGAATTTCGTCGGCGCGCATTGCGGAAACAAAACGATCGCCGGAACCTGCTTGAGATATTGTTTGACGACCTGAGCGAACATTCCCGTGATAAAACCGCCCGTGCCGCGCTCGCGGATGCCGTGCAGAAAAGTTACGAGCGGCAGACGCGCGCCGGTTTTTGCTTCGGGCGGCAGATAAAACTGGTAAACGTAATTTTGTTTATTGACCAGAATCGGACGGCTGATAATTTCGCCCTGTTTACCGCTCGATAAGGTCGAGGAAAGCATCGTCGAGAAAATTGTCGAGAAATTGTTTCGCATATAATTTAAAGTCTTTCCGGCACGAAAATCGCGCTTTGCCGTTTGCCGGCGGAAATTAAAGAGGTTTGAAGAGATTCCGTCGTAAAGGGTTTGATTAAATTATCGTCAAACGATTTAAATTCGCCTCGCAAATTTAAGTCGGCTTGTAGTAATCCGTCTAGAAACAGTCTTTTTCCAAATTGCGAAAGCCTTTTCCGTGAGTTGCGAAAAGGCATCTTTCGTCAGCGAAAAGACATATCTTTAGTTTTTTTGAATAATTTCAAAATTCAATGCCTTTAGGAAAATCAAAACGACTCGCCTATGTGTTTATTTATATTAAACAATGGCATTAATATATTTGACTCAACTTAAAAGCCGGAAGAAAGCAAATTACCGAAGCCGCGCGAGCGGCAGCAAGAAAGTAGCCGGACTTTTCACGTCCGGCTACTTTCTTGCTGCGCTTTCAGCGCGAATTTCTACTTCACGGGTGTGTCAGCTATGTTGATGCCTGAAGAATTATTTATTCGACTGTTATTCGGTACATAAGGATTTTAGATTTTAGATTTTAGATTTGCTCGCGCATTGAGGTGAACTATTTTTAATCAAGGAGTTTTCTACACAAAACCGATCCAAAATCCAAAATCCTGAATCCAAAATAAAAAAACGGCTTCTAACTTGAACTTTAGAAACCGTTTCCATCTGCTTTGAGGTGAGAAAAAGTATTTATGTTAGCGGTTGTTATAGCCTGCGATCGGGATATCGCCCTCGGCTCCCCAATGCTTGACGATCATCTGCCCGGTTGCCGAAGAGCGAATGTAGAAGTTAAATTCATCGGCGCGGCGAAAAACTGCCAGATCGGTAATTCCGTCGCCGTCGTAATCGCCCTGCGTGAAGATATCCAGTGCGCCTTCGCCCCATTGAATCGCATCGTCCGGTCTGCCGCTCGTGTAACGAATATACCAGGTCGTTTTCGAAGGCGAACTATTGAATCCGCGAGCCACGCAGAGGTCGGTTTTTCCGTCGCCGTCGTAATCGCCGGGAACGATTCGATCGCTCGCCAATCCGAAGTATTGATATGAAATGTTGCCGCTCGCGGTCAGGATCCAGAAAACCGCCGGAATATCATAGTTCGGATTGCTTGTGTCAACGCGTCGCTGAATGGCGATGTCCGCTCTGCCGTCGCCGTCAAAATCACCCGAGTAAACATCATCGCGCTGATCTTCCTGCGTTCCGAAGCGCATTCCCCACGGAATGACGGTCGTTTTTCCTTCCGGATTATTGAGGCTTCCGCGATATAAAAGATATGCCTGACCGGGACCCTGCGCGGCGGTCGGACAGCGCCAAACCGCTAAATCGGCTTTTCCGTCGCCGTCGTAATCGTCAACGACCGTCGGAGTATCGCCCGTCTGACCGAATTTTTCGATGCGGTAGCTGTTCGTCGAGCTTTGAAAGATAAACCATGTTCCGACTTCCGGTCCGTTAAAGCGATACATCGCAATATCGGTTTTGCCGTCGCCGTCGTAATCCGCCGGAACCTGCTGGTCGCGGTTGCGAAGCCCGAGAGGCATGACCGTCGTTTCGCCGCTGCCGCCGTTTATTTCACTCCACCACGTATATTGCGCGAGCGGTTGAATTGCCGCCGAACGCATGACGGCGAAATCCGTTTTGCCGTCGCCGTTAAAATCAACCGCCGCTTTGCGCGGCGTCGTTTGCGCCTGCTGCGCGAAAGCGCCCGAAAAACTGAACAGGACGAATGAAACTGTCAACAAAAAAGTAATCTGTAATCTGTAGCGTCGCGAAATCGTTTTCATAATATTTTTATCTCTCCTCTTTGAACTGCCGAAAATGTTGTTAATTTTGTGCCTCTATCTTGCTTAGCGAGATAATTTTCAAAAACGGCTCAAAAAATTTCAAATTTTTTTTTGCGGCGTTATAATCAATCTTGAAACGTGAGCGAAGAACGAAAGGAAATTTCTTTGATCCTGAAGGATTGGAGCGGCGGCAAACGCGAATCGGCGGACGTGCTTTTATCGCTCGTCTATGACGAACTGCGAAAAATCGCGCGTCAGTATTTACGCAAGGAGCGCTCCGACCACACGCTTCAGCCGACCGCGCTCGTCCATGAAGCGTATATGAAATTAATCGATATTTCGGACGTTTCGTGGCAGGATCGCGCGCATTTTTTCGCCGTCGCTTCGAACGTGATGCGCCACATTTTGGTTGACCACGCCCGCGCGCGCCAGACCGAAAAACGCGGCGGCGAACGAGAGCGCATCGCGCTCGAAGACGCGGTTAATTTATCGGACAAAACCGACGTTGATCTGCTCGCCTTGGACGAAGCGATGCGCCAGCTTGCCGAATTCGACGCGCAGCAATCGAAAATCGTCGAGCTGCGTTTTTTCGGCGGCTTGACGATCGAAGAAACCGCGCACGTGATCGGGATTTCGCCCGCGACCGTTAAACGCGAATGGACGATGGCGAAAGCGTGGCTTTTTAGAAGAATGAAGATGGAAAGTTAAAAGTTAAAAGTTAAAAGTTAAAAAATGGAATCCATAAATTTTTAACTTTTAATTTTTAACTTTTAATTGTTTAGCTTATGACTCCTGAAAGATGGTTCGAAGTAAAGGATATTTTCAACACGGCGCTCGATTTACCGGCGGAGCGGCGGCTCTCGTTCGTCGAGGAACGATGCGCGGGCGACAGGCTTTTGCGCGAAGAGGTCGCGGCGCTTCTCGAATCGGCTGACGAAGCGGAAAGTTTTATCGAAGCGCCCGCGCTGACGCGCGTTTCGCATCTCGTCACCGAAGAAAAAGCGGCGTCTTACATCGGCAGGCAGATCGGCGCGTACAAGATCGAAAGGGAAATCGGCAAGGGCGGCATGGGCGCGGTATATCTTGCCGCGCGCGCCGACGATGAATTCGATAAAAAGGTCGCCGTCAAATTGATCAAACGCGGCTTCGACACGGACGAGATCATCACGCGTTTTCGTCACGAACGCCAAATCCTCGCCGCGCTCGAACATCCCTTTATCACGCGCCTGATCGACGGCGGCACGACCGACGACGGATTGCCGTTTCTCGTGATGGATTACGTCGAAGGCTTGCCGCTCACGCGCTTTTGCGCCGCGCACCGCGTTTCGCTCGACAATCGTCTGAATATTTTCCTGAAAATCTGTTCCGCCGTGACCTACGCGCATCAAAATCTGATCATTCACCGCGATTTAAAGCCGTCGAATATTCTGGTCTGCGACGACGGCACGCCGAAGCTTCTGGATTTCGGGATCGCCAAACTGACCGCGCCCGATTCGTCCTCGACATCCGCCACGGCGCAGACGACTTTTCGCGTGATGACGCCCGAATACGCCTCGCCCGAACAGGTCAGCGGGCAGACGGTCACGACCGCGAGCGATATTTACTCTTTAGGCGTCGTGCTTTACGAACTTCTTACCGGACAGCGCCCGTTTCGCCTCAAAACCAACAACGCGGAAGAAATTTCGCGAATTATCACCGACACCGCGCCGACGCGCCCGAGCGAGTCATTGAGAAAAGGAGAAGAAGAAAAGAGGAGAAAAGGAGAAAAGGAATCCGGCAAATTTGCCTCGAACGTTTCCTCGTCTCCTCGTCTCCCTTTCTCTTCTTCCGTCCTGCGCGGCGATTTGGACAACATAATTCTGATGGCGATGCGCAAAGAGCCGGAGCGGCGTTATTCGTCGGTCGAGCAGTTTGCCGAAGATATTCGACGCTACTTGGGCGGCTTGCCGGTGATCGCCCGCGAGGACAGTTTCGGTTATCGCGCCGAGAAATTTATCAAACGCAATAAAGCCGGTGTCGCCGCCGGAATGGGCATCGCGCTCTCTTTGGTCGGCGGTTTGATCGCTTCTTCGCGGCAGGCGAAAATCGCCCGCCGCCAGCGTGACCGCGCCGTTCGCGAAACCGAAAAAGCCGAACGCATCAATCAATTTTTGCAAAAAATGCTCAGCAGTGCCGACCCGCGCGAGCAGGGGAAAGACGTGAAAGTCATCGAAGTTCTCGGCGAAGCGGGAAAGGCGATCGAAAGCGATTTTGCCGATCAGCCGGAAATCACCGCCGATCTGCATACGAGCATCGGCAGAACTTATCTGAATCTGGGGCTTCTTGAATCCGCCGAAACGCATCTCCGAAAAGCGCTCGATACTCGCCGCGCGTATTTTCCGCAGAGGTCGGCGGAAGTTGCCGTGAGCCTCAATAATTTCGGCAAGCTTTTGCAAACGAAAGGCGATCTGAACGCCGCCGAACCGCTCTATACGGAAGCGCTCGAAACGTTTCGACGCCTCAGACAAAACGAGGAAATTGCGGGCGTTCTCGGCAATCTCGGCTACCTGCTCGCGCTCAAGGGCAGAAACCGCGCCGCCATCAATGCGCACACGGAAGAACTCGAAATCCGCCGCGCTTTGTTCGGCGAAAATCATCCGGGAGTTGCGAAAACGCTCGGCGCGCTGGCGACGACTTTCGGCATGATGGGCGAGCGGCGGAAAACCGAATCGCTGCACCGGCAGGCGCTCGCGATTTTGCAGAATTTTTGCCACGAAGGACATCCCGACGTGATTTTGGAAATGACGCGGCTCGCTTCGGCGATCATCTGGCGCGATAAAACGGAAGCCGAACAGCTTTTCCGGCAGTCGCTCGCGCTGCGCCGCAAATACTTAGGCGAAAATCACCCCGATGTCGCATGGACGATTTACGATCTGGCTTTTTTGAACGCCGAGCGCGGCGATTACGTCGAATCCGAACGGCTTGCGCGCAAAGTGCTGGCGATGCGCGGCACCGGTCTGACCGACGAGCATCCGGTATCGGGCAGTGCTTTTCTAATCTTGGGCAGAAGTCTGCTCGCGCAAAACAAGCCCGTCGAGGCACGCGCGGCGCTCGAAGAATGTCTGGCTTTGCGCCGCAAAACCTTGAGCGAAAATCACTGGCTGCTCGCGACCGCGAACAGTTTTTACGGCGAATGTCTGACGCTTCTCGGCGAGACTGAACAAGGCAGACGGCTTTTATTTGAAAGTCACCGCGTTCTGCTCGAAAAATTCGGCGCGCGGCACGAACAAACGCGCGGCGCGCTCGAACGACTCGAAAAGTTTCTTGCTTTGCACAAAAAATAAACAAAAAAATCCGAATTTCAGTGCGAGTAACGAAAGCGCCAAAAAGCGCAATTACCGTGTATTTACACAGGCACTTCGATTTTGGATGTTGGATTTTGGATTTTTAACGCTTTTCCACTTACCTTTGATTGTTAAAGTTCTATAACTTACCAATGAAAAAACCGGCGGCGAAGACGCAAAAGAAAAGCCCGACAACCGTGAAAATAAGCTTGAACAGCCAGAGTTCGGAAAAAGAATTGAGTTTTGCCCTGCGCGGATTTTTTTTAAGATAAAAAATCGTTGCCGTTTCGCCGACCGTGTAAGCGGGCGGTTTCGAAGCGACCGTCGACGTATGCTCATAGCTGCTGCCGTCGTTTGTTCGATACCGGAAAACGGGAAGATACATCGTGTCGCCGTCGCTGTTGCGCGTCGTTCCGAGACGGATCACCGTGCCGTCGGTTTTGTTCGCCGCGCGCATAAAAACGACGGTTTCGATGATGCTTTTGACGACCTGAAGCAGCGTCAATCCGCCTGCCAATCCGAGCGCCGCGATAAAAACATTAGTCCACATAAATCTTAAAATCCTGAAATTTCTAGCGTTTCCAGAAAAAATCCACGGCGTACAAGAGCAAGCCGCCCGCGAGAAACGGCGCGGCAAATATCCACACTT
This sequence comes from Acidobacteriota bacterium, assembly GCA_031411895.1. Taxonomy (GTDB): domain Bacteria; phylum Acidobacteriota; class Blastocatellia; order Pyrinomonadales; family Pyrinomonadaceae; genus JAFDVJ01. The sequence goes on along the minus strand of JANOBZ010000098.1, from coordinate 5,935 downwards.
TGCGCGCGGCTTCCGCGTCGGGCTTATACGGCGTCCCGAAAAAAAGAATCGTGACGCCGATGATAATAAAAACGGATGCGCCGAGATTGAGCAGATGGCTTCCGGTCGGTTTCCGGTATGTTAAAAATTTCCACGTTTTCCACATCTCTGAGCCTCAAATATTATTTAATAAGGCGATACTGCAAAGCTTTCGCGACCGCTTCAGATTTTGAATGAACCTGAAGTTTTTCGTAGATATTTTTCAGGTGAAACGAAACCGTGCTCGGCGTTACCTTGAGCCGCGCGGCGGCGGTTTTGTAGCTGTGTCCTTCGACGAGGAGCTTTAAAATCCTGATTTCGTGCGGCGTCAGATCGTATTCGACCTCGTCGGGCGGGCGAAAATCTTTGAAGATCGTGATTACTTTGCGCGCCACTTCGGGCGACATCGGCGCGCCGCCCGCGACGGCTTCGCGCAGCGCGTCCAAAATCTTCGCCGGCGGCGTTTTTTTTAGTAAATATCCGACCGCGCCCGCGCAAAGGGCATGAAAAATCCGGTCGTCGTCCTGATAAACCGAAAGCATCAGAATCGTCATCTCGGGAAATTTTTCCTTGATCTGCTTGATGCCCTCGATGCCGTTCATTCCCGGCAGTCCGATGTCCGAAAGCACGACGTCGGGCGTCCGGTGACGAATCCCGGCGAGCGCTTCTTCCATCGAGCCGTATTTGCCGACGCACGTGAAACCGTCCGTGTAATTGATCAGCATTCCGAGCCCGTCGCGAATATCGCGCTCGTCCTCGATAATCGTTACTTTGATCGGCTCCGTGCTTTCCTGCTCGCTCATGATTGTTTTTTCGATCGTTTGTTCACGCATATTTACTCACACAAACAATCTAAATCTTTTATGGGTTTTTTTCACTACACGTTTGCGTAGTTAATTCAAAAAGAGCAAATAAAAACTCTAGTTTTACCGCGATAGCGGTCTGGTGAATTTAGCCGTGTAATTTATTGCACGGTAAATTGGACAGATTTTTCGTGTCGCGTCAGCGACAATTGAAGTATTAAATGTTTGTTTTAACCGTCGCTGACGCGACGCCGATAAAATATTATTGCCGACCGTGCAATAAATTACACGGCTAAATTGATTCACATCGCTACGCGATAAATTTTACAAAAATTCATTAAATCAATTCTTAAATAATTTTTTCCCGACCGGAACTTCGAGCCTGATACGCGTGCCTTCGCCGATTTCCGAATCAATCACGAATTCGCCGCCGAGGTTTCGCGCGCGCCGCCGCATATTCTGCAAGCCGTTGCCGCCGAACGAGCGCGCCGCGCCGTTTTCGCCGATATCGGCTGAATAAGCGCTGCTCGTTTCGGCGCGCAAGCTTTCCGCGACAAACCCGCGTCCGTTATCTTCGATCTCGATTATCAAACATTCGTTTTCGAGCCGGACGTCGAATCCGGCGCGCGTCGCCTCGGAATGTTTGGCGAGATTATTGACGCATTCTTTGAAAATCAGGTAAATCTCGCGCCGCAAATCCGCGCCTAAAGAAATGTCTCTGAGATTTTCGGCGTCCGAGAATTCGTATTCGATCTCCTGCGCGTCGAGCATTTCCTCGGCGAAATGGCGCATTCTTTGAATCAAGTCGGAAAGATGATCGCGTTCGGGGTTGATCGCCCAGACAATGTCCGACATCGAATCAACCATTTCGCGCGAAGTATTGGCGATAATTTCGAGCGGCTCGAAACCGCCGCCGTTTGTCGCTCCGCCGTTTTTCTGCCGTACGACTTCGGACAAAATCGCGATTTTCGACAAGCTTGAGCCGATATCGTCGTGCAGATCGGTCGCGAGCCGTGTGCGGACGCGTTCGAGCTTGATGATCTGCGCGATGCGGTAGCGGTAAAGCGAGTAAACGATCAAGGTTATCAGGAGCGCGGCGAGCAGGCGAAACGACCAGCGCTGCCAGTAGGGACGCGCGATCGAAAACGAAACGCGCGCCGGATTTTCGCCCGCCGCGCCTTCGGCATTGACCGCGCGAACCAGAAGCTGATATGTTCCGGGCGACAGATTTGCGAACGTAACGGAGCGTTCGGCGCTCGGCAAGCTCCATTCTTTGTCCGCGCCGTCGAGCCTGTATTGATAACGCGCCGCGCCGCCGCCCGTGTTGATGCCGAGAAAATCAATTTGCAGGTTATTGCGCTCGGAGCTTTGTTCGGCGACCGCGACATCGTGCTGACCGAGCGGCGAAACCGGATAATCTTCGCCCGCAATCCGCAAACCGCTGATAATGACCGCTGGCGGCGGCGCTGAAACCTCGGTTTCGGGAACGAGTTTCGACAAGCCGTTGAACGTGCCGAACCAGATCACGCCCGCGCGGTCGCGGTAAGCCGTGTTGATAAAATCCGAAGCCAGACCGTCGGACGTCCCGTAATATTTGACGCGCCCGGTTTGCGGGTTAAGACGATTGACGCCGCGCACCGTGCCGATGTAAATATTGCCGCTCAAATCCTCGGTGATACAGCGAATATTGTTGCTCGTCAATCCGTCGGCAATCGTGTAGCGCCTGAAAACCGGATGTTCGTCAGTCGGATTATCAACGCGCACCAAACCTTCGCGGCTCGTCGCGATCCAGATTCTGTTCAGGCGGTCGCGAAAAATATGCGTGGCTGCGGCTTTCGGAATATTCGGCTCGTCCATCCGCGTAAATCGCCCGTCGCGGAAACGGACAATCCCGCCGTCCGTATAACCGAACCACAAATTACCGCCCGCATCTTCGGCAAAGGCGCTTGCCGCAACTCCTTCGGGCAAGCCGTCGATCTTTGTAAAATGTTCGAATTCTCCGGTCGCCCGGATCAATCGCGTCAAGCCCTGACGTTTCGCCGTGATCCATGTGCTGAACCACATATCGCTCTTTGAATCTTCAAAAACGCGCAAATTGTTGCCGTTTTCGAGACCGTTCGTTTCGTTGTAAACGACGGTTGGCAGTTTATTGTCGAGCTGTTCGACGCGCTCGATTCCGCTGTAGCGATAGACGGCGGTCTGCGTATTTATCCACCAGTCGCCGCGGCTGTCGAGAAATGCGGCGTTCGACTGCCACGACCATGTCGAACCGGCGGGCAGCTGCGGGCGCGCCATCGTAAAGCGTGAATTTTGCAGTCCGCTGATATTGAAATTTCCCGAAACTACCTGCAGCTCGCCGTCGCGTTTTTCATAGATCGCGTGAATTCGATCTCTTTCGAGACCGTCCGATTCGTCGTAGGTCGTCAAACCTTTCGGGTTGATACGGTGCAGACCGCCGTAGGACGAAACCCAGATGTAGCCTTCGTTGTCCTCGATCATTGACGCCAGTCCATTCGAGCCGAGACCCTGTTCGGTCGTGTATTGCTGAAACCTTTTGCCGTCGAAAAGAAACAATCCGTGATTCGAGGTGATCCATATTTTACCGTCCGAGGCGCAGATCAGAGCGGCAATTTCGGGCTTCAGCAAATCAGCGCCGTTTTTACGGTCGCGGTTCAAAAGATCGGCAAAGGGAAGCAGGACGCCTTCACCGGCTTGCTGCGGCAATTCGGGTTGTCTCTCGGAATTAACGACGCCGGGTTTAACGTTTATCCGCCGGTCGCTCAGATCATTCGCATTCAAAATGGCGGAAAGCGGTTCGACCTTGACGACTAAAATGCCCTCGGGACGCGCGATCCAGAGACGGTTTTCGTTGTCCTCGGCATAAACACTGACCGGATCGCGATTGTCTGCGGGATGAATTTGATAATGAATCATTCTGCCGTCGGGCAGGCGGCGAACCGCGCCCCAGTGCGTGCCGATCCATAGATCGCCGCCGCGCCCGTCACGGAACGTGGCTCCCATCAGCCGCGCGGACGGATCGCCCGGAAGATTCAGCTCGACCCGCTCGTAAAGCGTCTGCCCGTCAATTTCCCTGACCAGAAAAACCCCGCTCCCGTTTGCCGCCCAAAGATTGCCGCTCGCGTCTTCAAATTCGGGAAACGGCGCATCGGGCGCGGCGGCGACCGGTTCGACATTCAAAGGAATCCGCGTATCGTCGCGCATCGTCAATTTCGGGAGCGGTTCAAGCAGATTCGCATCGCTTTTTTCGCGAAAGCGGTAATCGGTTCCGCGATTTAAGTTTATCCAGTAATCGCCGCGCCTTGTCGGAACGAGATGATAAACCGCCGGATCAGCCGTTTCGTCGCCGATCCGGTAAGTAATAAAACGATAACCGTCGAACCGCACGAGCCCGTCGCGCGAGCAAAGCCAGACAAAACCGCGCGTGTCGCGCACGAGATTAAACGCCGCGCTGCTGCCGAGCCCGTCGGCGCTCGTATAGAGCTTGAGCGGCAGGCGTTCGGCGCAGACGGCGACTGCGCCGAAGAGCAGGACGATTATCAGGAAAAATAAATTTTTTGACGTGCTTTTTATCATTAACCGTCAAAAAGATACGCCGAGACGGTATTTTTTGCAACAAAGAGAATCGGCTTGTTTTAATTTAATTGCCGAGACGCTAAAATAAAGCGAATGTTTAGGGCGGCTCATCATACGGTTCGGGAAAAACCCGCGTTCCCCTAAATAAAACCAAGCCGGTAATGATTAAAAAAACACCCGCCGGTTTTGACTTCTGACAACTCGGAACTGAATTTTCCGAAATTTATTATCAAGGGGAATTATAATGCGCTTACATCGGGAAAAATGTCTGTTTTTCTTTTTTATTTCGTTAACGGTTTGTTCGCAGATCGTCAGGGCACAGGACAAAATACCGGAACAAATTTCGATTACGGAATCTGAAATCCCGGCATCGGGAATCGAAAATCCCGCGACTGCCTTTCACCCGTCGATCGTGGTTGACAGACCGCACGAAATAGTTCGGACTGAGGGCATAAACCCCGCTTCTGAAACAAGCCTTCGATCCGCAACCCGAACCGAAAGCGTTGAAATGGATTTCCGCGCCGCAACCGTCGGCGATAAACACGCGGATTTCAGAGGCTCGGCGGTTAGGGCTTTAGAAAAAATTCCGATTCAAATGCTGCGCCTGCCGTCGTTCAAAGATCGAAAAAAAGCGGAAGACGACGCTCCCGATATTCCGGCGACCGGCTTTAACTGGCGCGGCGCGCTGACGCAGTCGTTTATATTTCTCGGTGTGCAGCATGGATTTGCGATCATCCTACAGGAAAAAACGCGGCGCTCGCTAAAAGGCAAATTCTGGGGCGACTATGTAGATTCGGTCAAAGCCCTGCGCGGCTGGGACGACGGCGGCAAATTTTTCACAAACTATATCGCGCACCCGCTGCAGGGCTCGTTTACCGGGTTTATCTATGTTCAGAACAGCCCGCAGGCGCGGCGCGCGCAGTTCGGAATGTCGCGCGATTACTGGAGCAGCCGGATGAAAGCGATGCTCTGGACGGCTGTCTGGTCAACCCAGTTCGAGATCGGACCGATCAGTCAGGCATCGATCGGAAACGTCGGTTTGAGCCGGAAACAGACGTGGGAAGACATCGTTGTCACGCCGACGCTCGGCACCGTGATGCTGATCGCCGAAGACGCGGTCGACCGCTATATCATCAAAAGCATCGAACGCCGCTGGGATAATTTCTATGTCAAGATTTTCAGCCGGATGATCTTGAACCCGACGCGGCTTTTCGCCAATATGCTGCGCTTCAAAGCGCCGTGGTATCGCGACCGACCGACCGCGCGATAAAAGGCGATTAACATAAAAACTTCGTAAAATAGAGCAATTTTCAGATATTTGAAATACAGAAACCTTCGGAATAAGTGAAAAGTAAGAAGTAAAAAGTGAGATTTCACCTTTCATCTTTAATCTCTCACTTATTCCGAAGGTTGTGTTGCTTTTAACTGAAAGTCTCTATAATTAGCCGCGGATAGACGCGGATTTCGCGGATTAAATCAAAATTCGCTAACAAATTATTCTTTAAAGCTTAGCGACTTTG
>JANOBZ010000097.1:0-12882 GCA_031411895.1 Acidobacteriota bacterium | reverse complement strand
GACGGCACAGCGTTTGAAAAACGCTCAAACGGTTCATTTATATTCAAGATTCCTGTCAATCGCGACGTTTGACGCCGCTTTCAGCGACGTGTGCCGTCAGGATGACGGCGTTCCTTTCTTATCCAATACTGACGTTAAATAGTGAAAAACGAAAAGTGAAAAGTGAATAATTAAATTCAACTTTTCACTTTTCGTTTTTCACTATTCACTATTTTCGGCTCGTACTTCGTTTAACGCCGAGAAGCCTAGCCGGATAAGTCGCGAAATTTTCGATTTCCACCTGATATTCGTTGGTTCGTTTATCCTGCCGCCAGCGAATTTGCGCCGCCGCGATGTATGTTCCTTCGCCCTTGCCGGTCGCTTCGTCAACCGTCATTTCGATCACGCCGAACGGGTAATCGAGCGAGCGATAACCGCCGCGATATTCGGCAAACTGCGTCCAGCGTTCAAAAACGATAAAAATCCGTCGCTGACCGTTTGCGACGCTTTCACGCACGACGTTGATCGGTACGCCGACATTCCCGACGAGCGAAAATCTGCCGAGTTCCTGCTTTTTAATCGCCTTGAGCGCGTCGTCCTGACCGCCCGATTGCAGAATGCCGAGATATTCCTGCGCTTCCTGATCGGAAGTCGTGCCGTTTACCGTCAGCGTAAACTGGCGCGTCACGGTTCGCGTATTAAAACCCGTGCCGTAACTTAAAATCGTTCCCGAATAAGTTTCCTTCGTCTGCGCGTTGACCTCCTGCGTCACGCCGGAAAACGACAGAAAACCTAAAATCAAAAACCCGAAAATTAAATAAAATCTTTTCATAACCCTTTTGCTCCCCTTGTAAATAAATAATCTTACTTACTTTACGATGTTTGCGGGGCGCGATCTGTTTGCCGGGTTACAAAGATTAGATTACGGCTTGCTCGGCTTTTTTTCGATTCTTAAACTCTTCAAGCACTTCAAAAACCTGAAGCGCGTACTTTACGTTGCCGAACGGCGCGGAAACCTGCACACCGGCAATTACGTCGCGAACTTCCGCCAACGATTCGCGCGCAATCGCGATGCCTTCTTCACGCGCTTCCTCTTTACCCTTTTCCGAAGCGATGCGCATTCTCTCAAGAATCTCCTGCGTAACATTGACGCCCGGCACTTCGTTATGCAGAAATTCCGCGTTTCTGAAGCTTACGAGAGGCCAGATTCCCGCGATGATCGGAATTCGGACGTGCGCGATTTTGTCGAGAAATGTTCGCAGTTGTTCGGTGTCGAAAACCGGCTGCGTGATGGCATATTCGGCGCCGGCTTCGACTTTCCATTCGAAACGGCGGATTTCTTCTTCGAGATTGACCGCGCCCGGATTGACGCCGACACCGATCGTGAACGTCGTCGGTTTGCCGATCGGGTTGTTGCCGAGATCGAGCCCGTGATTGAGCTTGTTGACCATGTTCGTCAAACCGATCGCGTCAATGTCGAACACGGCGGTCGCGTCCGGATACGGTCCCATTTTCGGCGGATCGCCCGTGATAAGCAAAAGATTTCTCAATCCGAGCGCCGCCGCGCCGAGCAGATCCGACATCATTCCGAGAAGATTTCGATCGCGACAGCAGTAATGCAAAACGGCTTCGATGCCGATCTCGCGCTCGATCAAAACCGAGGTTGCCTGCGCCGACATACGCGTTTGCGCGCGCGGTCCGTCGGGAACATTTACCGCATCAACGCCCGCATCCTTCAAAAGTTTGATCGAGTTTAAGGTTTTTTCCGCGTCACAGCCTTTCGGCGGCAAAACCTCGACCGAGGTGACGAATTTTCCGGAGGCGATCTTTGCGCCCCAGTTCGAACGCTCGGCGAGCGGCATGACCTTGACGTCGAGCGGCGTCAGTTCATCGACCGTCGCCGGCTGCTTGACGAAAACCTGCGCGGTCTGGCGCGGCGAAACCGAGCGAATCGCGTCGGCGAGCAGCTTGATGTGCGACGGCGTCGTGCCGCAGCATCCGCCGATAAAGCTCGCGCCGACCTGTATAAAACGGCGCGAAAATTCCGCCATGTACTCGGGCGAACACATATACATCTGCCGTCCCTGTACGTCGCGCGGCAGTCCGGCGTTCGGCTGCGCGGAAATTTTTCGCGTCGTGACTTCGCGCATTTTTTCGAGCGCGGTCAGAAACAGCGCGGGACCGACGCTGCAATTTAAGCCGATCACGTCTGCGCCCCAATCTTCTATGCGTTTCGTGAAAATTTCGGGCGTCGCACCGAAAACCGTGTTGCCGTCCATCTGAATCGCGATCTGCGCGACGATCGGCAAATCGGAAATTTCCTTGACCGCACGGATCGCCTGCTGGATTTCCGACAGATCGGAAAAGGTTTCGAGAACGAAAAGATCAATGCCGCCTTCGAGCAAAGCTTCCGCCTGCTGCCGGAACATCTCTTTCGCTTCGTCGAACGAGGTCGGTCCGTACGGCTCGATCCGCAACCCCAAAGGACCGATCGTTCCGCCGACGAAAGCTTTGTCACCGGCGGCTTCGCGCGCGATCTTGACGGCAGAATAATTGATCTCGGCAACCTGCGTGTCGAGCCCGAATTGCTGCAATTTATTGGCGTTGGAGCTGAAAGTGTTGGTTTGAATGATTTCCGCGCCCGCGCGCACGTATTCCTCGTGAACTTCGCGCACGAGGTCTTTATTGATCAGGTTCAGCTCGTCGTATGAACGGTTGATGTAGATGCCTTTTTCATAAAGCCTTGTGCCCATCGCGCCGTCAAAAACGTAAATGCCGTCGGATTCGATTAGTTCTCTGAAATCTCGCATAAGATTAGGTTTTTGGTTTTTGGTTTTGGGTTTTTGCAAAGACCAAAAACCGAAAGCCAAAAACCGCTTTATAAAAGAAAAGTCTCGCCAAACAGCGAGACTCGTCTAAATAATTTGTCTGTCAGCTGTTTAGCAGTTTATTTAACGTGGTCGCAAGTCGCATTAACTCACCACGAAAGTTAAATTAGATTCTGCGTTTTTCATCGAAAACTGTCAAGCAAAGACTGCGTCGCTTTGATATAACTTCGTCAGCCTTTATAACGGCGTGTTATGTGTCATAACGACGTGTCAGCCGTCATTTCAAGCGGTCAGGCGTCTATAACAGCGTGTCAGGTCACATTTCGACGCGTTGTTTCTTATCAACGATAGAATCGGCGCGATTTTCTGTTTGTTAGTTTTCGTTTTCGACGGATTCTTCGACCATGCCCGATGCAAGCTTGCCGTTAAATTCGTAACGCGCTTTTTTGCCGTTGATTTCTAAGTGCCAGTGCGTGAAATCTTCGGCATTGTCGCAGCCGTTGCCGCGTCCCTGAAGAACCAGAAAATAGGTCGTCGGTCGGACGATGCTCGAACGCAAAAATCCCGTGCCGCTCTGAACATTGCCTTTAAAGCGAAATTCCTTGTATAAAACGACGCCCAAGCCCTGATCTTTCGTGTCGTGAATGTCGGCTTTATACTGCACCATCTGCACCGGCATCGGCAGCGTCAGCGTGCCGGTCTTGCCGCTCGGCGTTTTGATCGTGAATTTCCACGTTTTATTGGTAAATTCATTGACCGCGTCAAATGCGCCGCCCTGCGCCATCCACGAGCTACTCTCGTATTCGCTCTTTATTTCGTTGAGACCGATGATCGAATCGAAACCGGCTTCGGTCATGTAAAGCTCGGCTTTCGTATCGAATTTCATTTCGCCGAGAAGTCCCGAAACATAATCGCCGGGTTTGCCCGTCCAGATCATATATGTGTTCGGCTCGGCACAGCACGCGCAGGCGAGCGCGTTACTGGCGAAAGCGGTCAGACAGATGACCGCGCACAGCGTTAAAAACAAACGTTTCATTAAATTTCCTCTTGAATTATTTAAATTTGTCTCCAATTTGATAGACGCAGAAAAAATTATTTTTGCTGACAGCGCGGGCAAAAATATGTCGAGCGCGTACCCTGCACGATGCGTTTGACGGGCGCTTCGCATTCGACGCACGATTCGTTCTCGCGATCGTAAACGCGCCAGCGTTCTTCGTAACCGCCGCCGTAATAACTGCCGTCAATGTTTTCCGGATTGACGTTCAAGGTCGAGCCGTGCGCGATCGATTCGCTTAAAACATCGCGAATTTTCTCGAACAAAACGTTGGCTTTACGCGCCGAAACCTTATTTGCCGCGATTTGCGGATTAACTCGCGCGAGAAACAGCGCTTCCGAAGCGTAAATATTGCCGAGTCCGAGAACCTTCGTCTGGTCGAGCAGAAATTCCTTGATGTCTTTCTTTGAGGTTTTCAGGACGTCGCGAAAATATTTTGCATGAAAATCGTCGGAAAACGGTTCGGGCGCGAGTTTTTTTATTTCCTTCGCCTCGTGAAGATTCGCGGTTTCGACGATTTTCATCATGCCGAAATGGCGCTGGTCTTGAAAAACGAGCCGCATTTCGTCCTCGAAATAAAAAACGGCGTGCGAATATTTCGGCAGTTCGCGCTCGACGGGCAAAAGCATAAATCGCCCGCTCATTCGCAGATGCGCGATCAGCGTGTCGGCGTTATCAAGATCGAAAAGAATGTGTTTTCCGCGCCGGTGAACGAAATTTATCAACGCCCCGCTTAATCTTTCGGCAAATGCGGCGGGCGGATTTTCGGGCGCGAGACGTTCACGCAAAAGCTCGGCGACGATTATCCGGCGACCTTTAACCAGTGAATCAAGAGATTTTACGACTAATTCGACTTCGGGCAATTCGGGCATATTTCGATTTTGGATTTTAGATTTCGGATTTTGGATTGGTTTGTTGCTTGAATTGCTTTGGTTTCTAAAATCATCTTGAATAATTTTATGCCTCAACAACGCGTTAGTAAATCCAAAATCCAAAATCCAAAATCGTCAGACTTTAGTGTAATCGGTCAGCAAAGTTTTATCGCCTAAAACCGCGCCTTCGGTAACGAGCGCATTTTTGCCGATATGACAGCTTCGACCGATGATCGCGCCGCGAATTTCCGCGCCGTGTGAGATCCGCGTGTGCGCCCAGACGACCGAGTTTTCGACGACCGCTTTTTCTTCGACGAGCACACCTTTGCCGATCACCGAATTGATGATCCGCGCGTTCGGTTTGATAATACAGTCTTCGGCGATGACCGAATTTTTATCAACAACCGCCGTGTGCGAAATCTCCGGCTTCGCGCTTTTTTCAAGGTTAAAACCTTTGATTCTGCCGCTTAGAAAATCGTGATGTCCCCGCAGATAGCTTTGCGGATTGCCGATGTCGCGCCAGTAGTTTTCTTTTAAGATATAGGCGTAAAAAGCTTTTTCGTTCGCGAGCAGATCGGGGAAAACATTGTATTCGAACGAATGATTTTCGCCCGCCGGGATCAAGTCCAAGACTTCCGGTTCGAGCACGTAAATTCCAGCGTTGATCGTATTGATCGTCAATTCGGCAAGCTCTTCGGGCTTCGGTTTTTCGCGAAAACGCAGGACTTTTCCTTCCGCGTCGGTTTCGACCAAACCGTAAGCCGAAGGATTTTCGACCGGCGCGAGTACGATCGTCGCCGTCGCTTTTTTTGATTTGTGAAACTCGATAACCCCGGCGATATCCAGATCGGTCAGAATGTCGCCGTTAAAAACGATCGTCGTTTCGCTGAGTTCGCTCGCCGCGAATTTATACGCGCCGCCGGTTCCCATCGGCGCAGGCTCGGTGATAAATCGCAAATTGACGCCGTAATCCGAGCCGTCGCCTAAAATGTCCTCGATTTTATCGGGCTGATAGCTTAACGAAAGCGTAATGTCTTCGATTCCGGCGCGGCGCAGGATTTCGATTTGATAAAGCAGAAACGGACGATTCAGAAAAGGCACGATCGGTTTCGGCGTGTAAACCGTCAGCGGTCGCAGCCGCGTTCCTTTTCCTCCGGCTAAAATTAGTGCTTGCATAGATTTGAATCAATTCAACAGAAAATACAGATTAAGTTTTAAATATTTTCAGGTCAAAATGCGAAAGCGAAAATTATTTACCGCCGAAAACGTAAAACATTACAAAAATTGTTAAAAGTTGTTGACATATTTTGTAAAGACGTGGTAGCTTAGGTTATGTAGGCGGAAGAAACTTTTCTCCTGCTATTTTTGTCCCATCTAACAGGCGTTGGCTCGCAAATTCTAGTCAAAATTTAAATTTCTGCATCATTCTAATCACAATGAGCTTCGATAAAGTAAAGGCTATGCGAAATGCCGAGCGATTTCTGTCGCAGGGCAAGATTCGTTCGGCGATAAGCGAATACGAAAGGGTTGTCGAAAACGATTCGAAAGACTACAGCACGCTCAATACGCTGGGTGATTTGTACGTCAAAAATAATGAGACGGACAGAGCGGTGAGCTGTTATACGAAGGTTGCCGAACACTTCAGCAAGCAGGGTTTTGCGCAAAAGGCGATTGCCATTTACAACAAGATTTCGCGTCTGAAGCCGAATTCATCGGACGTTTCTGAAAAGCTGGCGAAGCTTTACCAGATGAAAGGATCGTTTGCCGAAGCGAAATCGCATTACGTCCAGCTTGCCGAACAATACCAGCGCAAAGGTCAGAAGGCGGAAGCGCTCGAAATCTGGAAACAGATCGCGCAGCTCGACCCTTCGAACACGGAAGTTTATTTAAAGATCGCGGAATTCTGCGCGCAGGACGGCAACACGGACGAAGCCGCTAAAGCTTTTACCGAAGCCGGTATCAGATTAGCGAACCAGAATCGCCCGGAAGAATCGCTGACGGCTTTTTCGCGCGCGCTCGAACTTCGCCAGTATGATCTGCCGGCGCTCAACGGTTATGTCGCCACGCAGGTCAAGCTCGGCAATGCCGACGAAGCGGCGAAAAAGCTCGAAAGCATTCTCGAAAAGCAGCCGTACAACCGCGAAATTCTTTATTTACTCGTAGACTGTTATCTCGACGGCGGCGAAGCGGCGGAAGCTGAAAAAGCGGTTATCCGGCTGGTCGAACAGGAACCGGCGAATTATCCGAAATTTTTACAGCTCGTCGAAATTTATATCAAAAATAACGATCTTGATTCCGGCGTGCGGATTCTTTCGATGTCGTCCGAACATTTGCTGGTCGGCGGAAAATCGGAGGAATTTCTCAAATGGACGAACGAAATCTTGGCGCGTAATCCCGAACAGATCGACGCTCTGCGACTTTTGGTTCGCTATCACGGCTGGCAGCGCGACGAATCGGAACTTAAGAAATCGCTCGAAAGTCTTGCCGAGATCGCGCGTCTCAAAGAATCGGTTGACGACGAACGCTACGCGCTTTCGCAGCTGATTATGATTCTGCCGCACGAGACTTCTTATGCGCAGCGCCTGCAGGAAATAAATTACCAATTCGGTGAAACTGTCGAGGAAGCCGCCAGGGATTTCAATTTTAAGACGACAGAATCGCTTCCGTCGTTTGACGGTTTCGCGGTTGTTGACGCTGAAGGAAACGGGCAGACGGAATTGGTTGATGATTACAGCCGCTACACGAAAGAGATCGGCTTGGGCGAAAGCGAAGAAGCCTTTATTTACGACGATGCGCGCGTTAACGGAAACGCTTCTTTGAACGGTCACAATGATTATTCCGCGCTTGAAACCTTCGAACCGATTTCGACCGTTGCCGTAGCGAATACAGGCGAATTGAAGCCGTCGGACGAAATGCGTCTCGCGCAGGAAGTCGAAAGCGTGCAGTTTTATGTCGCGCAGGGCTACAACGAATTAGCCGAAAAAACGCTCGACGCGCTCGAAGGTGAATTCGGCGTGCGCAGCGAATTTACGGAACTCCGGCGGCAGCTCGGCGGTTCCGACGCGGCAGCGACCGAAGAATACACGGATGCGCCGCAGACTTTTACCGAAGTCGAAACGCCGCAGACCTTTACCGAAAACGTATTTGCTGCTCAAACCGAAACATTCAAGTTCGAGACTTTTACCGAAAAGGTCGAACCAGCGAAGGTTGAAAGCAATTCGCAGGAATTTAATTATTTCGACGATTTCCGCAGCGAACTCGGGCTTGAGGAAAGCGAGCCGACCGACGAAGGCGATTACGAAACGCATTATCATATGGCGATCGCCTACAAGGAAATGGGCTTGATGGAAGAATCGATCCGCGAGTTTCAGGACGCGATCAATATGGTTCGCGCCGACGACGGAACACGCCGGTTTTTCCAGTGCTGCAATCTTCTCGGACATTGTTTTATGGAACAGTCAATGCCGAACTTGGCGCTTTTGTGGTATCGCCGCGCGCTCGAAACGCCGAATCTGAGCGACGAAGAACGTCAGGCGATGCTCTATGAAACCGCCAGCGCTTACGAGATGGGCGGCGAAATGCCGAAGGCGGTCGAATGTTTCGAGCAGATCTACGCCGTCAACGTTGACTATCGCGATGTCAGTTCGCGGCTCGAACAGCTTCGCGAAAATAATTTCGCGATGTAGTTTTATAAAATTAATAGAAAAAAAAGCGAGCGGACTGGAAAGCCCGATCGCTTTTTTTGTGTCGTTCGATAATCGGTGATTTACGACGGCGCGAGTTTCTTTCTTGCGATTCACATTGCTATATTTAAAAGTATGTTGGACTTAAACGAACATCCTCACCGGCGATTTAATCCTTTGACGCGCGAATGGCTGATCGTTTCGCCGCACCGCACCAAACGCCCATGGCAGGGACAAATCGAAACGCCGAACACCGAAATCGCGCCCGTTTACGACGCGACGTGTTATCTATGCCCGACCAATAAACGCGCGGGCGATAAAATAAACCCCGATTACACGGACGTATTTGTTTTCGACAACGATTTTGCAGCTTTGCAGTCTGAAATTCCGGTCGGCGAAGTTAACGAAAACAATCTGCTCGTTGCCGAAACCGAGCGCGGAATCTGCCGCGTTTTGTGTTTTTCGCCGAATCACGGCTTAACGCTTTCGCGAATGACGACGGAAGACATCGAAAAGGTCGTCGGCGAATGGGCGCGTCAATACCGGGAACTCGGCAGCGTCGAATTTATCAAACACGTACAGATTTTCGAAAATCGCGGCGAGATGATGGGCAGCAGCAACCCGCACCCGCACGGGCAAATCTGGGCGAGCGAAAGAATTCCGAACGAGCCGTCGAAAGAAATCGCCGCGCAGTCTGAATATTTCAAGATAAACGGCAAATGTCTTTTGTGCGATTATCTGGAGCTCGAACTGACGCGCCGCGAAAGAATCGTCGTCGAAAACGAGCATTTTGCCGTCGTCGTTCCGTTCTGGGCGGTTTATCCGTTCGAGGTGATGATTCTCGGAAAAACTCATCGCCGCGCGATTGACGAATTCGACGCTGGCGAACGAGCGGCGTTTGCCGATATTCTCAAACGCTTGACGACGCGCTACGACAATCTTTTTCTGACGCCGTTTCCGTATTCGATGGGCTTTCACCAGAAACCGACCGACGGCAAAAATTACGATTTTCTGCATTTTCACGCGCATTTTTACCCGCCGCTGCTGCGTTCGGCGACGATTCGAAAATTTCTCGTCGGCTTTGAATTATTAGGCAGCCCGCAGCGCGACATCACGCCCGAATCGGCGGCGGAGCATCTGCGAAATTTAAGCGAAAAGCATTATCTGGAAACTTAAAAAAACGATGAACATCGAAAATCTCAAAACGGAATTTTCCCGGAAGTACGGCGGCGCGCCGCGTATTTTTCGCGCGCCCGGACGCGTTAATTTAATCGGCGAACATACGGATTACAACGACGGATACGTGATGCCGTGCGCGATCGATTTCGCGACCTACGCCGCCGCCGCCGCGCGCGAAGACCGCAAAATTCGCGTCGCTTCGATGAATTTCGCGGGCGAATACGAATTCGATCTCGACAATCCGACCGTTGAAATTGCCGAAGGCTGGGCGCGCTACGTGCAGGGCATCGCGCTGATTCTGGAAAGAAACGGATTTCGACTGCGCGGCGCGAATCTGTTGATCGACAGCGACGTACCGGTCGGCGCAGGACTCAGTTCGTCAGCCGCGCTCGAAGTAGCGAACGGTTTTGCGTTTGCCGCGCTTTCCGGCGTTGAAATTGAAAAATGGCAGCTCGCAAAGATCGGGCAGAGCGCGGAACACGAATTTGCGGGCGTTCGAAGCGGCATCATGGATCAGTTCGCGTCCGCGTTCGGAATGGAAAATCACGCGCTTTTTCTCGACTGCCGCTCGCTTGAATGGGAACCGATTCCGCTTTCGAGCGCGCAGTTTATCATCTGCAACACGCGCACGAAGCACGATCTCGCGGACGGCGAATACAACAAGCGCCGCGCCGATTGCGAAGCCGCCGCCGCGCTTCTCGGGCACAAATCTTTGCGCGACGTCACGGTTAACGAATTCAACGCAAAAGCAAACATTTTGCCCGAACGCTTGTTGAGACGCGCGCGGCACGTCATCACGGAAAACATCCGCGTTTTAGGAGCGGTTAAATATCTCAAAAACGGCGATCTCGCGCAATTCGGCAGATTGATGAACGCTTCGCACGAAAGTCTGCGTACGGATTACGAGGTGAGCAGCGCGGAGCTCGATATAATGGTCGAGATCGTGCGCCGTCAAAAAGGCGTTCTCGGCGCGCGCATGACGGGCGGCGGTTTCGGCGGCTGTACGGTTAATCTTTTGGAATCGGGCGCGTCCGAAGAGTTTATCGAAACGGTTTCGGCAGACTATCGTAAAGCGACCGGCATCGCGCCCGAAATCTACGTCTGCCGTGCGTCAAACGGCGTTTCCGAAATATAATCGCCGAAAATCTGCGGAAAACTTAACAAAATGCGGCGAAATCCGTATAATCTATTGACACGGTGAAAAGTTATCCGTAAGAGAATGCGTCTGATCACCCCGAACCGATGCGCTAATTATAATTTATGGTCGAAAGATTAACGGTTGTTTTTTTTATTTTACTCTGCTTTCTGCTCGGAATGTCGCTGACGCTTTTTCCGTGGCTCGATTTTAACGGAATGAGCGATTGGGGCGATAATTACCTGCTCGCGTTCGTATCGGAAAAAGCCGGTTTGCCGATTATCAAGGCGGCGGTTTCTTCAAACTGGGTGCGCGGCGCGGTTTCGGGACTCGGCATTTTGAACCTTTTTATCGCCTTCTGGGAACTGGCGCATTTCAAGGAAAACGTCGCGCAGCTCGAAGCCGAAGAAGGCAAGAATAAAAAGTAAAAAGTAAAAAGTAAAAAGTAAAAAAGGCAAAAGTGAGGAAATGGTTCGAGCAAAAGCCTCTGATTTATCTCATCACGAAAGGCGATGCGACGGCGAACAATTTCCGCGCGCAATCGGTCGAAATTCTTAAAATCATCGAAACTGCCGTCCGCGCAAAAGTCAGCCTAATTCAAATTCGCGAAAAACTGCTTCCCGCCAGACTGGTCTTCGAGCTTGCCGAAAAAGCCGCCGGAATGACAAAAAATTCGAACACGAAACTATTGGTTAACGACCGCGCGGACATTGCGCTCGCATCGGGCGCGGACGGCGTTCATCTGACTTCAAATTCAATTTCGGCGGAAATTATCCGCAGCACTTTTTCCGCGAATTTTATCATCGGCGTATCGGCGCACAGCTTGGAAGAAGTCGAAAAAGCGAAACGCGGCGGCGCGGATTTTGCGACGTTCAGCCCCGTTTTCGTAACCGCGTCGAAGGCAAAATACGGCGCGCCGCAGGGCGTTGCAAAGCTGCGCGAAGTAACGCAAACTATTGAAAATTTTCCCGTTATCGCGCTCGGCGGTATTGACGAAAATAATTTCAGCGAAGTGTTAAAGTCAGGCGCGGACGGATTTGCCGCGATTCGTTTTTTGAACGACGCGGAAAATCTGCAAAAATTGAGAGAAAAGTTTAGAAAATGACAAATCCGAAATCCGAAATCCGAAATCCGAAATCGAATGTCTGCCTGACGATCGCGGGCGTCGACCCGTCGGGCGGCGCGGGAATTATCGCCGATATCAAGACGTTTTCGGCGTTCGGCTGCTTTGCGACCGCCGCGATCGCGTCCCTGACGTTTCAGAACACGCAGGGCGTTTTCGGCGCGGTAAATCAAACGGCGGAAACGGTGCGCGCGCAGATTTTGCCGATTCTCGACGATTTTGAAATTGCCGCTTTAAAGACGGGAATGCTGCCGACGGGCGAAATAATCGAAGAAGTCGCGCGGATCGTCGCCGAATACAAACTCGAAAACTTCGTCGTTGATCCGGTCGTCCGCTCGACTTCGGGATTCGATCTAATTGACGACGCGGCGCTCAAAGTTTTGATCGAAAAGCTCTTTCCGCTTGCGATCGTCGTCACGCCGAATATTCCCGAAGCCGAACGCATCACGAACACGAAAATCGAAAGCGTCGCGGACATTCGCCACGCGGCGCAAATCATGCAGTCATACGGAGCAAAAAACGTTCTCATAAAAGGCGGACACATGCCGATTTTGGATTTTGGATTGCCGGGTTTGGATTTGAAAAACGGCGAAAATTTGTCAGCGGAACAGACGAGGTCTGAAAATCCAAAATCGGTTGATTTTTTGTTTATGGACGACGAAAAATTTACATTTTCGGCGGATTTTATCGAAACGACGGCGACGCACGGCACGGGCTGCACGTTTGCGGCAGCGATTACGGCAGGACTCGCAAATGGCAAAACCTTACGCGAAGCAGTCGAAGCGGCGAAAAAATTCGTTACCGAAGCGATCCGCACCGCGCCAAACTTGGGCAAAGGTCATTCGCCGATCAATCAATTAGTCAAAATTTAAGGATTGCTGAACAGTATTAACGTGAGTATTGGATAAGGCGGAACGCCGTCATCTTGACGGCACAGCGTTTGAAAAACGCTCAAACGGTTCATTTATATTCAAGATTCCTGTCAATCGCGACGTTTGACGCCGCTTTCAGCGACGTGTGCCGTCAGGA
>JANOBZ010000096.1:0-3252 GCA_031411895.1 Acidobacteriota bacterium | reverse complement strand
ACCGGCTTCGGAAGCGATCGAATCGCCGTATGACCCGGAGGCTCGCTACAGCCGCAAGCGCGAGACGGTCTGGACCGGCTACAAAGTGCATTTGACGGAAACGTGCGATGAGAAAAGCCCGCGCCTGATCACGAACGTGCTCACGACGACGGCGACCGGGCAGGACGTCTCGATGACGAACGGCATTCATCGCTCGCTCAGGAAGAAACGACTGCTGCCGGCGCGTCATCTGGTCGACGCCGGTTATGTTGATGCCGCATTGCTGGTCGCAAGCGAAAAAGCCTATCAAGTCGAGCTGTTCGGACCGGCGCGCCTTAATCCGAGCTGGCAGACTCGTGAGGGCGGCTATGCGGCCGATCAGTTCGCGATCGATTGGGATCATCAGTCGGCGAAATGCCCCGAGGGGCGCGCGAGCAGTTACTGGCACGAATACGAAAGCAAAGCAGCCGGGCGAGGAGTCGTCAAGATCAGATTCGGCGCGAAGGATTGCGGCGCCTGCCAAAGTCGAACGAAATGCGTGCGCGCTTCAGGGGCGGGAAGGTCCCTGCAGGTGCCGTCACGCGAGCTGTACGAAGCACTCGAGACGACGCGCCGTAAACTCGGCAGCGAAGCGGGTCGCAAAGAATACAGGAGAAGAGCCGGCATCGAAGGCACGATCTCGCAGGCGACCAGGCGCGGAGCCGCCCGGCGGTCGAGATACCGCGGGCTGGAGAAAACACATTTGCAGGAAATAGCGGCGGCAACGGGCATTAATCTGTTGCGGACGATCAACTTTTTGAGCGGTCAAGTAATTGCAAAAACAAGAGTTTCGCGATTCAAGAGATTGGCAAATTGAATTGGGCAACAGTATCCGACCCTTTTTGAAACGCTTTGGAGAAATTATGAGGTCAGCAGTTTTTTTATTTATCAGCTTTGTTTTATTAGTTGGCTCCATTTCGGCGCAAACTACCGAAGCGAAATTGGAAGATGGAATTTCGGTGTGTTCGTTTCAAATAGGCGAACGGGGTAGAACTGCAAATTTCCGACTTTCTTTTACATATATTCTGGAAGTGAGCGAAGGCGGAGAAATAACGAAAATTAACGAACTGGAAAGCACCAAAAAAAACAGTGCGACCAAGTTTGTTCGTGACGATTTTTTTGTAGATTGTATGAAAAAATGGCGGCTCGGACCCGCCGGCAAATACTTTGTTCGATTTAATGTCGGCACATCTTCTACCGGAACTAATAAAAACTTGCCGCGCGATTACATGCTGATCTATTACCCGGAGCGTTACCACCCTGTAATAGTTGCATTGCCGCTTAGCGAAAGTGATAAGTTGGTAGAAAAAACAAATTAAAAAGCGTCCCATAAACGACCCCTTTTGGAACTATAAACTATGAATCCGATCAATAACCTAGATGAAGCTCGTAGAATAATACAATCCTTTGAAGGAAATGCAGAGGATTTTGCCTTGTCGATTTCAGATGAATTACAAGACCCCGTCGGTATGAACATGGCGATTATTACCGATGACATTCTATCGAAGGGTTGGGAACCAAATGGCTTCGAGCAGCGTGAAGGTTTCAGAATTTATTGTTATAAGGCGTTCGAGTGAATCTGAAAAACAGTCTCAAAAACGACCCGATACTGTTGCCCAAATCATAATGGACAAATTTAAATCAATAAAAATGCTTAAATTCGCCGACTCATTTTAAGTTTTTATTGACGATTTTGAATTGGGCAACAGTATCGGGTCGTTTTTGAGACGCTTTACAAAATTAGTTTGAACTATGACCTGGCTTCCACGACTCTTTTTCAATTTTATCGAAGCGTCCATCCGCCAGATTTTGCCACAGTTCCAGCATCTTGTCGCGGGAAACGTTTGTTATATGTCGTGGTTTGTATTCGTGGTCGTCGGACTCTTGATAAAACACAACTTTAGAACTTGGAAAGCACGATAAAGTCCAGCTTGATTGATGATGTGTCAACCAAACCTCACCATGTTCTTCGTCATCAATGTCTAGCCGATCAAGGTACCGCCGCATCTGCTCGACCGACGGATTCTCAATTCCGTCACCGAAACCGTCCACTATTTGAAATGAATGATCGTCCATAAATGGCAATTTTTATGTCTCAAAAAGGGTCCTTTTGGGGACAGTCAACCTACCGGTTTTTAGATTGTCTCATAACTAGGGTTGTGGGGATAGTCAACTGTGGCATAGCGCATTTATGACGCCGTATCTTGACTCACTTGCTGATCTTTGTTAATTTTATTTTCGACATCAAGAAGCTGTCCACAGGGCAGCGGCAACCGGGTTAGGGACACCACGGTGCTTTCGGGAAACAATTCCGGATGTGCGGCTCGCAAGTTGAGAGCCGAAACTAAAGTCTCAGCCGACAAAAAGGTTTTCTGTAGGTCGTTCGCTTTTTGATGTTACAAAGCGGACGGCTTTTTACTTTCATCGAGCGTTCGTCGAGGCGTTATTATGAAAAAGAAAATTGAATTTGTAAGAAACTGCCCGCTCGAAGCGGCGCCTTTCGAGAGCGTTTTTGACGATTTCTATTTCAATCGGAATAAAACTGGTTCCTCGCCGAAACGCTCGATCGTTGATGAATTCATTTCCCGGCAGATTAAATGCTGTAAGCCTTTGCCGAAGCTGCTTTACTATCAGGACAAATGCTGGAGTTTCTCGAAAAACGTTTATCCGGACTGGGAATCCGGTCATCTGCACCTTAAAAAGACATCGAAGAGATTTCTTCATTGCAGCGGGGCGCATTTTCATACCGACCTGTCAATTTATGATGACATTTATCATATTGATTACTACGCCATCGCCTATAGCGGACCCCGATCCGGTCTTTCTGAAGTCAGGGTTTTTCAGAACGGGCAGCTCATCGGGCGAGGAGGACGCGGACATGCTTCGATCTGCAGTTTTTCCCAAAATCTCCCCTTTATAGTTAGCGGAGAAGACTATATCCTTCTCTTCAAAGAGATTGAAAGGACACCCACAGAAACGGAGTCAAAGGTTTATATCAGCTTTTGGCAGCTTTGCTCCTAAATCCGCGATCCATTTTTATAAGGTTCCTTGAAGTCTATATTTATTCTGGTGACCGAATTTGTCCGCACTGGACTAGAGCCTGTTATGAACTTTGAGCCATAATTTCAACAAATCGCTTGAGCATCAATACAGCAAATGCCAGAAAATGCAGTCCTGCCAATGTTTCCGGCAGGCGTTCATAATCTCTTGCCAATCGCCGGAATCGCGATGCCC
>JANOBZ010000095.1:0-2934 GCA_031411895.1 Acidobacteriota bacterium | reverse complement strand
CGGCTTTGCGGGAAAAAGAGTTTCCCGCAAAGCCGCAAAGTCGCAAAGATTAGGTCGGATTCTTTTTTGTTTCAGGCAAAGATCAGCTGACAGCGCGACCCAAAAACTAACGGTAAAATGAATCTAAACGATACCCTGCGGCGAAATGAATTTTGAAGCGATTTCAAAATTCATTTTAACGTTTATGTTATGAGACAAATCAATGTTTTGGCGCTCTTGCTGGTTATTTTTGCCGGTCAGCTGTTCGGTCAGAATCCGCAAACCTCGCGGCGCATTAAAGAAGTTGAAAATAATCTGATTCCTTTTGTGCCGGTTAAAAACTTTAAGGGCTGGAATATTGCCGACCGCATGAAATACTACAACGTGCCGGGCGTGAGCATTGCCGTAATCAAAGATTTTAAGATCGAGTGGGCAAAAGGATACGGGCTCGCGGACAAATCGAAAAACCTGCCGGTGACCGCGGAGACGATGTTTTCGGCGGGATCGATCAGCAAGTTCGTCGCGGCGGTCGCGGCGTTCAGCTTGGTTCAGGACGGAAAGCTCGAGCTCGACGCGCCTGTCAATAATTACCTGACCTCGTGGAAAATCGCCGAAAACGATTTCACGCGCAAAACGCCGGTTACTTTGCGAATGCTTTTAAGCCACACGGCGGGCACGACGCAGGCATCGTACTTCGGATTTACGCCGGACAAAAAGCGCCTGCCGACAATTGTCGAGATTTTGAGCGGTGCGGAAATCGCGGAAAGCCGCCCGGTCGTCGTGAACAGCGAGCCGAAAAAAGAATTCCGGTATTCCGGCGGCGGCAGCATCATCGCGCAGCTGGCGATGATGGACGCGTCGAAACAAAATTTCGCCGACCTGACGCGGCAGGCGATTTTCAACAAGCTGGAAATGAAAAACTCGACTTTCGCGCAGCCCCTGCCCGAAAAATATCTGCCGCAAGCGGCGTGGGCATATTCATCGGCGACGTGGTTTCGCGGAATGCCGTATGTCTATCCGCAGCAGGCGGCAGCCGGTCTTTACACGACGCCGACCGATCTTGCGAAATTTTTTATTGACGTGCAGAAATCCTACCGCGGCGACGGAAAAATCCTCAGGCAATCTTTCGCCAGAGAAATGCTAACGCCGCAGGTCGGCGTTTCGGACGGAAGCTACAGGGAAGAAATGGCGGTCGGACCTTTTTTGATTCAAAGAACCGACAACCGCGAGCCGAAGGGAGTATATTTTGAATTCACCGGCGTCAACGCGGGATTTTTAGCCTACGGCGTTGCCAGTCTGACCGAGGGAAACGGCGTCGTCATTATGCTCAATTCGGGCGACGACGTGAACGGTCTCGGTAAAGAGATCAGACGCGCGGTCGCCAAAACTTACGGCTGGCATAAGTTTCTGCCCGACGAAATAACGCCGGTTGATCTAAATGCCGGCGCGCTCGACGAATATATCGGAAGGTATCGCAAAGGAATTGACGAAGTAGTTTATATTCGGCGCGAAAACAATTACCTCGTCGAAAAAATCAACGCTGGGAATGACATATATGTTTTTCCCGTCGCCAAAGATACGATCGTTTTTACCGATTTCAACGTCAAAGGCACCTTCGGACGCGACGAAAACGGAAAAGTAAACTCTCTTAAATCCGAGTGGCAGGACAAACCGATGCCAAAAATGAAGCTGGACGAATTTACGCCGACCGAGCTTCTCAACGCTAAAAAATACACGGAAGCGAAAGACGGCTACCGGCGGATGAATCTGAACGAATACCAGATCACTTATCTCGCTTACGAGCTTTTGAACAAAAAGCCCGGAGATCCGGAAGCCGTCAGAACAGTTCTCGAATTAGCCCTCGAACAGCACCCGAATTCGGCAATCGTTTACGCCCGCTGGGGAGATTTTTACCTTGCCCGAAACGATCAGGCAGGCGCGCTTAAAAGCTACCGCAAAGCCTTGGAGCTTGACCCGACCGACAAAGCGCTCAAAGAAAAAATAAACGAACTAACCAGGCAGCAATCCTAAAAAGCGAATAAAGGGACGAAGCGAAAACTTCACCCTTTTCTACGTTAACGCTCGACAAACAAAAAATCGCCGAAATATTGTCTTATTTTTCGTTCGATAGTAAATTTTATAAGCAAATAGAATAGTAATTTCAGAAATAGCACCGGTTTTATGAAACATAAACAAATTTACGAAAATGTGCAGAAACTGATTGACGAACGCGAGGTATCGGACGCGAATCTCGAAACGGCGCGCGACGAGATTTTTGCGCTCGTCGAAAAGGATCAGGAATGCGCGTTGGCTTACGGATTGCTCGCGGAGATCAATTTCTGGCTCGGCGAAACTACGACGGATCAGGGCGACAAGATCGCTTTTTACGACGAAGGCGTGCAGTGCGGCGAAGCGGGCGTCGGGATCGACGAAAATTCTCTCGAAGCAAATTTCTGGCTCGCGGTCTGTTACGGCGCGTTCGGGCAGGAAAAAGGCATTATGCAGAGCCTCGCGCTCGTGCAGCCGATCAAGAAAGCGGCAGAAAAAGCGGCGGCGCTTGACGGCACGTATTTTTACGGCGGACCGTGGCGCGTTCTGGGCAGGCTTTATCACAAAGCGCCGGGTTTTCCGATCTCGGTCGGGAGCACGAAAAAAGCGATCGAATGTTTGGAAAAAGCGACTGCCGCCGGAGAGAAATTTTTTCTTAACCGGATTTTTCTCGCCGAAGCGTATATTTCGAACCGCGACAAAGCAAAGGCGCGCGAGCAGTTAGAATGGGTTTTAAATGCCGCGCCCAACAAAAACCACGAACGCGAGGACGAGGATAACAAACGTCAGGCGCGCGAGCTTTTGGAAAGTATTTAGCAGTCTTAATGGTTTCTTAACTTAGCGACTTTGCGCCTTTGCGGGAGTTTTGAAAGTTTCCCGCAAAGGCGCAAAGTCGCTAAGAAAAAG
>JANOBZ010000094.1:0-9327 GCA_031411895.1 Acidobacteriota bacterium | reverse complement strand
GGAGAAAGATTATTTCCCGCAAAGGCGCAAAGGCGCTAAGAATAGATAAATTTGTTCTTGATAAATTACCGCTTTAATCCGCGCGCATCCCCGTTTACCGGCGGCTGAAAATTTAAATTATCTTACCAGGCGCGCGACCATCGTTTGCCCTGATGTTCGTCGTCTCTGAGGCTCGAATCAACGCCGGCTTTGAGTTCGAGAAGTCTGCCGATCAGCCATAATAGATCCGACAGGCGGTTGAGATATGTAATGATCCGGGTGTCAACGTTTTCGCCCGATTCGTTCATTCGGACGACGCAGCGTTCGGCGCGGCGGCAGATTGTCCGCGCGATGTCGTAAGCGGCGGCGGATGAAACATCGCCCGGAAGACTCCAATCCGAAAGAATTCCCTCGATCTTTTCGATGCGCGAAACTTCGTCGCTTATATGATCGATCATTTCGGGCGTCACGTATGGATTCGGCGCGTCTTCAAACTTTGGGTTGGCGACCGAACCCGCAACGAGAAACAGCTCGCGCTGGATATTTTTCGTCAGCTCGTTAATCGCTTCGTCGCCGCAGATCGAGCGCGCAAAACCCATCGCCGCGCCGAGTTCGTCAATTGTGCCGTAGGTTTCGACGCGAAAATCCGCTTTTGAAACCCGTTCGCCGCCGATCAATGCGGTTTTTCCCTTATCGCCAGTTTTGGTCGCAATACTCATTCTTTAAAGGTAAAAAGTAAGAAGTAAAAAGTAAAAAGTAAAAAGTAAAAAAGTCAGTAACCGCCGTCACAAGCGAACTAGCGGATTTTAATTTAGTTGGGTTACTTAGCGACTTTGCGGCTTTGCGGGAGAATATGTTTCCCGCAAAGCCGCAAAGTCGCTAAGAAGATGAAGAACCGCTATTTTTAATAAATTTTGTATTTAATCCGCGAAATCCGCGTTTACCTGCGGCTTATTTTATTCTTTTACTTTTTTCTCGAAATCCGCCGAAAGGTCGCAGCCGCACTTCGGACAGCAGCAATCGCCTTCCGAGTGGCGGCGTTTAGCGAGTTCTTCGGCAAAACCGGCGGCGAAAATACCGGTCGGCAGCGCAAACATCGCGACGCCGAGAAAGGCGGTAAATCCGCCGAGCAGTTTGCCGAGCGGCGTGATCGGAAAAGTGTCGCCGTAGCCGACGCTCGTTAATGTCACGATGCCCCACCAGAGCGCGCCCGGAATGCTCGGGAATTTGTCGGGCTGCGCTTCGTGTTCGACCAGATACATCAAAATTGACGCAAACAATAAAAGTATTGCGATCATCGCCGTCGAAACAAGCAGCTCTTCCCTTTTCGCCAGAATGACGTCGTCGAGTTTGTTAAACGACTCTACGTAACGGCTCATTTTGAACAACCTGAATAAACGAAACGTGCGCAGAAAACGCAGGAAAAGCAGATCCATCGGGAAAATCATCGGCAGAAACGTCGGCAGGATCGCGAGCAGATCAATCAGCGCCATTAGCGAAAAAGCATAGCGCAGCCTGCCGAAGCGTCCCGAATACTGCGGGTCGAGCGGGGCGATCCAGAGGCGCAAAAGATATTCGACCGTGAAAATGGCGACCGAAACGACCTCGATCGAGTGAAAAATACTGCCGTAAGCGGCGGCGTATTCGGCAACCGTTTCGAGAATCATCGTCAGAACGCTGACGAGAATCAAAACCATCAAAATAATGGCGACGATGCGGTCAATCAGTTCGTCGTCATCGGTTTCAACGAGAATATCGTAAACGTGATATTTTATTTTTTCGTACATAACTTTCGGAAATCAGCGCGGGAGGCGAGAAGTGTTTGCCGTCTGAAATTAAACCACAAAACGGCGGAAGTGAAAAGTGAAAGCGGAAGTGAAAAGCGAAAAGCGAAAAGTGAAAAATTAGTGTTGTAGAAACTTTTCAAGACCCGTAGAAAATTCTAAAAGGTTTATGGAAACTATTACAAACTTTACGGAAGCGGCTCTACTAATGAAAAGCGGTTCGGGAGTTTATAACGACGTGTCATAAACTCCCGAACCGCTTTTTTATTGAACCGTTGATTTTTAAGCCGCTGAATTGCGCCGCGCCGGTTGATTTCCGGCATTGACCGGACGACTAATTAACTCGTTCAGACTCGAAGCCGCGCTGCCGACGACCGCGTTCGGTACGATGATGCGTTCGGCATTGCTCGAAAGCGCGCCGGCATTCGCCGCGTAGAAAAACATTCCCTTTCCGAGAAGATTGTCCCACATCGAACCGCGCATTTCGTAAATCACCGCCGGCGGCGACGCGAGGCGAACGAATATGTTCCCGATTTCGCCGAGCTGATTGCCGCCGTCGGTCACGATATTCGTCCCGATCAGATGTTTTTTGGCGTGCGGATGCTGCGCGACCCATTCTTCGGTCAAAATCGTGATATGACTTTCGTCGTTCGTCATCACGGCGTCTTTGCCGAAGCTGTAAACGTTTTGGAAATCAATCCCGCCGAGCTTTCCGTTCGGTGCCTTGATGGTGACGCCCATCAAAATTCCCTGCACCGGATCAATGTATAAGTCATAAACCTCGCCGAGCTTATTGCCCGTCGCACGTGAAATAACCGGCATCCCGATAATTTTATCAATCCCGATAACGTCATTTGTCATAAAATTTACCTCCTTTTTCTGTCTTCCAAAATTTCCGTCTCGCGCTTCGGTCAAACCACAAATCGCCAAATAATGCGTATCAAATCAAAGCACTTTTCTCGCTTCAAAATAATTTTTTTGCAAATCCCGCGCCAAACACGCTGATGCCACGCGGCAGCGGCAAATTTTCTATTTTCAGTTCGGCAAACTTCTGATATTCTTTTCGCAGTATGAAAAACATTTTGCTGGCGGCGTTTTTAATTTTTGCGGCGGTGAGCGTTAGTTTCTCTCAATCGCGGGACGAAAAGATCAAGGCGAACATTCGCCGCGTGTTGGACGAGCAGGTCGCGGCGTGGAATCAAGGCGATATTGACGGCTTTATGCGCGGCTACTGGAATTCGCCGCTGATGACCTTCGTTTCGGGCGACAACGTCACGAAAGGCTGGCAGCCGACGCTCGAACGTTACAAAAAATCCTACGATTCACGCGCAAAAATGGGCGTTTTGAGTTTTACCGATCTAGAGATAACCGTCACGGGCAAAGAATCGGCAGTCGTTCTCGGACGCTTTACGCTCGTGCGCGAAAAAGACAAACCGACCGGAATGTTTACGCTCAATTTCAGAAAATTTAAAGACGGCTGGAAGATTATTCTCGACCACACATCCTGATTGTGGATTTTAGATTTCGGATCTCGGATTTATGAAATACGTTTTTTAACGACATTCGCTAACGCGACGGTCGGCAAAAAATCTCAAAAAACCGCTCTAATTATTTTGATTAGAGGCTTAAACGATGAAATATTTCAGAGTACTCGGCGCGGTTTTGATGGGCGCGGCGCTTTTGTCGCAATTTTCCTGCACGGCATTTTTCGGCAAGAATTCATTAGATAAAAACCGCAGTTTGTGGAGCGAAAGTAAAATCCCAAATTACCGGATGACGATGGAAATCAGAAAGACCGGACACGCGACGCCTTCCGGATTTGCGCTCGTCGAAGTTCGCGACGGTAAAGCGGTTTCCGCCAGTCCCGCGCCGGGGTTGCAGAACGGCTGCTGGAACGACAATTGCGCGAAATACGACACGGTCGAGAAGATTTTCGCCATCATCGAAAACGCGCTAAAGCAAAATCCCGATGAACTTATCACCGAATACGACGCAAAATACGGCTATCCGAAACATCTGCGCATGGACATCGCGCGAACGACTTTCGACGACGAATTGATGATAAAAATCAGGCAGCTCGAAATTATCGAATAGATCGCTCGGCGACGGCGTTCTGTAATCTAAAAATACCGAAAATGTCCCGTTACTTTCCAGTCGAACAATCTGTCTTCCGCGCGCGCGCCGCCGCCGATGTTGTGGATTATCAGAAACCGCTGTGTAGATTCGTTCCAGAGGTTTGAAACCAAGCCGATGTGCGTCATTCCCTTGCCGTTCAAATCCCAGCTTACGATGTCGCCCGGCTGGTAATTCTTCGCGTCGGAAGTTACAGGCAGCGCTTTTCTGCGGCGATTGAAGAAGATTTGCAGATTAGGAACACGGCGATGGTCAATGTTCGGATCAGGTTTGGGCAGCCCCCATTTTTGCGGATAGACCGAAAAGTTCGCGCGCATATCTTCGTGCACTTCTTTTTGCAGATCAACCCCTGCTTTGCGAAAAGCGCGAATCACAACGTCCGTGCAGGCGCCGGTTTCCGCCGGAACATCGCCGTTCGGATACGGAATCTTAAAATAATCCTGCGTGTAATTGGTCGTAACTTTCGTCTGTTCGAACGCGCTTTCGAGCAGCGATTTGACGGCGGGCGATTCGATTTCGGAAACCGGCGGTTTTTCTGTTGAAAGAACCGGCGTGTTTTCACGAACGGACTCGTTGCCGCAAGCGAAAGTGAAGAATGATATGAGGAACAAAGTCAAAAAAAGGAAAAATCGTTTCATAAAAATCGTCCGGCAGCCCTGACCAACAAAATGTACCGCTAAACAGCGGCGCGGTCAATATTTTTTTCGTGCAGCCTTCATAAAATAACGTGAGTATTGGATAAGGCGGAACGCCGTCATCTTGACGGCACAGCGTTTGAAAAACGCTCAAACAGTTCATTTATTTTCAAGATTCCTGTCAATCGCGACGTTTGACGCCGCTTTCAGCGACGTGTGCCGTCAGGATGACGGCGTTCCTTTCTTATCCAATACTCACGTTAAAATAGTAAATAATATGAACAAGTTTTTGTAAACGGAAAACTCGAACTGGTAAAATCAATCGGTCAAAATAATCTATCGAATGAAACAAAAACTCGGCATTCTCGATTGGGGCATCGGCGGCGTAAGCGTTTACCGGCTCGTTAAAGAAAGACTCGGCGATGTTTCGGTCGTTTACTTTTCCGACACGGGTGCCGTGCCTTACGGAAAAATGTCGCGCAATGATCTGGTTGCGCGGCTCGACGCGGTAATAGATTTCCTGAAAACAAAAGGCGCGACGAACGTCGTCATCGGCTGCAACGCGGCAAGCACGGCGATTACGGATCTGCGCCGCACGGACGTTTCGATAGAAGGCGTAATCGAAAGCGCGGTTGCCGCGACGGCGAAATTAAATCCGCGAAATCTTGCCGTCATCGGCGGACGCCGCACGATTTTGTCGGGCGTTTATCGCCGAAAGTTCGCGGAGCGCGGAATCAAAATCGCGCAGCGCGTCGCGCAGCCTTTGTCGGGTTTGATCGAAAGCGGCGATACTTCGTCCGCAAAACTTCGCGCCGAAAGCCGGAAAATTCTCGCGCCCATCAAGAGCGCGTCGCACATCCTGCTTGCCTGCACGCATTATCCGGCAATTACCGAGATTTTATGTAATTTCGTTTCCGCCGGAACGATTTTCGTCGATCCGGCGGGCGCGCTGGTCGAGCGCATCGCAAATTGGGAGTTGGCAAAAGGCGACGGCGCGGACGAGTTTTATACGACCGGCGGCGTTGAGGAAATGAAAACCGCCGCGCTCTGTGCGTTCGGCGTCAGAATCGAACGAGCGAAAAAAGTAAGTTTATGAAAAAGACGTTTTTATACAAGCTTTTCGGGATCGGTAAAATGCCCGCACACGATGCGGCGGCGGTGCGGAGTGAAGGCGTAATTCTATTTGACGAAGGATTTAAGGGTACGACGACCTACATCAATTTTCGCGCGCCGTGGCGCTATTCGAACTGGAAGCGGCAATGGTCGACGTCGTCGATCGCGATGACCAATACGCGATTGATCGCGTATCAGTATGCGCTAAAAACAATTGACGTGCCGTTTTCGGACGCGCGTTTCGGCGGGCTTAATTTTTCCGTCGAAGAATCCGGCGCGCTGCTTATTGCCTTTGACGCGTCGCTTTTTCTCGATAACACGTCGGGCAATCTCGAATACCGCTTTTACACGCCGCTCGCGCGTGAATTTTTCATGAAATTAACCGAGAAGCAAGGCATCAGATAAATCTCGATCAGACTCGAAATAAGTGAAAAGTGAAAAGTGAAAGATTATTTATCACCTTTCACTTTTCACTTATTTCGACTTATTTCCTGTCGCTGACTTCTCCAAATTCATTCTAAAACTTCGGATTCTTAACGACGCGCGGGCGCGTAAAAACGTCGGGTTTGGTCGTTGAGGCTTGATTTTTAGAACTTTTCTTATCCGGCGCGGGTTTTACATTGCCTTTTTTGTCGAAAACTTCGGCTGTTTCAGTCTTGCTTTGCGGCGCGTTTTTCGATGTTTCGGTCGTTTTCACGACGGGACGCTTTTTACCGGCGTTTTGCGAAACGGGCGCGACCGGTTTTGCGTCCGTCGTTTCGCGCGGCTCGTAATTCGGCATTTCGGGCGCATCGGAGTTTTCGACGCTGCTGACGGTCACATTTTCCGGTTTGGCAGGCGCAATCGTTTCCGCATTTCGCTGCGGTTCGGCGGGTTTCGGCAGAGTTTTCGCGGTCGGCGAAGATTTCGCCGCAGTCGTTTGCGTGTCAGCCGATTGAATCTGGCGATTCAAAAATACGCCGCCGACGGCGAGAATTACCAAGCCGCAAATCGCCGCGCCTGTAATGACGGCGCGCTTACCGGGCAGATTCCACGATTTATTCGAATCTTCGTAAGACGCAAAAACCGAGCTCACCGCAGCGTAATCGCGCCGCGTTTTATGGGCTTCCGAAACGTATTCGACATCGTCCGTTTCCGCTTCGTCCGCAATTTTTTCGTCAATGACATCGGCATTCAGGACAAACCGCGCGTCGGCGAGATCTTTTTTCGGGAGATTAAGTGCCGCCGTATTGCTCGGAACGTCGTCGGGCTGTTCCCATTCGACAAGAGCCGGCTCGCTCGTTTGATGAATATCGAAGTTCCCGCGCTTGAGCGAAAAAATTGTTTCGATTTCCGTCACTTTGAAAGCCGGATCGCCAAGAATCTTCTCGATCGGCGGCAGTTTTGTCGTCGAATAATCGTGAAAAGCCTCTACGGGCAGTTCTTCCGCCGATGCTTGCGGCGCGGCATTTCGTATTTCAGCCGCATTTTCGATAATCGCTTCGCTCTCGGCGGCGAACGCATTTTCGACAGCCGTTTCGCGTTCAGCTAAAAATAAATCTTCCGCCGCCGCTTCATTTTCAGCCAAAGCCAAATCCTCAACGACTTTTTCGCTTTCGACAAAATCTTCAGCAACTGCCGCGTTTTCAAACGACGGCAAAGGTTCAAAACTCGCTTGAGTTTCAAACACGGTCGGTTCTTCAAAAATCGCTTGTGTTTCGGTTACAGAAATTTCTTCAACGAACGCATTATTTTCAACCGGCGGAATTTCTTCGACAAACAACGGCGTTTCAGCCACGGCAATTTCTTCGACAAACGACGGCGCTTCGATCGCGGGCTGCGTTTCCATTGACGGAATTTCGATCGCGGGCTGGGTTTCCGCGACCGTTTGAAATTCGACGGCGGGCAAATCTTCGACAACGATCGCCGGCGCGGTTGGCGCGACTTCTTCGATATTTATCGCCGCTCTGTTAACCGGTAAATCCTCAACAATCGGCGCGGGTTCAAACGAAGCCGGCTCATCTAAAACCGACGCCGTTTCAGACAAAGCCGCGTCGTCGACAATCGCCGACGATTCCATCGCCGGAACGTTTTCGACAATCGCCGCCGTTTCGATCGCCGCAACTTTTGCGTTCGGCTTTTCGATTTCGGCGATTTTTTCAATTTTCGCGGGCGGCGAAAAAGCGACGGCGGTTTTCTTCATTGCCGCCGGGTAAGCCATCGCGGGCGGCGGCGTCGAAGAGTGCGTCGCGAGCTGTTCGATATGGCGCAGTCGGCGCGCCATTGCGCTCGCGGTTTTGAGCCGCGCGCGCGTCGTTTTTTGGAGCGCGTCCGTTAAGGTATGCGTCAGAAGCATTCGCAGATCGAAGCTGTTTATTTTGATTTCGGGCGGATTTTCGCGCAGGTGTTTAATAACCAGCGCGTCGGCGTAAACGGCGTCGAACGGCGCTTTTCCTGCTAATGCTTCATACAGAACGACGCCCAGCGCGTAAACGTCCGTCTGCGCGTCAGCATCTTCGGCGGCGCACTGTTCGGGCGAAAAATACCGCAGATCGTTGAGAAAAAGGTCGCCGTTGGCGTTGACCTGATGTTGGCGAAGCGCGCCGAAATCCATGTTTTGGAGTTTTACTAAAAATTTATTTTCGGCGTCCGACGTTAAGATTATGTTTTCCGGCTTGATATTGCGATGCACGACGCCCGATGCGTGGAGCGCTTCCAAGCCTTCCGCCGCCTGCCTCAGAATCGTCAGCGCCGTTACTTCCGAAGGTTTGCCGACATTCTCGAAACATTCGCGCAGAGTCTGCGCCGTGAAATATTCCGTCACCGCGTAGAGCGAACCATCGAGAAGCGTTCCCGATTCGAAAACGCGCGCGACATTCGGGTGAATGATCGTCGTCAAAGCCTGCGCTTCTGCCAGAAATTGTTTTTTTCCGGGTTCGTCAAACGCCGCCGGCGCGACGATTTTTATCAGATATGGTTTATTGAGAATCGTATTGACGGCGCGGTAAGTTTCGCTCGTCGCGGCGGATTCGTGCAGAACATCGAGACGGTAATTCGGAATTATTTCCGTGCTGCCCGCGCGCGCGTCGCTCAAAATATCGTGATTTTCTTCGGAACAGGACAGAACATCGTCTTCGTAACACCGTCGGCACGCGGAACAAACCTTCATTAAAACTTACCCCCTTTTGATTGGACTACACTTGATCGGACTTTAATTTCCTACACCGTTTCACGCTTCGATTCCCGACACAAAAATAAAGTTGTTCGAAAAAAATCGCGCCGCAAAGCCTTTTTCGAAAACTGCCAAACTACCGCAACGGCTTTGATAATTAAAATTACTGTCAATTTTACCGAAAGAGAAGGGGAAAGCCTTATACCGTCCGGATTTTGTCAGTCGCTATTCAATCTTCTACTATTTTGCGCTCGTGAAGTCAAGATTTTTCTGAAAAAGTTAAATTTTTACTTTATTGCTGCCTTAATATGAGAAGCGTTTCAAAAACGCCTCTTTTTTTAGACACAATAAAACCAAATTTTTATGCCCCGCATCAAAAAAGTAAAAACCTTTAAGCACCCCAACAATATTAGATTAAACCGTCATTTGGTGAAATTGGATTTTGTATTCCAGTCCAACCTGATTGAAGATGTGTTTAATCTTCGTTTTGAACTTGGCAAACGAACCATAATCAGTCGGTCTGAGCCATTCA
>JANOBZ010000093.1:0-17947 GCA_031411895.1 Acidobacteriota bacterium | reverse complement strand
TTTCCCGCAAAGACGCAAAGGCGCAAAGAATTTGAATTCTTTGCGCCTTTGCGTCTTTGCGGGAAATTTTTCTTCAGCTCTAGTTCGTTTTCACCGGAGCCTGCGGACGCGTCAAAGGTCTGACAGGAGTTGCAAGCTTTTTCATTACTTCTTCGATCGCGCGTTCGAGCTGCGGGTCTCTCCCGGCGATGACCGATTTCGGGTCGTTTTCAACCTCGATGTCCGGATCAACGCCGTAGCCTTCGATCACCCATTCACCTTTGAGATTGATCATCCCGAATTCCGGCACGTTGACCACGCCGCCGTCGATCAGATTGCCGCGATTCGTAATGCCGACGACACCGCCCCACGAACGTTTGCCGACGAGCGTTCCAAGTCCAGCCTGACGAAACATATACGGGAAAATATCGCCGTCCGAAGCCGAATTTTCGTTCAGGATGGCGACCATCGCATTCGGCGCGGCGCTGTCCGGATAGGTCGTAACAGATTCGTTGGTGCGGAAAAAGTTTCCGCCCAAACTTTTACGGCGCAGGCGTTCGATAATCATTCTCGACACATTGCCGCCGCCGTTCGCGCGGACGTCAACGACCATTCCTTCCTTATCGAGCTGCGGGTAATACCATTTGATAAATTCGCGAATGCCGCCCGCGCCCATGTCGGGAATGTGAATATAACCGACGCGCCCGTTCGTCATTTCCGAAACTCGTCGGCGGTTTGCCGCAATCCAATCGAGATAGATCAGATTGCTTTCGTCCGTAATCGGGCGGAATGAAACCTGCCGCGCGCCGTTTAAGCTCGGCGTCGAATTGACGGTTAAAAGAACCGGCGAATCGGCGCGGTTTCGCAAATATTGATAAATATCGCGCTCGGCGGTCACGTTTTCGCCGTTTATTTGCAGGATATAATCGCCGACCTTTGCACCCACGCCGACTTCCATCAGCGGCGAACGGTAAATATCTTCCTCGTTTTCGCCTTCGAAAATTTTCGAGATGCGGTAGCGGTTTGCCGATTTATCGATCTCGAACCGTGCGCCGGGAAGCGCGACGCGCGCCCGCGACGGAATATTGAAATCGCCGCCGTCAATATATGCGTGCTGAACCGCCAGTTCGGAAATCATCTCCGAAATCACGTAATTCAAATCCGAGCGGTGCGCGACATAGGGAAGCCACGTGCGATATTCGTCGCGCAGTTTGACCCAGTCGTTGCCGTGCATATTCGCGACATAAAACCAATCGCGGTAACGCCGCCAGACTTCGTTAAAAATCTGGTTCCATTCTTCAGCCGGATTGACTTCGGTAACGAGTCCGGCGGTCGAAACCGGTTTTCGCGAGTTTATGCCCTGCGGCGTCGCGTCCATGATCGTAAACGTCGCGCCTTGTCCGACGATGACTTTCGAGCCGTCCATCGAGAGCGAATACGTGTTGACGCCTTCCATCAAAGTCGTTTCGCGGCGGTCGCGGAACGAGAAGATCCGCAGCGTGTTCGGGCGGTCGGATTGTCTGCCGTAATAAAACGCCGAACCGACAAAATACAGGAGATGCCCGGTTTTTGCCGTCAAGCCGCCGTAATTTTCCGCCGGCAGCGGAACTTTCGTGACGCGCGCCGTAATGTTGTCGAAATCAATCATTTCCGGACGCGGCGACGGCACGTTTCGGCGCGCGGCGTTCGGGTCGGGCGTTCCGGCGGGCGTCGGCTGAGTTTGCGGCGTCGGCTGCGGCTGTTTTTCGTCAACCGGAGTTGAACCCGGAATAGGCGTTAATCTGTCTTCCTGCGGCGTCGGCGTGATCGTCACTTCGTCCGATTCGGGCGGAAACGGATTTTTCACGTCGCGTCTTAACGCA
Organism: Acidobacteriota bacterium; assembly: GCA_031411895.1. Classification (GTDB taxonomy): domain Bacteria; phylum Acidobacteriota; class Blastocatellia; order Pyrinomonadales; family Pyrinomonadaceae; genus JAFDVJ01. The sequence continues at coordinate 16,106 of JANOBZ010000093.1, read as the reverse complement.
AGCGCGTAAACGAGCGTCGAGCGATTGCCCGCAAAATTGAATTCCTTATCGGAAATCTGCGGCGCGAACTCACGGTCGCTCAGGTAATAGAGATAATCGCCCGACGGGTCGAACGTCGGATTGTAGGAATTGAACATCGCGTCGGTGACGCGGTTCAGTTTCGAATTAACGACGTCGTAAACGTAAACCGAGTTGAAACCGCCGTTATTCGACGCCGGTTTGTCGTTCATCGAAAAGGTCAGATAATTGCCCTTCGGCGACCATTCGTAATCGGTGATCTGTCCGTTCGGCGCGTCAACGATCTGCTTTAACGATTTGTCGGCGAGCGTCAGAATATAAACTTTCCCGTCCTTATCGCCGAACGCGATGCGGCGTCCGTCGCCCGACCATTCGGGCGCGTAGCGCATCGCCGCGCCGCCCGAGGTTAACTGCTGCGCTTCGGAAAGCCCGTCCTGCGCTTCGAGCCAAACTTCTTCTTCGCCCGTGCGGTCGGAAATATACGCGATCCGCGAGCCGTCGGGCGACCAGCGCGGGAATTTGTCGTGCGCCGTTGACGAACGCGTCAGATTGCGCGTACCGCCTTTTTCGACCGGAGCCGAGAAAATATCGCCGCGCGCGCCGAACAGGACGCGTTCGCCTTTCGGCGCGAGCGCGACGTTTTGCAGATACTGCGCCGCGTTGATATTGCGCGGGCGTTTATGAACGGCGTCGTCCGGCACGTTGATGTTGAGCTTTGCCGCGCGGTTAGCTTTCGTATCGTAAATTTCAAGCTCGCCGTTGCGTTCAAAGACGATACGCGATTGATCGTCGGACGAAGCCCAGCGCACTTCCCAATCTTTGAAAGAAGTCGCGGCGGCGGTTTTGCCGCTCGAAACGTCGAACGAATAAAGATTGAATTTTCCGTCCTTATCGGAGTTGAAATAGATGCGGTCGCCGATCCACATCGCGTCGCGCCACGAGCGCGCGCCTTCGGAGATTTTGCGCGCGTCGTTCGTCGCCAGATCATAGATATAAAGCGTATTCGCCTGCCCGCCGCCGTAGCGTTTTTCCGAGCGAAAATCGCGCGTTCTGGGCGAGTAAACCATCTTCGTGCCGTCGGGCGAAAAATCTCCGGAACCGGCTTCGGGCATCGGCAGAGCTTCCGCCGCGCCGCCGTTCACGGAAACTTTATAGAGACGGCTGATCGGCAAAGACCACGAATCGCGCTGCGAGCGGAAAATCACCGATTGCCCGTCGTTCGACCAGCCGAGAACCTGATTGTCGTAGCCCCAGCGCGGCGCAAACGGTCCTTTTGCCGGATAAAACGTCAGCTGACGCGGCTCGCCGCCGCCAGCCGGCACGACGTAAACCTGTTCGTCGCCGTCGTATTGTCCGGTAAAAGCGATCCAGCGACCGTCGGGCGAAAATTTGGCGAAAACTTCCATGCCCGGATGCGCGGTCAGGCGCGCCGCCGTTCCGCCTGATGCGGACGCGATCCACAAATCGCTGGCGTATGAGAAAGCGACTTTATCGCCCGAAATATCGGGAAAACGTAAAAGTTTGGTTTGCGCCAGTGCGGGCAGGGCAAACAGAAAGACAACCAACGCAAAGCGCGTCAAGGCTCTTAAAGCGAACATTAAAAATCCTCCGAATCTTCTGAATATGGTAAAGCTGAGTACTAATTTGTAATTGTAATCTTAAATTACAATTTTCAAAATTGAAATACGGGTTTGAAGTTACAAAAAGCTGACAAAAAAACACGCAGATGAGTTTTAGAAACTCCAACCTGCGTGTTTTTCTAAAGATTGCGGAAAATTATTAATCGTCAATCAGCTCGTCGAAGCCGAAATGATCCAGGATGCGTCGCGCTTCTTCGGATTCGTATTCGTAGGCTTTGATTTCGAGCGCGAGCCGCGCGATGTCGTCGTAAATCTGGTCGTCGAGCAGCGGCACGATTTCTTCGACCGGCATCAGCGCGATCGTTTCCATCGCGATCGCGCGAATCGCGGCGTTTGTCGTCTGCCGCGCGATCTCGCACATTTCGCCGACCGAAAAACGTTCTGCGAGCAAATCCGCGAGGCGGTCAATTTCCTTGTAATCGCGTTTCGCCAGCGCGCGTTCCGCCAACTGGATAAAAACTTCGGCTGATTCGCTCTGCGCTTCCATCACGGAAATACAGGTTTCGGTCAGTTTTTGAAGCTCGCCCAGTTTTTCGGAATTGCCGGTATCGTCCGTCACTCTTGCCTGTTCGTCAAGCGCCGTGAGAAGACGGCTGAGTTCCCAATCCGATTGCGTATCGTAAGAAAATTTTTGCGTCGGAGCACTGACTGTGATTCCGTTTTTAGCTTGTAATGCGCCAACGAGCATTTTTTTTGTAACGGGGCGCAAGCCTTCCCAGACACTTTCGACCCGCGCACCGAAGTCTTTTATCATCATTTCAACAACCATAGTTTGCGCTTGACGCGTCCCGCTTGTCAAGCAAAATTTAGATGCCGGAAACCGTCCGGCGGATATAAAAATCTTGTAATATTCGGCTTACTTTTGTGCGGCTTTTAATCGCGCTTCGGTCTCGGAAAGCGATTCTTCGCGGATTTCGTCCTCGTCGTCATCATCGAATATCTCCATCAGAGCATACGGCGTTTCGGTCAAACGGCGCAGCTCCCACGCTTCTTGATTATCGCGCGACGGGCGCGAAAACCAGACGGCGTCAATTTCCGCCGCGCGGATCTCCGCCGCGCCGAAAAGCGTTTCGAGCGTGTCGGCAAGACTCGCTCGAAGCGGCTCAGAAAGCAAAACACGGCGTAAATTCCAGCCGTGTTTCTTGTAAAGCGATAAAATTTCCGCGATTTGCCGCCCGTTTATCATTTTTCGTTCAAAGGCTTATTCAATTTGCGCGGCGCTTTGAAATTACCGGCGGTGTTCGAATTCGGCGCGGGTACTTTCTGCATCATCGCGTCCGGATTGTTGGCGTTGGCGTTTTCCTGTTCGATGATCGCCTGACCTTTACCGGGCGATTGCCATTTGTTGGCAAAGGCGTCGCCGAACGCCGCTTTCCAAGCGCCGTCTTCGAGAACAAACGGAATGTCGTCCCACTGCTTGCGTCCGGCGTTCCAAACTTCGACCGCGCCGAAATTGCCCTTGATGCGTTCGTCGCGAATCTGCGGGTAATCGTCAACGAAAGTCGTTTCGGTAAAACCGTTTTTGATAACTTCCTCGATCGGTTTTTTCTGTTGTCCCGAAGCCATTTCGGCTAAACCCATCGAGCCTTTCGAGAGCATTGATTTGATCTTCACCGAATCCTGGCTCTTGACCGCCGCGAAAAGCATCCGGAAGGCTTCCGAAGGCGTCTTGGCGTTGCCGACCGGCACGTCGGTCATCGTCGGCGGCTTATTTTCGGGCGGCATCGGCTGGTTGGTCACAGATGTTCCGTTATTCGCATTCGACAGCCTCGCGTTGTTGGTCGTATTGACTGCCGGTGAACTCGGACAGGCGATCGCAATGGCGGCGCAGGCAAGCGCCAGAATGGTAAAAATGATTTTTGAACTGTTTTTGAACTTCATTGTATTTCTCGAAAAATTTCTATTTGAAAGAATTAAACGTTGATTTGTCAAAGTATAATAAACTTAAAAGTAAAATGTAAAAGTAAAAAGTAAAAAGTAAAAAGTAAAAACTTTATCGGGTTCTCCCGAAGTCGCTTAATTTCGATGGCATCTTTTCTACTTTTTTACTTTTTACTTTTTACTTTTTACTTACCCGGTTTTGCTTTATCATTAAGAAACGTAATCTTGAGCCGGAGCCGAATCTTATGAAACAATGTCCGACCTGCCAATCGCAATATACCGACGACAATTTGCAGTTTTGCCTGCAGGACGGCTCGCCGCTCAAGCCGGTCGGCGATTCGCAGGAAAGCAAGACGATCGCTTTCGGCGCCGAGCAGGAAACGGTCGTTACAAACCGCCAGTCGGGTCAGATCAACCAGCCGAATCTGACGAATCCGACGGACTGGAATCCGAATCAATATCAATCGAATCCGGCAGTGCCCGCCGTGCCGCAAAAGAAATCGAACGCGACGATTGCGGTTTTCGTGACGGTTTTCGTAATGCTTCTGCTCTTTAGCGGCGTCGGAATCGGCGCGTGGCTTTATTTTCGCGGCGCGACGCCCGACGATAACGGGAATCTGTTTATTACCAAAAGCACGCCGTATCCCGATATGGAGTCGAATAAGCCCACGACCGCGAACGCGAATACATCAATAAGAGCAGCGCCTGCGGCGACGCCTTTAATATCCAGTTCGAGCAGCAATAACGCCAATACGACGGTTGATAACGAACAAATTAAAAGCGAAGTGGCGGAGCGGCTCGATTCGTGGAAATCGGCGTCGGAGTCCTTAAATCTCGACGCGCACATGAGCCATTATGCTCCGACGCTCGATTATTACAACAAAAAAGGCGCGAATGTCGGGTTTGTCCGCGCCGATAAACAAAGAGCGTTTTCAAATTACGATTCGATAAGGTTTACTTTCAGCAATATGACGGTCACGCCCGACGCTTCAGGCGAAACGGCGACGGCAGTCTTTGATAAGGAATGGAATTTTTCGGGCGCGCGAACTTCCTCGGGAAAAGTTCAGCAGCAGCTAAAGCTCAAAAAAATCGGCGGGCAATGGCTCATCACCGGCGAGCGCGACTTAAAGGTTTATTACACCAGATAAAAAAAGGTAAAAGGGTTTTCAAGGTAAAAGGTAAAAGGTAAAAGGTAAAAGGTAAAAGGCAAAAAATAGTTTTTTATCTGCCGAATTGAATTGAAGATTTAACTGTTCTCTGCCTTTTACCTTTTACCTTTTACCTTGAAAACCCTTTTCTAGCTTGTAACTTGAAATTAAACAATTTAAATTATCTTTTGAGCAATGAAAGTTTGCCCCAAATGTAATTCATCATATTCCGACGAAACTCTGAATTTTTGCTTGACGGACGGCGTTCCGCTGGTCGCGGAGGAAATTCTGGACGAATATTTGTCGAAGCATAACAGCAAATCGTGGCACACGGCTGACACGCTCGTTGACCCGCGCTTTTCGACCGCTGACGCGCGTCCGACATCGGTCGGAACTTCAGCGCCGACATTTGAATTGGGTAACACGACGGCGCAGAATCTGATTCCCCAAAAAACGCGCACGCCGCTTTATGCGGCGACCGGCGTTCTCGTCGTCGCGCTGATCGGCGGCGGCTTCTGGTGGTATTCAAAATCGAATCCGTCGGCGCAGACGGTCGTTTCCGAAAACACGCCGTCGCAGTCGAAACGCGCGATCCTGCCGATCACGGCGGAACAGGAAGCGCAGGTAAAAAAAGAAGTTACGGACTTTCTGATTGATTGGGCGCGTACCAATTCCGAGAAAAATGCCGAAGCGCATATCGCGCATTATGCGAGCACACTCGAAATCTATTACGGCGAAAGCGGCAGGGATCGCGGGCACGTGCTTGCCGACCGCCAGCGCGCATATCAACGCTACAACACGATTCAGATGGACGTTGACAACATCAGGATCACGCCCGAATCAACCGAATCGGCGACGATCGTTTTCGACAAATCGTGGACGATGCGCAACGACAAGAAAACCTCGACCGGCTCTGTTCAGCAGGAAATCCACGTCAGCAAAACCGGCGGCAAATGGTTGATCGACAGCGAAAAAGACTTGAAGGTTTATTTCATCAATAACCGCGAAAACCAGTCGGCGGACAGCACGAATCAAACTCCGGGCGCAATCAATCTCGCGCCGGCGAATAGTTCGAATCAACCGTCGAACAATCCGAACACGACAAATCAAAACAAAAAATAATGAACGAAGACGCTGAAATCGTTGTCCGTTCCGCGACCAACGACGATTGCGGGCGCGTGCAGGCGCTTGTCTTCGGCGTTTTGCGCGAATACTCTCTGGAACCCGATCTCGACGGGACAGACCGCGACATCGCCGACATCGAAGCGCATTACATCAATCGCGGCGGCACGTTTGAGCTGATCGAAGACAAACAGGGAAATCTGCTCGGAACCGTCGGGCTTTACCCGATGACGCCGGAAACGGTCGAATTGCGCAAGATGTATTTTTCGAAAGCCTTACGCGGTCGCGGCATCGGCAAAAAAACTCTCGAAAGAATGATCGAAACGGCGCGCGCAATGGGTTTTAAGAAAATTTATCTCGAAACCGCGAGCGTCTTAAAGGAAGCCGTTCACCTCTACGAAAAATTCGGCTTCGAGCCGAGCAGCGAAAAACACACCCCGCGCTGCGACGCCGCTTATTCATTGGACATTTAACATTTAGCATTTAGCATTTAGCATTTAGCATTTAGCATTTACCAATACGCGGCAAAATTTGGTAAATGTTAAATGTTTAATGTTAAATGAAAAGATGAAAGCTTTGAGATTTGTTAACGACACGCTCGAACTTGCCGAAATTGCCAAGCCCGCAAATGAATCGGAAGCGTTGATTCGCGTGACGAAGTCTGGAATCTGCAATACAGACCTCGAAATCGTGCGCGGCTATGCCGGATTTTCGGGCACGATCGGACACGAATTCGTCGGCGTCGTCGTCGAAGCGAAAAACGCGCCGGAATGGATCGGCAAACGCGTCGTCGGCGAGATCAATGCGGGCTGCGGCTCGTGCGAAAAATGCGCGGCGGGCGATTCGCGGCATTGCCCGAACCGCACCGTTTTGGGAATCCACGGACGCGACGGCGCGCACGCCGAGTTTTTGACGCTGCCGACAGAAAATCTTTTGGAAATTCCTGCCAATGTAACGGACGAACAAGCCGTTTTCACCGAACCTTTAGCGGCGGCGTTCGGCATCACCGAACAGATCGAAATCTCGGACGACACGCGCGTCGCGGTGATCGGCGACGGCAAGCTCGGTCTTCTCTGCGCCTTTGCACTTTCCTTAAAAAGCAAGAACACTGCGCTCGTCGGCAAACACCGCGAAAAACTCGCGCTCGCCGAAAAGCGCGGCATCGAAACGATTTTATTAAGCGAAGCCGTGCCGCGATTGAACCGCTCGTTCGACGTTGTCGTCGAAGCGAGCGGTTCGGAATCAGGGTTTGCGACTGCGCTCGATCTGTTGAAGCCGCGCGGCAAAATGGTTCTCAAATCCACGTTTCAGGGCAAAGCGAATCTCGAAATGTGGCGCGTCGTGGTTGACGAAATAACGATCGTCGGCTCGCGCTGCGGGCGTTTCGCACCGGCGCTTCGCCTTCTCGAAACGGGACTCGTCGCGGTCGAAGATTTGATTTCCGCAGAATTTCCGCTCGACAAAGGCGTCCGTGCAATGAACCGCGCCGCCGAAAAAGGCGCGATGAAAGTGCTTTTATCAATGAATCAGTATAGTGAGCGGTAGCGAACGCTTCGGTTAGCTGAAAACTTTTTTAATCAATCGAAATGTTCGCTACGGCTCGCTATACTGATTTTTGTTATACTGAAAACTGTCGAATTTTAATCGCCGAAACTTGAATTTTAAGGAAAAACAGTATGTTCGATCATCAAAGAAATCCACGACTTCGCGCCGGTTTTTATGCAGCGGGTTTAGCGTTTGCATTACTTTTCGGCGGCGTAAATTTTTACGCGCAGACGAGTAACGAGGCGCTTCGAACCGCCGCGATCACGCCCGAACGGCTTTCGGCTTCGTTTGCCGAAGTCGCCAAATCGGTCGAACCGGCGGTCGTCAATATCGACACGAAGGGAAAAGTTCCGGACGTGACTGTCAAGGACGACAACCTGCCGAACGGCGGAGCCGGAACGGAGACTCTCGAAGATTTTTTGCGCCGCCGCCAGCGCGCGCCGTCCTCGGTCGGGAGCGGATTTATCGTTGATAAATCCGGCTATATCCTGACGAATTACCACGTCGTCGAAGATTCGTCGCGGATCACCGTTCAGCTTCATTCGGGCGAAGAATTTACAGCACGGATCGTCGGCATGGACGAAGAAACCGACCTCGCGGTGTTAAAGATCGAAGCGGGCAGGGAATTGCCCATCGTTAAACTCGGCGATTCCGAGAAAGCGCGCGTCGGCGATTGGGTTCTCGCGATCGGCTCTCCCTTCGGTTTGTCGCAGACCGTGACCGCCGGAATCGTTTCGCAGGTCAAGCGCGAAACGCCGAACACCTTTACGTTTCCGAAAAAATTCATCCAGACCGACGCGGCGATCAATCGCGGAAATTCGGGCGGACCGCTCGTTAATATGGACGGCGAAGTGATCGGCGTTAATTCGCAGATCGCGACTTCGACCGGCGATTACAACGGCATCGGTTTCGCGCTGCCGATCAACGAAGCGGCGGGAGTTTATCGCCAGATCGTGCAGAACGGCAAAGTCCGGCGCGGTTATCTGGGCGTCAGTCTGGATTCGGTCAAGGTCGAATTCGCGAAGGTTTACGGTTTGCCCGAAGCGAAAGGCGCGATAATTTTGAACATCAGCGACAAAAAAAGCGCCGCCGCGCTGGCTGGCTTGCAGGCGGGCGACGTGATTTTGGAATACAACGGGCAGAAGGTCGAAAACGCGGCGGATCTGATCGGCAAAGTTTCGGCAACGCAGCCCGAAGAAATCGTCAATCTCGTATTTATGCGCGAAACCGGCGCGCGCTTCGAACGCAAAACGACCCAGATAAAACTTTCCGAGCGCCCGTCGAACAATAAAGTGGTTGACGACCCGAACACGCGCCGCCGGATGCCGGTTGACGGTCGAACGGAACCGGTCACGCCGTTCGGGCTGACGCTGCTCGAATTGACGCCGGCGCTGATTTCGACCTACCAGCTCGGCGCGAACAAAGGTTTGCTCGTCAAGGAAATCAATCCGGCGAGCTTTATCGCCGATGTCAGAGCGTCGAACGGCACGGACGCGCTCGTCAAAAACGATTTGATTCAGCGCATTAACCGCGCGGAAGTGGCGGACTTAAAAACGTTCGGCGAAATCGCGGGCAAACTGAAAACGGGCGACGCCGTGGTCTTACAGGTCTTAAGCAACAACAGCTCGGGACGCGGCTTGCAAATGAAGATCGTACAATTTACGGTACAGTAAAAATAAAGTGGTCGGTGGTCAGTGGTCAGCGGTCAGATAAAACATCGGGCTTTCAACTGACAACTGACAACCGACCACTAACCACTAAATCTATGGCAAAAGCAAAAGAAGCGAAAAAATCAGCTAAAAAAACAACGAAACAAGCGACATATTACAATTATATCGGCGGCGAATGGATCAAATCTGCGTCGGGCGAATGGTTTGAAAACATCAATCCGGCTGACACCTCGGACGTGATCGGGCGTTTTCCGAGATCGAACGCCGAAGACGTTAACGCGGCGGTCGAAGCGGCGAAAAACTCGGCGACGAAATGGCGCCGGACGCCCGCGCCGAAACGCGCCGAAATCCTTTTCCGTCTGGGCGAAATCCTGCGCGAAAACAAAGAGCAATTTACGCGGGAAATGACGCGCGAGATGGGCAAGGTTTTGAAGGAAGCCGGCGGCGACGTGCAGGAAGCGATCGACTGCACATATTACACGGCGGGCGAAGGTAGACGGCTTCACGGCTTTACGACGAAAGCCGAAATGCCCAACAAATACGCGATGTGCGAACGCCAGCCGGTCGGCATCTGCGGTTTGATCACGCCGTTTAATTTTCCGATGGCGATACCGAGCTGGAAACTTATTCCGGCGCTCGTCTGCGGCAACACGGTCGTTATCAAATCGGGCGAAGACGTTCCGCTTTCGACGATTAATCTCGTCAAAGCGTGTGAAGAAGCCGGAATACCGAAAGGCGTCGTCAACGTCGTCAACGGTTTCGGCGAAGCGGGCGCGGCGCTCGTCGATCACGACAACATTCGCCTGATTTCGTTTACCGGCTCGACCGACACGGGCAGATTGATCGCCGAGCAATGCGCGCGCAACAATAAGATCGTTTCTTTAGAAATGGGCGGCAAAAACGCGATCATCGTGATGGACGACGCCGACGTTGACAACGCCGTCGAAGGTTCCTTGTGGGGCGCGTTCGGAACATCGGGACAGCGCTGCACGGCTTCGTCGCGGCTCATCGTCCACAAAAAGGTTTATAAGAAATTCGTCGAAAAATTCGTCGAAAAAGTGAAAAAACTGCGTGTCGGCAACGGTCTCGATGCGAAAACCGAGGTCGGTCCGGTGATTAATCAACAGGCGATGGACAAGATTTTGTCGTACATCGAGATCGGGCAGAAAGAAGATAAAGCAAAGCTCGCCTGCGGCGGCGCTCGTTTGACGAAAGGCGATTACAAAAACGGTTATTTTATCGAACCGACAGTTTTCACGGACGTCGCGCAGGGAATGCGCGTCGAGCAGGAAGAGATTTTCGGACCCGTGACGTCGATCGTTCCGTTTTCGACTCTCGACGAAGCGATCGACATCGTCAACGGCGTCAAATACGGCTTGTCGTCGGCGATCTACACGCAGGACGTCAATCAGGCTTTCTACGCGACGCAGGAGCTCTACACCGGAATCGTTTACGTCAATTCGGCGACCATCGGCGCGGAAGTTCATCTGCCGTTCGGCGGCACGAAAGGCACCGGCAACGGTCACCGCGAAGCCGGAACGCAGGTTCTCGACATTTTCACCGAATGGAAATCGATCTACGTAGATTATTCGGGCAAACTGCAAAAAGCGCAGATCGATGAAGTTGAAATATAATAAACCGCGAAAAAATTAGCTGCGGATTCACGCGAATTTCGCTGATCAGAATTTGATAAGTTTTCTTTGCGGTCTCTGCGTCTTTGCGGGAGATTGGGTTTATTTCCCACAAAGACGCAAAGACCGCAAAGTCACCAAGATTCAATCTGCGAAATCCGCCTTTATCTGCGGCTGAAAATCAAAATGAAAAAATGCCCGCAGTGCCAAGCCGATTATTTTGACGAACAGCTCGAATTCTGTCTCGAAGACGGCGCGAAATTAACATTTGTCAGAAGCACGGCGACAGCGGCGGATACGAAAGTTTTCAATACCGCGCAAAACAGCGTGGCAACTGCATTTTTCGATTCGCGCGCGGAAGTTCCGCAAACTGTCAACGCGAATGAAGCATTGAAAACAAACACGTCGGCGGCAGACGAAACAAAGCTCACTTCGCTCAAACAAAATGCGGTTGAAAAAGGCTATCGCGCTCTCGAAATCGGCACGCTCGTGATCGCGCTCGCGAATAACTGGCTGCAGTGGCTTTATATCGAACGCCAAAGCTACGGAACGCTCACTAATTTTTTATTTTCGGTCGAGTTTCTGCTCTGGCTTTTACTGCTTTTTGCCGGAACCGCCGCCGGACTTTTGACGCTCAAACTTTCGCGGACAAAAACTCTGGCGTATGTCGGTTTAGTAATTCTGGCGATCAATTTCGTGTTGCTGCTCGTGCCGAAAAAATGATTCGCGGTTGAGCGCCGAACACAAGAATCTCTGATTGCTTTAAAAATAACCAAAAAATCGGCTGATGGCTTTTCCGATTTGAAAAAAACATCGTAAAATCGGAAGATATAGTTTTTATTTATCACAATATAATTTGGAGAATTTATGAAAATCGGATTACCGAAGGAAATTAAAGATAACGAATATCGCGTCGGGCTGACTCCGGCAGGCGTCAATGCTTTGTCGAATGCCGGACACGAAGTTTTCGTGCAGAAAACGGCGGGCGACGGCTCGGGTTTTTCTGACGAGCTTTATGTCAAAGCGGGCGGGAAACTGCTCGATACGGCGGACGAAGTCTGGCAGACGGGCGACATGATCGTCAAGGTCAAAGAGCCGGTCGCGCCGGAATATCCGCGAATGCGCGAAAACCAACTGCTTTTTACATATCTGCATCTCGCGCCGGAATTTGAACTCACGAAGCAGATGATGGAGCGTAAAGTAACGGGCGTCGCGTATGAAACCATCACCGATAAACGCGGAACTCTGCCGCTTTTGACGCCGATGTCGGAAGTTGCGGGCAGAATGTCGGTTCAGGTCGCGGCGACATATCTCGAAAAAATGAACGGCGGCAAAGGAATTCTGCTCGGCGGTGTGCCGGGAGTTCCGGCGGCGAACGTCGTCATTATCGGCGGCGGCGTGGTCGGCACGGAAGCCGCGAAAATGGCGGTCGGTTTGGGCGCGAAAGTCACGATCATCGATATTAATTTGGACAGATTACGCCAGCTCGACGATATTTTCCTGTCGAAAGTGCAGACGCTCGCTTCGTCGCGTTACGCGATTCATGAAGCGATTTCGCACGCCGACGTCGTGATCGGCGGCGTTCTCGTGGTCGGCGCGGCGGCTCCGAAACTCGTCACGCGCGAAATGCTCAAAGATATTCCGAACGGCTCGGTTTTGGTTGACGTTGCGGTCGATCAGGGCGGCTGTTTTGAAACGACGCACGCGACGACGCACTCGAACCCGACGTTTTACGAAGAAGGTGTTCTGCATTACTGCGTCGCGAATATGCCGGGGGCGGTTCCGCGCACTTCGACGTTTGCGCTGACGAACGCGACTCTGCCGTATGCGCTGTCGCTCGCGAACAAAGGCTTCGAACAGGCGATTGCCGACGATGCGGGCTTAAAGGCAGGCGTCAACACCTACGCCGGAAAATGTACGTACGAGGCGGTCGCGGATTCGCAGAACATCGAATACACGCCGCTCGACGATTTGCTGAACGGCGCATTCGGCGCGAACAGCTAAAATTAGTTTCAAGTTTCAGGTTTTAAGTTATTCAATCGAACCTGAAGCTTGAAACCTGAAACAAAAGATGAAATCCGCGAGAATGAAGATTTTACTGATCGTTTATGTCTTTGTTCTCGCGGTTATTATTTTTATCGCCAGTCAAAAAGGAACGCGTTATGTGCTGAATTTTGTCGGCGATATTCCATACGGCGACAAACTCGGGCATTTTCTGCTGATGGGCGGATTTTCGTTTCTGCTCAATCTGGTATTAAACGCGAAAACGTTCGGGTTCGGGAAATTCAGGTATTTGCTCGGAAGTTTGATTGTTTTGGTTGTCGTTACGCTTGAAGAGATTTCGCAGATATTTATCGCGGGGCGCACGTTCGACTGGGGCGATCTGGTTTTTGATTATCTCGGGATTTTTGTTTTCGGCGAGCTCGCCAGATTTATTTGCCGGCGCAAAACGTAAACTCAAAGCAATTTCTCCAATGCCGCCAAAAGCTCGTCTTTGAGATTCGTATCCTTGGTCAAAAAGACATCCGCCAATCCGTCGTTCGCGCCGTTTTCTTCGAGACCGCTCAGAATTATGCAGGGAATTTTTTGGTCGCGAAGCAGACGGCATAAGTCGTAGCCGCTCATATTGGGCATGATCGCGTCGGCGACGAGCGCGTCGATTTTTGTTTCGAGCGCCATTTGCATCGCCGTTAAGCCGTCCTCTGCCGCGAGCACTTCGAAACCCGCTTTTTGCAGTGTGATTTCGATAAAACGTCGCATTGAGGAATCGTCTTCCGCTAGTAAAACCTTCTTTTTTTCGAGCATCGTAAATAAACCGTAATATTCGATATTTTCTCAAATTGTAGAGAATAGATGGTTTCGGGCTTAAGAACCAATCAGTAGAAGACGTTTTCAGATTAAAAAACTTGCCAACCCTTTGTCAATAAATTTAAACTAAACCTTTCAAAAACTTTATGTATGAATTCGCCGTAACGCCGGCTGTTACACAATTAAGACGCGCCGGAGTCATTATCACGGAAATCACGCCCGAATCTCTGGCGGAGGAATTAGGCTTGGAAACCGGCGACCGGATCGTTAAAGTCAACGGTCGCGCCGTCCGCGATTATCTCGATTTTCGCTTTCAAACGTCGGGCGAAACCGAGCTTGACCTGATGGTCAAAAAGCAAAGCGGCGAAACGTGGGAAATCGAATTGGAACGCGAAGAAGGCGAAGATTTCGGCTTAATGTTCGAACAGATCGTGCCGCGCCAGTGCGCCAACGAATGTCTTTTTTGTTTCTGTAAAGGGAATCCGGCAGACGCGCGACCGTCGCTCTTCGTGCGCGACGAAGATATTCGCCTGTCGTTTCTTTACGGAAATTACACGACTTTAAGTTCGATCACGCCGGACGAAATGAAGCGCATCGTCGAACAGCGCCTCTCGCCGCAATACGTTTCGGTTCACGCGACGGATTTGAAAACGCGCGCGTATCTTCTCGGCGTTGACGAAAAACGCGCTGATATTTCCGACAAACTGAAGTTTCTGCTCGACAACGACATCGAGCTTCACGCGCAGGTCGTGCTCTGTCCGGGAATCAACGACGGCGCGCAGCTTGAAAAAACTTTGCGCGATTTAGCAGCGCATTATCCGAAAGTCGTTTCGACGGCGGTCGTTCCCGTCGCCTTGACGCGCTATAACACGGACGAACGTTTAACGCGCGTGACGCCCGAATTTTGCCGCCGGACGATTCGCGAAGTCGAACGCCTGCAAAAGGAATTTCGCGCTCGGTTAGGCGTCACGTTCGCTTTTCTCGGCGATGAAATTTACATCAAGGCGGGTTTTCCGGTTCCGTCGCGGCGGCATTACGGCAATTACCCGCAGATCGAGGATGGCGTCGGAATGATTCGCTCGTTTTTGAATTCATTTGAAAGTTTATTAAAAAAAGTTTCCCGCAAAGACGCAAAGACGCAAAGTTTTGCTCCGGCTGAAAACGTTCGAACGCACGAGTTAGCTATTAAACCGACAAATCCGCAACCCGAAATCCAAAATCCGAAATCGCTCTATGGCACGATTTTAACGGGTGAAATGTTCGCGCCGATTTTGCGGGAACAGATCGAAAAATTAAACGCGGCGCTCGATTCGAACTTGAAGGTTCTCGCCGTTCCGAACACATATTTCGGCGGCGATGTGGCGGTCGCCGGACTTTTAACGGGACAGGATTATCTCGCCGTCAGAGACAGAATCGAAGGCGATTTCGTCATTATTCCGAAACATACGATAAAATCCGACGAGCCGATTTTACTCGACGGAATGCAGTTCGAAGATTTGAAAGCGCAGTTTCCCGTGCCGATTTACGATATGGACGTGCAGGATTTTCTCAAACAATTTCTAAACTGAATTCTTGACCGCAATGATTTCCGCCGCGATCGAAACGGCGATTTCCTGCGGCGTGCGGCTGTTGATTTTTAAGCCGATCGGCGTGCGGATTTTATTTAACTTTTCTTTATCGAAGCCTTCCTTTTCGAGCGTTGTTAAAAGCGTTTTCATCTTTGCTTTGCTGCCGAGAACGCCGAAATATTTGAAATTTTTATCGAATAAATTTCTGATCACGATTTCGTCAAACCGGTAGCCGAGCGTCATCACGACGACGTACGAATTTGCGCCCGCCGGAATAAACTCGCCGATTTTTTCGTAAGATTCGATGATT
Source organism: Acidobacteriota bacterium (assembly GCA_031411895.1). Taxonomy (GTDB): domain Bacteria; phylum Acidobacteriota; class Blastocatellia; order Pyrinomonadales; family Pyrinomonadaceae; genus JAFDVJ01. The sequence continues at coordinate 765 of JANOBZ010000093.1, read as the reverse complement.
CGCTTTTCGTGCGCAAATTCGTTTTTCGCCAGAGTATTTAAATCGGCGCGGTCGTCGAAAAGCGAGATATAAAAATCCAGCTTCGCCGCGATTTCCGACAAAGCCAACGCACAATGACCGCCGCCGACGATAAAAAGATTTTGCTTTGAACCGAGCTTTTCCTCGTAAACAAACTCGTTTTCGCCCGTTCGTAAAAAGCGAAAATGCTCGTTTTGCGCCTCGCTTTCAGATGATAAATTCGTAATTCGTAATTCGTAATTCGTAATTCGCAGTTTCTCAGGTTGCCGATTTTCGAGCGCCGTAATGATTTTTTCGATTTCTTTCAGATGGGTCGGGTTTAGTTCGGAAATAATAATCTTTTGCCAGCCCGAACAAATCATCCCGCTCGAATGCGGCACATTTTTTCGGTGAATCTGCTCGACGATTTCCGCCGAATTTCGTAATTCGTAATTCGTAATTCGTAATTTCGCTTGTTCGACAAGCGCGACTTCCATCACGCCGCCGCCGATACTTCCTGCCAAATCGTCTTTGGCAACGATCATCTTAAAACCCTGTCGCCCCGGACTGCTGCCCGAGCTTTCCGCAACGACGAGCAGCATGACTTTTTCACCGCGTTTTAATCTTGCGGCGGCAAATTGCCAGATTTCGGCTTCTCTGTTCATCTTAAAAATTAGCCGCGGATCAACGCGGATTTCGCGGATCAGAATTTAATAAACTTAGCGACTTTGCGGCTTTGCGGGAGATAAAATGAATTTCCCGCAAAGC
>JANOBZ010000092.1:0-3913 GCA_031411895.1 Acidobacteriota bacterium | reverse complement strand
CAACCGGGTCGAATAGGACAGGTAAGAGGTTAACCCATGTGGACCCGCACTATCGCGTCGTTTCGCTTGTGCGGACGTCGGCCTCGAGACGCCTTTGCGGAAAGCACGCAGTGGGACCATCACGTCAACGAAGGCGCGGCCACCGGCCAGATCGCCAATCGGCTCGACGACTTCTCACGCGGCGTCGCCGCGCTGGCGCAGGATCTCGGCGAGCGCATGGCCGACACCGTGATCCTGACGATGTCGGAGTTTGGGAGGGCGGTGGCGGAAAACGGCAGCCGCGGCACCGACCATGGGCACGGCAACGCGATGTTCGTGATCGGCAATTCGGTCAAAGGCGGAAAAGTTTACGGCGATTGGAAAGGTTTGAAATCCGACCAGCTCAACGAAGGACGCGATTTAGCCGTGACGACCGATTTTCGAGACGTTTTCGGCGAAGTCGCCCAGAAACATCTCGGCAGCAAAAATCTCGCAAAAATCTTTCCGAATTACACGACAGAAGCCAATAAATTCAAAGGTTTCCTCAGCTAAACATCACGCCAAAGCATAAGAAAAGCCGCCTTCTATTTCGAAGGCGGCTTTTCTTATGCTTTTCATACGGTAAAGAATCTTTATAAAACGCCTCTGAATGATTTGCGGTGAATGGCGCACGCGCCGTGTTCGCGAAGCGCTTCGAAATGCGCGCGCGTACCGTAACCGACGTGTTTCGAAAAACCGTATTGCGGGTAGATTTTGCACAGCTCGCGCATCAGATTGTCGCGATAGGTTTTGGCTAAAATAGAAGCGGCGGCGATCGAAGCGGAAATCGCGTCGCCTTTGATAATGGCTTTTTGCGGCAGGTTTATTTCTTTGAGAGAAACGGCGTCAATGAGCAGAAAATCGGCGTTCGGCGAGAGTTTTTCGATCGCGAGGCGCATCGCTTTTTTGGTCGCCTGAAGAATGTTTATGCGGTCGATCTCGTCGGCTTGAACTTCGCCGATCGCAAAAGCGACGACCGATTCTTTGAGCTCTCCGGCGATCGCCTCGCGCCGTTTTTCGGAAAGCTTTTTCGAATCGTTCAAGCCTTCGGGCAAAGGTTTCGACAAATCTAAAATGCAAGCCGCCGCGACGACCGCGCCCGCCAGACAACCGCGCCCGACTTCGTCAACTCCGGCAATAAAGCGAAAGCCTTCCGAAATTGCCCGATTTTCAAAATCAATGCCGATTTGAGAGATTTGCGATTTGCGATTTGCGATTTGCGATTGTTCGTTCATGACAGTAAAAGGTTAGAGAAAATATTTTCTCTAACCTTTACCAAAACAAAGTCGCGAATTGCAAATCGCAAATCGCAAATAAGCTTAAGCTTTCGCTTTTTTGTTGCGGAAATCGCGTTCTTTGATACGCGCCGCTTTACCGCGCAGATCACGCAGGTAATAGAGTTTCGCACGGCGAACTTTACCGCGCCGCGTTACGTCGATATGGTCGATGATCGTCCCGTGCAGCGGGAAAATACGCTCGACGCCGACGCCGAAAGAAACTTTGCGAACCGTCATGGTTTCGCGCGCGCCGCCGTGTTTGCGGGCGATTACGACGCCTTCAAAAACCTGAAGGCGCTCTTTGTTGCCTTCCTTGATGCGGACGTGAACCTTGACGGTGTCGCCCGACTGAAAATTCGGAATATTATCCTTTAATTGTGTTTGTTCGATGCTGTCTAAACGATTCATTTTAATTGTCGGCGAGAGGTGACCGCATAAAGTAAAAAGTAAAAGGCAAAATTTGTCTGATTTACTTAAAAATTTTTCTTCTATGCAACTGTTCAAAGTATTTCGGCTTCCGGTTAAAAGTTCGGCTTTATTTTGCCTTTTTACTTTTTACCTATTACTTTTTACCTTGAACTACTCACTTCAGCCATTCTCCTGATTTAATAAGTCCTGTCTGAATTTTTGCGTCTTTTCCAACGCTTTTTCTTTACGCCATTTTTCGATCTCGGCGTGATTGCCGTTAAGTAAAACTTCCGGCACTTTCATCCCGCGAAAATCCGCCGGACGCGTATAATGCGGGTAATCTAATAATCCGTTCGAAAACGAATCATTTTCGGCTGACGTTTCGCTGCCCAAAGCGCCCGGAAGAAGCCGGATAATCGCGTCCGTCAGAATAATCGCCGCCGGTTCGCCGCCCGAAAGCACGTAATCGCCGATCGAAATCTCGTCGGTTACTAACGCTTCGTTGACGCGTTCGTCAATGCCTTCGTAGCGTCCGCAAATCAAAACTAAATTATCAACTTCGTCAGCAAATTCTTTTCCCACGACTTGCTTGAAAACTCTGCCCTGCGGCGTCAAAAGAACGACTTTCGTACGCGGCGGATATTCGTCGCGATTAGTCGTGCCCAAAATCTTTTCGATCGCGTTAAAAAGCGGTTCCGCCTTAAAAACCATCCCGTCGCCGCCGCCGAACGGTCGGTCGTCCGTCATCCGGTGCTTGTCGGTTGTAAACTCGCGAATGTCGTGAATATTTATCTCGACGATCTCCGCAACCTGGGCGCGGCGAATTATTCCAAAATCAAAGACCTCGCGAAAAAATTCGGGGAAAATTGTTAAAACGTGAATTTTCATTTGGTTTTGGGCTTTTGGTTTTGGGTTTTGGCAAAGACCAAAGACCAAAGACCGAAAAACAAAAATTAAAATTCCAACAATCCTTCGGGCGCGTCAACCTTTATCAGTTTGTTTTCAATGTCAACCTCGACGCAGATCGTTTCGGCAAACGGAATCAGATATTCTTTTTCCGCGCCTTCGACAACCAGAATCTCCGTGCCGCCCGTGCGCATCAATTCTTTGACGCGACCGATCTTTTCGCCTTCGACGGTTTCGACCGTGCAGTTTTCGAGTTCCCAGTCGAAGAATTCGTCCTCTTCCAATTCGACCGCTTCCGATTCGGGAATGCAGATTTCTGCGCCGCGCAGCGTTTCGGCAGTTTCAATCGAATCGAACGCGGCGAATTTCAAAATGATTCTGCCTTTCTGAAACCAGAATTTCTCAATTTTCAATGTCTGCCGCGCGCCGTCCGGCAAAAGACCGATGACCGTTTCCAAATCATCAAAGCGTTCGGGAAAATCGGTCAAAACATCCGCTACAAGCTCGCCGCGAAGCCCGCGCGATTTAACGATTTTTGCCACCGCAACCAAATCTGAGTTCGTAGAGTTCATTGAGTTCATAGAGTTCATTGAGTTCGTAGAGTTTTTGAAGTTTTTGTATTTAACTCAATGAACTCAATAAACTCTAAAACTCTATGAACTAATCAATAATGTCGAGCTGAAAACGTTTGCCCTGTTTTTGTCCGGCGTAAAAAAGCAGGCTGCGAATGGCTTTGACGGTGCGACCTTCGCGCCCGATGAGCCGTCCCATATCGCCTTCGCCGACGCGAACTTCGATCTTCACGTTTCGACCGTCGGAAATTTCCGACACTTCGACCGCTTCGGCATTGCCGACCAGCGCTTTAACGATTTTTTCGACGGCTTCTTTCATAAGAGTTTACAGAGTTTGTAGAGTTCGTTGAGTTCATTGAGTAAAAGAAAATTCTTAAACTCTATAAACTCTATAAACTCTACGAACTCAATGAACTACTCCGCTGTCGTTGCCGGATTATGTTTAATCAAGCTCGCGACGGTTTCGCTCGGCTGCGCGCCGACCGAAATCCAGTATTCGACGCGGTCGTGCTTAAGATTGACTTCCGCCGGATTGGTCATCGGATTATAAGTTCCGACGTTTTCGATGTATTTTCCGTCACGCTTTGAGCGTTTTTCCTTAACGACGACGCGGTAAAAAGGATTTTTTTTCGCGCCCATTCTAACTAAACTAATTGCTAACATAATTTTATAATAGTGGTCGGTGGTCGGTGGTCGGTGGTCAGTAAAAATCAGATAAAATCTGACCACCGA
>JANOBZ010000091.1:0-38393 GCA_031411895.1 Acidobacteriota bacterium | reverse complement strand
TCAGTTATCAAACAAATCTGCGAGTTTACTTTACCTAAATCAAATCCGACGTATTCCATCACTGCTGACCTCCATTTAAAATTTGCCGGTAGTATTATGCCACGGCGTGTGACGCTGGTCAGCCGCTTCATCCTATCTCAGAAGTCACACCGCGCGCGCCTTCCGAGCTTTGTAAACTAACGTCTTTCAAAGCTTTGCCGGTTTTCAAATCGCTCGCATAAACGGTCAGCTTCTCGTAATCGGCAAAAGCGTCAACGCCGATCTGCGTTGCTTCAACCCAAAGGAAAATTCGCTGATCTTCGTTTTCTTCGGTCACGACCGGCGGCTCGACAACCAAAACCGCGTGACCCAAATTGTTCACGAACGCCGGCGAAAAATTGATTTTCGTTTCGGTCGAAACATCGCGTTTGCCTTTAATTTTTATCGTTTTGTCCGAAACCAGTTTGCCGATCGCCGGAAATTCGATGTTAAAAGATTCGCGATTTTTATCTTTTGCGCGTTGAAAAACCTCATAATCTTCGGGTTTGACCGCGTAGATTTTGACCCGCAAATTCGGGTAGCCGTTCGAATAAACCGATAAAACCGGCTGTCTGGTGCTCGGGTCGAGCGTCACGAAAGAGTTGTCGGGTTTCTCAAAATAAAGCTGCGGTTCGAGCGCCGCGATTTTGAATTTCGCCGAAACGTTTTTGCCGAGAGTTTGTCCGTAAATGTCTCTGAGTCTTTCGGAAACCGTCACTTTATAAGTTTCGCGGTGCCGCCGACAACAGCCGCCGATTGTGATTTGATCGCCGTCAACCGCGATTTCCGCGTCTTTGAATTGAGGCTCGATTTTAACAAGCGATTTGTCGAAATTTTCGGCATCAACCGGGTTTGAAAATTCGATCTGAAAATCGTCGTAATAGGCGCAGTCGCTTTTTTTGTCGTCGTAACCGCAGGCGCTTTCGGCAAAATTAAAATTCCCGTAAGTTTTAAACGCGAAATTGAACGGCAAAACGCTCGTCAGCGCGCCTTCCGCCGACGCAATTCCGGCTTCGAAATTAACCTTTATCTGCGAATCGAGCGGCAACGGATCAACCGCGCGAAAAGCGATCCAGTTTTTTGCGGGAAGTTTTTTCACCTTTTCGAAAAGCTTTTTATCAGCCTCGATTTCCGCCTGCGTCGCAAGCCGCAAAGCGATTTTTTGCCCGTTCGGCGCAGTAGTTGCGGCGCTGATTTTCGGCAGAACGGCTTCCGGGTTGATCTGCTGGTTAAATCCGGCGAGCATCAACGCGTCGCGCCCGACCGTTTCGTCCTTCGGCGAAAAACTTTCGACCTTTGCCGGCGGCGTTTCGAAATTCCACGAAAAATCCTTCTCCAAAACCGCGCCGGTCACGGATTTCGTTCCGGCGGGAATCGTCGCCCTGAATGTCGTCGCCGGCGGAAAACGCGGCTCGGCGACGAAAACCAGCGTATTCGCCCCGCGCCAGCGCCATTTTCCTTTAATTTCCGGCGTTACGCGCACGGGAACGCTCTCCGTCGAAACTTCGTTCTGCGACGAAACGGCGATCATCGGCTGTGAAAAAGTAACGCTCAAATCCTTGACCATCGCAACGAAACCGCGCGGCGCGGCGCTCATAATTTCGAGCGCGGCGGTATTCGATACGTTCGGCGACTGGCGTTCGTCGGCAGGAAATTTTAGAGGAATGATTTTGCCGGTTTTGGGCGGCGGCAGATTGTTAGCGCGCAGCGCAAAATCCGTTTTGTCGCCGGTTTCCTCAAGCATCGGCGGCAGACGTCGAAAGATCGCTTCGGCTTCGGCGGCAGACAGTTTTTCGCTCCGCGGATTTTCGCTCGTTTCAGCTTTTACGGCTTTTCCTTCGCCTTCGCGCAGGCGAAAAAGCAAGCCTTTTTTCAACTCCACGGTTTCAGGCGTTTGGTTTTCCTGCGCCGGCGCGATTCGAATAAAAGTGAGTAAAATCGTGTAGATCACGACAAGGCAAATCAATCTGTTTTGTTTTATCATCGGACAATGCGAGAAAAACTTCCCGGGAACTCGAATCAATTTTTGAAAATTAACCGGACAAACGATTAGATGCCCGAGACGAAAAAAAGTTCCCTTAGTGGATTGCGGATTTGGGAATACGGATTTCGGATTCGTTCGTTTTGAAACTACAATCCGAAATCCTAAATCCTAAATCCGCAATCGAGTGATTAATGCAATCGGCAAACCGACAAAAAAGATGTGGATTAAAATGCCGGTCGCGACCGACGCGAAAGTGTGAGTTATTTTTAACGGCGTGAGCGGCAATACGACGAGATTCATAAAAAGCCAGACCGCGATTCCGAAAGCCACACCGCTTAACACCGCGTGTTTCGTCAAAAAAGTTAATTTACGGCTTGCCGCGTAGAAAACCGCCGCCGCGCTCATCGCGATAAAAAAATGAATCGCCAGCCCTTGCGCCGCTGTCTGGTAACCGCCGTTAAAGGTTTCGGCGCCGTAAAAGCCGCCCGCGACCGATTGAAAAGTCCAAAACGGACCGCGCCCGCTGCGCAGCCAGACGTTGACCGAAGCGGCGGTAATATCCAGAATTCCGGCTGTCAATCCGCTTAATAAAATTGCTTTCAAACCGCCGGTATTCGGCAAACCGGCTCTTGCGGAAACATTTTCCATCTATTTTTTTCCTCTCAGATTTTTAGATTTGACAGCAACTTGAAGACTTTTGTTTATGAAAATAACGGATTGTTTGAATGCTTGTCAAAGAATTTCGGACAAATTCTGTCTTTAACCCGTTATTATGTCCCTGACAATTCTTTACACTACATTCGTCCCAATTTTTTGCGCTTCGCCTCTGCACTGTGTAACCTCATAACTACAACAACTTTTTGTTGCATAAATTAACTTTACAAACATCCAGGAGGGAAATAATGAAAAAACAGCTATTGTTTTTATTCGTATGCTTCAGCTTACTTACGCCCGGAAGCATTTTTATTACGGGTTTGAATGCTCAAACTCCCGCTAAAAAAACGGCGCGCACGCCGACAAACCAATCCAGAATCCAAAAGACCTCGTCATCGTTAAAAAGTCCGAGTGTTCAAAAGATCGCGCGTAATCGCAAGACCGAAAATTCGAATGTCGGCGATCCGTGTCTCGAAACCGCGCCGATCACGGTCGGTCAAACCGTCAACGGAAATTTAGCCGTCACCGACTGCCAGCTCGAAGACGGCACATTGATTGATTTTTACAGTTTTAACGGAACTGCCGGACAGCCGATTTTTATTTCGATGAATTCGGCGGCATTCGATACATACCTTTATCTGCTTGATGATACGGGTGAAATTATCGAAGAAAACGACGACACCGGCACGGGAACGAATTCACGCATTCCGATTGACGGCGGCGTCATCACACTTCCCTACACGGGAGAATATATCATCGGCGCGAATCAATTTGATCCGGCAACCGGCGCTTATTCGCTCACTTTGGGCACGAGTCCGGCTTGCGCGGCAACGCCGATCGCCTACAACCAGACCGTTAACGGCACTTTAGCGTCGACGGATTGCGCAGTTAACATCGCCGGCGAACCGTTTTACACCGATATTTACACATTTAACGGAACTGCCGGACAACAGATTTCGATCGCCATGAATTCGGCAGCGGTAAATTCCTATTTGATTCTTCATACGCCGAGCGGCACCGGAAGCGTTGATGACGATGACAGCGGCGGCGGCGAAAATGCCCGAATTCCTGTCGGCAGCGGATTATTTACACTACCTCAAACCGGAACCTACACGATCGAAGCAAGCTCTTTCGATTCGTTTGAAGTCGGTGCTTACACGCTCGTTTTGACGGGTCCGACGATTGTCGTTCCGACGGCAAACAAGCTGTTTGACTACGACGGCGACGGCAAATCCGATCTTTCGGTTTTTCGTCCCTCGACCGGAACCTGGTATATCCAAAACAGCGGAACGGCTAATACGTACAACATTCAAAACTTCGGCGTAAGTTCGGATACGATCGCGCCGGCGGATTTTGACGGCGACGGCAAAACCGATATCGCGGTTTTCCGCGCTTCGGAAGGCAGCTGGTATGTGCTGAATTCGTCGAACAATTCGGCTTCGACGGTTAACTTCGGAGTTACCGGCGATATTCCCGTTCCCGGAGACTTCGACGGCGACGATAAAGCCGATTACGCCGTTTTCCGCCCGTCAACGAGCACGTGGTGGATTCTGCGAAGCTCGAACCGCGTCGCGGCGAGCGTTAATTTCGGCGTTGCCGGAGATAAACCCGTTTCGGGCGATTTCGACGGCGACGGCAAAAACGACGTTGCGATTTTCCGACCGTCAACCGGGACGTGGTGGATTTTGCAAAGCTCGAACAATGTTGCGACGAGCGTTAATTTCGGCGTTTCGACCGATCTGACGACACCGGCGGATTTCGACGGCGACGGTAAAACCGATATTGCCGTTTATCGCGCGTCCGAGGCGACGTGGTATATCCTCAACAGCAGCAATAATTCGGTCGCGATCGTCAATTTCGGTGTCGCGAACGATAAACCGGTTGCGGCTGACTACGACGGCGACGGTAAAGCGGACATTGCGGTTTTCCGACCGAGCGACAACACCTGGTATTTACTTCAGTCAACCGCCGGATTCGGCGCGCAGGTATTAGGTTCGAGCGGTGATATTCCGACCCCGAACGCTTTTGTTCGTTAAGACGAAAGCAGCTTAAAAATACGACACGAAAGGCGCGGGTTTTGAATCCGCGCCTTTTTATTGTCCGTTTTCAACCTTTCATTGCCCGAAACCGGCTCGCGGTCTATAATTAAAGTTGTCTGAAAACAGACAGATATTAATTAACGAAAAAGGGAGGATTTTATGGCAGACGAAAATAACAAATGCGCTCATGAAGCGTGTACTTGCGCGGTCGGAGAAAACGAGGAGTATTGCAGCCCGCAGTGTGAATCGGCAGAGGAACAGGACTTGACCGAAATTGCCTGTAATTGCAGTCATTCGGGATGTGCTTAAATTTTTGAATTAAAGAAAATCGAAAGGCTTCGTTCACCTTTGAATGAAGCCTTTCGATTTTCGCGCGCTCAAGTATTTGTAGTCGTCGCCATTTTACCGGCGATCAAACGATAGAGCAGAAGCAGAATGACCGCGCCGACAATGGACATTATCCATCCTGCCCTGTAATCGGCGCCGCGCCAAATTGCAAGCCACGTTCCGAGAAATGCCCCCGCGACGCCGACTAAAGCCGTGATCAGCCAGCCAAGCGCGCCGCTTGAGATGGCTTCTTTGCCGGGAATCAAAAACCGCGCGATCGCGCCGACGATCAAGCCCATCAGAAGTGTCCAGATCAAATCACCGATAACCATAATTTTCTCCTTTTTAATTTTAATAAGTTAAAAACCGCGCATTATCATAACTCAATTTTCCCTTTAAAGGCATTCGATTATAAATCTTTCTTTTAATTGAACAGATCGTGATAAATTCCGTTAAACTGGTTTGACCAATCGAAAAAGCTGTGCGAGACTTAACGTGTTTTTGCGTCTATAACCGAAACGCATTAATTCACGCGCAAAATCAGCTCCGGCAAATCAAAAATTCGACAATTCGGGAAATGAAAAAGTTCTGGATTTATAATTATTTAAAGTGATATCATACTTACGGGAGTCCTTTGCGCTTCGGAAACTTCCTGTCTCTCCCTAAACTGCAAACAAACAAGCCCCCGTTAATTTGCCCATTTACAGTGCTTTGCATCAATCTCGACCCATTATGAATCGGGAATCTACCACTACATTTTATAAACTTTCGATTGCCCTGATCGGCGGCGTGTGCGTTTTTCTGGCGATAAAGAACATCAAGCCGGAAGCTTTAAATTGGAAATTAGCGGCAATTGTTCTGTTCACGATCTTAATCGCGCCGCGAATGAGCATCGCGCTGCCGCGTTCCAAAACGGTTATCAGCTTTTCCGATTCGATTATTTTTCTGTCGTTTCTGCTGTTCGGCGGTGAAGCGGCGATTATCGTCGCTTGCGCGGAAAATCTTTCCACTTGCTGCTATTTTAAGATCAAAAAGGTCGAAGGCGTCAAATTCAGTTTTTCAACAATTCTTTTTAATCTCGGGTATATCGCGTTCTGCACCGGGATTACTTATCTTCTTTGGAAATTAATTTCAAAAGCGGCAAACTTCGGATCAGACTTGTCGCTCACGACCACGCTGATTCCGGCACTCGGAGTTTTAGCTTTAAGCCAATTTATTACGTCGTCGGTTATCGCCTCGATATTTTACGCCTTGAAATTCGGCATAACGCCCTGGCAAGCCTGGAAAAAAGAAGTTTTTTCTTCTTCGATAACTTATTTTGCGGGTGCCGGTCTGGCGGGAATCTTCTTCAAATTGCTTAATTACGCCGATATTTATTCGATTGCGATTTCGCTCATCGCCTTCGGAATTATTTATTACAATTACCGCCAGATTATCGGCGAAATGACGAGTTCGATCGAGCAGGCGGAACAAGCCGAGCGTGACAAAGCCGCCGCCGAGCGCGAAAAGCGTCTGGAAATCGAGAAATACGCCGAAGAGCTTTCAAAGACTTTAAGAAAGGAAGAAGCAAACGGCAAAGCCTTGAGAAAAAGCGAGCGCGCATTTCAGCACGCAGCGCTCCACGATTCGCTCACCAAGCTGCCGAACCGCGCTTATTTCGGCGAGATTCTGAGAGAGTTGATCGAAGACAACAAAGCCGGTGCCGACTCAAAAGCCTATGTTTTGTTTCTGGATTTGACGCGTTTCAAGAACATCAACGATTCGCTCGGTCACAGTATCGGCGACAAGGTTTTGATGATCGTCGCGCGGCGCTTTTCAAAAATGATCCGTAACACCGACAAGATCGCGCGGCTCGGCGGCGACGAATTCGCGATCATCCTGCGCGGTTTGGCGACGGACGAAAAGGCTGAAAAAGTGGCTTGGAAAATTCACCAGGCAATCGCCCAGTCGTTCACGCTCAGCAAAAACAAGATCCACATCAGCGTCAATATCGGCATCGCACCGTGCCGCGCCGAATACGACACGCCCGAAGAAATCCTGCGCGACGCCGACATCGCGATGCACGACGCGAAGGAAAAAGGCAGTGGGGTAGCGTTTTTTAATAAAGAACTGCGCGACCGGTTTCTCGAAGAAGCAAAGCTCGAAGCCGAACTTCCCTTTGCCGTCGAGCGCGGCGAGCTTTCGATGCATTACCAGCCGATCGTTTCGCTGACCGACGGTTCTTTGACGGGTTTCGAGGCGCTTCTGCGCTGGAATCATCATAAGCTCGGCTTTATATCGCCCGTCAAATTTATCCCGATCGCCGAAAATACGGGCTTGATCATCCCGATCACCAACTGGATTTTAAGAGAAACCTGCCGTCAGATCGCCGACTGGCGAAAGCTCTCGTTCGCGACCGCGGATTTGATGGTCAGCGTCAATATCTCAGGCAAGCACCTTTCCAATACGAGCCTCATCAACGACGTGAAAAAAGCGCTCGCGGAAGCAAATCTTTCGCCGTCGTCGTTGAAACTGGAAATCACGGAAAGCGCCGCGATGGAAAACGCCGAAAAAACCATCCATATTCTCGAAGTTCTCAAAGACCTCGGCGTACAGCTTTCGATCGACGATTTCGGGACAGGTTATTCGAGTTTAAGTTATCTGCACCGTTTCCCGATCGACACGCTCAAGATCGACCGCTCGTTCGTCAATTCGGTCGGCGAAAACGGCGAGGATTCCGAGATTCTGCAAACCATTATCTCGCTCGCGAAAAACCTCAACATGCGCGTCATCGCCGAAGGCATCGAAACCGAAAGCCAGCTCAATATTCTGAAAAATCTCGGCTGCGATTACGGGCAGGGTTATTTGATGTCAAAGCCTCAGCCGAAGGACGTGATGGAAGAATCGCTGCACCAAAAACAATACTGGCTGCCGGTTTCGAGAGCCGGGGAAAAAGCCGCGCGAAAAGCCAATCGCGCGAAAGAGGAAAACGTCACGGTTTTTTGAGCGATTTATCTGGAGCAATTCCTGAGTGAATAAATCACAATAAATTTCCCGCAAAGCCGCAAAGAGGCAAAGGTTTTGTTTTCTTATGCGGCTTTGCGGGAGTTTATCATTCGTTTACCTGAGAATTGCTCTATAAAGATAAAAGACGCGTTTCTTAAACGGAGCGCGTCTTTCATGTTTTAAAGATTAAGTTTTATAATCATTTCGAAGCACTGTATTCAGCACAAAAAACTCGTGAGGTGAAAATAAAGCGAAATGATCTACAAAATATCTTTTGCACTTTTAATTTTTATGTCTTTTTCGATAAATTCTACGGCACAAACCGCGATCAAATATCCGGTCTCAAAAAAGGTCGCGCAGACGGACGATTATTTCGGCGTTAAGGTCGCCGACCCGTATCGCTGGCTCGAAGACACCAATTCAGCCGACACGAAAGCGTGGATCGAAGCGCAGAACAAAGTAACGTTCGATTATCTCGCGACGATTCCGCAGCGCGAACAAATCAAAACGCGCCTGACCGAGCTTTGGAACTACGAAAAATTCTCCGCGCCGTTCAAAGAAGGCGGCAAATATTTCTACTTCAAAAACGACGGGCTTCAAAATCAATACGTGATGTACGTCGCCGATTCCGTGACCGATAAAGGACGCGTTTTGCTCGACCCGAACACGCTTTCTTCGGACGGCACGGTCGCGCTTTCGGGTTTGGCGATTTCGAACGACGGCAAAACGATGGCTTACGGGCTTTCGGCGGCGGGTTCGGATTGGCAGGAATGGCGATTTCGAAACGTCGAAACCGGCGCGGATTTGCCCGATCATCTGAAATTTATCAAGTTTTCGGGCGCGTCGTGGACACGGGACGGCAAAGGCATCTTTTACTCGCGCTATCCCGAACCGGACGAAAAATCGAAGCTTTCGGCGGTCAATCATTTTCAGAAGCTTTATTATCACAAAATCGGCACTTCGCAGTCGGAAGACATTCTGGTTTACGAACGCTCCGACGACAAAGAGATGGGCATCGGCGCGGGCGTTTCCGAAGACGGTCGCTGGCTCAACATCACGGTCTGGAAAGGCACTTCGCCGAACGTTCTGGCTTACTACAAAGATTTGTCGAAACCCGATTCAAAGATTATGCCGCTCGTCGAAAAATTCGAGAACGGATACAGCTTTATCGGCAGCGCCGGCACGACGTTCTACTTCAAGACCGACAAGGACGCGCCGCGCGGGCGCATCGTCGCAACCGAAATCAGTGGAAACAGCACCGGCATACCTCGTCCCAGCGAATATGTTTACAACAATCGCCTCTGGCGCGAAGTCGTTCCGCAAGCTCAGGAAACGATCGAAGGCGTCAGCTTTATCAATAATCAGTTCGTCGTGAGCTATCTCAAAGACGCTTACACGCAGGTTCGCATCTTCGACAAAGCGGGCAAAGCCGTGCGCAGCGTCGCGCTTCCGGGCATCGGCTCGGCGGGCGGTTTCGGCGGCAAACAATCCGACACCGAAACCTTCTACACGTTTTCGAGCTTTACGACGCCGCCGACGATCTATCGCTACGATATGAAGACGGGCAAATCCGAAGTCTTCCGCAAATCGAACGTCAAATTCACTTCGACGGATTACGAGGTCAAGCAGGTTTTCTACAAATCGAAGGACGGAACCAAAGTTCCAATGTTTATCGTCCATAAAAAAGGCATAAAACTCGACGGCACGAACCCGACTCTGCTTTACGGCTACGGCGGTTTCAGCGTTTCCTTAACGCCTTATTTCTCGACTTCGCTGCTGACGTGGCTTGAAAACGGCGGCGTCTATGCGATGCCGAACATTCGCGGCGGCGCGGAATACGGCGAAGAATGGCACGTCGCGGGCACGAAACTGAAAAAGCAGAACGTCTTTGACGACTTTATCGCGGCGGCTGAATATCTCATCGCGGAAAAATACACCGCGCCGAAAAAGCTCGCCATTCAGGGCGGCTCGAACGGCGGTCTGCTCGTCGGCGCGGTTTTGAATCAGCGTCCCGAACTTTTCGGCGCGGCGATTCCCGAAGTCGGCGTGATGGATATGCTCCGCTTTACGGAATTTACGATCGGCGCGGCGTGGACGTCGGATTACGGCTCGCCGAAGATCAAGGAAGAATTCGAAGCGCTCTATAAATATTCGCCCTTGCACAACATCAAAGCGGGCACGAAATATCCGGCGGTTCTCGTCACGACCGCCGACACGGACGACCGCGTTTTCCCGGCGCACAGCTTCAAATACGCCGCCGCGCTCCAAGCCGCGCAGTCGGGCGACGCGCCCGTTCTCATCCGCATCGAAACCAAAGCCGGACACGGCGCGGGCAAACCGACCGCCAAGATCATCGAAGAAGCCGCCGACATCTACGGCTTCCTGATGAAAAACCTTTTTTAATGGTTAATTGTTAATGGTTAATGGTTAGGGATAATAAATTAAAGCGGCGCGAAATCAATTTCGCGCCGCTTTTTTTGCTGACCATATTCGCCGCTTAAACCCTGCTTTTGCGAATTCACAAAAACTGTGTCAAAAGCCATACGTTTTCGGGATTTTAGTTATGAGACGGTTTTTGAGACAGTTCGTAATTAATTAAATTCGAAATAAAGGGTTTACGGGCTTGTGAAAAGAAGTCGTAAAGTATTCCCAAAAGGGGCGTTTTGGGGACTCTTTGAAAGTCTCTGTTTCGCCCTCCCGTCCATTGATTATTTCGGCTGCTCTTTAACAAAAGCCGTATCAGTTTGCCGTTCTCGCGTCCCCGCCTTCTGGATTTTCTGTAATTGTAACGCTCTTTACTTCCGACATTCGTCTTTTAAATGGCGCTAACGATGAGCCTCGAACAGGCTCGCCTACTTTCGTAGCCTGAATATCAGACATACTAAAATGAATGTTTGCCTGATTAATCATGACCCCCTTAGCATCGCGCCAAGTAATCTCCCACCACAGCGGCACCGTCTTTTGTTTTGGTTTAGCGGTAACAATAAATCTCGATCCAGAGGTAAAGTCATACTCCCATTCGACGATTTCAAAATACTCTTCCATCGCCGAAAAATCCGGCTTCGGATATTTGTCGGCTTTTTGCGTGAAAACAGAGCTGAACGCGCCCAGCACGATGAAGGTTGCGATTGTTGCCAGCAAGAACGACTGCCAGCGTTGGTTAATTTGTTTGGTCATTTTGTTTCTCCTGTTTTGTGTAGATTGATTGTTTTTAATTTCCTTAAATTGTCTTCACCTTGTAATGCGACAAAGTTCAGAAAAATGGCTCAAAAATGTTGAAAACTTTATCATTTGCCTTGCCTCGCTTGCCAGCCTAGCAGCCGAACAAGTTATTAGACCGCAAAGTTTGCGGCATAATTCCGAGATAGGCGTGAAATACCGCAATTCAGTGTATTAAAAAGGGTCGGATACTGTTGCACTATTCAATTTGCTAACCTTGAAAACCGATAAACCCTTGTTTTGCTGGCATTTCACCGTTCAGGAAGTTGACTGCCCGCACAATGTTGATCGAATAAAGTTCCCAATTCATCGCGCATCGAGAGATAAAGATTGCCTTTGGGAAATCGGCACGGGCAACCAGCACGGTTTAATCAGGCACGGCTTCAATGATCGAAGGTGTTAAAGACATAATAAGACTCCTCCAGAAGTGATTGAAATAGTGTTATTATACTGAAAACATAGCGTCTTACGAATAGTGCAACAGTATCGGGTCGTTTTCGAGACGGTTTAATTATCCCATAATCGGGCGTTTTTGATACATTGCAAAAGTTTGATTCTCTTTATTTCAGTGCTATTTAGAATACGGGTAATTCAACCGAATCAACTTGTTTTCTAACTCTTTTCCCTCGTAATAACTAGGGTAGTTCGTTCGTGCACCTCCGGCGTCCATAACAAAGGCTCTTGGACCCGTTGACGAGCCATGAGGCATCACAAAGTTATTGAGTTTACCGAAAAAATGAGCCAACCCCCGAACAATCAAGGGACGGCGAACCGTTCTGGCAGGAAAAACGACAAATCCGCCAGCGTCTGAAATCAAATCTTCTTGTTGAGTGTTGCTGCTGCCATGAGACCAATGTTGTCGAACTTTAACGTTTGGTGTCGGATTTCCGAGACTGTCAACGACCTGAAGCCGCCATTCCGGAATTGAGGTGGTTTCGTACGGAAATAAAATTGCCAAAAGTGAAAGGCAGATTACAACAGTGAATATAATCTTTTTCATATAAAGGTGAAGCTTAACTAATAAAAAGTGTCTCGAAAAGGGTCGTTTTCGGGACACTTTTTATGATACAACAATCAAAATCGGAGCCGTTAATTTTTTTCTTTACTTTTTCGGCGAATCGTTATAAATTAAATTTTACGCGCAGCAAGCTGACGCGGTTTTAAATCGGAAATTCCATAGCAAGCTAAGGGGAATTAAACCTACAAGGAACGATTAAATTTTTGAGCGGTCTTCCATTTTATCAAAGACTTCCCAAATCTTTTCCCGGCTTTCCTGAATTCATTTTAAATCGAGAACGGCGAGCGGTTCGACCAAGCGCCGCGATCAATATTTTGAAAATTCGCCGCTCCGGCTGTCCGAAAGCTTGCCGATTGTGCCAGTCGCTCTGCACAGTGTACCGGCGGTCTGCACAACGTGTCCGTCGCTCTGCACGGAGTGCCGGAGCTTTGCACATAAGGACACTGCCCGCGAGAATCTCCGCGAAGCGTTAAAGGAGATGTGGACACGGCGCGTTCGATGGTTTACGAGTTTGCGGATATTGACGAGCTTTTCAGAATGCCGCGCAACCGCAGCGACGCCGTGAAATAATTGATAGGTGATAGAAAATCAGCGATCAATCAGTAGAGCGAGCGGTAGCGAGCCTGTTGCAGCGAGCGACAATTGGTCATGAATCAGACTCGCTGCCGCTCACTCTACTGATGTTTTTCAGATCATTCTAAATTCGTCCGATCCCTTATCACTTAATTGCCGGTCGGCGCGAATTTCTCGATCTTTTTGTCGCTCACGACGTAGATGTTGTCGGCGGCGTCGAGCGTCATGGCGTCGAACGAATCGGGGTTGAGCGGGAATGAACGAAGCAGAACGCCGTCGGTCGAAAGTACGCTCATTTCCTTCTTTTTCTGGTTGTAGGCGAAAATCTCGCCCTTCGAATTGAGCGCAATGGTTTTCCTGCCGAAAATTCCGAAATCCGGCGCGCCTTCCCACGTAAAGCGGTCAACGTATGTGCCGTCGGGTTTGAAATGATAGAGATACTCTTTGTCGGTCGCCATATTCTCCATCAAAAACATATCGCCCGTGACGTTGATGAGCATCGTGCCCTGCGAAACGTTCTTGGTCGGTCTGTTCGTCTGCTTTTTCCACAAATCCTTGAACTTGATCTCCGGCTTGCCCTCGGGCGAAACCATGATGACGTATTCGCCTTCGGGAAACGAGGTCGCAAAAACGGCGAGCCGGTCGTCGTTAAGCATCACGATGTCCTCGATCTGCGCTTCCTGCGTCTTGTTGAACCATTTCTCGCCGTAAAGCTCGATCTTGTCAATGAATTTGCCGGTTGCCGCGTCGTAACGCAGAAGGTCTTTGCCGCCGACGACCGCATAGAGACGATTTTTGCTGTCAATCGCCAGACGATCAACCGCCGTGTAATATTTTTCGTCAGCCTTGACCGCGCCTTCGGTCACGTTCCAGAGCTGTAGAAACTTGCCGCTCGCGTCGAATTTCTGGATTCGCAGTGTGCCGTCGCCGACGTAGATATTGCCGTCGCGGTCAACCGCGATCGATTCGGCGCGCTTGAATTCGCCCGCGCCGAGACCGTCTTTGCCGAACGATAAAAGCAGGTTCGTTGCCTTCGGCGTCGCGGTCGGCGACGTACGCGGCGGCGAATAATCGTCGAAACCGGTGTAGCGCCCGCCGTTTTTAGCGGCTAAAAAGATAATCGCAAAGCCGATGATGCCGGTCAAAATAAAAACTCCGAACACGGACATCAAAACCCAGAAAAGAGTGCGGTCGTTTCGCTTTTTAACTCTTCTGCCGCCGCTGTCGTATGTGCCGTAGCCGTATGGAACGGTCGCGTGTTGCGGCGCGTTGGCTTGCGTCTGCGGTTTGGGAAGCGCCGCGCCGCAGTTCGTACAAAAATCGAGCGGCAGACTCGAATTATTTACAACCTGACTTCCGCAGGCATGACAAAATTGACTTAACATTTTTCGATTTTCTCCCGACTTAGCTTTTCTATTTCTTTTAAGTAAATAGTATAGATGCCTCGAAACGCCTTTTTTTGCTCAAAGCGGTGCCGTTACAGAAAAAAAACGCGCCCTGCAATCAGGACGCGTTTCGTTCAACGAATTGTTGACCGCGTTACCCTTTCGCCTTTTTGATTTCTTCGACGAGCGCCGGAACGGCTTCGAACAAGTCGCCGACGATGCCGTAATCGGCAATGTCAAAGATCGGCGCTTCGGCGTCCTTGTTGATAGCGACGATCGTGCCCGCGTTCTTCATGCCGACGATGTGCTGGATCGCACCGGAAATCCCCAAAGCGATATAAACTTTCGGCGCAACGGTTTGCCCCGACGAACCGATCTGACGGTCAATCGGCAGCCATTCGGCGTCGCAAATCGGGCGCGAAGCCGCCAAATCCGCACCGAGCGCGTCTGCCAAACTCTGCGCGACCGCAATGTTTTCCTGCGATTTGATGCCGCGACCGACGGCGACGATGATCTCCGATTTCGTCAGATCGACCGACGCTTTCGCTTCCTGAAAAGGTTCTTCGGCTTCCATCCGAATATCGCCGACATTAACATCAACCGTCTCGACCGGCGCGCTTCCCTTTTCCGACGAATCGCCGCGAAACGCGCCCGATTGGAATGTCACGAAATACGGCGCGTCGCCGCCGACCGTTACATCGGCGTCCAGTTTTCCTAAGAAAATGCGGCGCGTTAAGGTCAGTTTTCCGCCGTCAGCCTTGTAGCGAATACAGTCGCCGACGACTTCCTTACCCAATCGCGCGGCAACCTTCGGCGCAAAATCCCGCACCTGATAGGTGTGCGCCATCACGACGAACTGCGGATTTTCGCGATTGATGATGTCTGCCCAGGCGTCGGCGTAACCGTCGGGCGTGTATCTGCCGAGCTTCGCGTTTTTCGCGACGATGACTTTTTCGAGATTGTAGCCCGAGATCGTCTCCGCGAGCGCGCAATCCTTGTCGCACGGAATGACCGCCGCGACCGTTAATCCCAGATCCTTCGCGATTGATTGCGCCGCCGCAACCGCTTCGAGCGAAACTTTGTTCAGCACGCAGTCTTTATGTTCGATGAAAACTAAAATATTACTCATATTGTTTCGATTTTACCGGGGCAATTAAAAGGTAAATTATGACAAAAAGACCGGAGCTTGGCAAACGCCGCGCTCCGGTCTTTTCGTGATTTTGAACGGCTAAAACCGTTTATTTAACCGAGAAATTCGCCACCGGGTAATCCGGCGCGACATTTGCCGCCGCCGATTGTCCCCAGACTCTCTGCGTCGTTGCGGTATTGCTTCCTTTAATAAAGAAGGTCGCCTGTCCCTGACCGCTGCGCCAGACGGCAAAATCGGTCCGGCTGTCGCCGTCGTAGTCGCCCGGCGTCAGGTAATCAGTCGCCGGATTGCCCCACGAAACGAGCTGCACCGTAGTAGTTGAGCTGCGCAGAACATACCAGTCGTAAACCGAACCGTTGACGCGAACCGCCGCGACATCCGTGCGGTTATCGGCATCGAAATCGCCGGTCACGAAACGGTCGGTAAACAGACCGTACTGGAACGATCCGCTGCCGCCGCCGTTAATGAGGCGCCAGTGGCGCGCCGTGCCGCCGTCGTTGCGGAATACATGGAAATCGGCTTTTCCGTTGCCGTCGAAATCACCGGCAATCGCTTTGTCGCCCGCCGCGCCCCACGGAACGTAGGTCACCGCGCCGCCCGGGTTATTGAGCGAGCCGCGATAATAAAACGTTCCGGCACTTGCACGGAAAACAGCCGGGTCGGCTTTGCCGTCGCCGTCGTAATCTTCGACAATCGTCGGATCATCGCCGGTTTGTCCGAACTGTTCGAAACGAATCGAGTTGTTCGAGCTTTGCAAGATATAAAATCCGGCAGCCGGAGTTGCGCCCGAACGCCACACGGCGATGTCGGTTTTGCCGTCGCCGTCGAAGTCGGCAGGTGTTGCCAGATCGCCGCCCGCGAAACCGATGCCCGTTCCCCAATCAGCCGTGCTGCTGGTATTCGCGACGGTGTTTATCCACCAGGTGGATTGCGTCGTCGCACTCGCCGAACGCGCAATTACGAAATCCGTCCGGTTGTCGCCGTCAAAATCGAGTGTGCGCGAAGCAGGAGCGAGCGGAGCGCCGGCAACCGTGCCGTCAAGACGGAACGGAACTGCCATTTGAACGTCCGGAACGACGTTCGGCTGCGGGTTAGGCGCGACCGCCGTCGGCTCGCCGATGTCGTTTATATCCTGCCACAATGAAGTCGTGCTGATAAATTGACGCGCGTTCCAGTTCGGCAGCGAGCGCGCTCCCGGAATCGAAACAAGCGGCGTAAAGTTGCCTCCAGCGCCGCCGTCGAGCGAAAAATCAATCCAGTAATTACCCGACGTCAATGCCAGACCCGGACTGACGTTGAGCGTAATCTGCCAGATTTTGCGCGTCGTGCCGGCTGCTGCCGGTGTCACGCCGCCCGCGCCGCCGAGCGTGTTGCCGATGCGAAACCAGGTCGAATCGGTTGCCGAAGCAAAACGGTTGGTGGTCGTATCGCCGAAAACGATCGTGCTGCCCGCATCGCCCGGTCTTCCGTTCCAGATGCGCAGCGTGCCGCCGATAAACGGATTTACCGTTGAATTCGTTTGATAACCGTAAACGATAACGCTGTTAAGCGTCCAGGTTTGTCCTGCCGGAACGACGAAATCGTCCGCGCAGCGATTGCCGGTTGTCGTGCCGATGGTCTGACAGCCTGCACCGAGCGTGGTGTTTGAAAAATTCGTGCCGTTTTCGGTGGATAATTCGCTCCACTGAAAACCTGCCGGCGCCGCAACGCCGCTTTTCGAGGTTGCGGCGGTCGCCAGCGGTCCGTTATCGTAAAGAATTACTGCGGGAACCGTCGCGTTAACCGTGAAGACCGCAAGCGTTAACATCACTGCGGATAAACTTAAAAATGACAGGAAATTAGAAACTTGCCTGTTATTCGGACATAAATTGAAGATATTATTTTTGAACATTTTCCCTCCTTCGAAATAAAAAAACCTTGCTTGATTAATTTTAGTTTTCTGAAAAACACCCGTGTAGGCGACTTGAAACCGGAACTGGCGTTTTATCTACCGCCCTGTGAGTCTGACTTTCGTCTGCCGGCAGTGTTTCTAAAACTGTCGCTTCGATGACTGTTTCTTTAACGGTCAACCTGATTTCAAGTAATTAAATATTGTTTGTCGCTGATAAAAAATTGCTTTTCAGATGAACCTAAGTATAAAGCTATTTATGCCAAAATGAAACGGAAATACATAACTTTGAATTGAGAAACGAAAAAACGCCCGAAATATTCGAGCGTTTTTTCGTTTTTTGAAATGTTTTGATACGGATTACAGAACGCGAACTTCCGTTTTCAGTTTTTCGACCAATTCGACCGCGCCGCGTTTGGCATCGCCTTGCCCAAGCATCTGCGTCTGTTTCAACTTGAGCGGCAGATAAACCTTCTCGATTTTCTGCGCGCCGTCAAAGTTTTCGACCGCCGCCGTGACGTCTCTGATCTCTTTTTTCTTCGCCGCCATAATGCCTTTTAAGCTTGCGTAGCGAATCTGAGAAATACCCGATTGAATCGTCAAAAGCGCGGGCAGTTGATATTTGAACCACTGATACCAGCCGCTTTCGAGCTCGCGTTTTACTCTTAAACTTCCGTTCAGGCTCGCGCGGTCAACTTCGATCACGATCGTCGCGTGCGGAATCCCTAAAAGTTCGGCTAAAATCACGCCCGTCTGCCCGTAGCTCGCGTCGTCCGACTGCAAACCGGTGAAAACCAGATCGGCATTTTCGTCGCGGATCGCGTCGGCAATCGCTTTCGCGATCTGAAACGGCGAAAGCTGATTTACATTGTCCGCGACGACGTGAATCGCGCGGTCGGCGCCGCGTGCGAGCGCGTCTTTCAAAACCGTCTTCGCCGTCTGCGCGCCGAGCGTGCAGACGACAACTTCGCCGTCGCCCTTCGATTCCTTCAAACGCAGCGCTTCTTCCAAAGCGTAGCCGTCCGACTCGTTCGTCTGGTGCGAAATGTTCGCTTCGTCAATCCATTTTTCGTCCGCCCCGACACGCAAAACCGCGTCTTTATTGGCGACCTGTTTCATTAAAACGATGATTTTCATAAAATTATTTGTCTGAAAGTTTTTTAATAATTGATTTTGCTAAATTTTCGTTTATTTCGTTATGGCGCGGAACCGGCTGCGATTGTTTTGTTTTCGGATTCGAATACCAATCATGACTTCCGCCGTGGCGCACGAAAATACAACCCAAATTTTCAAGTTGTTTGATTAAATCGCGCCTTTTCATTACGCAACCGCAAACTCTTCGACTTTTCTGATATACGGAATTTCTTCCGATTCTATATCTTGCAGTAAACTCTTTAAATTTTCCAGAAGTTCCTCTTTTGAAAAACCCTGCGTTTCGTAGTCAGGATAATCATTCAGAAATCCGATAAAAAATTCGCCGTCCTGCCAAAATGTATATTTTATCGTTTTCATGGCTTTTGAATAATTCTAAAACTTTTTGCGAAAAACTCAAAATGAATGACCATTCATTCATTTAATAAAATAAAAAGCGTTTCGACCGCCGAACGGTGAAACGCTTTTCGCGAAAATTATTCTTCGTAGCGCTTAAAGATCAAACACGCGTTCGTGCCGCCGAAACCGAAGCTGTTCGAAAGAACATATTCGACTGACTGGTTACGCGGCTCGTTCGGCACATAATCCAAATCGCATTCCGGGTCGGGATTTTCGTAATTGATGGTCGGCATCAACTGGTTTTCAACGAGCGATTTGATCGAAATTACCGCTTCGATTCCGCCCGCCGCGCCGAGCGCGTGACCGGTCATTGATTTAGTCGAACTGACCGCAAGCTTATACGCGTGTTCGCCGAAAACCTTTTTGATCGCGAGCGTTTCAAACTTGTCGTTATACGGCGTCGAAGTTCCGTGCGCGTTGATGTAGCCGATCTGCTCGGGCGTAATTCCCGCGTCTTTGATGGCTTTCGTCATCACGCGAATCGCGCCCGAACCGGTTTCATCCGGCATCGTCACGTGAAAAGCGTCGCCGCTCATTCCGTAACCGACGATTTCAGCGTAAATTTTCGCGCCGCGCGCTTTGGCAAATTCCAATTCTTCGAGAATCAAAATTCCCGCGCCTTCGCCGATCACAAAACCGTCGCGTTCTGCGTCGAACGGACGCGAAGCCCGTTTCGGCTCGTCATTGCGCGTCGAAAGCGCGCGCATCGAAGCAAATCCGGCGACCGACATCGGCGTAATCGCGCTTTCGGCACCGCCGCAAATCATTGCGTCGGCATCGCCGCGTTCGATCAGACGAAAGCTGTCGCCGATCGCGTGTGCGCCTGCCGAGCAAGCCGTCGCCGTCGCCGAATTCGGACCTTTCGCGCCGTGACGAATCGAGACGTTGCCCGAAGCCAAATTGACAATCGCCGAAACGATAAAGAACGGCGAAACTCTGCCCGGACCCGAATTAAGAAGTTTTTCGTGTTCGCGCTCGATCGCCCAGAAATCGCCGATGCCCGAACTGATATAAGTTCCGACCATTTCGGCGTTCGAATCGTCAATCACCAGACCGCTGTCTTTGACGGCTTCGTCCGAAGCGGCAATCGCAAAATGCGAGAACGCACCCATTCGCCGCGCTTCTTTTTTGTCGAGAAAGTCCTCGACATTAAAATTTTTGACCTCGCAGGCAAACCTGACGGGAAAATTTTCCGTGTCGAACTTTTGGATTTGGTCGGCACCGCTTTCACCGCGTTTAAGCGATTCCCAGGTTGACGGAACATCATTTCCGTTCGGCGTCACCAATCCGAGCCCTGTTACAACTACACGACGTTTCATAAAATAATAGTAAATGGTAAATGGTTAATGGTTAATTCAAATATTATTTACCATTAACCATTTACCATTATAAAATTAGCCTTGTTTATGTTGTTCGACGTAAGCATAAGCGTCGCGGACAGCCTGAATTTTTTCGGCGTCTTCGTCGGGAATCTCGATGTCGAATTCCTCTTCGAAACGCATCACGAGCTCGACCAAATCCAATGAATCCGCGCCTAAATCTTCGATAAAACGCGCATTCTCCGTTACTTCCGCTTCGTCAACTCCTAATTCGTCAACGATAATCTGTTTAATTTTATCCTGAACTTCTGACATATTTTCTCCTCTTGTTTTTTATAAAGTTGCGGATAGTTGAAGAAGTTAGAGAAAGTTGCAGATAGTTTTTATTAACTCTGCAACTTTCTGCAACTATCCGGCAACTTCCTGTAAACTATTTTTCAAACTTTCCGTGTTTTCGACGTTCAAACTGCGAACGTCGCGATTGATCTGGCGAACCAAACCCGACAAAACTTTTCCGGTGCCGACCTCGATAAACGTTTCGACTTCTTCCGCGAGCAGCGTTTCGACCGTTTGCGCCCAGCGCACAGGACTTGAAACCTGTTCGGTCAGAGCCGTTCGCGCGCGGTCGCCCTTCGCGTTCGCGTCAGCCGTGACATTTTCGATGATCGGAAATCTCAAATCGCGAAACTCGATGCTTGCCAAATCTTTCGCAAGACGCTCCTGCGCTGGAAACATCAAATCGCAATGAAAAGGCGCGGAAACATTGAGCTTGATCGCTCTTTTAGCGCCGCGCTGTTTTAATAATTCGATCGCTCTTTCAACCGCTTCGGCGTTTCCGGCAATCACGATCTGAGCGGGCGAATTGATATTCGCGGGCGAACAAATTTCGCCTTGTGCCGCTTCGTCGCAGGCAACTTCGACCGTTTCGAGCGGCAAACCCAAAATCGCCGCCATCGCGCCGACGCCGACCGGCACGGCTTCCTGCATATATTGTCCGCGCTTTCTAACTGTTTTTACAGCGTCGGCGAACGATAGCGCACCAGCCGCAACGAGCGCCGAATATTCGCCTAAAGAATGACCGGCGACAAAGTCCGGCAACAGCGCGCCTTCGGCTTCCATCGCGCGGAACGCGGCAACCGAAACTGTCAAAATCGCGGGCTGAGTGTTTGCCGTTAAAGCTAAATCTTCCGCCGTTCCCGCAAAACACATTTCCGAAAGCGAAAAACCGAGCGCGTCGTCGGCTTCTTCGAAAACCGCGCGAGCCGGAGCGAAATTTTCGAATAAATCCTTGCCCATGCCGACCGCTTGCGAGCCTTGCCCCGGAAAAATGTAAGCTAATTTTGATTGAGTCATTTATTCATTTATTCATTTATTCATTGTGTTTTCAATCGTCAATGAATAAATGAAACAATCCTAAAATCGAATCACCGTTCCGCCCCACGTGACGCCGCCGCCGAACGCGGTCAAAAGCACGAGACTTCCCTCTCTAACTTTGCCCGATTCGATGCATTCGTCGAGCGCGATCGGAATCGAAGCCGACGAAGTGTTTCCGTGATAAGCGATGTTCGAATAAACCTTTTCTTCCGGCACGCCGAGCCGCGAAGCGACCGCGTCCGTAATGCGCTGATTCGCCTGATGCGGAATCACGATGTCAACGTCTTCGACCGTATAGCCGGTTTTATCGAGCATTTCCTTTGAAATATCCGCCATCGAACGCACCGCGACTTTGAAAAGCTCGTTGCCTTTCATCTTGAAGAAATGCTCGCCGTTATCAATCGTTTCGTGCGTCGTGCCGAGTTTCGTGCCGCCGCCCGGAGCGTAAAGCTGTTCTTCGTAGCGACCGTCGGAACGAATCTTCGTCGCTAAAATCCCTTTGCCTTCCGGAACCGGACCTAAAACGGCAGCGCCCGCACCGTCGCCGAAAATCACGCACGTTCCGCGATCGGTGTAATCAACGTATTTCGTCAAAACTTCCGCGCCGATGACCAGTGCATAACGAATCTGTCCGGTGCGAATCATCGATTCGACCATCGTAATTCCGTACAAAAAACCCGAACAAGCCGCAAAAACATCCATCCCGGCGGCATTCACCGCACCGAGTTGGGCTTGAATAAGCGCTCCGGTCGAAGGCATTATCTGGTCGGGCGTCGTCGTCGCGCAGACGATTATGTCGATATCTTCGGGTTTTAATCCAGCGCGTTCGAGCGCCAGTTTCGCGGCTTTCGTGCCGAACTGCGAAGTGTATTCGTTGTCGGCGGCTTTATGTCGCTGTTTGATGCCCGTGCGCGAAGTTATCCATTCATCGCTGGTTTCGACAATCTTTTCCAGATCGGCATTCGTTAAAATGCCTTCCGGAAAGCTGTGCCCCATTCCGATGATGCCTGCATTTGCCATAGTTTATAGAGTTCGTTGAGTTCGTTGAGTTCGTTGAGTTCATTGAGTAAAGGAAAATTCTTAAACTCTATGAACTCTATAAACTCTATGAACTTTTATTCGGTTTCTTTAACGTCTATTATCTGGCGACCTTTGAAAGAACCCGTTTCGGGGTCGATGCGATGCGGTTTTTTGGCTTCGCCCGTGTCTTTATCAATATAGAATTGCGGCACTTTCAGCGCATCATGAGCGCGGCGTTGACGGGTGCGTGATTTTGAATGTCTTCGTTTTGGATTTGGCATTATTACTCCGTAAATTCTAAGATTCAAGATTTAAGATTCAATATTACTGTTTTCAAGCTTGAATCCTAAATCTTGAATCTTGAATTATTTTAAATTTTTAAGAGCCGCCCATCTCGGGTCGATCTCTTTTTCTAAACAATTACAATTTATCAAATTTCGGTTTGCGCCGCATTTTTCGCACAAACCTTTGCAGTCCTCGCTGCAAAAAACCTGCTCCGGCAAATTTAATAAAATCTGCTCGCGGACGAGTTCGGTCAAATCAATTTCGTTTCCCTCGATCACCGAAACGTCTAAATCGTCCGCATTTAATTCCGCTTCTTTCGCCTGCGTGTAATTCTCGGGCGCGACGAATGCCGCCTTGAACGGAATCTCAAAATTTTTGTCAATATTCTCCAGACAGCGCGAGCATTCAAGCTCGATTTCAGCCGAAATCATGCCTTCGACGTCCGTGTGCGCAATGTGTCTGGTGAGAATTCCTTTCACCTGCGCGGCGTTTTTCAAACGCGCTTCTTCACCGTCCAGAGGAACTTTTTCGGGTAAAACCGAAAAATCAAACTCTAATGTCGAATCACCTAATGTGATTAAATCAACAATCATCACTACAGGATAAACTTTCAATTACACTTGCGCAAAACGCAAAGGATTTATTATAGCTTTTGAAATTATTGTGTCAATGCGGCATTTAATTGCGCGGCGTAATTACCGTATTCGGCAAATTGCCAATCTTCAGAACGATCGGATCGGCGCCGCTGTTTTCGACTGCTTCAACTAAACTAAAAACCTCCCCGTATTTTGCCGAATCCGGTGCGATGATTAATACGGCTTTGACGATTCGATTGCTCGATTCTTCAAAAACCCCCATCTCGGCGCGGTTCCGAAAAATTTCTTCGAGCTTGTTTTGCAGTAATTCGACCTCAGACAAATTGCAAATTCGCGACTGATTGATTTTTATTGATTTGTCTTCACCGAGCTTGATATAAAACAAACTGTCGTCATTGGGCAAACCTTTCGGTATTTTTTTCGGTATCTCAATTTGCGGAAACAGAAACTTTTGCATTTGCCAGTGTCTTTCTTCATTCGAAAGCTTCGGGTTACGAACCGGCGGAATTTTGACGACAATCACTTTCGGCTTCGTTATTTCGGGGGATTCCGGTATCGGCGCGGGCTGCTTTTGCGCACAGCCGAAAGCGCATAAACAAAAAGTAATAATTAAAAGCAATTTTTGGCAGATTTTAGAATTCATTTCACATTCACGCCGATCGCTTCATCAAGGCTCGAAAATCCCTTATCTTTTACAATACGCGCCAAACCCGAATTAACATCGCGCGCAAAATAAATTCCGCCGTAAACAAAGCCCGTGTAAGCCTGGACGAGCGACGCGCCCGCAGCGATTTTTTCAAACGCGTCTTCGGCTGTAAAAACGCCGCCGACGCCGATAACGGGCAGTTTGCCGTTCGAATATTTAAAGATTTTCCGTATCACTTCGTTCGATTTTTCGCGCACCGGCGCGCCGCTCAAGCCGCCTGTTTCGTTGATGTTCATTTTCAGATCGTCGCGCGAAATCGTCGTATTTGCCGCGATAATGCCTGCTAAATTCAATCTTTCGGCAATATCCGTAATCGCCTCGATCTCGCTTTCGGTCAAATCCGGCGCGATTTTTACGAGCAGCGGTTTTTGTGAAAGTTCTTGATTGCGCTTTTGCAGTTCGCCGAGCAGTTCTTCCAGGTTTTCGGCTTTTTGCAGCTCGCGCAAATTCGGCGTGTTCGGACTCGAAACGTTGACGGCAATATAATCGGCGACCTCGTGCGCCAGATCGAAGCTTTGCAGATAATTTTCGATCGCTTCGTCGTTCGGAACGTCTTTATTTTTGCCGATATTAACGCCTAAGATACAGCGCGGCTCGATTTTCTTTAATCTTTCGACAACCGTCGGCGTGCCTTCGTTATTAAATCCGAGCCGGTTTATTAAAGCTTTGTCTTCGGGCAAGCGGAAAAGTCGCGGTTTTTCGTTTCCCTTTTGCGGCTTGAAAGTTACGGTTCCGACCTCGACGAAACCGAAGCCGAGCGCCGCCAATTGATTGACGACGATGCCGTTTTTATCGAATCCGGCGGCGACTCCGAGCGGATTTTTGAACTTTAAACCGAATCTTTCAAGCTCGCCGAACGAATTGTTTGAAGCGAATCGCTTTTCGACAAAATTCTGCGCAAACTTTGAGCCGAAACCGATTTTCAGCGCTTCGATGCCGAATTCGTGCGCCGTTTCGGGCGAGAGATTAAAAAGCGCGGGGCGAATGAGTTTTTCGTAAAGTTTCAACATTCCAAAGTGTTAAATGATAAATGATAAATCTTAAATGTAAAAACATACTTGAAACTTCAAACTTAGCGGTGATACGATTTGCCTTGAAAATATGGCAGATCAATACGGATTAGTTGAAAAATCGAAAATCATGGACGCGGCGCGGATGAAACGCGCGCTTTCACGTCTCGCCTCGGAAATCGTCGAAGAAAATCAGGGCGCAAAAGATTTATATATTGTCGGCATCCGGCGGCGCGGCGTTCCTTTGGCGGAAAAGATCGTCGAGAAAATAATGCAGCTCGAAGGCGAACGACCGCTCTACGGCATCATCGACATCACGCTTTACCGCGACGATCTTTCGACCGTCGGCGCAAACCCGATCGTCAACCGCACGGAACTCAACGAAGACATCGAAAACAAAAAGATCATCCTCGTCGACGACGTGCTTTATACCGGCAGAACGATTCGCGCGGCGCTCGATCAATTAATGGATTTCGGTCGTCCGAACCGCGTTCAGCTCGCCGTTTTGATCGATCGCGGCAAGGAACACCGCGAGCTCCCGATTCAGGCTGATTACATCGGCAAAACCGTGCCGACCAAACGCACGGAGATCATCAAGGTGATGCTCAAAGAATACGACGACGAAGAATCCGTCTGGATTTACGAGAAATCGTGAAATTCGAGATTGTCGGCGAAATTCAAAATATCGAGACAATCGCCTCGGGAAATTCAATCAGAGTTTTGCCGATGCTGATTAAAAAATACGGAAAAGGTCGCTGGCGCAAGAAAAAAGGTATTGCAACTGTTAAACTTAAAGACGAAAGTTATAGATTAGCGGAAGTTCATTGGTATGAAGCGCACGGAATCGGCAAAAGAGATGTAAAGATCAAATTTCCTTTTTTAGATTAAAGTTATGAAAGAACCCCGATTTGTAGTTTGTTTAAATAATGAAGGTTTCGCGGCATCGCTCGAAATCGGCAAACTTTATCAAATAATTCCCGATGAAGAAGCCGAAAAACTCGGCGGGCTGCGTGTAATAGACGAAGACGGCGAAGATTATTTTTACGATGCGGAAATGTTTTGCCCGCTTCCGGTGCCGCCGATTGTCGCACAGACATTGATTTCAATTTCGAAGCAAGGTTAAATGCCTTGCTTTTTTTTATAAATGGTTTTTGGTTTTTGGTTTTTGGTTTTTGTATTCTTTAAACCGGAAACCGGATGAGATTAATCAACAAAGACCAAAAACCAAAGACCAAAAGCCAAAAACCGTCTTTTATGAACAAACCTTTTCGCCGCCGTGATCTATTGGGAATCCGCAATCTTTCCGCCGAGGAAATCGTCGGGATTTTGAACACTGCCGAAAATTTCCGCGAGATAAATACACGCGAGATTAAAAAAGTTCCGGCGCTGCGCGGAAAAACCGTGATTAATCTTTTTTTCGAGAATTCGACGCGGACGCGCACCAGTTTCGAATTGGCGGCAAAACGACTTTCGGCGGACGCGGTCAACATCTCGGTTTCGTCATCGAGCGTGACGAAGGGCGAAACGCTTGTCGATACGGCGCTGAATTTAGACGCGATGCAGCCCGACTGTATCGTCGTGCGTCATTCGAGCGCGGGTGTGCCGCATCAACTCGCGAAAGTTTCGAAAGCGGCGATCATCAACGCGGGCGACGGCGCGAACGAACATCCGACGCAGGCTTTGCTCGACGCGATGACGATTCGCGAGCATAAAGGCAAGATCGAAGGCTTGGAAGTCGCGATCGTCGGCGACATTCTGCACAGCCGCGTCGCGCGTTCGAACATTCATCTTTTAACCAAACTCGGCGCAAAAGTTCGCGTCGCCGGACCGAAAACGCTCGTCCCGCCGGATTTCGCGCATCTCGTCGAAAAGGATTTAGAAGTTTGCGCGCACATCGAAGACGCGATCGAAGGCGCGGACGTGGTGATGATCCTGCGGATTCAAAAAGAGCGCATGGATTCGGCGTATTTCCCGACGCTGCGCGAATATTCCATCCATTACGGTTTAACCAACGAGCGGCTCGAACTCGCGCGCAAAGACGCGATCGTTCTGCATCCCGGTCCGATGAATCGCGGCATCGAAATTTCGTCCGACGTCGCCGACAGCTCGCGCTCGCTGATCTTGGATCAGGTCAAATACGGCGTCGCGGTCAGAATGGCGGTGCTTTATCTCGCGACCGGCGGCGCGCCGACAACTCAATAAATCGTTTTGCACAGTCTCGAAATCGGTCGTAACTTTAGAAAATCGTTAATTCTTTTTAATAAATCGCGTTCAATTTTATGGAAACAATCACTCTTTATCGTCCGACTGGCAAAAACGAGCTCGTATTGATCGAAGCGAGCGATTACACAGGATTTCCGCCCCGACTGCCCGAACAGCCGATCTTTTATCCCGTTACGAACGAAGCATACGCCGCACAAATCGCCCGCGACTGGAACGCGAAATACAACGCCGACAAATTAGGCTACGTCACGCGCTTTGAAGTCAAAAAATCGTTTCTCGACAACTACGAAACCAAAATCGTCGGCGGCGCATCACACGAAGAATACTGGATTCCGGCAGAAGATTTGGAAGAATTCAATAAAAACATCGTCGGCAAGATCGAAGTGATCGCAGAATTTAAGGGCTAAATTGTGATAAAATTTCGAATAATATGAACGCAGTAATTACATTAAACGAAGCCGAGCAGGCGATTGCGAATCTTTCGGAATCAGACAAAGCGCAGCTGCTTCGATGGCTCGAAAAGGAAGTCAAAAACGGCTTTGCGGGCATCGAAAAAACCGGCGGCGTGATGAGCGGCGCGGCTTGTATTCGTCAAACCCGAATTCCCGTCTGGCTTCTCGAACAGGCGCGGCGGCAAGGCGTCAGCGAAGTCGATCTGCTCCGCAACTACCCGCAGCTTTCCGCGCAAGACCTCGCCAACGCCTGGGATTACGTCAACGCTCATAAAACAGAAATCGAAGATGCGATTGCCGCCAATGAAACGGACGACTAATGCGATTTTACGCTGACGAAAATTTCCCGCTCGATGTCGTTGCCGAATTAAGAAATCTGGGACACGATTGTTTAACCGCTTTCGAGGATGAACGCGCCAATCAAAAAATTACGGACGAAAAAGTTTTGGAACGCGCGACCGAACTCGGACGCGCCGTTTTAACAATCAATCGAATCGATTTCAAAAGGCTTCATAATGAAAATTCAGGACACGCGGGAATTATAATCTGCACTTTCGACGCTGATTTTAAGGGACAAGCGCAAAGAATCGATACGGCTTGCAAAGATTTGCCCGAAATCAAAGGGCAGTTAGTGCGCGTTTATCGTCCGTCATAATTCCGGCGGAAGATTTGGAAGAATTTAATCAAAATATTGTCGGCAAGATCGAAGTTGTCGCCGAATTTCGAGGCTAAATATTGGGGATTGACAGGTTACAACTTTTCAACAAAAAACTGGCTGATAAACTTGTTCTTCAAGGCGAAGACGACGAATTTATTAGAGCGGTCTGTTTTTCCGAAGCTAATATTTATTTGGATTATTACGGCTGTTTCGCGCATTTAGGTTATGAATGGGAAAATAGTATTTCGAGTCTGGAGATTTTTCCCGATTGTGAGGACGGTGAAACATTTATTTTATTGAAGCCGGAACACGTCGATAAAATCGTCAACTCGTTACGGAAACATATTAAAATACTTACGGTAATAAGTGAAAAGGAAATTAATGAAATCCTTAAATTCAAAAAGCTTTGCGCCGCAAACGATGGTTTGATGGTCGCGTATATGTTTGATTTTTAATTTTAATAATGAAACTTTTAATTGCCAACGGTCATTTGATTGACCCGATTGCACCGGAAAATACGGGAATGAACGTTTTGATCGAGGACGGGCGCGTCGTCGGTTGGTTACGCCACGGCGAGAGTGCGCCGGAAGACGCCGAGATTTTCGACGCTTCGGGTTTACTCGTCGCGCCGGGATTTATCGATCTGCACGTGCATTTGCGCGAGCCGGGTCAGGAACATAAGGAAACGATCGCGACGGGCGCGGCGGCGGCGGTTGCGGGCGGCTGGACGAGCGTCTGCCCGATGCCGAACACCCAGCCGATCAATGATAACGCGGCGATCACGCGTTATATGATCGAACAGGCGGAACGCGCCGGTTTGGCGAACATCTTTCCGGTCGGCGCGATCACGAAAGAGTCGAACGGACTTGAGTTAGCCGAGATGGGCGAAATGAAGGCGGCGGGCGCGGTTGCCGTTTCGGACGACGGGCGACCGGTTCCGAACTCGGGCATGATGCGCCGCGCGATGCAGTATGCGAAGGATTTCGATCTGCCGGTCGTCGATCATTGCGAAGATAAATCGCTGAGTCACGGCGGCGTGATGCACGAAGGAAAGCTTTCTCTCTTGCTCGGCTTAAAAGGAATGCCCGCGCTCGCCGAGGAAATCGACGCCGTGCGCGACATCATTCTCGCCAAAGAAACCGGCGCGCATATTCACATCGCGCATATTTCGACGAAAGGCGCGATCGAAGCCGTCCGCCGCGCGAAAAACGAAGGAATCAACGTCACTTGCGAAGTCACGCCGCATCATTTCACTTTGACCGACAAAGCGGTCGAAGGCTACGACACGAACACGAAAATGTCGCCGCCTTTGCGAGGCGAAGAACATCTCGAAGCGATTCTCGAAGCCTTAAAAGACGGCACGATCGACGCGATCGCGACCGACCACGCGCCGCATCACGCCGACGAAAAAGCGCTCGAATACGACCGCGCGCCGATGGGCATTACCGGTCTTGAAACCGCCGTCGGGCTCGCGTTTAACGAACTTGTCCATAAAGGCGTCGTAAGTCTCGCAAAATTGGTCGAGCTTTGTTCGTCGAATCCGGCACGAATTTTCCGCCTCAAAGAGCGCGGCACTTTGAAAGCCGGTTCGATTGCAGACATTACGATCATTGACCCGGATTTAACGTGGACTTATAAAAATTCGGAATCGAGATCGAAATCGAAAAACTCGCCGTTCGATGGATGGCAGTTTACCGGCGGCGTGGTCGCGACCGTCGTCGGCGGGAAAATCGTTTATCGAAGATGAAATTCAAACGCCTTTACGGTAAGTTATAGTCATCAAAAGTTTTTCAATCTTGAATGAACACAGGGAGAAATTTATAAAAAATGGAATGGCTGTCTGACCCGCAACTTTGGGTTGCGTTTGCGACTTTAACCGTTCTCGAACTCGTTCTCGGAATCGACAACGTTATTTTCATTTCGATTCTTTCGGGCAAACTGCCCGCCGCACAACAGGCGAAAGCACGCTATATCGGATTGGCGTTGGCACTCGTGATGCGCGTGATTCTTTTGTTTTCACTGTCGTGGGTGATCGGTCTGACTGCGCCGTTGTTTTCGATTTGGGGAAAAGGCATTTCGGGCAAAGATTTGGTTCTGCTCATCGGCGGACTGTTTCTGATCGCCAAATCAACGCACGAGATTCACGGCTCGCTCGAAGGCGAAGAAGGTCACGGCTCGAAAAAATCCTACTCGTCGTTTACGAGCGTCATCATCCAAATTGTGCTCCTCGACATCGTGTTTTCGCTCGATTCGGTCATCACGGCGGTCGGAATGGTGAGCACCGAATTTGGCGATAAAGGTATCTGGATCATGATCGGCGCGGTCGTTATCTCGATCATCGCGATGATGCTTTTCGCCGGTCCAATCGGCAGCTTTGTCCAGCGCCACCCGACCGTCAAGATGCTCGCGCTCTCGTTTCTGCTGCTGATCGGCGTGATGCTGGTCGCCGAAGGATTTCACCAGAAAATCCCGAAAGGCTACATCTATTTCGCAATGGCGTTTTCAGTGATAGTCGAACTTTTTAATATGCGCCTGCGGAAAAAAGCCGATCCGGTTCACCTGCACAACGCTTACTCGGACGAAGACGAAGCCAAAGCCGTTCAGTCGTCTTAAAAAGTTAACGGCACTTAAATCAGGTATAAAAAAGCTGAGAAGGCGGAAAGTTTTGAATTTTTCGCCTTCTCGCTTTTCTGAATTCAGAGAATCATTCTTTTCCGAAATAACTTTTTGATTGTCTTTGAAGCTTTGCGCCTTTTAGGGTAATTTTAATGTAACCCAAAAGCGCAAAGCCACAAAGACGAGATAACGATTCTCTGTCAGCTCAGTAATTTTTGACACAGCTTCTAAATAAAATTCTTCAATACAATTAATAAACTCGACAAATATTGACTAATGCCGCATTTATCGGCATTTTATTGTTTATGTTGAAAAATCTGCTCGCCTTCGTTTTATCATTCTGCGTTTTTCTTTCGACCGTCAATTTCTCGTTTGCCCGAACAAATGAAATTTACGATTTAATTATCACGAACGCGCGAATCGTGGACGGCACGGGAAATCCTTGGTTTCGCGGCTCGATTGCCGTAAAAGACGGCAAAATCGCCAAAGTCGGGCGCTTTGAAGCTACGGACGCAAAACAGACGTTTGACGCCGGAAATAAAATCGTCGCGCCCGGATTTATTGACGTTCACGCGCACGTCGAAGGAATTTACAACACGCCGAGCGCTGAAAACTTCGTGCGCATGGGCGTGACGACGCTCGTCACGGGCAACTGCGGCGGTTCGACAACCGATGTCAGGGCGTTTCTCGGGCGCATCAAGGAAAAGCCGCTCGCGGTCAATCTGGCGACCTTGATCGCGCACGGCTCAGTGCGTTCGAAAGTTATGGGCTTGGACAATCGCGCGCCGACCGCCGAAGAACAGACGAAAATGAACGCGTTGGTCGAACAGGGCATGAAAGACGGCGCGGTCGGGCTTTCGACCGGATTAATTTACGTTCCGGGAACATTCGCCAAAACCGATGAAGTCGTCGAGCTTGCTAAAGTCGCTTCGCGCTACGGCGGCGTTTACGCATCGCACATTCGCGACGAAGGCACGGACGTCGTCAAATCAATCGAAGAAGCAATTAACATCGGCGAGCTGGCAAACATGCCGGTCGAAATCTCGCATTTCAAAATTTCGAGCAAAAAGCTCTGGGGAACGAGCGCGACGACGATCGGCTTGGTCGAAGCCGCGCGAAAACGCGGATTGACCGTAACGGTTGACCAGTATGCTTACACGGCTTCCTCGACTTCGCTCGACGCGCGGATGCCGAACTGGGCAATCGCGGGCGGGCGCGAAGAAGGCAAAAAGCGGCTTGCCGATCAGGAAACACGCGCCAAAATCATCAGGGAAATGAAGGAAGGATTAAAGGAAAAAGGTTTTAAAGATTACAGCTTCGCGTATGTCGCGGGCTACGCGGCGAATCCGGAATTCAACGGTAAAAACATTCTCGAAATCACGCGAATGACCCGAAACTCGAAAAAACTCGACGCGCAGATCGAGCAAATTTTCGAGATGTACGAGAAAGGCGGCGCGGGCATGGTTTACCGCGTGATGAGCGAAGAAGACGTGCAAAATATTATGCGCCAGCCCTTTACAATGATTGCTTCGGACAGTTCGGTGCGCGCTTTCGGCGAAGGCGTGCCGCACCCGCGTGGCTACGGCAACAACGCGCGCGTACTGGCGAAATATGTTCGCGAAATGAAAATAATCACGCTCGAAGACGCGATTCGTAAAATGACCTCATTGCCCGCGCAAACCTTTAATTTGCGCGATCGGGGGCTAATTAAAAAAGGATTTGCCGCCGATCTGGTGATTTTTGACGAAAACACGATTATTGACAAAGCGACTTTCGAAAATCCGCATCAATACGCCGAAGGTTTTTCGCAGGTTGTCGTCAATGGCGAGATTGTTTTCGACGGCGTCAGGATGAACGGCAAAATGCCGGGTCGCGCGCTTTACGGAAACGATTTTGAGAGCGAATAAAAAAAGGAAAGCAAAAACGCTTTTGCTTTCCGAATTATTGACTAATAAGAAGAAATGTTATGAAAATTGCGGGAATTCGAGAACTTTTGCCGGTTCGAATTCTGTGCCGTCTTCATTTTTCTGACGACTTAAACGAATTCGCGCCGCCGAAATCACGCGGTGCAGTTCGTCGAGCATTTCGGCGTCGAGCGACATGGTTTTCTGTCCGCACCAACCTAAATCGTTCGTCCAGGTTGAAAGTTTAATTACGGCTTGGTCGCCGTCAAGCGAGACCTCGACTTTCTTTTCGTCGGAAAAAATCGGTAAAAATTTTACTGCTGAGTTCGATTGCATAACTTTTGTAATTCGGTGAACGGAAATTGAAAACCAATTTCAATAAGAATTATTACGGAAAAATTCGCCTTCGTCAAGCATTCCCGAAAGGAAAATCACGGCGAAGGCGAATTTTATTTCAAAAAGTTAAAGGTTCAGCCTTGAATTGGCTTTTACAAGTTCTAATCGTCAATTAAAGCCGCGCTTTAAACATTATTTTTGGGCTTTCCATTCCGCCAGTCTTTTCTCCAGCGCCGAGGTGTTCGGTTTCGGAGTCAGGGTTTGCGCTAACTTCAGCGCTTTTTCACCGGCGGCGATGGCTTCGGCGGTCTTGCCCGAATCCGCCAGTAAATTCGCTTTCAGTGCGAGCGCGTTGACAGTTTCACGCCGCGCCAGCAGAGCGTCAAGCCAGGTCACGGCTTCGGCGTAATTTGCGGTCAGTTTGTTATTGTAAATGTATCGCGCACCGGCAATCGGAGAATCGAAGTCTTCGGCTTTGACCGATTTCATCTGCTCGCGGATATAGTTGACAACGCGCGGCTTCATATCGCCGACGTCGACCGTGAACGGAACGCGCGCTTTTTCCCAGCGCACGACGACTTCGGCGGTCGAAGGCTTAAGGTTTTCAAACCCGATCGACATTGTTTCCTGCATCTCGGCAGTTTGCAGTTTAACGGTAACGCGCAGTTGGTCCTGCTTCGGGTCGTATTTATAACTTCCCCATTCCGTATTGACTTTGTTAAAAATCACGACCCATTCGTCTTTATTCGGAAACGTGTGCAGCCCGTATTTTCCGGCGGGCAGCGTGTTCCCGTTGATTTTCACTTCGTTGGAAACTTCGAAAGTCGTGTTGGCGTTCGCGCCCGTTCGCCAAACCTGTCCGCTCGGCACGAGACAATCATAGGTTTTGCCGCCGATGGGAATAAAATCGGTCGAAGTGCAGCCGAAAATATTCGCTCTGCCCTTCACGTTCGGGCGATGATAGACGATCGCGATGCGCGTGTCGCCGACGGTTTGGATAATTTCCTGACGCTGCGATTCCTGCGGCAGAGTTAATTGAGCGGACGCTCTCAACGCGAAAATAAAAGTTAAAAGGCTTAAATAAAACAAGTTTTTCATAAATTTCTCTCCAGTCTTTCCTTGGCTCTCTGAACAAAAGTTTTCAACATTCGGGCGATGCGCTTGGTCATTTCGCTGCTGATGATCGATTCGCCCGCGACGCCGGCGAGAATATGCAGTTCGCGCGGGCTTTGGCGGCGCAGTTCGACCATCTGCGTGAAATTAATGAGCGTCGTGGTCGCACTTTTTTCGAAAAAATCGGCGGCGTAGCGCAAAAGATTTTTGGTTTCGCCCGGAATCGGCTGCCATTCGATGCGTTCTTCCGAGTTTTCGGCTAATTGAACGGCGAATTTCTGCATCATCACGCCCGCGAACGGAATTTCTGCGCGGATTTTCCAGTGCGTGACGCCTTTCGCGTCGGTGTGAATGCTCTCGACTTCGGGCATCAGCTCGACGAAATTCCTAATATCGGCGAAAAATGCGCGCACCGCGTCGAGACTCGTTTCCACTTCGACCGTATCAGTATATTTAGCGCGGATTGTGAACATATCTAAAACTTCCCCCTTGCAATAAATTATGTAAATTATGCCAAATTCCATGCCGTGAAAACAATATCAAATGTTGCGGACTCAAAATCACGCGTCGCAAATCCGAATTTCCTCGTCGCAAACGCGTTTTTTCACATCGCAAGCAGAATTTGGACAACGCACACGTGAATTTGTCCAACGCACATCACATTTTGCACATCGCACACTTGAACCTGCACGTCGCACATGGCTTTTTGCACGAAGCATGTCTCAATATGCACGAAGCATGTGCTTACTTGTGCGAAGCATGTGGCAACTTGCAGGAAGCAGACGTGAATATTGCACGAAGCATGTGCCAACTTGTTCGAAGCAGACACTAACTTTCTCAACGCTCAGTCGCTTTTGTTAAATTATCAAGGTCTTTGCACCTAAACCACTTAAAACTGACATTTTGCACCAAAATATCAAGAGTGTCAGTAGCCCGAGTGTGAACGAGGGCTACTGACACTCTTGATTAAAACGTTCCGTTAAAAAGCATCGCATTGAAAAACGGGCGCGTCACCGAGCGGAAAATGCCCCTGAAAAACGGTTCGTCGGCAAACAATATGACGTGTCCCGCGCCGTTCGGCTCGTCGATCAGCGC
Source organism: Acidobacteriota bacterium (assembly GCA_031411895.1). Lineage (GTDB taxonomy): Bacteria > Acidobacteriota > Blastocatellia > Pyrinomonadales > Pyrinomonadaceae > JAFDVJ01. Next base: position 2,895 of record JANOBZ010000091.1, on the reverse strand, counting down.
TGCGGTTCCGCGCAGGAGTTTTTCGGTGTTGCCTTCCCAGACGAAGCCGGAAATCGTTAACGGCTTTTGCGGTTTTGCCTCGTAAATCAGCGCGTTCGTGCCTTCTTTCGAGTAGCGGAAAAAGTAGCCTGACGAAAGCAGAACGGGCAGTTCGTCCTGTTCCAAACCGTAAGTCAGATACGTCGTGCGGTCAACGCGCGCGCGCATAATCGCGCCCGGAATCGCTTCGGGAACGACGCCCGCGTTTGCCGAAGGCGAAGCGATCAAAGGCAGAACGGGCGGCTGCCAGTCCTGTTTGTCGCTGCGGTTTTCGGGCGTCATCAGCGGTTCGGGTTCGGCGCGTTTATTGTCGCTTTTTCTCGGTGTCGGCTGTGGCGCCGTTTGCGTTTCGGCTTCCTTGCGCTTGTCGGTTTCAACGTCGTCGGGAATACGCCCGCGTTCCTCGTCGTCTTCGCTGCCGACGAGTCTGGACGACGTAAAGCCGACGTCTTTGAGCGCCGCAAAGACCGACGAGCCGCGCATCGTAATCAACGTGCCGCCGTTCTGCACCCATTCCTTGAGCGCGTCAATTCCGGGTTTGCCTAAGCTGGCGTAATAACGTCCCGCCTGACCGTCGGGCATAATCAGGATGTTGTAATTTTTCAAACCGCCGCCCCGGACGCTGCCGATCGTCATCGGTGTAAACTGAATTCCGTAGCGGTCGAGCGTCCACCAGAGCGACCCGAAGCTCGTCTGGTCAACGCCTTCGTCGGCAACCATCGCAATGCGCGGCACTTGCAGCGGATAGACGTTTTCGCCGCCGACCGGCGTGTCACCTTCTTCGGCGTAACCCGTATTGACGGCGAAAACATTGACGCCCAAATCACGCGCCAGACGGTTGACGGCGTCGTGAACCGATTCGGCGTTGCGCGTCACGCGGACGACGAACGTGCCGCGATTCCAGTTGCGCCCGCCCGCGTTCATCGTCCGCGTCGCGACGTTGACGCGGTAGCCTTCTTTTAACAGACGAATCGCCATCGCGCCCGCGCCGTCGGTTTCATACGGAATAATATATGCGATCTGCGCGCGCCCGCTGACCGTTCCGCGTTTCGCATTTTCGATGTATTCAGCGGTCAAAAGCGTCGAACTGACGTTTGCTGTCTCTTCCGTCCAGTAAGCGTCAATATCGAACGCGAGCGGCAGATTCCACGCCGTAATGTCGTAAAAGCGGTAATCTTCCTTCGCGGCTGATTTGCCGCGCATTTCGTTGCGGCGGAATTTCGCCATCTCGTCGCGCACGAAAGCTTCGTCCTGCGGCGTGTCCTGTTCTAACAAGGCTTTGATCCAGACTTTCTGCGGCTGATTCAGGTCAATAATATATGCGCCGGCGGGAAAGTTTTGCTTCGCGGCGGGCGCGTTTTTGCGGTCGTAAGAATGCGCCGTCGCGGACGAAAACGCGGCGTTTGCGACTTTCACTTCAACCTTCGCGCGCTGTAAAACTTCCATCATTTCGGCGGTTTTCACGCGGTCTTTTCCGGGCAGAATGACGATGCGCTTCATCTTGTCGTTCGCGGCAAGCGCGTTGCGCCGAAAATCGTAATAATCCTGCAAGCGCTGCGTTTTATTTTTCGCCAAAGTTTCGAGCGTCGTCATCGAAGCGACGTAATGCTTGGCGATTGCCGAACGAAGCGTCACGATAGAGCCGTCGTCGCGCGTCCAGCGCAAGCCTTTAAAGCCGCCGCCGTCGGTTTCGTAAGTCATCCCGATCGCGCCGTTCAGGCTCGGCATCGAATCCCAGTAGCCCGGATAATAAAGGTCGAAAATGTCTCGGTTGTAATAATCCCACTTGTTGCGGTCAAAGGCGGCGGCGTTGGCGCGTCCGAAAATGTCCATCCATTTATTCGTGACCGGCTGCGGCAGATTCGGATTGATCGGCAAAGCGACGGGCGGGAAAAAATACTGCGAAGGCTGCCCGTGATGGTCGATCGCGATCTGCGGATACCATTCGAAAAACGCCTTCTGCATATTCTGCGTTTCCTTCTGCGTCGCGGCGATATTGTCGCGGTTTAAGTCGAATCGAAAACGATTATATCTGCCCCAGATCGCCCACGGCTCGCGGTGTTCGATCGCCAGACGGTCGGCGTTGCCCATCGCGACCGAGTTGTACCACGTCACGAAACGCTCGTGACCGTCCGGGTTTTCGCCCGTGATAATCAGCACGACGGATTTATCCAAAATATCGAGCGTCGCCGCTTCGTTCGACGCCGAAAGCTGATAGACGACCTGCATCATCGCCTCGAACGAAGCCGATTCGTTGCCGTGAATCGTGTAAGCCATCCACGCGATCGAAGGATTGTTTTGAATTATCTGATTCGCTTCGCTCGCGGCGGTCGCGCGCGGATCGGCAAGGCGCGCGTTTGCCGCCTTGATCTCGTCGAGCCGCGCAATATTCTGCGGCGACGAAATCGCGACGATATGCTGCATCCGGTATTCGTTCGTCAGACCGATGTCGAAAATCTTTACACGGTCAGGCGCGGCTTTCTGCACGGCGCTGATATAATTTTCCATCTGCGCGTAGTTCGTGTGGAAATCGCCGACGTCGAAGCGCAGAACATCTGCGGGACGCGGCACATTCGAGCGATATTCGCCGCGTGTGTAAAAATCGAATTTTTCCTCTGTTTGAGCAAAAGAAAATGAAGCCAACAGGAAACAAAAAAAGACAGCAAGCCGGACGCTTTTAATTTTCATCTTAAAAAAGTTAAACGAAGACCGAAATTGAATTTAGAAGAACTCTATTAGAAATTAAATGTTAAGGTCTTAAACGCAAAAAGGCAAAGAAAGGTTTTATGAATGAAAGAATTTGTCCGAAATGTGATTTTCCGCGAATGAAAGGTTGGCAGGAATTATCGGCGGAAG
>JANOBZ010000090.1:0-4515 GCA_031411895.1 Acidobacteriota bacterium | reverse complement strand
CGCCTAATTCTCTGGCGACCGAAGCGACCGATTGACCGTCAAGAATCTTCTTCACAGCATTTTGTTTAAATTCATCATCGTATTTCTTCATACTCTCATTTTACAGAGAGTTTTCTGTGCTGAATAATTAGACCATTTCACAAACTCCTGGCACCAATTTTGCTTATTTCAAATAGTTCAAAAATTTGTATGCAATTTATGCACAAGTGATTTCAGATAATTTTGAAGAATGAATTTCTTAGTTCTAAAAATTAAATTGTGAACATCACACTTAAATTAGCTCACATTTAACTGATTAATTATTTTCGCGTGCTGAAAATAATTTACAGGGGAATTACAAACAAGGGGTTTATGAGATTTAGTATTTCGGGTATTAATGCAGAGCGTTTTACTTACAACATATGTGAAAGTTTATACGCTGAATGGAATGGAGAAAATTTCAGCCGGATTTTAGAACCGGAAAGAGGGCTGCCGTTGGCTGCACGACATGCCTACGAAGATTTTCAAGCTCATATTTCCGGCGAGGACTTTTCGTGTGTCGGCGCTAAAGCGGCGCTTAACGGGAGTTTATTTCGCTTCGGTTTTTACAAAGAAATGAACGCGCCGGAAACCAATCAATTGTTAGCGCACGATTTGCGCCTCTTTGCCGCCGAGCAACAGAAAGTCGCGACAAATTATGCGAGTTTTGCCGCCATTTTTGCCGCTCCGGTCGTCAAAAATGAGGGTTTGTGGGAAGATGCGCTGTGGGCGCAGTTAAAAAATCTCCACGAAATCGACCGAACGCAATTCGTTTGGGATTCGACAGTCAGTAACGACCCGGAAGACGTGAATTTTTCATTCAGCATTGCCGGAACGGGGTTTTTTATCGTCGGTCTTCATCCGCACAGTTCACGAAAGGCGCGGCGCTTTTCGCGAATGGCGCTGGTTTTTAATCCGCACGCGCAATTTGACCGTCTGCGCGAAAACGGACAATATGATCGAATGCAGCAGACGATTCGATCGCGCGATCTAAAACTGCAAGGTTCGCTCAACCCGAATTTAAGCGACTTCGGCACGCAGAGCGAAGCCAGACAATATTCCGGTCGTGCGGTTGAAGAAAACTGGAAATGCCCGTTTCACGCGCAGATGCAGAAGGCAAAATCTGACAAATAAATTTAAGAAAATCTTCGGTTAAAATATTTAAATGACGAAAAGATACCATCTCGAACCGCAGACCGGAATCGGATTAACAATAAAAAAAGGGCAGCTTTTAAAAATTATTGACCCAAAAGGCGAACAGGTTTCGGATTTGACGGCTTTCTCGCTTGAAGATAAGGCGGAATGGCTCTCCTCCGGGCGGACGATTGACTATGCCAATAAAATTTATCTGACGACCGGCAATCTGCTTTATTCCAATCGCAGCCGACCGATGCTCACAATCGTTGAAGATACGGTCGGTCGTCACGATTTTCTGCTGACTCCGTGCAGTCCCGAGACTTTTCAGATTATCTACAAAAACCACGAATATCACCCGAGCTGCTTTGAAAATCTGCACACGAATCTGGCGCAGTTCGGCATCATGCCCGATATGATTCCGACGACGCTCAACGTTTTTATGAACGTCGTCGTGCTCGAAACGGGCGAACTTCGGATTGACCCGCCGCCTTCAAAAGCCGGCGATTACATCATCTTTCGTGCAGAAATGGATTTAATTCTCGGAATAACGGCGTGTTCTGCCGAAATGTCGAACAATTACAGTTTCAAACCGATTGATGTCGAAATTTACGACGCTTAAAATCCGGTCGCAGCAACCGCGCCGTATTTTTCGAGCGTTGCCAGCGCAGGCGCGAGTTTTTCGTAAAAAAAGACGACCACTTCATTTTCCCTAATTTCGGCAATCGCATCATCAAAAGCCTGCGCCGCATCGAGAACGATTTTGCATTCGCTTTGATTGCCTGCTTGCAAGACCAGACGGCAGAGCATTTGTGCGACCTCGCCGCTTTGCCGCCCGCGCAAATTGATATCGCCTTTGACGATAATCCGGTCAAATCCGGCAACCGCAATTCGTCCGGCGGCTTCGATAACATCGTCGTGCCGGTCGCCCGGAAAGCTGATAATTCCCGTAATCGTCTTGCCGTTCCAGCGCGAAGTCATCCGGCAAATCGCTTCTAAAGCCTTCGGATTATGCCCGTAGTCAATCAGGGCATAGCCTTTCCCGACCTGATAAAAATTGCTTCTGCCCGGATTGTGAATGGTGTTTTGAAAACTGTAAAGCCCGGCAGTAATTTGCTCAGGCGACAAACCCAGAGCGCGGCTGACGGCAGAAACCGCCATCGCATTTTGGATCTGAAAATCCGCCGTCCCGCCCATTGTAATCGGGATTTTATCCGTTTCGGCAATTTGCAGAATTTCCGCGTCCTTCTTTTCGCAAATCCATCTATCACGGACAAAATAAACGACTCCGCCCGTTTCCGAATGATTTTTGATCACCGGATTGTCTTCGGACATTCCGAAAAAGACGACGGTCTTTTTTGTTTGCGCGACTTGCGGGCGATTTATCAAAGCGGCGGATTCAGCATCGTCGGCATTTAGGATAAGCGTTCCGCTTTCGATAACGCGTTCGGCGATGAGCGATTTAATATTTACCAGATCGGCGACCGATTCGATCCCGTCCTGTCCGATATGGTCTTCGGTAATATTGGTAATTACGGCAATTTCAGCCCAATCCCAGCCCAGACCGCGCCGCATTATTCCGCCGCGAGCCGTTTCCAAGACAGCAATATCGACCGCATTATTACTTAGTATTGCCCGAGCCGAAGCCGGACCGGTCGTGTCGCCGCGTTCGATGATCTCTCCGTTAAGAAGTATTCCGTCGGTCGTCGTCGTGCCGATGTTTAACTTAGTTTCGCGCAAAACGTGCGCGGTCAGACGGGTAACGGTTGTTTTTCCGTTTGTGCCGGTAATGGCGACGATTGGAATTCTCGACTTTTTTTCGTTCGGATAGAGACGCTTGAGAGCCGCGTCGCCGTCATTCGAAAAGGCGTGAAATTCTGAATCAGAACCGAAAATAACTTTGATCCCGTCTGAATCAACTCTGGCTCGAATTCGGCACAGATTCCTGCCGTAACCGAGTTGGACGAATGAATATTCGTCATCGTTGAACCATGGAATTCCGCGCCGTTCGGCTGCTTCGACTATGGCTCGCAGATTGGTTTCCAGTTCGTTTTCCGCTGCGATTGTTTGAGCTTCGGCGATTTTATCGGCAATCTCATAGGACTCATTTTTAAGCGCCGCTTCAATTGCTTCGACGGCGGTTTTAAGCAAAAATACGGTTGCCTTTTCCGATTGGAATTCGACGGCGATTTCATAAATTCCGGCATCGCCCGAAAAGCGAACGATGCCGCCCGAATCACCGAATCCGGCAAGATTTATTAAACCGAGCGCGACATTTTTGACGATTTCCGCAAGATCGTTTTTTGCCGTCCGGATGTCACGCATTTTCCGGTCGGATGTTTTTGCCGGCAGTATATTTTTGAGACGATCAATTAAATCAGAGTTTTCGGACAAACTATCATGGTCTGAATCTTTTACCTCAAGCTGCATCAAGAGTGAGGGCTGATAGCTGTAAATGTTGGAATTCTCCAGTACTCTGATTCTTTTAATTTTCATTGCTCAAGAATACAATTGTTTTTAGGACTTTCCGAGATGTTTATTCGCTTTAATATACTTAAGAATAAAATATTTTCGTATCCCTTAAAATTAAAATATGCCCGGACTTGACGATGACGGGCGAGATGAGCCAAAGCGCGCAGTCCTTCGCCCTGCGAAGCGGGCAATTCGGACTTTCGGCGTCGGGGAGTCGTTTTCGAATTATCGGCTTCTTTCTAATTCTCGCCGCGCTCCGCTCCGACGCGAGCGAAGATCAGGGATTGAGCGGCGCCCTTCGCGCGCTGGAACAATAGACGTTCGCGCCGTGGCTGTTCGCGCTGGCGGCGCTCGGATTAGCCGCCTACGGGTTTTATATGTTATTGCTGGCTCGATACCGGCGAATTATTATAGACTCATAATCGGGGGCGAGCCACAAGTACCGATTCTCGCCCGGATGTGCGATTCCATGCAAAAGCGCGGCGAGAAGCGAAACTGAGGGTTAGAGACGAATGCTTTGGGTTTGACTAGACATTTATTTCTTACACTTCTTATAATTCAATCTTGTCCGGTTTCTGCAACTAATACAACCCGAAAACGGACTTTGATTAACGAACGCATAGACGTACCGCTTTAGTATGAGTTTAACGGTATTTATAGTTTCAGAAAAAGGTCCGTAAAACGCTCCGATACTTTTGCCCAATTCAGAATCGTCAATAAAAACTAAAAATGAGTCGGCAATTTCGGGCGTTTTTATTCACAATGGGTGTAATACCCCGTCAGCTTGCTGCGGCTTTATAATGGTTGAATGAGTAAATTCATTCATAAGAACCACAACGTTTCAGTATTGATGTATCACATCGTCTGTCCGACGAAATATCGACGAACGGT
>JANOBZ010000089.1:0-25264 GCA_031411895.1 Acidobacteriota bacterium | reverse complement strand
CCCGCAAAGGCGCAAAGCTCGCTAAGAAAATCCAGTAAAATCCTATCCGCGGCTAATTTGTATTTATTCTGCTTTGCGGTTTGGTTGAAATAGAGACAAATATATTTCCGGGGCGGCGGGCAAATTTGCCTGCCGTCCTATTTTTAAAGGGTAAAAAATAAAAACGAGTTCAGCTTTCGTCCGCGTATTCGCGCATAAACATCACCACTTTGCGCGCCTCATCCTTGGTCAGGACAAACGAAGACCTGTCCCTTAACACGAGATACGGCGGAATATATTCATTGCCGCTTTCCGAAGCCAGAAAGATTCCCTCATTCACAAATTTATCTATTTCTTGTCGCCCGATGGCTCGTCCCTTGATAACAATCGTCGGTTGTTCTTCTTCTTCTGTATTCATTTACTGGGGTATCGGTAAAAAATCTCCGAAGACAAATTCATCATAAACCATTCCGCAAAACGACGCATATCTTTAATTCGTCTTTACAAAACTTTACTTGTCTCGCGATTGTTTTAAGTCTTGGATGAAAGTAAATTTTTCGACGCTCCTGGCTTTTGACGTAATAAGTCCTAATTTGTTAAATTTCAATGTCTTCAAAATCTAACACATGGATAAGAAAAGAATGTAAATGGAGCGCGAAACCTTCCGCGTCCGTATCAACGCCGACGCGTTAAATAAACGCTACATTTTCTCTAACGTTGAAGGTCTTGAGGCGTTTGCGGACGCGCCGTCCGCGCTCCGGTATTAACCAATACTAAGCTCAAATGTCGCTCCGCGACCGGGTTATGCACGGGCTGAAATTAGCGTTTTTACAGAAAAAGCCCGTCGTTATTGGTCGAAACGCGGGTTTTTAGATTTTGCGGACGAGTTTTCAGGTTCAGAAAACACGTTTTTGATTCTGACATTTTTATTCATCGAGCTAAACGGAACACAAACTCCCGGATAACTGACAGTGGGGAAGACGAATGACCGGAATGATTTGCTCAGACCGGTCATTCGCCTTTCTGCATTTACGAATTATTCTCACAAAGAGTAACAATTTGTAATTTGTAATTTGTAATTTGTAATTCGTAATTCGTAATTCGTAATTCGTAATTCGTAATCGTCTAGCGAATAACTTCGCTTACCACATTCCCGTTGATAATCGTTCCGGTGCAGTGGGTGATGTATTCGAAGGGGTCGCCGTCGTACATGGCGAGGTCGGCGTCTTTGCCGGGGGCGATCGAGCCGATACGGTTGTCTAAGCCGAGAATTTTGGCGGCGTCGATCGTGATCGTCGCGAGCGCGTCGCGGCGGCTCATTCCGTAGGCTGCGGCAAGCGCGGCTTCGAAAAGGACGACGCGCGTTTTCGGGACGTAGCCTTCGTAGCCGCTCTGCATCGCGACGGTGATGCCGGCGGCTTTCAGTTTCGCGGCGGTTTCCATCGAGAGGCTTTCGGTTTCGCCGCCCGCGCGGTACATCGTCGGGTGAATGATGACCGGAAAGCCCGACGCTTTGATGTCGTTGATCAGCATATGCGCTTCGGATGCGCCGTCGAGCACGATTTTCAGGTTGAACTCTTTCGCTAAACGGAGCGCGTTCATAATATCCATCGAGCGATGCGCGGTAACCAGCAGGCGAAGCTCGCCGCTCAAAACCTTTTTCCACATTTCCTGCTTCAAATCGCGCGGCTCGCCCTTGTAATTGCCCGCTTTTATCAATTCGGCACGAAGCATCGCGACCTGTTTGGCGCGTGTTCCGGGCGAACGTCCCTGTCCTGCCAAAGCGCTGTCGCCCAAAGTTACGGCAACCATCGCCGTCGGCACGAGCGTCGCTTCGTCAACGGTTCTGCCGAAGGTTTTGGCGATCATCGTCTGACCGGGAACGAGCGCTGACGGCTGATGCCCGGTGTGAATCGTCGTGACGCCGAACTGGCGCACCCATTCGATCAAAGTTTCCTGCGGGTTATAGGCGTCAATTGCGCGAAGATCGGGCTGAATCGGCGAACTGCCATCGAGCGCCATCTGATCGTGCGGTTGGTTTAAGTAGCCGTTCAAACCAATCACCGTATGCGCGTCGATCAATCCGGGCGTCAGAACTTTCGCATTAATTACGCGGTAATTCGCCGGAATCTGAATCTGCGCCGCCGTTCCGACCGCTTCGATCTTGCCGTTATTAACCAAAACGACGCCGTTCGTGATCGGCTCGCCCGTCATTGTCCAGACAGTTTCGGCTTTAATCGCGATCTGCGCCGAAGCAGTGAGCGGTAAGCAGTGAGCGGTAAGCAGCAGAACGGCGATGAATGATAAATGATAAATGATAAATGATAAATGTTTGTTCATTAATTTGAGCCTCCTTCGAAGATGTCGCCGTCAAAGCAATCGAGATGCACGAGCCGGTCGCTCGTCGCGCCGTAACCGCCGACCGCGATCAGATAATCTGCCGGATTGCTGCGCGTAAAGACGTTTTTGCCTTCGATCCATGTTTGTTCGATGTGCGTATAGACGCTCAAGGGATCGCCGCTCAGGACGATAAAATCGGCGTCTTTGCCCGCTTCAAGCGAGCCGATGCGGTCCTGTAATTCGAGCATTATCGCGCCCGCCATCGTCATTCCGTAGAGCGCTTTGTCGCGCGACATTCCGGCGCGCACGGCTAAACCCGCAGAACGCAGAAAAACGCGCGAATCGGTAATATAATCGTCGGTGTGAAAGCCGACCAGCCCGCCCGCTTTTTCGAGCGCGGCGCCGTTTGTGTAGGAAATGTCCATCGTTTCGAGCTTGCCGCCGGGGGAATCGATCAAAATAATCGAGGACGGAACTTTCGCCGCCGCGATTTCCGGCGCGACCTTCCACGCTTCGGAAACGTGTTGAAGCACGACCTTAAAGCCGAATTCTTTTTGCAGACGCAGAACCGTCAGAATATCGTCGTGGCGATGCGTATGAAAATGCACGACGCGTTTGCCTTCTAAAACGTCAACCAAAGACTCCATCGCCAGATCGCGCGGCGGAAGCTTTGTCGCGTCGCCGCCGGCTTTGGCAATTTTTGCCTTGTAATCCTGCGCTTTGACGAACTGTTCGCGAACGAGCGCGGCTGATTTCGCGCGCGTGCCGGGAAAATTTCCGCCGCCCTGCCGCAGCGCGTTCGTGCCGTTGGCGAATTTTATCCCGCCCGCGTATCTGCCGTCGGGCAGCATAATCAGCAGATCGTCGACCTTGATCGCGCCGTCGCGCAGTTTGATGTAGAGCGTCTGCCCGCTGTCGAGATGACCCGAACCGGGCATCACGTTGACGGTCGTAATTCCGCCCGACTGCGCACGCTGTAAACTCGACGAGCGCGCATTTAAGCTGTCGAGAATCCGCACGTCGGGCTGGATCGGACTCGAACCGTCAGCGCCCGAACCTTCGCCGACATGGCTGTGCGTGTCGACGAGTCCGGGCATAATCACTTTGCCCTTCAAATCAATAATCTGAACATCGGACGATAAACGAACCGTCCGCGCGTCGCCGATTGCCGTGATCTTGCCGTTCTGAACAAGCAAAATGCCTTGCTCGATCGGCTGTCCGACGATCGGAATTATGCGCGCGTTGATAAACGCTGTCGGCTTTGCCTGCGCGAACGCCGAACAGCAAAGCGAAATTAGAACTAAAAAGCTACAAAAATATCTTTTCATTTATGGATTTTCCTTTTTGTTTGGTAAAAAAATCGAGATGTAGAACTAAATTGCAACGAAATGCGGCGCGTGTCAAGAAACCGGAGCGAAAAGTAGTGAGTAAGTTTTAATAATTATTCTAAATCCGCATCCGGTTCATCAGTTTCAAAACATTCTTCAATACATTTTTTGTGTGCCCAGAAAACGAACTCGTATTTCTCACCGCCGGCGAATTCAAGCGCGAGAATCACTGATAAATGTCCGCTGTCTTTCCCTGCGTCATTGCCGCAAACAGGGCAGTATTGCGGCTCGTAAAGAACAGACGCGATCGGATGATAATCGTTGGTCGCATTTATTGTGGCGCGAGTAAGCTTTCCCAAAGCTTCATACTTAATTCCTTTCGGCGGTTTGTTTAATAAACGACGCATATTTAATAATCCGGCTCAAAATTACAACAACTCAACTCTTTACGCCGCTAAAAGATGTGTTATTCGCGTTTCTGCCTTAATTTATTGACTGACTGGCAATGCGATAAAAAACGTCGTGCCGCGCGAATCGTTTGCCGCAACCTCGATTTTTCCGTGATGCGCGGTGATGATTCCGTAGCAGACCGCTAAACCTAAACCCGTGCCTTTGCCCGCCGGTTTGGTCGTGAAAAACGGGTCGAAAATCTTTTGCGCGTCATCAGGTTTGATGCCGATGCCGTTGTCGGTGATGGCGATTCGGACTTCTGATGCTGAGGCGGAAGTTTCAATTGCAAGCTCGCCGCCTTCGGGCAGCGCGTCTCGCGCGTTGAGGAAAAGATTGAGAAAAACCTGCTGTAATTGGTCGCCGTCGGCAAAAACCTTCGGCATATTCGCGGCGAAATTTTTGTTGATTTCGAGTTTTTGGAAAGATTTGTCGAAACTTGCCAGCCGCAGGCTTTTTTCGATCAAATCGTTGATATCAACCTGAGCTTTAGCCGCCGGACGAACGCGCGCAAAATCCATCATATCCTTTGTCACCTGCGTGATGCGCTGAATCTGCGTCTGAATGATCTTGAGATTTTCGGCAGTCTTTTCGTCGAGCGTGTTTTTCGACTGCATCATCTGAATAAGGCTCGAAATCGCAGCCAAAGGATTATTGACTTCGTGCGCGACGCCGGCGGCTAAGGTTCCCATCGCGGCAAGCTTTTCGGTGCGCGTCAATTGTTCGTTCAATTCCTGTAACTGTTTAATGTCGTCCGCCATTTTGCGGCTCATTTCGTTAAAACTGTCTGCGAGAAGACCGATTTCGTCGTTGCTTTTTCGCAGATCAACTTCCGTCCCGTATTCGCCTTCGGTTACTTGAACCGCCGCTAAAGTAATGCGCTGGAGCGGGCGCGAAATCGTTCGCACGACGAGTAATAAAAGCAGAAGATTCGGAACGAGCGCCGAAATGACGCTGAAGATCAGGTATTTGCGCCACGCTTCGAAGTTTGCGTCCTGAAACGACCACCAGACGATCGGAATCTGAAAAACGATAAAACTGATGATCGCGACCGACGCGATGCTCAGAGCGATTTTGTAGGCGATCGGGAAAAGTCGAAACTGGTCGAGCGCGTTCTCCAACGAGAAAAGCTTGAAGTTTGAAATTGCGTAAGCGTAGATCAAAACGCCCGGAAGAACGAAAATCGAACTGTACGGAAGCATCGAATAAAACCCGAAAAATGGAAAGAAAATATTGGCGAGCGTCTTTAAGATACCGGTCACGACAAGCGCCCAAAGAATCGCGCCGACCTGCTGACCTTTCTGAGTTTTGCGGTAGCGGCGGTATTTTTGGAAAAGCACGAGCGCGCCGTAGCCGAAGACGAGGTAAACGTAAACCACGAACGCATACGCGAGCGGCGCAAGCTCGATCTCGAATCTGCCGTTTTCAAACCCGACCTTGCGCCATAAAAGCCCGAAAGCGGCGGCGGGAATCAAAACAAGGCTCGGCGCAAAAACGATTGCCGCGCGTTTTCGCGGCGTCCGCGCATTTTCCGGAAAAACCCACGCAAAAACGACGAGCGCGCACTGCATTAAAAGCGCGATGATAAAGCTCGAAGCCGCCCACCAGCCGCTCGAAATATTTTCCGCCGAAAAATTCCAGAAGATTAAATCCTTGATCGTCCAGAGCGCGAGAAACGAAATAAACGCGGCAAATGTCTGGTGCGCGCGGTTTCGCGGATTTGCCACGAACACGTAAAAGCCGAGCAAAACCAGCAAAAACAGCGCAAAAAGATGAAGCAGAACTAACATTCGATGACCGTCGAAATTTATTGTTAATCGGTTTTGCGGCGAAAAGCAATTAACCAGAAGCTATCTCAAAATTGCTTTGCCGCTTACTTTGCGACTTTGCGCCTTTGCGGGAAACCAAATATTTCTCCCGCAAAGGCGCAAAGTCGCAAAGTGAACCAATAAGTGATTCAGTCGTCTAAATTATTTTTGAAGTAACTTCTTACTTAACAAATCGGTCAATTTTGAATTTCAGATTTATCCCGGCGACATTAACGTATCGCAAAGTATTGCCGCGATTGTTTTGCAGAAGATAGAAAAACTCAGCCGTAAAGGCGGAATTGAATTTTTTCGAGATGCCGACCGTAAATTCATTGCGCGTCCAGTGTTTTGACTGAAATTCGTAAAAAGGCTCGGTCGCGACGAACGGCGCGAAAAGTTCTTCTTTTCCTCTCATTATCGGAACTGTAAATGTGAATTTGTTGCGGTAGCGCGTCGAATCGGCGCGCGAATTGCGAAATCTCTGCTCGATGCGACTGCGGTTTTTGATCGCAAAATGATTGAATTTCTTTTCGAGCCCGACATCGAATCGCAAACGAGTTTCGTATTCTCTGCCGCCTGTAACGGGCTGACCGGCGCGATACATAAAATTCGGCGTCAGCGTCAGATATTTATTGATGCGGAATTCGAAACCAGCCCCGATTCGCTCGTCAATAAATCGTTTCGAGTTTTCTCCGGTGCGCAGCGTCGTGTAAAAAATCAGCGAAACGCGGTCGATTTTTTTGTCTTTCGATTTGATGAGCGGAATCGCAATCTGCGTATCGTTCCAGACTTGAAAATCGCTCTCCGGCGCAGTCGACTGCGCAAAGAAATTAACAGCGGAAAAACAGAAAAAGACGGCTAAAATTAATATTTTGTTCATTTGCAATTAACTTATATTACCCGATTGTTACCCGAAAGTTACGAGTTTATGAACTTTCTGTTAAACAATCAAAAGTCTATTGCAAATAAGAATTAAAGTCCAAAAATGAAACCGCAGATCGTAAAAATGATGCCGAAGGCTACGGGAAGAAAATGTTTCAGTTCGATAAACTCGCCTTTTTTCAGCCAGCGGTGAAAACCGGCGAAAACCGGAAGCGCCGCCGCGCCGACGATTCCGCCTAAGATAGCGCCGGCAAGCGCGCCGAAAATAAAAACGACAACGCCGCCCGCCGCCCCCGCCGCCGCGCCCCAGAGCAAACCGAGAAACGGCATCGCGAGAAGCATTTTCGTCCAGCTTTTGTTTTCCAAATTGCGCATCGCCTTAGCGACAATTTTGCCCGAAAAAAATCCGACGACCGCCGAAATTAGATTGATGATAAACATTACGCCGAAAACCCAGCCGTCGAGTTTTCCGTCCATCGCGATGCGAATGAACATCGCGGCGGGCGGAAACGCGCCGAGCATCAAACCGAAATATGTAAATGTTTTTTCTAAGCTGAGCGGATTCTTCATCAATCCGGCTTCGAGCTTTTCGCGATCCGAAACGTACATCGCTTTTGCCCGCGCGGTTTCGGCGTTTAGGGCAAGCAGCGTTTCTAATCTTTGTTGGACAAATTCGCCGCTGTGGTTAAAGCCTGCAAATTGGTTGAGATTTTGCTGTCGGTCAGCGGTTTGTGTTTCTCGGAATTCCATATTTCATTCTCCGGATTTCTGACGTTTCGTTTTTCCTGAAATTGCTGAGTTTCGTGTAAAAGATTTTCAAACATTCGCCGCGCCTCAAAATCGTCCAGTAATTGAACCAGCCTGACTGCCTTCGTGACAAGCGCTTGCGGCGCAGCCGAATTATCAAAAAGTTTTTTGCAAATTTCAAAAAAATCGCGTCGCGCAATTTTTTGATGAAAAGAAAGTCGTTTGCGGTTGCGTCTGTTCAGACAAATTTCCGCGAGATTTTTATTGCTGTGATTGGTAATCCGAAAAAGCTCCGTTTCAGCCGTTGAAATATCTTCATTGTCGTCGCGCACTTCGGCGCTCAAACCGACGTAGCGATCGAATGCTTCACGAAATTCGTAAATCGAAAATTCCGGCGCGGCTGCGGAAACTTGTCGCTCGAAGGATTTTTTTATTTCTTCGATTTCGAGCTCGATCTTTAAATCCGTTTCCGACGCTTTATCGAATCCATTATTGTAAAGATTTGTAAGAAAAGAGGTTCGGGCAACCATCCGTAATGCGAAAGGTATCCAAACTACAAATCTGAGAAGCGATTTCAGCCATAAAATCTTTGTTTCGGTTCGATTTCGGTTTTGTAAAAAATAATAAACGCCGAAAGGCGCGCCGCAGGCAAGGTAAATAATAAAAAGGTCGCGTAGATTCATTCCGCAAACAGATTCTGCAACGAATATGCCAATCGTTACGCAATTTTTTCAGGGGATGCCGTTCTTGGATAAGAGGCTGATAAAACAGTCGTTTGATTGAAAAATTAAGGAACATTTCGGAGCGCCCGGGCGTTAAAGAATTTAGCAATTCGCAAAAATAAAAAAACGGCTTTGCAAGTTGCGAAAACAAAATTCTCGAAGTGAAAAAACTTAAAAAATAATTTGCAAAAAAAAATCCCGCCGTCGTCTAAACAATGGCATCGGAATTGCAAGTTAGAAAAACGAGAAATAAAAAAATATTTCTCAAGGAATAATAAATAAAACATACATAACGCATAGAAAGAGGGAATTATGACAGCTAAGGCAAAAATTAAAGTTATCAAGAAAGGTGAAATGAAAGCGGCGCTTAAGTCGGTTAAGCCCGCTGTTACAGAGAAAAACTCAACTAAAACGGCGGCTCGCGAAATGGTTTCGACAGTTACGAACTGGGTCACCGATTTTCAGCACCGCAAGCGCGAAGAAACGCGTCAGGCGCTCGATATGTTGTTTGCGGCGCAGCCGCAAAAGTGCGGCGCGTAACGATTCGATACAAACGATTTGAATTCGCGTTAGTCTTTTACAAAACGATACAATCTCTAAACTATAATTGACGGTTCGAAAGAGCCGTCTTTTTTATTTCGAAAGAAAATCAATCCGAATTTTTTGTTTTTCCGCGTTAAATCATTTAGACTCAGAAAATATTTTTTGTGCTAAACTGCAAAAAATATACAAATTTCATATCTTAAATTATGACCGGAAAAGTAGTTATAGTAACAGGCGCAAGCAGCGGCATCGGTCGCGCGACTGCGCTTCTTTTTGCCAAAAACGGCGCGAGCGTCATTGCCGTCGGCAGAAATCAGAAAGAGCTCAGCGCGCTGCGCGAAGAATCGCAGGGCGGCGAAGGCTCGGTCAAAGTTAATCTCGCGGACATCCGCGAACACTCGCAGGTTGAAAGACTGGTTAACGATACGGTGCAGAATTTCGGTCAGATTGACGTTTTGGTAAATTCAGCCGGCATCATTATGAACGGTACGATCGAAAACACGACGCTCGACGACTGGGATAAAATGTTCGACATCAATCTGCGGTCGCTGTTTTTTATGACGCAGAAGTGCATTCCGCATCTCGAAAAAACAAAGGGAAATATCGTCAACGTGTCGAGTGTCGCCGGAACGCGCGCTTTTCCGAACGTTCTGGCATATTGCGTTTCAAAAGCCGGAGTTGACCAGTTGACGCGCTGCACGGCTCTCGAACTCGCGCCGAAGGGAATTCGGGTTAATGCCGTAAATCCGGGCGTCGTTGTTTCAAACTTACACAAACGCGGCGGAATGGCGGACGAAGATTACGATAAATTTCTGGAAAATTCGAAAAACACGCATCCACTGGGGCGCGTCGGCGAATCTACGGAAGTTGCCGATCTGATATATTTTCTGGCTTCGGAAAAGGCTTCGTGGATTACGGGGGCGACCTACGAAATTGACGGCGGGCGCGCGCAAACCTGTGCGCGATAAGATTTTACGACTTTGAAATTCTGAAAACTTGATGAGATTTCAATTACTTCCAAGCACATTTGACGAAACCGGACGCGCATCGGCGCGACAGCATCTGGCATGTTTCGTGGTTGACGATCTGATCGCGTTCGACGCCGGAAGTTTGGCGATCGCCGCGACCGCCGAACAAAAAAAACGAATTCGTGATGTCGTGCTTTCACACGCGCATCTCGACCATATCGCCGGTCTGCCGCTGTACATAGATGATCTGTTTGCGACCATTAAGCGTCCGATTCAGATACACGCGACCTCGGAAGTTATCGAAATTCTCGAGCGCGATATTTTTAACTGGTCAATTTATCCGCGATTTTCCGAACTTCGAAACGAATACGGCGTCGTGCTCGAATATCGCCCGTTTGAAACCGAAAAACACTTTACCGTCAAGCATTTAACGGTCAAAGCCGTGAACGTCAATCACAAGGTTCCGTCGGTCGGATTTATCGTTTCGGACGGTAAATCTACCTTTGCTTTGACCAACGACACGGCGACGGTCAACCGTTTCTGGGAAGCCGTCAATCAAACCGAAAATCTGTCGGCGATTATGGTCGAATGCGCGTTTCCCGACGAACTAGCTGATTTAGCCTGTAATTCGCATCATCTGACGCCGCAGGTTTTACGCGGGGAATTATCGAAACTTAAACAAAACTGTCCGATCTATGTGGTCAATATCAAACCGATGTATGTCGAACAGGTTTCAAGACAGATTCGGGCGCTCGAAATCAAAAATCTGCATATTTTGGAAGTCGGCAGAATTTACGAGTTTTAAGGATTTGAAGTTCAGGGATTTTCGCGTTTGAAATTTACCGGTTCAAACGAGCTTTGGCGATGCTCGCCGACAAAATCATACAAAATCACGCGCCCGTTCGGCAAAACTTCCTTGATCCGAAAGGTTCGTTCCTCACGGTTTTTACCCGGCATAATCTCGGCGCGAAACGTAACCGGCATTTCGGGACGCGCCCAAACACTCGTCTGAACGATTTTGCGGTAAAAATTCTTAAAAAATCCCATATATTTAGTTTGTTTCGTCTTCGTTTTTTTTATGTTTGATTTTGCGCTGCGACGGGCGCGCTTTTTCGACAGGTTTATCGTTTCCGAATTTTTTGCTCGGCGGCGCGGTCGGTTTACGGATCGAGTCGAAAACGGGAAGTTCAGGTTTTTTCTTTTTCCTGCCGCTCATACTATAAAACCATACAACAGTTTTCGGAATCTTACACGAAAAGGCGAATTATTTGTTGACAGTCGTTATGGGAAAATTCACCGTTAGTGGAATTTGGCTTTTGGTTTCAAAGTATTTAACATAGGTTGAGGGAAAATCTTGACTGAAGGACCAAATCGAACAAATCAGATTAGGCGTTTTCCGCCGCCGATAAAAAATAATCCGGTAAAAAGGGGGCGACCTTTTTGGCTTCCGGCGTCAAACTACTACATTTTGGCGGCGGCGGTTGCGATCGCTTTATTTTTTCTGATTTGGGGAATTCTGCACGACGGCGACGAAGCGCCGTTGATTGCCGCCGGAATCGGCGCAATCGCGGTTTTGATCGGTGCGGTTTTTCTGCGCGAGATCGTTTTCAGAAAAGCGCGAAACCGCTATCTGCTGGTGCAGAAACGCCTTGATTATAATCTCGATAATGTCCGTCTGCACACAAAAACACCGGTTGCCGAAAGAAAACTGACGCTCGAAAGAAACGCCCAGATCATCAAACAAATTCAAAAAAAGAGCGATGCCGCGAAAGTTTTGATGAAACTTGCCGACGGGCATCAGGAAGTTTTTGAAATGTGCGGCGAGTATCTTGAAATAAACCGGCGCGAGCTTGAAAATGTCGGCACGGGTTCGCCGCGGCTCGCCGGTTTACGGCGCGGACGCGAGATTGTCGGCGATCTGCATCGGTTTCATCTGATGACCTGGGCGGAAATCGAAGCGCGAATTTTAACGCAGGATGCAAGAAATCGTGCTACAATAGCTGAAAAAACGGAAACTGCACAAAAGGCTTTGAACGTTATACAAACTGCTCTGCAATATTACCCGAACGATTTGCGGTTGATCGAATCCGAAGAAGCCATCAACGAATTTGTTACATCAATTAGGGTTTCTCATTTTATAGAACAAGCCGAACGATCGGCATTTAAGGGAAACTATAAGCGCGCGGTCAGTCATTATAAGGATGCGCTATTTTTTCTGGCAAGAGAGAATAAACCGAACAGGGAAACAGACTTATTGGCGGAACAGATAAATTCGGAAATCCAAAAAATCCTCGTGATTTTGGCCAAAAAGAAAAGCCTCGGTAGTAAAAAGAGAAATGATTAGTGAAAAATGTCCAAAATGTCTCAGCAATCGCGTACGGCGCGGTTATCGCCCGACGCCTTTCTGGTCGAAATTATTGTTTCGATATAATTTATTATGTGATAACTGCAACTGGGAATTCACCGGCTTTGCCGTTCCCGGAACCGTTTCTGCCAAACCGACCAGAAACCCGAAAAAAAAGTCGACCGGTAAACTCAACGATGATTCGACTTATAATTCAAATAACCTTGTCCAAAATTTGCTTGAAGATGTGCCGGAAAATGATGTTCGGATAAAAAGTCCGGCGGTTGAAGAAATTAGTGCGAGCGAAGAAATAACTGTAGCCGAAGAAATAACTGTAGCCGAAGAAAGCGTGCACGAAAAAATTAGTGCGGGCGAAAAAAGCACTGACGCTCCGGCAAGTAAAAACGTTAGTTTGAGCAATAATAAAGCGAAACGCAAATCGGGTGTTTGATTGATGAAAGCCGGAAAAATATGCTGTATTGTTGGAGTTTTTCTTTGCATATTTTTATGGCAAAGCCCGCTTTGCGCACAGACGCCGACGCCGACCGCCACGCCCGAGCCGAATACTCAATCCGATAAAGAATTGAATCTGATACATTTAGGCGATTTGATCGACGTTGACGTGCTCGGCAGTTTCGAGTATGACTGGCGCGGAACTTTGACGCCCGAAGGCAATTTAAACGGGCTTGAAAATTTGGAAGACCAGATTTTCGCGCTCTGCCGCAGCGAAGATCAACTGGCTTCGGAAATTGCGAAAGCCTACGGAAAATTCCTGCGCGACCCGAAGGTCGTCGTCAGAATTCTCGATCGTTCGAATCGCCCGAACTCGACGCTTTTCGGAGCGGTCAAAGTTCCGCAGAGATTTCAGATAAAACGACCCGTGTATTTGAACGAATTGATAATTTTGGCGGGCGGTTTTACCGATAAGGCAAGCGGCGATATCCGGATTTTTCGTCCGGCAAGCTTGAGCTGTGTCGAAACAGCGCCGCAGACGAATCAGACGGCGGAAAAGGACGAGAATACGCGCGAACGCTTTATCGCCGCGCGTCAGGACAACGGTTCGCAGTTCATAGACATCAGAATTACCGATTTATTACGCGGCAAAAAAGAAGCGAACGTGCAGATTCTGGCGGGCGATGTCGTCACCGTTCTGGAAGCCAAGCCGGTTTACGTAATCGGCGGCGTCGTGACGCCGAGACAGATTGCGACACGTTCCGAAATGACCGTTTCACGCGCCATTGCGGGCGCGGGCGGATTGTCGAAAGATGCCGACGGGACGAAAATTACGATTTTTCGGCGCGTCGGAAACGAAACTAAAATCATCGAAGCGGATTTGGAAAAGATAAAAGCCAAACAAGCCGAAGACATCGTTTTGCAGGCATTCGACATTGTGGACGTGCCGCAGAAGGGAAACGAAAAACGAAAATATCCGCCGGTCGTCAAAGTTGACGATTCGGGCGTGACAAATTCCGCTAAACTTCCGTTGAGAGTTATTGATTGAGGACTTATTTTATGAAACAATCGATATTTTTGATTGTTCGGAGTCGAAAAATTTGTTATCAATAAATAACGAACGATCTTTCACATTATTAGGTTAAAATTAATATGGCAGAAAAAAATAGTAAATACAGCCGCCGGGTAGTCGCGCTTTTTTGGTTGGCGATCGTGGCAGTCGTAATCGGCGCTTTGATTTATTTTCAACAAATCGCGCTTTTATACGTGCTGGCAACAATCGCGCTCGTCGCGCTGCTGTTGATCGTCGGTTTCGCGGATCTGGAAAATGTCGGCGTGGACGCCGCAGAATAGCGTTTTTATAACATAAATAGAACTTTAATGGTGCGTCAGGCGAAATTTTTACCGGTTTTAATCCTGTTATTGATTTTTTCGATAACAGCGGTTACTGGTGCGCCGCCTAATGGCGAAGCCCAAAAAACGCCCGAACTGCGCTGGCGAAAAATCACGATCCCGGTCGCCTTTTCCAATTCGCTTTTAAGGACGAATCCGGCTTTTCGACCGGACAGCGATATTCAGGGCGCGATTCGCCGCAGTTTGGATACGTGGGAAGCAGTCGCCAACATCGAATTTCAGATTACGTGGTCTGATAAATTGTCGGCTAGCCCCGCCGGAAATGTGGGCGACGGCACGAGTCTCATCACGATTGCGCAGACGCCCGAAAATCTACTTGTTTTCGGCGGCGAAGCGGATGAAATTTCCGCCCGGACACGCGTTTTCTTCAACCGGCGCGGCGAAATTTCCGAAGCCGACATCATTCTTAATCCATATCAGCAGTTTTCGACCGACGGTTCGCTCGGAACTTTTGATTTCGAGTCAACTTTAACGCACGAAATCGGTCATCTGCTCGGTCTCGAACACGCGGCGCTCGTCAGTTCGACGATGAATGAACATCAGGGAAAGAATGGAACATTTAATCTAGCGAGCTTCAGCGCGCGAACATTAAGCGATGACGACATCGCGCAGATTCGCGCGATTTACGGCGCGCGGGACGAAGAAGACTGTTGCGGAACGCTCGACGGCAGGATCTCGACGATAAACGGAAAACCGGTCAAAGGTTTTAACGTCTGGCTCGAAGAAACGGAAACCGGGCGCGTTTCGGTCGGCGTTAAGATCAATGCTGACGGAAGTTTTCAAATACGAGGTTTGCAGGCGAATAAATACCGCGTTTACACACAGGACGCGGCGGGCGGTTTTGCCGGACAACATTTGGGCGAAGTCGAGATTTCAAAAGGCAAAACAACGAATTTGATTAAGAAGATCACGCTCGCGGCTAAGGATTTCGACGTCCAGTTTACGGGCTTTAACGGTCAGCTTTCAAAATTAGCCATTCCGGTCAACGGCGGAAAAGGCTATCAGATTTACGTCGGCGGAAAAAATCTCAGTCCCGAAGATTTTAAGATCGGCACGACCTCGCCGTTTTTTACGGTTTCAAGCGGCACTTTAACGCCGCTCGATTACGGCAGGGATATTTCGGTTTTCAGTTTCGAAATCAAATCTTTAACCGATACGCCCGTTGGCGACTACACGATTTATCTTCAAAAATCGGACGGGAAAATCCAATTTCTGACCGGCGCCGTTTCGGTCGAAAAGTTCCTTAATTCGTGGAGCACTCTTTCCATCGATTAATAAATAATTTTAATTTTAGGTTGCAATAGATAAACTTTTGGGGGTTATTTTTGGTGTTCGCCTTCCGGTGAACATTGACTGCAAGTGGTGACGATTTGCGGTCAGCGGGTGACGGTGTGGGAGACGTCGCCCTTTAAAGTTTAAAAACAAACTATTTACCGTCTGCACCGCTTGACCTGTTCTTAAATAGTCGTAAAATTTGATTTTGTTCTATTATTAGTGAACAGGCGTAAAAGATTTGCCTCCAAACTTTGTGGCAGCAACAGAAAATAATTTAATTTTGTTTTCAGAAAGACCGCGCGGATTTTGTCCGGCGGTCTTTCACCACTTTTGAAATTAATTATGAAAAAAAGCTGGTTTAAAAAATGGCTTTATAAAGGCGTCGAAGAAATCGAGGGACCTCACGAACCCGAAGGCAGACATCACCAGCATCCTTGGTGGAAAGTGATGTGTCTGACCGGCGTTGATTACTTTTCGACGCTCGGTTATCAGCCGGGCATCGCTTTTCTCGCCGCCGGTGCATTGTCGCCGCTCGCGACGATCGTGCTGGTTTTGCTGACGCTCTTCGGTGCACTCCCGATGTATAACCGGGTTGCCGAAGAAAGTCCGCACGGCGACGGTTCGATCTCGATGCTCGAAAATCTGCTCTCGCGCTGGAAGGGCAAAATGTTTGTCCTCGCCCTGCTCGGTTTCGTCGCGACGAGCTTTATCATCACGATCACGCTCTCGGCGGCAGACGCGACGGCGCATATTATCGAAAATCCGTTTGTCGAGCATAATCTGAAGTTTCTGCATCACGAAGTTATCGTCACGCTCGTTTTGATCGGCTTGCTCGGAGCGGTTTTTCTCAAGGGATTTAACGAAGCGATCGGAATTGCGGTCGGCATCGTCGCGGTTTTTTTGATCCTAAATATTTTTCTGATCAGCGTCGGCGCGTACCATATTCTGTTTGTGCAGCCCGAACTTATGTCGAATTGGAAAGCTGCGTTGTGGCAGCACCCGAGCGTCCACGGAAGCGCGGTATACATGGCGCTTGCCGCGCTGGTTCTATTTCCGAAACTCGCGCTCGGATTGTCGGGTTTCGAAACCGGCGTTGTCGTCATGCCGCTTGTCGAAAGCAAGGCGGATCTTGATGAAAACGATTTGAAGGCGGTTCACGTTTCCAAAATGAGCGAAGCCGAAAATACGCCCGAAGGACGGAAATATATGGCGGGCAGAATTAAAAACGGCAAAAAACTGCTCGGCGGCGCGGCGATTATTATGAGCTTTATGCTCATCGGCAGCAGCTTTATCACGACGATGCTGATTCCGGTAAACGAGTTTCAAAAAGGCGGAATGGCTAACGGTCGCGCGCTCGCTTATATCGCGCACACGAAATTTGCGGAGATTTTCAGCCCGATGTTCGGCAATATTTTCGGCACGATTTACGATATTTCGACGATCGCGATTCTCTGGTTCGCGGGCGCGTCGGCGATGGCGGGACTTTTAAATATCGTTCCGCGCTATTTGCCGCGTTACGGAATGGCGCCCGATTGGGCGCGCGCGACACGACCGTTAACGATAGTTTTTACGCTGATTTGTTTTGCCGTGACGATTTCGTTTCAGGCTGACGTCAATGCGCAGGGCGGCGCTTATGCGACGGGCGTTTTGGCATTGATGACCTCGGCGGCGGTCGCCGTGACGCTTTCGGCGCGGCGAAAGGGCGAGAAAAAATGGGTCGGTTTTTTAATTATCACGCTGGTTTTTATTTACACGACGGTCGTCAATATCGTCGAACAGCCGAGCGGCATCAAGATCGCGACGCTCTTTATTATCTCGATCGTGATCGCCTCGTTTATCTCGCGCGCGCTGCGTTCGACCGAAATTCGAATCGACAATATCGAGCTTGACGAAAAGGCGGAAGAATTTATTCAGGATTTGGAGATCGGCGACATTCGCATCGTCACGAACCGGCGCGAAAAAGGCGATGTTTCGGAATATCGTTTTAAGGAACACGAAAAACGCATTGACAATCATATTCCTTCGACCGATCCGGTGCTTTTTTACGAGATAGAATTGGGCGACGCTTCGGAATTTAAAGGGAAATTGACGATTCGCGGGATAGACGTCGACGGCTACCGGATTCTGCGTACGGAATCTCCCGCCGTCCCGAATGCGATCGCGGCGTTTTTGATGTATCTCAGAGACCGCACGGGCAAAATCCCGCACGTTTATTTCGGCTGGAGCGAAGGGAATCCGATCGCTTACTTGATTCGCTATGTGATTTTCGGCGAAGGCGACACCGCGCCCGTAACGAGAGAAATTCTCAGGCAGGCGGAAGATGATCCCGAGCGGCGTCCGAACGTTCACGTCGGCGGTTAAAATTATTTGTTGAAATTGCCGTTGATTAAATTGGGATGTTTTTCAAGATAACAACTGCGGCACAAAACGGGACGTCCCTGCGAAGGATAAAACGGAACAGTCGTGTATGACTGGCATTTTGCGCAATGAACGGCGACTTCGATTCTCTGTTTGACGCCGGCGGCTTGCGCGGCGGCGATCGAGGCGATGCGTTCGTTTTTCGCGTGTTTACAATCCTTGCATCGTTTCGGCGGATTAGTCAGACCTTTGTCGCGGAAGAATGCCTGTTCTCCGACAGTCCAGACAAAATCCTGACCGCAGTCAATGCAACGAATGTCTTTATCCTGAAGATCCTTTTGGTCGGCAAAGGTTTTTTCGTTAAATTCTTTCAAGTTATCTACTTCAACTTGTGGTTTCATTGTCCCTCCTTGCTATCGCTGATGATTTCGTTCCGAGTTTTTGAGACAGAAGAATTGTTAGGCGCGAAATTTTTCGGTCGCAAAGTTAACCGTCGAAATTTCGATTCTCAAGCGGGCAGGGGTATGCCTTTTCGGAAAAACTAAAAGCGATTACACAGCTTATTTGTATTATATATCGAGTGAATCTTTTGTTGAAATTATAATTAATGTTTTGGGCTGTCAAGTACGCTAAACACAAAAGTAAAACATTTCGTTCGGAAACACAAATTTGTTCAGGAAAAATCGGGTAAATAATATATAAAAACAATCGGGGAGGTTGTCTAAAAAAGACGATTTTGAGATAAATAATTCTATGAAAATTTTGGTTGTCGGCTCGGGCGGGCGCGAACACGCGCTATGCCGTTCATTTCAAAAAAGCGAAAGGGTCGAAAAGATATTCTGCGCCAGCGGAAATGCGGGAATCGGCGAAATTGCCGAGCTGGTTGATATTAAACACGATGAAATCGAAAGGCTCGCCGATTTTGCCGGCGAAAACGCGATTGATCTAACTTTCGTCGGCGGCGAAATTCCGCTCGCGCTCGGAATCTCTGACGAATTCGAACGGCGCGGTCTCAGAATCGTCGGCGTCAGCCAGAAAGCCGCACAACTCGAATCGAGCAAATCATTCGCCAAAGATTTTATGGCGCGGAATCGAATTCCGACCGCCAGATACAAAACCGCATTTTCGACCGACGAAGCCAAAGAAATCCTGGACAGCGGATTTTTCGGCGACGAAAACGCACCGGCGGTCGTCAAAGCCGACGGGCTTGCCGCCGGAAAAGGCGTCGTCGTCGCCGAAAATCGCCGCGCGGCAATCGAAGCGATCGAAGAGCTCGAAAATTTAGTCGGCAAAGACGCGACCGGAAAGATCGTGCTCGAAGAATGCCTGTTCGGCAGGGAAGTTTCGCTGATATTGTTTGCCGACGGCGAGAATTTCGCGCTCATGCCGCCCGTTCGCGATCATAAACGCATCGGCGAAAATGATACCGGCGCAAACACGGGCGGCATGGGAACGGTTTCCGACCGGAATCTTTTGTCCGAAGAACAATTGGCGAAAATCGTCGGGGAAATCATTAAACCGTCGCTCGAAGGTGCAAAGCGGGACGGCTTTCCGGTGCGCGGAATTATGTTTCTCGGGCTGATGATGACCGGCGCGGGCGTAAAGGTTCTCGAATACAATATGCGTTTCGGCGACCCGGAAACGCAGGTGATTCTGATTCAGCTCAAAACCGATTTAACGGAAATCTGCGAAGCGATTCTCGATCAGACGCTCGATAAAATCTCGATCGAATGGCAGATGGGCAGCGCCGCGTGCGTCGTGCTGGCTTCACGCGGTTATCCGAACAAGGCGCAGACCGGCGACAATATTTACGGTCTCGATCTGGCGGCGCGGCGCGAAAGCACCGAAATATTTCACGCCGGAACTTCGAGAGACGAGCGCGGGCATTTTATTACTTCCGGCGGACGCGTTCTCGGCGTTACGGCAACGGGCGAAACTTTATCCGAAGCGATAGGGCGCGCTTACGAAGCGGTCAACGATATTTCGTGGAACGGTATGCAGTTCAGGCGTGATATCGGAAGATGAAATCTGCTAAACTGCAAGCGTTTTACAAAATAAAAAAATAAACTAAAAATTGTGCAGGAAAAAAGAACATACAAATATTACGATTTGATAATGGCGGCGTTTGTCGCCGTTCTGCTTTGCTCGAATCTAATCGGCGTGCATAAAGTTTCGTCGGTCAATCTGCCTTTTTACGGCGAATATATCTACGGCGCGGGCGTTTTATTTTTTCCGATCAGCTATCTTTTCGGCGATATTCTGACCGAAGTTTACGGCTACGCGCGTTCGCGCAAGGTGATCTGGGCGGGCTTCGGCGCGTTGATTTTCGCGACTTTGATGGCGACCGTGGTGACATATATGCCGCTGCCCGTAAATGGTGCGCCCGATCAACTTCAGGGAAATCTCGAAAAGCAAAAGGCGATCGAGATGATTTTCGGGCAGACCTGGCGCATCGTTCTAGCGTCTTTGACCGCCTTCTGGCTCGGCGAATTCGTCAATTCATTCGTGCTCGCCAAGATCAAACTCCTGATGTCGGGCAGACTGCTTTTCGTCCGCACGATCTCCTCGACGATCGCGGGCGAGATTGCCGATTCGCTAATTTTTTACCCGATCGCATTTTACGGCATCTGGTCGAACGAACAGCTCATCAGCGTAATGATCGGCAATTACTTCATTAAAGTTCTATGGGAAGTTTTCGCGACGCCGTTCACATATTTGATCGTCGGTTATTTGAAAAAAGCCGAGCACGAAGATTATTACGATAAGGACACGGACTTTAACCCGTTCAGCATCGAAACGTAAAAAGGTTTTCATAAGTTTGTTTTAGAGCTATGATATTGAAAACGGCTAAATCAAGGGAAACTTATGAAACGAAACGGCAGGAATTCAATCGTTCATCTAAAACTCGGAGTTAAATTTCTCGCCGTATTTTGGCTGTGTTTCGCAGTAACGAAATTTGCGGCAGCTCAGGAAACGCCGCAGCCGACACCGCAGCCGACGCCGCAGACAACGCCGCAGACAACGCCGACACCGGCGGACGATGAAGATAATACGCCGGTCAGAGTTGATACGCTGCTTTTTACGATTCCGCTGACGGTCAGCGACCGTAAAGGAAGTTATATTGCAGGCTTAAAAAAGGAAAACTTTACGGTTTACGAAAACGGCTTGGCACAGAAAATCGAGCTTTTTTTGAACGAGGAAGCGCCGATGAACGTCGCGATTCTGCTCGATACGAGTTACTCGACAAAAGACGTTCTCGACAATATTCAAAAAGCCGCGCGCGATTTCGTTAAAATTCTGCGTCCCGGAGATAAAGCCCTTATCGTCAGTTTTGATAACCGGACGGTTTTTCTAACCCGACTCGAATCAGACCGCAAAGTTTTATCAACCGCAATCGAGCGGGTTTCAATTTCAAACGTCAACGGCTCGGATATGTACGAAGCGATCGCGCAGGTCACGCGCAATTATTTCGCCGAGTTGAAAGGCAGAAAAGCGATCATCGCGCTGACCGACGGAATGGTCACGGGACGCGGCATCAGCGCGCAGCAGACGCTCGACACGCTCCAAAAATCGGACACGTTTTTTTACCCGATAATCTTTAAAACCGAAGCTTTGAAGCGAAACCGCACGCGTAAGCCCGTAACGGTCGAGCTTTTACAGATCATGGCTGAAGAAACGGGCGGCAGATTTTACGAAAAAGATTCGACCAAGTTAAAGGAAGCCTTTCAAAGCATCGCCGAAGATTTGAAAAATCAATATTTGCTCGGCTTTTACCCGCGAAACACCGAAACGGGAACTTTACGAAGCCGTATCCGGGTGACGGTTAATCGAAATGAAACGATTGTCAGTATTAAAAAGAAACTCGATTTCTAATAAAATTGTTCACAATTTATTATGGCAATTCTGGAAATTATCGAAATTGCAAAAAACTTACTCTCGACTACTGAGATTAAGGCGAAGGCTTTTGATTATAAATCAACGGAGCATGACAATATAATTTTTCAAGCCGAAGAGATCAAAAATTTTATAATTGAAGCGGAAAGCTGTCTGCGGGTGCCGGGTGTCAAGGAAAAATTAGATTACCGCGATGACATTCCCTTTTATCATAATTTGTTCAGTTATAAGACAGATGAAGCCGCGTATGAAACTTTCAAATACATTGAAAAAGCCGTTCGCAATACGTTTCTATGGGCGAAAAAACTTTCGTGGATCGGTGATTGGGACTTAAATTTTAACGGGCGGCATTCGATAATGTCGGTAGTTTTTGTATCCGACCCCGAGATTCCCGAATACAATGTGCCGAATCATTATTTCCATAGAGGCGAAAACATCACACGAAAACATTTTAAGATAGAGTTAAAATCTTCTGCGGCAAATTTAACAAAACCGTCGCGGGTTGATTTTTCCGATGATTGGGAGAAAATCGAATTTCCTTTAAACGAAAATGATGATTTCCTGACATTCAAAGCGACCGTCTTCAAATGGGACAGATCAAAATTTTCGGGAATGGTTTACGATCGCCCGTTTTACGCCGAACGCACTACGGATTATTTCGGCAGTGATTATATCGTTTATTACAGTGCTAATTATTAAAGTTTGAAATTTTTGTTGGAAAATAAATTATGAAACGAACTGTCAAAGCTCCGACTGGAACTGAATTGACGTGTAAGAACTGGCTTTCCGAAGCCGCCTACCGGATGATTCAAAATAATCTGGACGCCGATGTCGCGTTCGACCCCGATAATTTGATCGTTTACGGCGGACGCGGCAAGGCGGCGCGCAATTGGGAATCGTTCGACGCAATTTTGGAATCTTTGAAGAATCTCGAAGCCGACGAAACTCTGCTCGTCCAATCGGGCAAACCCGTCGCGGTCTTTAAATCTCACACGGACGCGCCGAAGGTTTTAATTGCCAATACGAACATCGTTCCGCATTGGGCGACGCAGGAACAATTCGACCAATACGAGCGGATGGGCTTGATGATGTACGGGCAGATGACCGCCGGAAGCTGGATTTACATCGGCACGCAGGGAATTTTGCAGGGAACTTACGAAACTTTCGGAAGCTTAGCGCGACAAAACGGCTGGGGAACGCTCGCCGGAAAATTCGTGCTCACGGCGGGTTTAGGCGAAATGGGCGGCGCACAGGCGCAGGCGATCACGTTTAACGGCGGCGTCGGTCTGCTCGTTGACGTTGACCGCTGGCGCATTGACCGCCGTTTGCAATTGAAACAGGTTGATCTCGCGACCGAGGACCTCGACGAAGCGCTCGCGATGGTCAAAGAATTTACCGCGAAAAAAGAAGCGAAATCGATCGCGCTTTTAGGCAACGCGGCAGACGTTCACCGGCAGATTCTCAAAAAGGGAGTTTTGCCTGATGTCGTTACGGATCAAACATCGGCGCACGACGTTCTTTACGGCTACATTCCGCAGGGTTTGTCGGTCGAAGAAGCCGCCGAACTGCGTAAATCCAACCAAACCGAATACGAACGGCGAGCGATGGATTCGATGGCGAGCCACGTCGAATCAATGCTCGAATACCAGCGGCGCGGCGCGATCGTTTTCGATTACGGCAACAATCTGCGTCAACGCGCGAAGGATAACGGGGTATCGGACGCGTTCGATTATCCGGGTTTCGTGCCCGCATACATTCGCCCGCTTTTCTGCGAAGGAAAAGGTCCGTTTCGATGGGTCGCGCTCTCGGGCGAGAAAGAAGACATCTATAAAACCGACGAAGCGATCATGAATCTATTTCCCGAAAACGACCATCTTTCGCGCTGGCTGACGCTTGCCGGGGAACAGGTCGAATTTCAAGGGCTTCCGGCAAGAATCTGCTGGCTCGGCTACGGCGAACGCGCGAAAGCCGGTCTGAAATTAAATGAAATGGTCGCTTCGGGCGAGTTAAAAGCCCCGATCGTGATCGGTCGCGATCATCTCGACTGCGGCTCGGTCGCCTCGCCGAATCGCGAAACCGAATCAATGAAAGACGGCTCGGACGCGATCGCCGACTGGGTTTATCTGAACGCGATGATCAACGTCGCCTCAGGCGCAACCTGGGTTTCGCTCCACCACGGCGGCGGCGTCGGCATCGGTTATTCACTACACGCCGGACAAGTCATCGTCGCCGACGGCACGCCCGAAGCCGCAAAAAGAATCGAAAGAGTTTTAACCACCGACCCCGGCATGGGCGTCGTCCGCCACGTTGACGCCGGTTACGATGAAGCGATCGAATTTGCCGAAAAAAATAACGTAAAAATTCCGATGAGCCGGTAATTAGTAATTTTTAAATATTGGAGCTGCGGTAATCGAATAAAGGCAGTTTCCGATTTTGGTTGACGGATTAAAAATAAAGAATCATTCGATTATGCAAATTATCAAACAAACCGCTTCGGAATTAGTTGTTAAACATAAGGAAACTTCGGCTCAAATCCTAATAATGCTGGCGTGTTTGGGATTTATTCTCCTCGCGCCCGTCGTTTTGCCGGGTTTGTTTCGACAGATTAGCGACGACCTTTCAACTATTACCAAACTGGTTCTGGTCTCGCTGTTTTTGGTTGTCGTCGCCGGCGCATTTTATATTTCGCAATGTTTTGAAGTTTACTCATTCAACCGCTCTCTGCAACGATTCGTCATCGAACGGGTAACGCCGTTTGGAACGAAACAGGAAAGCGGGGATTTACGCCGGATAAAACAAATCAATCTCGAAAGCGAAGAGTCTGAATATTCGCTCAAAGAGTTTGTGATTCTGATACTCGCGCCGAACGACCGGCGATTCAGGCTGCCTCAACGAACTTTTTCATTCAAACCGGCACAGCAAAAGGAATTCGGCGTATTACTAAAAACATTTCTCCAAATTCCGCTGACGGTCATTCAAAAATAAATGACCGAATCCAATACAAATGCTCTTGACTGCACAGGTTCGGATAACAGCCTTTTAATTAAGCGAAAGTTGATTCGTGCGGCTCGACGTTTGATTTGCTCAACGCGGTGAGCAGCGGAAAAAAGCCGATAAGGCAAAATACGCCGCGAATGAGGCTTAAGGTTTGCCATTGATGACCGCGCGCGCGCCATTCGGCTGCCGGAAGCGTGGATTCGGCGCTTTTGGCGAACGATAAAAGTTCGGGCACGAAATAGATGTTGGTGACGATCAGAACGGCGGCGTAGATTCCGAAGGTCATCGCGATCAAGTTTCGCCGCGCTTTGAATTTCCGGTTCAGTGCGAGCGCAGTTATCAGCGATAAGATCAGCAGTGGATGAACGGTCAACCAAAACGGCGCTTCGTTGATGCCGTATTTTCCGCTCACGACGACCGCCGAATTCGGCAAATCCTGCAAATAAGCGGGCAGAAACGCGATGTGCGAATAAACGATCCCGCCGATCAAAATGCCGTAAAAGATAACTGCCGGAAAAAGCGCGTAGGTCGCAAGTTTTGTGTTCTTCATAAACGTATCTGGAATTTATCAAACCCCGACTGTTAACGCGCAAAGGTTTCGGAAAACGTATCACGACGCGGTTTGCGAAAGAATAGTAAGACAAATTAGCCGCCGATTTCGCGGATTAAAGCGATATTTTATTTAACTTACCTATCTTCTTAGCGACTTTGCGTCTTTGCGGGAAACTTTAAAACCTCCCGCAAAGACGCAAAGTCGCTAAGTAAA
>JANOBZ010000088.1:0-2138 GCA_031411895.1 Acidobacteriota bacterium | reverse complement strand
TTTTTTCTTTTTCTTCGGCTTAAAATCGTCGTCAACGCGGTAATCTCGCGGGTTGCGTCCGTAAAGCTCGATCAGCTTCCAAAACGATCCGCGCGCGCCGCATTTGCCGCGATGGCAGAAATAATTCCCGTCAACGATGTGGACCGAGAACGAATATTTCTCGCCGGTATTTCCGCCGTCGCAGAACGGGCAGATTTTCAAGCTGAGCCATTTGGCGCGGGTGATGAAAACTGCCGCAATCTCTCTCAAGAACTGTTCGGGCGTGATGTTGTATTTCATTTCAATTTACCGATGTTCGGAATAACGAGCTCCTCGATCGGTTCGCCTGCAAGGCTGATCGTTTTGACCTCCCCGTAAACCCAGCCTTTGATCCGCTCCTTGGCGAAATCTTTCTTATTTTTGACGCAAAAGGATTTCACTTTTTTGAAAATTTCCGACACGTTCTTTTCCGGTTCGAGCTTTTCCAGATGAATCAAAAAATCGTCAAGCGGCATTTGGTCTTCCTCCGGCGTCAATTCGAGCCACTGCCATGATTTTCCGTTTGTTTGAGAATTACCGGCAGCAGTCGGCAGGTCTTCACGCGCGCGCCCGCGCTGGCTGCTGCCAGTCTTTTTCTCGTCAGAGAAAGAGACTGGCTTTGAAGATGAAGATGAAGGGGTTGAATTTTGGTTAACCTCGTTTTGAATTTTGCTTCCGTTTTGGTTGTTATTTTGGTTAACCAAATTCGGATTACCGCCTTTTTTGCCCGCTTCAGTGCGTATTTTCCGCAGGGTTTCATCCCGAACCATTCGACGACTCATCAATGCGCCGTAATCATCACGGCTTGCAACGCCGTAATCGAGCAATGTGGTTAAAGTTTTGGTTAAGATTTGCTTATCCAAACCGAGTAACCGCGCAAGTGCTTCTTCCGGCATCGGTTTGCCGTTCAAAAGCAGTTTGCCCCGTTCCTCCGATTCATGCATAAGGCAAAGAATCTCGAACCAAATTCCCTTGTCGTGATAGGAAAGTGATTGAACCGCCGGGTCTTTACGCCAGTCGGCAGGGTAAAATTGAAAAGCCGGAAGCTTATTCGCCATAAACCTCCTGAAGGTAGTCCTCTTCCGATTTCGTCCATTTGGCACGATTGCAAGTCGCGCACAAACATTGAAAATTTGAAAGTCTATGTAAGCCGCCTTTTGAAAACGGCACGATATGATCAACCGTTAATTTTTCCGTGGCTCCGCAGTACTGGCAACGACCGATTGAAAGCACCAATCTTCTAATCGGTAATGGTATATACCGATCCCGATTTTTTTGACTTCTGATTAATCGGTCAGCGGAAAGTCTGATAAGCTCGGGAGAATATAAAATCCCCTTTTCATTAAGATTGAAGATATTTAGATCGAGAAGTTCCTTTAGTAACGTCTGGAATTTATCGATAGATATACGACAGCACTCCGCGACCGTCTCGTAAGGTAATGGTTCGCCATCGCGAACCAGATAGCCGTAATCGTCGGAACTGTGCAGAAAGAACATAATATTGACCCAAAGCCCTTGGGCTTCAAGGGAACAAAAATCTATCCCTTTTCGCTCCAGTTCGTCCGGTTCGATCCAAAAATGTTTCGCTTTATTTGCCATTGAGAATTTTAATTCTGCTGTGTTTTTTCGTCTTCGATAATTCTTTTAAGCTCTTTGACCGTTTCCGGGAAAAAGCAGTACTGAGGTTTGCCGTCTTCCGAACAGATCGAGCAAATTATCTTTAAGTTTCGGGTTTTGATAGTCTGGACGGTTTCGATCGAAACAAGACAATCGTGGGCGCAGATCGCACACGGCGATTTGAAAGCTTTGATCTTGAATTGCTCGGCGAGTTTTAATCCCTGTTCGGTTGCCCTGATGCCCACCATAAAGTCGACTTCGATCGAATCGACTTCCGGTTTTTCGACCTGAATCAACTGCGGCGTGATCAGATTGCCGTTTGTATCCATAAAGAAATAAATGTCGCCGTCGCGCTCGACCGTCGCGCAGTCTTCGTCGGTTAGCTTCAGCAGATACCAAATTTCCTGATCGTTTTTGGCAAGGATCGGCAAATCACCGCTCGGATAAGTCGTTCTCGGCTTCAGGAAAGTTTCCGGCGTGTCGGGAAATGTTGGATTATCAAC
>JANOBZ010000087.1:0-16727 GCA_031411895.1 Acidobacteriota bacterium | reverse complement strand
CTGACGGCACACGTCGCTGAAAGCGGCGTCAAACGTCGCGATTGACAGGAATCTTGAATATAAATGAACCGTTTGAGCGTTTTTCAAACGCTGTGCCGTCAAGATGACGGCGTTCCGCCTTATCCAATACTCACGTTAAAGTATGTTTCCATACGCGGATACACTATTTCCTCGCGCGGATACACACTTTCCACGCACGGATATACACTTTCCACATGCGGAATGGCTCTTAGCGTACGCGGATTTAAAGAAAAAACAGGACGGCGTTTGATCCGTCCTGTTTGATCGGTAAATAAAGAGCGGTTTTTATCTCGCGCCCGCAGCTTTAGTGCGAACCGCGCCGCCTTTGACAGTCATTTCGTCAACGACCCATTTGGCGTCGCCGAATTTTTCCGTGACGAAAAGCACGTAGCGAATGTCAACGGCGATCGTCCGACCGTAGTCGCCGCTGTAGAAAATGTCATTTCCCAAGCCTTCGTAGTTGCCGTCGAAAACCAGTCCGACCTGTTCGCCGTAACCGTTCATGATCGGGCTGCCCGAATTTCCGCCGATAATATCGGTCGTCGCGAGGAAATTAACGACGACCGAATCGCCCGAACCGTATCTGCCGAAATTGCGTGTGCGCTGCAAATCTTTCAGCTTTTGCGGAACGTCGAACGGATTCACGCCGGTGTCTTTTTCGATCATTCCCTTGATCGTCGTAAACGGCGTATAACGCACGGCTTCGCGCGGCTCGTAGCCTTTAACGTTGCCGTATGTAAAGCGCAAAGTCGAATTCGCGTCGGGATACGGGCGAACGCCTTTCATTTCTGCCATGCCTTGCTGATAGAGCAGACGCAAACGGTCAATTTCCGAACCGAATTTGCCGGTGCGCGCCGTGACCGCCGCTTTCTCCTGAATAAAGCCTGACATAAACGTGTAAATCTGCGGATATTTACGGCGCAGTTCTTCTGCCGAATCGTCGTAGAGATCGGCGATTTCTTCGGGCGAATCCAAATCTTTGTTTTCCGTCAGCGCAACGGCAAAGGCTTCTTCCGCCGCGTGGCGCTCGCGACCCGTATATCTGCCGAACAGATTTTCCGCCGCGCCGAATTTTTGGCTAGCCGGAAGCTGTTCCATCTGTTCGAGGAAAAACTTGAGCAGCTCGCGCTCTAAAATCGGCTCGCGGTTCGCCCACGCTTTCTGCACGTCGGCGAGTTTTTGGGTTTCCTGCGCGTCGGTCAATTTTTTGCCCGCGATCACCGAAGAAAACGCGTCGTAAATTTGGCGGAACGTAACCATCGCGGCGGGCGGCAATGTCCGAATCACCAGATCGCGCTGTCCGGTCGCGTAAAATTCGCTCGAAACGCGGGTTAAGTTCGTCAGAACTTCGCCGTATTTGGCGCGGCGCGTCGGATTGGCGTTGACCCACGTTCTGAATCTGGTTTCTTCGGCGCGGCGCGCGGCAACCGTTTCGCCGCGTCTGACGGCAAGACTGCTGCCTTCGTAAACCTTGCGGTAATTATCGAAATTCGCGATGTCCGATTGAAAACGGATGCGTTTCGCATCGTCGGTTTCGCCCGTTTTACGAAGCGCTCCGCTGCGCGCTTCAAGATAACTGGCGAGAAAAGGGAAGTTGACCTTTTCCGAAAACTCGATCGACTGGCTTTCGCGATAGCGCGTCGTGCTGCCCGGATAGCCCATCACGAAGACGAATTCGTTATCTTTAACGCCGCCGATATTGACCGTCAGATGCTTTTTCGGCGCATAAGGAACGTTGTTTTCCGAATAAGCGGCAGATGAACCGTCAGGCGCGACGTAGGCGCGTAAAAACGTAAAATCGCCCGTGTGACGCGTCCATTCGAAGTTGTCCGGATCGCCGCCGAAAACGCCGATGTTGCGCGGCGGCGCGTAAACGACGCGGATATCCTGAATCTGCATCGTTTCGTAGAGATAATAATAATAGCCGCTGTTCAAGCCGCGAATCGCGATTGCCGTGCCTTTCGGCGCTTTCGCCTGTTCGGCGGCGGTCAGATCGTCAACGTTTTTCTTGATCGCGGCGGCAAATGCTTCGCCCGTCAATCCTTCCGTGCCGCGCGTGATCTTCGTCGTCACGTCTTCGACGCGGTTGGTAATGAAGATCGAATAATCCTTCGCCGGCATTTCCTGACGCATCGAATCGGCTTTAAAGCCGTTTTCAACATAATCCGTCTGCGGCGTCGAAGCCGAGACGAGAGCGTCGAAACCGCAGTGGTGATTGGTCAGGATCAAGCCCTTCGGCGAAACGAATTCCGCCGTGCAGCCGACGCTCAGACGAATGATGGCGTCCGAGATATCCGTGCCGTTCGGATTGTATAAATCCGTCGGGTTAATTTTTAAACCGCGCTGGCGCAAAGGCAGGCGGGCAATCTGGTCGGGCGTGTACATTCCCTCGTCCATCGCCGCGACGAATGAAAACGACGACAGCAGAACGGCTGTCGTCAGCACAAATGATGTTATGAATTTTGTCGTTAAACGCATTTTTTGATTTCCTTTTTTGATAAGTGTGTAAATCATAGCAAATATAAAGTTATGAAAAGATTCTAACGCAAATTCAGGAAAAAACACAAAAAAAGCGAGCCACTGGATCGGCTCGCTTTATCTTACTATAATTTATCCTTATTTTTTACTGATTTACTGCTTGTTTGATATCCGTCGGTTCGGGCGGCAGAAGAAGTCGCGGATTGATCGCTTTGTCGTTCAAACGCAGTTCGTAATGAAGATGCGGTCCGGTCGAGCGCCCGGTCGAACCGACCAAGCCGATCAATTGTCCGCGCGAAACCGTATCGCCGACCTGAACTTCGATTTTCGAAAGATGTCCGTAACGCGTCGTTAAACCGTTGCCGTGGTCAATCTCGATCAAGTTTCCGTAGCCGCCCTGCCAGCCGGCTTTGACGATCGTGCCGTTTGCCGGCGCCATGACCGAATCGCCGCGCTCGCCGTCAATGTCCATTCCGGCGTGAAATTCGTAAGAGCGACCGCCGAACGGATTGCGGCGAAAACCGAATTCGTTGTTGATTTTGCCCAAGTGAGACCACACTATCGGCAAAAATGAAGGATTCGAGATCGAAGTGATGGCGCGAATCTTGTCCTGAATCGTGCCGCTTTCGGCTTCGTCCAATTCTTCCTTCGTTAATTGTAGATCGAGAACCGGTCCGCCGCTGTTCATCGCAAAATTTTCGCTTCCCGTCGGGCGGCTGTAGTCGATTGATTTCGGTTCGTTGATTGTTTGATTGTTTTGCGGGATTTTGGCGATTTCGGCGGCGGCGGGAATTTTACTTTCGGCTAAAACGTCCGTTCTGAGCAAACCGAGCACACCGACTGATAAAAGTCCGAATGTTAAAATAAAAACGGCGACGCTTGAATGAATCAATTTCTTTGAAACTTCAACTCGTCTGATATAAATTTTTGATTTTTTAGTATGTGATAATAAAAACGTGTAATTCTTTTTGTTATTTTGCATGTACGCTTTAAAAGCTCCTTTAAATGATTGCATGTCGAAAATCCAGTTTCGACATACGGAATCACGCAAGAACAGCCGCGAGCGACTAACGCGAATCCTTATTACAGAGTTTCTATTAAAAAAATAATAAAAACTCTCTTTTAGGGGGATAAATTTTGTAATTCGTTATTTCTGTTAAAAGTAAACGGAATGTAAAAACTAACACAGGCTCTCGCATAAATCAAGCCGATGACGACTTTGACTGCGACAGGGTTTTGCCAAATCGTTGTAATCACAACTCTTACGCTGTTATTCTTTCGACTTGCGGCTGCCTCTGAAAGTTCTGAAAACCATCAAACCGACAATGACGAAAACCGCCACGAACAATCCGATGACTGCAAACTTTATAATCAGCGTAACAAAGCTGATCAAGCCAAGAACTCCTTTTAAAACGGCGATTACCAAAGCGAGAATCGCCATAATGCTTCCAATGATTCCAGCCAGAGATTTAATTGCTATCGGCATAATTTTAATTTCCTTTCAAAACTTCTGAATTTAACCTACAGGATAGCTATTATTAAAAAATTCCTAAAGCCGTCCCGTTTCCATATTAACCGTTATCGGCGATTTTTCCAACTCTTTGCTCTGACCTGAGTCGGGTAATCGCTGCCTGCATCGAAATTTTCGCTTTCGTACCGCGCGTCGCTCACCGCGCTGATAAAGCTCGGCGAAGCGGCGCGGCGTGAAAAATCGGCATCATTTGCGGCGCTCGAATCGGGTTTGAAAATATAATTTCTTAAAATATAAAGTCCCAACCCGATCAAGAAAACCGGCAGCAGAAAATTCATCAAACGCGAAAGCTCTCTGCCGAATGCCATCTGT
Source organism: Acidobacteriota bacterium (assembly GCA_031411895.1). Taxonomy (GTDB): domain Bacteria; phylum Acidobacteriota; class Blastocatellia; order Pyrinomonadales; family Pyrinomonadaceae; genus JAFDVJ01. The sequence continues at coordinate 12,385 of JANOBZ010000087.1, read as the reverse complement.
AATAAAAACGTCGTGCCAAGGAGTGTTAGAAGTATGCCCCACAGTTTCGGGTTGCCCGAAAATCTCTGCACCAGAATATCTTCGGCTAAATCGGGTTTCGCGCCCGAGCGAATAAGCCTTGCCGATTTCCACGCGTCAACCGCCGAATAAAGCCACATTCCGAGTACGCCGAAGACGAAAAAAGGCATTCGTAAGTTGATCGCCATCTGGAAAATCCCGACCGTTACGGCAAAATGAATCAACGCTTTATGCGTCTGCCCGTTATACGCCGCGCCCAATCCGGGACAGATAAACGAAAGAAGCAGCGCCAGAAACGGCGAAGTTTGAGCTTTAATGTAGGAAGAGTTCGAAGATTGGTTGTGAGTGCGGAGCAGATCAACACCGAGAACGATACAATCCTGACAATACGGGAAACCTTTGATGCGATGGTCGCACGCGGCACAGAGCGGTTTTCCGCATCCGTTGCAGCTGACCGTCGCTCCATTGTGGCTGTGATAAGCACAATTCATTATTTACTTTCCTCTTTGTCGATTACGTATTGTCCCTGCACAGGCTGCTGGTTCGGATTTGCGTTTACCGGCGCATCGCTTTTTCCGCCTAAAACCACGTCGGCGCTTTGTTTATAAGTTTGTTCGGCTAACTGAAAAATCTGCGAGCTGTCCGCCGAAACCGTCTGACTGAACATAAATGCCGCGAAAATCATCATCATCACGACGGACGCAAACTGCGGCACGCCGATCGGGAAACTGAAACCGCGAATCCATTCGGCGATCTGCGCGCCGACCGAAGCCTTAACCGTTTTCGCTTCGGTCGTGCCGATAGTCGCTTTCAAAATTTTATCGTGCAAGCCTGCGGGAACCGCCAGTTCGTCCATTTTGTATGTGTAGCAAGCCGCAATCGAACGAACGACCGCGCCCGGCAGATCCGTGCAGCTGTCGCATAAAACCGCGTGGCGTTCCCATCGGTGGAAAAGCGTCGCGGGCAGAAATCCGTCCAGATAATCCGTCAAATGTTCTTCGAACTGCGCGCACGACATTGCCGTCTCGGGCATCGTCATCGTCAGAATCCGCGCTTCGAGATGCGTCATCGAATGTTTCGGTGCGGAAATTTCGTGGCAGACGTTGAGCGCGTCCTTAACTTCATTTAACAACGAATGACACAGCGGGCAGCGCAGCGCGTGAGCCGCGACCGCTTTGTGGATGGCGCGTTCGAGCGTTCCGTCAAGATAATCGGTGAGATGTTCCTCGAACTCCGCGCAGTCTATAATTCTTTCATCCGTGTAACTCATAAAAACCTATAAAACCCCTTGAATCAAATCTTTTCAAAATCTTTCTCGACAATGGCGTTAATATTCATCGTTTTTTGCCTTATCCAGTAATTCCAAATTTCAGATTACGAATTGCAAATTTTCTATGCCTCTTAAATTTCAAACAAATTCAAATTTGCAGTTCGTCAATGCGTCATATCGTCACGACGCGCATCCGACGCAAAATCTTTGCCAGTTCGATGCGTCCGCGATTGATACGCGATTTCACCGTGCCTTCGGGAATTTTCAGAACATCAACTATTTCCTGATAACTGAGTTCTTCGATGTCCCGTAAAATCACACAGGTTCGCAAATCCGCCGGCAGTTTGTCAATTCCGTCCTGCACCTGCGCGGCGAGCTCTTTGCGCTCGATTTCCTTCTGCGCCGAGCCGCCGACCGAACGCAGGTGAAACGTATGATCTTCGACATCGTCCGCCATCGAGTCCTGCGGGTTGCGCTGGCGATGCCGATAATCGTCAATTATCAAATTTCGCGCCAGACGCATCAGCCAGTTCGACAAATCGCCCTGCTTGGCGTCGTATTGTTCGAGCGTGCGGTAGATTCGTATAAAAACTTCCTGCGTCAAATCTTCCGCCGCTTCGACCGACGATGTAAAGCGGTAGGCAAGATTAAAAATCCGCCGCGAATACAGCGACACGATTTCTTCCCACGCCGCGCCGTCGCCGGCACGACAACGCCTTACAAGTTCCGCTCCATTATTTTCCGAAGCTACTTTTAATGCTTCCAACGCTCTTTCTCCAAAAATAAGCAAAAATCCTTTTTGCTAAAGCAGCAAAGCTCAAACAGGCTCGCCTTGCCAAATCTTTCTACGAGTGCGTTCCGCCAAAAGTTCAATACTTTTGCTTCTCGCCGTTTTACTTTTTACTTTTCAGTTGCAAATACGGTAATCTTTTGTCTTTATTGCATATTTTGCACAACTGTCGAATATGCGGACTTTCATACATACATTTTGGAACGAAAGAAATTTTACTTCAAGGCTGGAAACTAACGCTTTGCAAAAGTACATCAAATTCATATTACTTTGTTTATTTGCCGTCATTATACTCTGGTTTTTTGGACGCAATCTGAACTGGCAGGAAGTCAGCGATTCTCTGCGTAAGGCAAACGCTTTTTATATTATTCTCGCGGTTTCGATCATTTGTCTCGGCTATCTTTTGCGCGCTTTGCGCTGGAAGGTTTTGCTCGAACCGATTACTCCATCTTCGCTGAAAGAGCTTTTCGCGACGACGACGGTCGGATTCGCCGCCGTGTTTTTCGTCGGCAGAGCAGGCGAGATCGTGCGCCCGATGTGGCTGCCGATGCGCGACACGCGCGTGCGTCCGTCTGCCGCGCTCGTTACTCTGCTGCTCGAACGAATTTTCGATCTCACGGCGCTGATCTGTTTCTTTTCCGTGACGCTTTTGTTTTTCGATCCGCCGGTCGAGAGTCAACGCAACTACGCGACGCAGTATGCGCTGGTTAAACTGCTCGGAAACGTGATGCTCGTAGGCGTCGTCGTCGGATTTCTGGGATTATTTATTTACCAGAAATATTCCGCGCCGATCATCCGTTGGTTTGAGCGGATTACTGACAGAAAATTCATTCCGCGACGCCTTCGACGGCTGTTTTTGAGTTTGTTAAAACAGCTTGCTGCGGCGCTTCAGATTTTGAAAAGCGCGAACGAATTTTTCCGCGTCGCTTTCTGGTCGATAGCGCTCTGGTTTTCGATTGCCATCCCGACGTGGCTCGTGATTCTGGCGTTCAATCTGCCGGTCAGTATCTCGCTTGCCGGCGCGATGTTCGTGATGTTCTGGGCGGCGATGGGGTCTTTGATTCCGACTCCGGGCGGCGCGGCGGGCGCGTTTCACGCGGTCACGGCGGGCGGTTTGATGTTTTTAGGCGTTGAATCAAACGATGCGGCGGCGATTTCGATCGTGATGCATCTGGTTTATTTCGCGCCGGCGTTGATTTTTGGATTTTATTATCTGTTCCACGGCGATATTTCGATCGCGCGCTTCCGCAGTCTGATGTCGAGCGAAAACGCCGTGGACGAAATCGAAGAAGGAGAGACGAAAACGAAAAACGAAAAATGGAAAGTGGAAAATGAAGAACGACGTGTCGAAAGCGTCAATCCGCAAACCGAACATTAAAGTTTCTTCAAACAAATTAATTTTCCATTTTCCGTTTTCCGTTTTACATTAATATATGCGTTGTCCATTTTGCGGTCATTTGGAAGATAAAGTCGTTGATTCGCGCGAGTCGAAGGACGGCGATTCGATTCGCCGCCGCCGCGAATGTATCTTGTGCAGCCGGCGTTTTACGTCCTACGAACGGATTGACGAGATTCCGTATATGGTCGTCAAAAAGGACGGCAGACGCGAGATTTTCGAGCGCAACAAGATCATGAACGGCTTGATGCGCGCGTGCGAAAAACGTCCGATCTCCGCCGCGCAATTGGAAGCCATCGTCAACGAGGTCGAAAAACACGTTCAGGACACGTCCGACCGTGAGCTTTCGACGAACGACGTCGGCAAAATCATTATGATCCGACTCAAGGCGCTCGATAAGGTCGCCTACGTCCGTTTCGCTTCCGTCTATCTCGAATTCGAAGACGTTTCGGAGTTTATGACCGAACTCAAATACCTCGTCCGCTCGCGCGACAAGGACTTCGATAAAAAATCAACAAAAAAAGCAAAAAAATAGAAAGTAAAAAGTAAAAAGCAAATCATCGGGCAAACCTAACTAATTCAAGGTGAAATTAGTTTTATTTTGCCTTTTGACTTTTTACTTTTTACTTTTCCTTTTTTACCATATTAAGTATGGACGAAATTGAAGATTTCTCTGAGAAGCTGGTCGAACCGGATATTAACGACCCTCAGCAAATGCAGATTCCGACGGAGCTGCCTGTTCTGCCGCTGCGCGACATCGTGATTTACCCGTTTATGATTGTCCCGCTCTTTGTTTCGCGCGACCGCTCGATCAAAGCGGTTGACGAGGCTTTGAGCCAGAATCGGATGATTATGCTCGTCTCGCAAAAGGACGTGGATAAGGAAGAACCGGCGCAGGAAGACCTTTATAAAGTCGGCACGGTCGCCGTTATTATGCGTATGCTGAAACTGCCCGACGGGCGAATCCGCATTTTGATTCAGGGACTTTCGCGCGCGCGCATCGAATCGGTTGATTCGACAGGCGATTTTATCAAAACAAACTTAACGCCGATTCCCGAACCGACCGCGCCGACCAACTCACTCGAAGTCGAAGCGCTCGTCAGAAACGTGCGCGCCTCGATGGAACGCGCCGCGAATTTAGGCAAAAACATCTCGCCCGAAGTTTTGGCGATCATTTCTAATCTCGACGACGCCGGACGTCTTGCTGACTTATCAGCGTCGAATCTTGAACTAAAAGTCGGGGACGCGCAGAGCGTTCTGGATAATTTCGATCCTGTCTTACGCCTGCGCCGCGTCAACGAATTATTGAGCAAGGAAATTGATGTTTTAACCGTTCAGCAGGAAATCAACACGCAGGCGCGCGCCGACATCGACCGCTCGCAGCGCGAATATTTTCTGCGCCAGCAGTTAAAGGCGATTCAATCGGAACTCGGCGAAGGCAACGAACTTTTCGAGGAAATCGAGCAGTATCGCGACAAGATACTCAAATCGAAAATGCCGCAGCACGCCGAGGAAGAGGCTTTGCGCCAGCTCAAGAAACTCGAAAGAATGCATCCCGACACGGCGGAAACCGCGACTTTGCGCAACTGGCTCGACATTATGACCGAGCTGCCGTGGTCGAAAGCTTCGAAAGACAATCTGAATCTGAAAAAAGCCGAAAAGATTCTCGACGAAGACCATTACGGACTCGAACGCGTCAAGGAAAGAATCGTCGAAGCATTGGCGGTTCGTAAACTTCGCGAAAAACCGAAAGGCTCGATTCTGTGCCTCGTCGGACCGCCGGGAGTCGGTAAAACAAGCTTAGGGCGTTCGATCGCGCGCGCTTTGAACCGCAAATTCGTCCGCATTTCTTTGGGCGGTCTGCACGACGAAGCCGAGATTCGCGGTCATCGCAGAACTTACGTCGGCGCGATGCCGGGAAGAATCGTGCAGGCGATTCAGCAGGCGGAAACGAATAATCCGCTGATTATGCTCGACGAAATTGATAAAGTCGGCGCAGATTTTCGCGGCGATCCGTCGTCGGCGCTGCTCGAAGTTCTCGATCCCGAACAGAATCATACGTTTCGCGACAATTACCTGAACGTTACTTTTGACTTGTCGAACGCGATGTTTATGACGACGGCGAACGTGCTCGACACGATCCAGCCCGCGCTGCGCGACCGCATGGAGATTATTTCGCTCTCCGGCTACACGGAAGAAGAAAAACTCGAAATCGCGCGCCGCCATCTCGTCCCGAAACAGATCGAAGAAAATGGCTTGGAAAAAGACGATGTGAAGTTCGAACGCAAATCGCTCGCGAAAATCATCGGCGAATACACGCAGGAAGCAGGTTTGCGGCAGCTCGAAAGGGAAATCGGCAAAGTCTGCCGCAAGATCGCGCGCAAAAAAGCCGAAGAAGAAGATAACTTTGAACCCGTCAAAGTGACGGCAAACGCGATTAAAGATTACCTGCGCGCGCCGAAGATTTTCCCCGAAGAAGCGTTGAAAAAGGATTCGATCGGCACGGTGACGGGTTTGGCGTGGACGGCGGTCGGCGGCGATATTCTGTTTATCGAAGCGTTAAAGACGCGCGGCAAAGGCAAACTGCAATTGACCGGACAGCTCGGCGAAGTGATGCAGGAATCGGCGCAGGCGGCTTACTCATACGCGAAATCGCGCGCCGTCGAACTCGGCATCAACGAAGAAGATTTCGAAACTTACGACATCCACATCCACATTCCCGAAGGCGCGATCCCGAAAGACGGTCCGTCAGCCGGCATTACGATGGCAACCGCGCTCGTTTCAGTGCTTTCGCAGCGACCCGTGCGCAAGGACATCGCGATGACCGGCGAGATCACTTTAAGAGGCAACGTCCTGCCGATCGGCGGAGTCAAAGAAAAGATTCTCGCGGCAAGACGGGCACATATCAAGACGGTTATCATTCCGGCACCCAATAAACGTGATCTGGAAGATTTACCACAGGAAGTTATCGACGATTTGACGTTTATATATGTAGAGAATGTGCGCGAGGTTTTCAAAGAAGCATTGCGCGAGAGGGTTGTTCCGAACACGAAGGCAAAGGCGCAAACTGCTAAGGCAAAGCAATAAAAATCGCCGATGGAAGACGCCGAATTGATAAGCAAATCACTTGGGATTCAATGTTTATCGGCATTTCGTGTTTTGACAAGAGAGTTTTTAATGTGTTACTTTTGAGAAGTTTTTGACTGTCTTTATAATAAATAGCGACAAAAAGAAACTTTTTAATTTTAAGAGCGTTTGCTTTTATACGCTCTTACGTTTTTAGGTCGTTTCAGCGATTCGCCCTAACCCTGAAAAAATTTATCTAAGGAGTATAGACGAAATTGATGAATACACGCCTTTTTAAGGTTTTCAATTTTACTGCAATTTTAACGTTAGTTCTTAATTCTTTCGTCGCGGCGCAGGTCACTTCGACCACTTCGGACGGAAGAAACAATCCCGTTACGAGCGAAGTTCAGAATGCCGAAGCGGCAGTTGCGAGAATTCTTGCCGAATCGGGCAACGCCTTTCGTGAAGGCTTGACCGCTTTGCAGGACAATCGCCGCCCGCAAGCCCGCGAAAAATTCGATCGTTCGGTCGAAGCCTTTTTGATTTCGGGCATCAACCTGAATTCGAATAACAACGCGAAAGCGCGCGATTGCTACAATCAGCTGATCGAAACCGTTTACCGGATGGAGTTTCCGAATCAGGCGCAAGTTCCGCAGATTCGTTCGCTTTCGGCAACCTGCGGCTGGAACATCGACAACGACACGGCGGATAAAGTCGCCAAGCTCGTTTTGACCATTCCGCAGACGCAGCAAACCACGCAGACGAACAATTCATTGCTCGCATCGGTCGTTCCGAATAACAATCAATCGAGCGATTCGCTGACCGGTTTTACCGATCAAAAGTTTGAACCGTCGCCGCTCGATGATTTATCGAAGCTCGAATTAACCTCGGAAGAACAGGATGTCGAAAACAACCCGGTCGCGCAGCAGCAGTATCAATTGGTGCAGGTCGCGGTCGCCAATAAATCGCTCGGATTTACCTTTCAGGTTCATCCGATGATTCAGCAGTACATCAACTATTATCAGGGACGCGGACGTAAGACGATGGAAACCGGGCTTTATCGCTCGGGAATGTTTATGCGCATGGCGCGTAGAATTTTCCGCGAAGAAGGAATTCCCGAAAACGTCGCGTGGCTCGGACAGGTCGAAAGTATGTGGAAACCGACCGCGATGTCGTGGGCTTCCGCCTCGGGATTGTGGCAGTTCATTCCCGGCACGGGAGCGCGTTTCGGACTTAAGCGAACGGCTTATGTCGACGAGCGCAACAGTTTCGAAGCCGCAACCCGCGCTTCGGCTCGCTATTTGAAATTTCTGGCAAACCGCTACGGCGGCAACTGGGAATTAGGAATCGCGGCTTACAACTGCGGCGAAGGCAACGTCGACAAGGCGATTGCGCGCGCCGGCGCTGCAAACTTCTGGCTTGCTTATCCGTATCTGCCGAAGGAAACCCGCAACTACGTTCCGAACATTTTGGCGACGATCTTGATCGCCAATAATCCGCAGCAATACGGTTTCGGACAGGTTCGTCCCGCTCCGGCGCTGACTTACGACACGGTGCGCGTTCCGGCTTCGACGAGTCTTAATCTGCTCGCGCAGGCTTCGGACACGACGGTCGAATACCTGCGGTATCTGAATCCCGAATTTCGTACGAATATGACGCCGCCCGAACCGTACAATGTGCGCGTTCCGCCGGGTAAAGGCAACGGCGTTGTCGCGATTTTCAAACGGATGCCGTCGAGATTGGTTAACACGACCGCTTTGACGAGCAGCACTGTCGGCGAAACCTGGCAGAACATTTCAAACCGCACCGGAATTTCGGTTGCCGAACTGATGGCGGCGAATCCGGGTATGAAAGTTCCGACCGGAAAAGTTATTATTCCCTTTAAGAGCAGTGTCAAAACTCCGGTTTACCAACGTCCGACCAACCAGACGCAGAGCGTTCCGACAACGGGCGGCGTTCGCGTCGTCAAAGCTGTTTCGGGCGATACGGTCGCCAAAGTCGCGCAGCGTTACGGCGCGAATCCGGTTGACGTTGCCAATCTGAACGGACTGACTTCGATCAACGCCGCGCTTGCCGCCGGTCGCGAAGTTAAAATTCCTGTTCAATAAATTCGTTTGAATTAAAAGTCGAAAGCGGGTGTGAAATTTCACGCCCGCTTTTTTTATCGAATCGCGAAAAGTATCGGTCGGCTCGGGCTCGCGTCCGTCGCGAACGGCGCGATTTGCAGGTTGAGCAGGTAATTGCCGTCGGCAATTTCGTTCGGAACGTAGATCAGTTCGGTGATCGTATTGTGAATCAAGCTGCGCGGCGAGGTTTCAAACGCGCCCTGCTCGATATTCCAGAAAATTCGATGATTCGAGAGTTTTCCTTCATCAAAAATGCGGTCAATCGAAGGTAAATCCACAAGCAGATGAGCAACGCTCATCTCGCGCATAAACTGCATCGCTTCGGTCGTAAAAAAAGGCGGAACTTCTTCCAGATAACTTTTCGTCAATTTACTTTCATCGTTCGGCAAAGTTCGGATTATCAAGGCATTCGAAATTCCATTGAATTTTGAATTTTGAATTCTGAATTTTGAACTATCGAGCGCTTTTTCAATAGCTATTCGCGTAATCAGCAAATCGTTTCTATTTAACCGAACCGCGTAAGTTTCGTCCGCATCCGACGCTTTTTCAGGCGTAACCGAAATCAAATTCGCCAAAATAAACGCATCCTGCAAACAATCATGAACGGAAATTCTCTCGTGCGTGATGTGTCCGACGGATTCGGTATGTGTGCCGTTGCAGTGCGGGATAAATTTATACTGCTCGAAATTACAGCTCCCGCCGCGCCGCGTATCGCCGACAATCGCGCCTGCTTCGCACGCTTCGGAAACGGCTTTTTCGACGCCGTAAGCATTCGGCTGTGCGCCGTTAAATTGCAGCGGAATCGCGATCGAAAGCGGGTTGCCCGCGTCAATCGTCAAACCCTGCCCGTGGATTTTAAGTTCCATTGAATTCATCATTAATAAACGGCGACCGATTTTAGTTTTTCGACGGCGAGCGAATAGACGAATTCCAAGCCGTCAACTTCGTCAATCTGTTCGCCGATTTTTTGAAAGCCGAGCTTTTTGACGAGCGCGGTCGAAGGCAGGTTGGTCGGCGAAACTGCGGCGATAAAACTTTCGAGCGGATGCTGCGTGACCGCCCAGTTAAGCATTCCGCCGATCGCTTCCTCGGCAAATCCGTGACGGCGAAACGGGAGAAAGATCGTGTAGCCGAATTCGATCGCGTTCGGCGCAATCGTTTGCAGATAAACGGGATTCGGGCGCGTGTGAAAACCGATAAAACCGACCATTTCCTTCGATTTCCGTAAGGCGACGGCATGCAGTCCCCAGGAAATGTATTTGCTGTCAGTCCGGTAATCGTTCAGTCTGAGTCGGATCAGGTCTTTTTCCTCAAACCAGTCCGCCGAAACTTTTAAGCCGATCAGCGCCTCGGTTTTCTTTTTATCTTCGCGCAGACAGGCTTTCAAAAAATCTTCCGTCATCAGCCGTAAAGATAAACGCGGTGTCGTAATTTCCTGCAATTAATTTCTCCCGGAAAGTTTTAAAATTAATTTTACCTTTTAGATAAATTCATTCCAATCGCCTTTTGATAAAATAAACGCCGGTCACAAATTGCGATTTCGTTCGTCTTTTATTTTATAAGGGATTTTATGATTAGCGAAGACAAAAAAGTTGAAATCTTTAAACGTCACCGGGCGCGGCTTTTCGGGATTGCATATCGAATGCTCGGCACACACGCCGAATCGGAAGATATTTTGCAGGAAGCCTATATCAAATGGCATCAGGCTGATGCCGAAGCGATCGAAACGCCCGAAGCCTGGCTCGTCACGATCGTCACGCGGCTTTCGATCGACCGTCTTCGCAAGGCGTCGAACGAGCGCGAAACCTACATCGGTCCGTGGCTTCCCGAACCGCTTGTAATTTCAGACGCGCCTTCGCCCGAAGAAAAGCTCGAACTCGCGTCGAATCTGTCGCTCGCCTTTATGGTTTTGCTCGAACGGCTTTCGCCCGTCGAACGCGCCGCCTTTCTTCTTCACGACATTTTCGACTGCGGCTACGCAGACATCGCGCGGATCGTCGGCAAAACGGAAACCGCTTCGCGCCAGCTTATTCATCGCGCCCGCGAACGTGTGCGCGCCGATAAACCGCGTTTCGAGGCGAACGAAAAGGAACGCGCAAACTTAATCAGGAAATTTTCTGCGGCGGCTTACGCGGGCGACGAAAAAACTCTGCTCGCGCTTTTTTCGGACGAAATTTCGATGATCTCGGACGGCGGCGGCAAAGTAACAGCGGCGCGAAAGATCGTTGCGGGCAGAAAAAAACTCGCGCACGCTTTCGCGATGTTCGGCACAAAAGCCGGAGGCGCGGCTTTTACAAACGCACTTTACAAAATTAACGGCGAGCTCGGATTATTGACTTTTTACGAAGGAAAAATCTTTTCGGCGACGACTTTCGAATTTGACGAAGGCAAAATCTCCGCCGTTTACCGCGTGATGAATCCGGACAAATTAAAAGCTTTTGCGGAATTAAATGCGGAAAACTTTGCGTTATAGACTGACGCCGTCCACGAAAAACCATTTTCCTAATTCTTTCCGAAAGTTAGATTTTTCGTGATGTATCTGCGGCTCGTTATCAGCGTCCGTGTAGTATGCCTTAAATTCGACCGTGCCTGTTTTATCTTCCTTCGTTCCTTCGCGCGTCGAAACGATTTCGAGCTTTTGCCACCTGCTTTCGGTCGCCCATCGTTCGATTGCGGCGGAATCGTGAAATTTGCGGGTCGAAGGATGCGTCGAGCGCAGAATATATTCGATTTCAGCGGTCGCAAAAGCCGAATAACGCGAGCGCATCAATTCTTCCGCCGTCGCGGGTTTTCGGCTTCCGCTGATAAACGGCGCGCAGCAATCTTCAAACTTTCGATCCGAACAGCAGTAGCAATTCATCTTTTTTAGGTTTTTCAGCCACGAATGACACGAATAACACAAATTATAAAATTTTAATTCTATTCGTGCTATTCGTGTCATTCGTGGCTAAATTTTTTAGTAAATCCTGTCACAAATCGAAAGCTCGTTCGTCTTAACTATTGAAAGCCGAAAAAATCACGGCTTGAATTATAAAGGAGATTATAAATTATATGAAACAGAGAATTAACGCATTTGAAAAATCACAGGGCGCGATGAAGGCAATGATCGGACTCGAAGTTTACCTGGCGAAAACTTCGCTCGAAAAAAACTTGCTGCATCTGCTCAAATACCGCGTTTCGCAGATTAACGGCTGCGCCTATTGTCTCGATATGCATTCAAAGGATTTGCGCGCGGCGGGCGAAACCGAACAGCGGCTTTTCGTGCTCGACGCATGGCGCGAAGCGCCGTTTTACAGCGAAAGAGAACGCGCCGCGCTGCTTTGGGCTGAAAGCCTCACGAAAATCACCGAAGGACACGTTCCCGACGCGGTTTTCGAAGAAGTTAGCAAAGAGTTTTCCGAAGAAGAATTGATCGATCTGACGCTCGCCGTCACGACGATCAATTCATGGAACCGCATCGCCATCGCATTTCGCACCGAAGCGGGAACTTATCAACCGCCGACACTTGCGGCACATTCGACGAAATAAATTTTGGGGTAATAATTATCGCGGGGAAACAGAAAATAAAATCATTCTGATTAGAGCCTGTCAAGCAGATTGTGTAACTGCCTTTTTTACATATAAGGAGCAAGCTGCTCCTCGAACTCAATGGCGAATCGATTCATCGCCTGTTTCCAGTTTTGGATCGGCATCGTCCATTTTCTGGCTGCCGCCTGCGT
>JANOBZ010000086.1:0-19894 GCA_031411895.1 Acidobacteriota bacterium | reverse complement strand
CGCGGATTTCGCGGATCAAAATATTAATTATAAATCCGCGAAATCCGCGTTTATCCGCGGCTAAAAAATATTTCAAAATTAATTCAAATCGAACAGCAAAAACTCGGTTTCATCCGCCAGAGATTTGAAATTCAGTAAATTTTCATCGCTGACCGCCGCGCCGTCGCCCTGTTTTAAGGTTTCGCCGTTCAGTTCGAGCTCGCCTTTGATGATCTGCACCCACGCGTGACGGTTTTCCGCCAACGTGTGCGCAGCGGTTTCGCCGTTTGCGAGAATCGAGCTGTAAAGATTCACGTCCTGATGAATCGTTACGGAACCGTCGTCGCCGCCGCGCGAAGCGACGAGTTTTAATTTGCCCTTTTTGTCTTCGGGCGCAAAAAACGTCTGCTCGTAACCCGGCGTCAAACCTTCTTCTTCGGGCAGAATCCAAATCTGCAAAAGATGCGTTTCTTCCGAAGGCGAGCTGTATTCGCTATGCAGAATTCCGGTTCCGGCAGTCATTCGCTGAACTTCGTGCGGCAGAATCGTTGTTCCGTTGCCCATCGAATCCTTATGCGAAATTTCGCCGCGAATCACATAAGTCAAAATTTCCATATCGCGATGCCCGTGCGTCGGGAAACCCTGATCCGGCGCGATAAAGTCTTCGTTTATTACTCTCAATGAGCGAAAACCCATAAAACGCGGGTCGTAATAATTGCTGAATGAAAACGTGTAATTCGTGTCGAGCCAGCCGTAATTTGCCTTGCCGCGTTCGTTGCTTCGTCTGATTTTAATCATTTTCTTTTTCTCCCCTAATCTTTTTTCGGAAGTTTTTTCCGATTTATGATTCAAGTTTACAAGAGAAAACAAGGCGTGTAATCATTAATTACCGTGAACTTTTTCTCATACTTTCGGGTGATGGCGATTATCTAGCTCTCCCATGTAATATGGTCAAGTTCTCCGTTTTTATTAATATTAACGACTAATACTTGATTAGATTTTTCCTCGGCTACAAAATCAAAAATAGCGTAATAATTTTCAGCCTCAGGATAAAAACCGATTCTTTTTAATTTAAGTATGGATAAAATTTGTTCTTTTCGGCTCAAAGATTTGTCTGCGTCTTTTAAGAGAATTTCAAAATCTCCTTCAAGCAATTCCTCGATGTGGAAATCTATGTAGTCGTCAACTTCGCTTTCTGTTTGAAATTCCTTATTGATAGATTCTTTAGCTTTATCAATCCATTTATCTAAATTTTCTAAAATATTTATGACTAAATTGAGGTTGTCTTCACTTATCGAAGTGTTCTCAAAATTTAAGTCTAGTTGTAATCTTCTTACTTCATAATCGATTTTTATTCGATAGTAGTTTTGAACCAACTCAAGATTTAGATCGTTAAAGAAAGGTAAATTCATAGTTCCGGCTAAACGGTAATATTTATCAAATCACGCTTGATTCCATAAAAGTCATTGTCGCACTAGCCGTGTCGAATTCGGCTTCGATTCCGACGGGCAAAGTGAACTGGTCACGAATGTGTCCGAAGGATAACCCGTAAAAAACGGGAATTCCTAGATCGCCGAGACGGTCTTTAATAACTTCCGACAAAGTTTGCGTGCCTTCGGCGCGCGGGTTGCAGTCTTCGAAAATGCCGAGCGCGATTCCCGCAAGTGAACGCAGATCGAGGCTTTGCCGCAGCTGCGTCAGCATTCGGTCAATCCGGTAAGGCTGTTCGCCGACGTCTTCGATAAAAAGAATTTTGCCCTTCATATCACGCAGCGCGAACGGCGTTCCCGCGAGAGCCGAAAGCAGCGATAGATTTCCGCCGACGAGCTGCCCGCGCGCTTTTCCAGCCGTGATTATTTCGGTTTTGAAAAGATTCGATGCCTGCGCTTTGTTGTAATCGGAAAGCGCGATTTTATAAGGCGCGGACGGTTTCATCAAAACATTCTCGACGTGCTTTTTCGTGTAGTCGGAATATTCGGAAGCGGCGACCGGACCGTGAAAAGTAACGAGTCCCGTTTTCTGAAAAATCGCGAGGTGCAGCGCGGTAATATCCGAATAGCCGATCAGGATTTTCGGGTTTTTCGCGATCAAATTATAGTCGATCGCGGGCAAAAGCCGCGCCGCGCCGTAGCCGCCGCGCACGCACCAAACGGCGGAAATTTGCTTATCGGCAAACGCCTGATGAAAATCGTCGAGCCGTTCTTTATCCGTCGCCGACAAAAAGCCACGACTGCCGCGCGCCGATTTTCCGACCTTTGTTTTCAAGCCGAGACTTTCGAGATTTTTTATCGCTTGATCGAAAGATTCCTGACTTAAACCGCTTGCCGGCGCGATGACGCCGACCGTATCGCCTGCTTTTAAGCGCTTTGGTTTGATAATTTTACCTTTTTCCGTCTGTTTAGTTTTGCCGAAAGCCGGGCTTGCCAACACGGAAGCCGCCGCCAAGCCTTTTAAAATATCGCGTCTTTTCATAAAAAAGTTAAAGTCCTATAGATGAATTCGCACCAAACCGCGTTTAATTGCGAGCGTCGCGGCGCTTGTCCGGTCGGAAACCTGGAGCTTTTCGAAAACGTTTTTGACGTGCGTTTTGACCGTGTTTTCCGAAATATTCAAATCGTAGGCGATTTCCTTGTTCGATTTTCCGGCGACGATCTGCTGCAAAACGCGCGTTTCGGTGGCGGTGAGTTCCTCGCTGCCGATGTTTTCGCTGAGAATTTCGGCAATGTCGCTCGGAATATATTTTTTGCCCGCCGCGACCGTGCGCAACGCTTTGATTAATTCTTCGGGCGAAATGTCTTTGCAGATATAACCGAGCGCGCCTCTTTTCAATGCTTTGCTGATTTCCGCGTCGCCTGCCGTGTCGGCTAAAACCAGAATACGCGCGCGTTTTTCCGCCGCGAAATAATCGCCGAGCGTATCGATCGCGCACGAATCGGGCAAACGCAGACTTAAAATCGTTACGTCCGGCATTAAAGTTTGAAAAAGCTGAAAACCTTCGGCGCCCGAATCGGCTTCGCCGACGATTTCAAAGTCCGCGTTTTCGCCTAAAACGGTTCGGATGCCGATTTTGACGAGCGTTTGATTTTCGATGATTAAAATGCGAACCGGATTTTTCATAGCGTCAGACCTGAATTTTGCCTAACTTCTAATTTTCGTTATTTCCGACTTAAAAGCAACAAGCTAAGTTTTTTCTCAAAAACAGGAATCTTTGCGGCGGAAAATTTCGTTCTGGATTTAAGGAGATTTTTAATGCAAAGACGCGAAGACGCGAAGAGGCAAAGTTTTTTTATTATTAATTGGTGAATAAGATTTTGAAAAAAAATTGCGTCTTTGCGTTAAATAACTCTTAAAATAAGCAGGAGAAAAATTATGGCAGACACAAAATATGTCGTCGCGGCGCGCGTCGAAACCAAATACGAAGATTGTATCGTCGTCGAGGAAAGCTCGATGATTATGATGACGCACCGCGTCGTTTACGGACCGGATACAAAGGAAAAATGCGAAGCGTGGAAGCAAAGTAACTGCAAATAAATTTTGCGCTGTAATTTCGCATTAAACTCGTTTCCGTCGCTGAATTTACGTTCGGCGGCGGAAATTTTACTTTTTCAGTTGAAAACCGCCGAGCAGATGAAAAATCGTTCCGGCAAGACTCGTGTATAAACCGAAACGGCTGACTTCGGAAAAATGCCGCGTCGTGTAGGTTTCGTAAAAAAAGGCGAAAATCAAAAGCAGCGTGCCCGAAAAAAGCAGCGCGGAAGCAAAAATCTGCACGCATCTGCGCCGCGCGTCTGCGGAGATTCGCAGGTAAACGCCGAGCACGATATGAACGAGGCTGACGAGCAAAATGTAGATATGGCGCGAGCGCATGAGCAGTCGAAATTCCTGCGGAATCGCGTCTTTATCGGGAAAATCCGAGCGCATCATTTTGCCCGTGATAAGAAAAATCACAAACACCACGATGCCGAAAATCAGATGCAGATAAGCCATAAATTATTTACGTTTCCCGCTGGTTTCAAAAGCATATTAAGATAAAATGCTTGCTATGAAAACCCGATTTTTCGCTATTTTCCGGCTTTCGCTTTTTTTATTCACAGCAATGACGATCAACGGACAAACAAACTCTAAATTCACCGAATTTAAAGCTTTCTGCGAGCGCGAGTTGCGGCAGAATTCGATCGTCGGCAGTAGTTTTGTTTTTTTGAAAGACAATAAAACGCTCGCGCAGAACTTTTACGGCGCGGCTAATTTAGAAAAAAATCAGGCGGTTGACGAAAATACGATCTATCATTGGGCGTCGAACACGAAACCTTTTACCGGAATCGCGATTTTGCAGCTCCGCGACCGCGGACTTTTGCGGCTCGACGATGCAGTCGTCAAATATCTGCCCGAATTGAAAATGGTTCACAATCCGTTCGGCGAGATCGAAAGCATTACGATTCGTCAGTTGATGAATCATTCGGCGGGTTTTCGAAATTCGACGTTTCCGTATAAAAACGGCAAGCCGTGGCAGCCGTTCGAGCCGACGCGCTATGAGCAGATCGAAGCGATGCTGCCGTTTACGGAAATTCTTTTTAAACCCGGAAGCCGTTACAGTTATTCGAATCTCGGCATCGTTTTTCTCGGGCAGATTATCGAACGCCTGACCGGCGACGATTACGAAGTTTATGTTGATAAAAATATCTTACGACCGCTTGAAATGCACCGCAGTTATTTCGACGCGACGCCGTATCATCTCTTAAAATATCGCGCCCACAGCTATTACATCGAAGGCGATAAACGAACCGAAGGGCGTTTCGACGCCGATTCGGGCATTACGGTTTCAAACAGCGGCTTGAATTCGCCGCTGCCTGATATGATCAGATATCTGAATTTTCTGATCGGCGATGAATCGAAGAAGGAAATTTACGACGGGGTTTTAAAGCGCTCGTCGCTCGAAGAAATGTTTCAGGCGACGATTCCCGCGCCAACGGACGCAAACGGTAACAGCGGTTTTACGACCGATATCGGCTTGATCTATTTTCTCGACCGGCAAAACGGCGAAACCTATCTCGGACACGGCGGCGACCAAAACGGATTTATCAGTTACCTCGAATTCAACCCGAAAAAGCGCACCGCTTCGATCTTGGTTTTCAACACGAACCTGATTTTGCCCGACAACGCGCCGCCCGAAAAGGACATGGTCGGCAATCTCCGCCGCGCCGTTCGCAGACTTCATGAAAGCATTAAATGATTTCTTAAAGGTATAATTTTGGCGTTAAATAAGTTGAAACTCTTTTCGCTTAATGAAACCCAAACGCCCCAGATAAAAGGCTCTTTTCGCCGTCAACCGGAATCTCCACGCAGCCGCGAACAAAAAAAGTTCGTTGTCGATTACGCAGGTGTCAGATGTTAGTTCGCATCTTTCGTCGCGCTCCGCCTCGGGAACATCAAGATAATAGATCGGAAAATCATACCCGAAAGTAGGAATTCCCTTATGAACCTTCTCGCAGCTGCCGCATTTAAATTCGAACATTAAACTAGATTAATTTCTTTGCCTTTTCGACGACGTTCTCGACCGTAAAGCCATATTCTTTGAAAACTACTTCTCCCGGTGCGGACGCGCCAAATTTATCGACCGTTAAAGTATCGCCCGCGTCGCCGACATATTTCGACCAGCCCATCGAAACTCCGGCTTCGATGGCGAGACGCGCTTTTACGGATTTCGGCAAAACCGATTCGCGGTAAGCGGCGTCCTGATCGTCGAAAAGTTCCCAGCACGGCATCGAAACGACGCGCGTGGCAATTCCTTCGGCTTCGAGCTTTTCGCGCGCTTCCATCGCCAGACCGACTTCCGAGCCGGTCGCGATCAAAATTATTTTCGGTTCATTGTTCGACGCTTCGGCTAAAACGTACGCGCCCTTCAAAGTGCCGTCAGCAGTGGCGAATTTCGTGCGGTCGATCAATGCGACTTTCTGGCGCGAAAAGGCGAGCGCGGTCGGCGAATGACGGCGTTTCAAGGCGATGCGCCACGCTTCGCGCGTTTCGTGCGCGTCGCACGGGCGAATGACGGCGAGATTCGGAATGGCGCGCAGGGCGGCGAGATGCTCGACCGATTGATGCGTCGGACCGTCTTCGCCCAAGCCGATCGAATCGTGCGTGAAAACGTAGATCACCTGCGCCTGCGAAAGCGCGGCGAGCCGGATCGCCGGACGCATATAATCCGAAAAGGTCATAAACGTGCCGCCGTATGGAATCAAACCGCCGTGCAGCGCCATCCCGTTCATCGTCGAACCCATCGCGTGTTCGCGGATTCCCCAATGAATGACGCGACCTTCGTAAGACCCTACTTCCAAACTGACCGAAGCTTTGATGCTCGTATTATTCGACGGCGCAAGATCAGCCGAACCGCCGATCAGTGACGGCAATTTGTCGGCGATCGCATTGATGACTTCGCCCGAATAAGCGCGCGTCGCTTTGGCTTCCGCGCCTTCGAACGAAGGCAGCGACGCTTCCCAATCTTCGGGCAGCTCGTCGGCGATGATTTGTTTGAAAACCTTGGCTTCGTCCGCGTATTTTTCGCTGTAGGAATTGACCAGATCGTTCCAGTCTTTTTCAAGCTCCGCACCGTTTTCCGCGCTCGTGCGGAAATGCGCGTAAACTTCGTCGGGAACAAAGAAATGCGCGTCCTCGTCCCATCCGAGATTGCGTTTCGTCTCGCGGACGGCTTCTTCGCCAGGCGCGTCCGAATGCGCTTTGCTCGTGCCCTGTTTCGGCATCCCGAACCCGATAATCGTTTTGACGCGAATCAGCGAAGGTTTGTCGTCTATCTCCTGCGCCTCGGAAATCGCTGCTTCGATTGCCTGCAAATCATTGCCGTCTTCGACCGTCAAAACGTGCCAGTTGCAGGCTTCAAAACGCTTCGTCACATCTTCGGTAAACGCGAGATCGGTCGAGCCTTCGATCGTGATATTGTTGTCGTCGTAAAGATAGATGATATTTCCAAGCCCGAGATGTCCGGCAATCGAAGCCGATTCATACGAAATTCCTTCCATCAAATCGCCGTCCGAACAAATCGCGTAGATGTAATTATCGACAAGCGGAAAATCTTCGCGGTTAAACGTCGCCGCTAAATGAGCCGAAGCGATCGCCATCCCGACGCCGTTCGCAAAACCCTGTCCCAAAGGTCCGGTCGTGACTTCGACGCCCAAGGTGACGTGATTTTCCGGATGTCCCGGCGTCGCCGAGCCGTACTGGCGGAAATGTTTGATCTCGTCCATCGAAACCGATTCGTAGCCCGCCAGATGCAAAAGGCTGTAAACGAGCATCGAGCCGTGTCCGCCCGAAAGAACGAACCGGTCGCGGTTGAACCATTTCGGACTTTTCGGATTATGCCAGAGAAATTTCGTCCACAGCACATAAGCCGCCGGAGCCATTCCGAGCGGCAAACCCGGATGCCCGGACTCGGCTTTCTGAATCGCGTCGAGCGAAAGCGTGCGAATCGTGTTAATGCAAAGTTCGTCAATATTTTGTTGTTTCATCGGCGCAGTAGTCATAGTTTTTATTTTATAAGCAGATTGTAAAATTCATCGTGCCTTTTTCGTGCTTGCCCGTAAATTTTATGGCGTTTTTTATTAAAATTGAATTTCGCGCCCGTCGGCGTTTTCAACTTCGAAATATCTTCTATTTTGCCGATTGATTCGAGCGCAAGCAAGACCGCGCCGCGCGACGAGGCTTCGCGCGTGTCGGGCAGACTCATTTTTTGTCCCAATACGTCGGCGATAATCTGCGTCCAGAGGGGCGATTCGCGCAAAGCGCCGCCCGAGGCGATGATTTGTTTTATTTCGCAAACGTCGTTCAACTGGTCGTAAATTTCGGCAAAGCGATAGGCGACCGATTCGAGCGCGGCTTGCACGATATCAATCGTGTCCGTGGCAGCCTTTAGCCCAAAAATCGCGCCGCGCGCCGTTTCGTGATAACCCGTGCTGCGTTCGCCCGCCAGAAACGGCAAAAACGTCAAACCGTGCGCGTCCGGCTCGCGTTCGGCGATTTCTTTTTCGGTTTTATCGTCATGCTCGTCAAGCCGCAGATTATCTTTCAGCCAGCGATAAAGCCCGCCGCCGTCCGACAACGCGCCGCCGATGATAACCCGTTCGCGGTCAATGCGATAACACCAGAGTCCGTCGGGGATTTTCGCGGGAACGTCGCCGCGATATGCGACGCGCATCGCGCCCGAAGTGCCGATCATTAGCGCGGCTTTTTCCCGCGTGACGCAGCCCGCGCCGATATTGTTCGCCGCGCCGTCGCCGATTGCCGGAAACCATTTCGCTTTCGCCAATCTCGCCCAGCGTTCGGCGTATTTTTTGTGCAGCGTAAAGGTTTCGCAGGTCTCGGCGATGCGCGGCAGATTGTCCGGTGTGATTCGAAGGAAGTGAAATAAATCTTTGTCCCATGCGGATTTTCTGAGGTCGAAAATCCCCGTTCCCGAAGCCATCGAAACGCTGGTTATCGCTTCGCCGAACAGGCGGAGCGCCGCGAAATCGCTAAACGACAGCCATTTCGCAGTTTTTGCAAAAATTTTCGGAAAGTCCTTTTGGATCCAGAGAAGTTTTGCCGTCCAGAAACTCGAATGAAACCGTGCGCCGGTGCGGTTGTGAATTTCGTCCTCGACGAAATTCGCGCGCAAAGATTCGACGAAATTCGCGCTTCGCGTGTCTGCCCAGCCGAAAACTTTGGTCGTCGGTTTGCCTTTCGCGTCAACTCCGACAAGGCTGTGCCAGAACGACGAGGCGGCAACGTATTCGATCGCACCTTTAACGGCTTTCGATTTTTTCAGTACGTCGTCAATCGCCGTTTCGATCTGTTTTAAGGCTTCGAGGGCGTCAATTTCCGCGCCGCCGTCGTCGGTTGCGGTCAGCTGACGTTCGTTTTTGACCATTGTTTCGGGCAGAACCTGCCCGCGCGCATCATAAAGCGCGGCGCGCACGCTTGATGTTCCGATGTCTAGAGCTAAAATCAATGATTCTTTCAAGGCTTTAATTTAAAGATAAAGTTTAAACGAAAACTTATCGCAAGAAAAATTCGTTTATTCAATTGTCCTGTCTTTGCAACGGCGTCGCTTTGCGCTATTATAAACGGCAAAACTTCGCCCGTTTTTGCGTCTTTACAAAGCAAGGAGATTTAATAATCAAATGAAAAAGTGTCAAACCTGTGGAAATCAAAACGCCGACGATATGCGTTTTTGCTTAAATTGCGGAGCTTCTCTGCCTGATGCGCCGGTGATCGTTAATTTCGGCGGCGGCGCTTCGCAAGGCGGACAATCGAACCCGGGCACCAATCCCTACGGCAAAAGTATGGAAACGCAGTTTAACAAACCCGTTTTTCAACCGTCGCCGCAGCAGCAACAGCAGCAGCAAAATTATTCGATGGTGCCGCCGACATCAGCAAGCCGCGGCGGCGGCAAGAAAATGATGATCGCGATCGGCGGCGTCGTTGCTTTGTTCGGGCTTATTCTGGTCGCCGGCGCGGCGATCGTCGGCTACAACATGATGAAGAAGAAAGAGGTGGTTACAATTTCGCCGACGCCGAGCACGTCGCCGACTGCGTCGCCGTCGTCGTCGCCGTCGCCGTCGCCGTCAAAATCATCGTCGCCGACGCCGAAACCGACCAGTTCGAAATCAACCTCCGATGGCAAAGCGACATTTGACAAGGTCTGGGTTGATTACAATGTGACCGAAGGCGGCGAAAGAGGAATGCGTATTCACGTCAAGTTCGAAGTTTCCAATATGGAGGGCGTCGATTCGTATGTGATGATTTATTTCGAGGAATCAGACGGAACGAAATTAACGACGAGCAGCTCGATCTACGGCAAAGACGGAAATGTCGTCGCGAAAAGAGCCTTAAAGCCCGGCTTCGACGTGACGGTTTATAAAGATTATGACATATTTATGCCCTACAGCGCGCTTAATTTAACGAAGGGCAAGTATAATCTTAAGATGGATATTGACCTCGCGGACGATGACCAGAATTTGATTCAGCATATGGGCTATCACGAATTCGAGTACGAAAAATTCTAGAAACTTCGAACTAACTGCAAAAATAAAAAAGTGTAAGCAATAGCGTCTTACACTTTTTTATTTTCTCCACTGCCGATAATTTTCTTAAACCACCAGCGAAGCCCGACAAAAAGAAAGCGGTAATCCTTAAAAAACTCGGGCGGCTTGCCTTCGAACGCGTGTCCGACGAACTGTAAAATCCAGCCTAAAACGAATAGTCCGAGCGCAAAACGCCACGCGCCCGCGACGAAAAAACACAAGGGAATCAGCAAAATCGAGAGCGCGATCATCGGAATCCCGAGCGTATGCGTCCATTTATTTACCGGATGCCGGTGCGATTCCGCGTATTCCTCGATCCATTCGTCCCAGCTTTTTCCGCCCATCATAAATCTTTTCTCCTTTTCGATAAATTTTCGTTATTTTACTGCGATTCCCGCGTTTTGACAAAAATTTTTACGCGCAAATCGCTTTCCAGTTCGATCGTTTTTTCCGCTTCGAAGCCGTCCAGAAAATTTTCTGGCATAAACGTGTCGGCGTCTTCGATCTCCGCCGGAACTTCGGTAACCATCCATTTTTCAATTACATCGGCGAACTCTTGATAAGTTTTTGCGCCGCCGATAACGAATAAATCGCCTTTCAAATAGTTTGCCAGCGCCAAAACTTCCGCTTTGCTTCGCAAGAGCAGAACGTCGGCGCGGTTTTCGAGATTTGCCGAGCGCGAAAGCACGATATTGAGCCGTTTCGGCAGCGGTTTGCCGATCGATTCCCACGTGTGAAAACCCATCACGACCGCGTTTCCGACGGTTGTTTCCTTAAAAAACTTCAAGTCCGCCGGATAATGCCACGGCAGCTTGCCTTGTTTTCCGATCGCGAAATTTTGAGCGACGGCGACAATTCCGATTAACATATTTTTTCACCTTTATAAACCGCGATCGGCGAGCCTTTCGCGAGCAGGATCGAAATCGGCTTTTCGTTTTTCAGGAAAGCGAATTCGTCGCCGTAAGTTCTGCCGAAATCGACGTTTATTTCTTCGTTTTTAACCGAAAAAAGTTCCCATTTCGGATGTTCGACCTTGTATTCGTCGCATCGCGCGTCGCCGCGTTTTGTATAGCCCCAGTAATGCTCGATGATAAATTCGCCGTGCGAATTTTCCGCCGGAACGCCCAAATCCTCATCAATTTCGACCTTTATTTGATTTATGCAATCGCCTTTTTGCCAGCCGTAACCGACCCCGGTTTCGGTTTTCGTATGATTCATTTTCCAGCATTCATATGGCTCGCCGTAAAGCACGCGGGCGACGGTCGCGATCGCATAGCGCGGCACGATTTCCTTGATAAAACAAACACCGCGCCGCGTTTCCGCGTCGGTTTCGCGCTTAACGTAAAACCGCAAGTTCACTTCCTCGAAATTGGTGTGAAACGGAACGGGAATTCCCAAAACGCGCGTGTCGAGAAACATAAACCCGACAAGGCTGACGAAAAGTTTGCCGTCCTCGAAATCGAGCGACGTGCCGCGCGGAACGCGATTTTCGAGCAATTCCGGCGCGACTTCGTAGTTCGCCATCACCAAATCCTTCCATTTTGCGGTTAAAAATTTTCTCATCTTTTACAAAATCAGGCGTTTATCGCCCGCGCGGCGCGTGATGCGTTCGCGGTCGAAATATTCGAGCAGCGGAATCGCGTATTTGCGCGAAATTCCGGCAATATCTTTGAAAGCCGCGACATCAATCAAACGGTCAGCCGAATTTTCGGCGAAATTCTTTAACTTTGCAACCAGATTTTCGATCTCCGCGCGAATAAAATAAAATTCGTCCGAGATTTTAACGATTTCGCCCGTGTTTAAGAAAATCTGGAAAATCTTTCGCGCCAGTGTTTTGTCCGATTTCGTGCCTTTAACCGCTTCATTCAAAGCGTCTTCGAGTTTTGGAACTTCGAGCTTCGCGTTTCGGTAAATTCCCGAAAGCCGGTCGCGCAGAATTTTTTCGTCCTTTGAGAGTTCGAGATTATGCGCGGCGGCGCGGACGAAATCCTTTTCCGCTGCTATTATTTTGTCGCTTTCGAGGCTCGAAAGCACGGCTTTGAAAATTTCCGGCGCGAAACGAGAAAAGATTTTTTCGCGCAGCGTTGCTTGCAAAATTCCTTTCGCGAGCGGCTCTTTTCGATGAAAACCTTCGATTTCCGCGAGCGCTTTCGTTTTTAGGTTTTCAAACGGCGTACGTGCGAGCAAAAAGTTTTCGATTTGGACGACCGCTTTTTTTTCGAGATTTTCGGCAATCGCTTTTTTCAAAATTTCGCCGCGAAAACCGCTTCGCGCCTGCAGATCTTTGAAGGTCAAACCGCGCTCGCTTGCCGTTTCGAGATAAAGTTTTATTTGTTTCGCTCTGTCGGCAATGGTTAGATTTTTCAGATATTTCCGGACACTTTCTGCGTCCTTACGACGATGTTTGGCGGCGGAATTGTCCAGTACGCGACCGCCCGCAATCGTCCTTTGCGGCGAATATTGACGAAGAATAAAGCGTTCGCTGGGTATGCAGACGGTCGGAATTTCGAGCCGCAGCTGGACGAAATCTTTTTCGCCCGGTGCGATTTCGCCCGCCGCGTTTAAAACCGAGACACGCGCCAGCGCTTCGATCGTGCCGATGTGAACGCGCACTCTCTGCCTTGATTTCAAGGCACGTTTCGCGTCTTTCAACACTTCGATTTCGGCGTCGAAAATCTGCGTCGCGCGCAGAACGTCTTTTTCAGCTAAAATCATTCCGCGCTCGATTTCCGAATGGTCAATGCCGCCTAAATTTACGGCGGTGCGCTGACCGGCGCGCGCCGATTTGACAGATTTTCCGTGAGTTTGCAGACCGCGCACACGCACTTTTCTGCCCGCAGGCAGAATTTCCATTTCACTCGATTCCGAGATTTCGCCCGTCGCCAGAGTTCCCGTGACGACCGCGCCGAAGCCTTTGACCGTAAACGATCGGTCAATCGGGAGCCGCGCGGGCGCTTCGTTTTTGCGTTCGGGAATTTCGGCGGCAATTGCTTTGAGCGTTTCTTTTAAGTCTTCGATTCCGTCGCCGCTGCGCGCGGAAACGGCGATCACCGGCGCGTTTTGCAGAAATGAATTTTCGACCAGTTCGGCGACTTCGAGACTGACCAGTTCGAGCAGCTCGTCATCGACCAAATCTTTTTTCGTCAATACGATCAAACCCGTTTTGGTTTCGAGCAGCCGGCAAATCTCGAAATGCTCGCGCGTTTGCGGCATTACGCCTTCGTCCGCCGCGATCGTGAGCAGAACGACGTCAATTCCGCTCGCGCCGGCAAGCATATTCTTAACGAATTTTTCGTGTCCCGGAACGTCCACGAAACCGATCCGTACGCTGCCCAGATCGAGCTCGGCAAAACCGATGTCAATCGTGATTCCGCGCAGTTTTTCTTCGGGAAAACGGTCGGCGTCAACGCCGGTCAAAGCCTTGACGAGCGCGGTTTTTCCGTGGTCAATATGTCCTGCCGTGCCAACGATTACGTCCATAAAAAAAACATTCCAAGTTTAACATCCTTCGACGTTAAACTTGGAATTAAACGGCTTAGTGACAAAAAATTATTACTCGACTATTTCGAATTCGATATACTGCGTCGCAAATTTTTTCGCGTTTATCTTGTCCGTGACGATGATCTGCAAAACGTAATTTCCCGGTTCGAGATTCGTGCCGAGCGAAAATGCGCCCGCCGCCGAAATTCTTTGCAAATCGGTTTGTCCGGCAGTCTTGACGGCGGTCGGTTTTTCTTCGTAAACGATTTTTCCGTCTTTGATCAGGCGCATCTGCGATTCGAGTTCGCGACCTTTTTCGGGATTGTAAATCGCGTAATCGTAGCGCAAAATCGTGCCGCGTTTATATTGGCGCAGAGTCGTGTCGAGCAAAACACTGCGCTCGCTGTCGTCGCGACTGCCGCCCGCGCGTACTTTCTGCCATTCGACGGCGGTAAAATTATCGAGAACCAGGTTTGAAAGAACCATCGTTTTCTTGACATTGGGAACTTCGATAAACTGCGAAGCCGAACCGATTTTTTCGGAAATCGTATCGCGCACGGCAATGCGGAATTGATACGCCCCCGCTTTTTTGATGGGAACGGAAAGCGTGTAAACAAAACCGTTTTTAAGCATATTTTGATAAACCGTTTCCGAAACTTCGAGCGTATAAACTTTTTCCATCTTCTCGACAATCGTGCCGTTATCGCCGAAGGTCATGGCAACAATATCGAAAACCGCTTTACGTTTGCCTTCAGGAGTTTGTGCGAACTGCAAATCCCGCGCGTCAATGTGAATCAGCGCCTGAACGACATCGCCGTTCGTCGGATCGTTTTGAAACACCGGATACAGGCTGAGATTGACGCCGTTTGCTCCGAACGGCGAAGTCAGCGCATCGGCAAGCTTCTGCTGCGGAGTTTGCGGAGTCAGATTCTGAATCCGCTCGTCCGTGATACCGAAAAAGCCGCTGCGGTAGCGTATTTTCAAACCCGGTCGGTTTACTTTTATTTCAAGTTTGTTGAACTTGCTTCGCTTCGGGTCAAAGGTTGATTCGTCCGGCTGATAGCCGAGCAGGTAATAGCTGCTCTGGTCGTTGACGGCTTCCAATAATCCTTTGCCGAGATTATTTTGATTCAGAAAAGCAGTTCCGCCGGTTTCTTTAGCGAGATAGGTGAGACTGATCTGCGATTCTCTAAGAGCGGTCGCGCGGGCATCGCGCGGGTCGGAATCGAATCGTCCGGCACCGGGGCTGTCCGGAACGACGCTTCGGATAACGTCGTCGGCATTCGCCATAAACGAATTAACCAGCCCGCGCGGGTCGAGCGTATAAATAATAACCGACGAACGATTCGCTAAATCCGCGACAACGCGCATCTGTTCGAGAATTCGATTATTCGGACCCGCTAAATTAAATCCTTCGGAAAAAAGCAGAACCGCTTTTCTTCCGGGCAGCTGCTTCATTCCGCGAATAATGTAATTCAACGCGCCGAGCGTGCCGACGGAAAAGTTTTCGTTGCGGAACTGGTCAACCTGTTTTTGAAACTCTTTATCTTCTTTATCGCCCTGCGGATTTCTGCTCGTGCCGTCGGATTTCTGCATTCCCGACAAATCTTCTTTTAATGATGTCGTGATCGGGTCGAATGTTCCGATGCCGCTGCGCCCGTAGGAATTCCAGCGGATTTTTTCAACCGCCGCTAATAGCTGAACTTTGTTCGATGTAAAAGACTGCAAGGCGCCGATGCCGCTGCCCGTGCGGATGATCGCGACCAGATCGCCTTCCTGCATCTGCTCGTTGATAAATTTTTTCAGCGATTGCTTGACCCATGCGATATTGCCCAAATTTAATCCCAGATCGTCAACCACGAGCGCGTATGTGCGGCGAACCTGTTCGGCTTTCAACGATACGGGCGGAATCGGAATCGCGTTTTTATCACGTTTGTCGGCGGTCTGCGGATTGATTCTGACCGCCGGTTGACCGATCGAAATAAACGAAAAATTCGTGATGGTTTGCTTTTTGCCGTTTTCGTAAATTTCGAAATCCTCGGGCTTTAAGTCGGTCACGACGTTGCCGTCCTTATCGGTAACGGACACGTCAGCCTGAATGAGCGTTGTCGAGATTTTGATCGAATCCTTGTCGTCCTCAGCCGGCGGCGTTGCTTCGGGCTGCTGCGCGAAAGTCTGTAAAGATAATAAAAACAGGAAAAACAGTGAAAAGGTGAACTTTTGTAACTTCATTTTTTTACTCCAAAGCTTGAAAATTACGGATAAGGGCTGATTAATTCCAAAAACTATGCAGCTGACGTTAAAGACACAATATACTTTAACTTCGTTACAGACCGTGATAAAAATTATGCGGCGCGAAATTATTCGTTTTGAGCGGTTCCGTTTTCGTATTGTTCGAGTTTCCGGTAAAGTGTTTTGCGTCCGATGTTTAGCAGTCGTGAAGCGCGTGATTTGTCGCCCGCCGTGTAGTCGAGCGCCATTTCGATCGCGTGTTTTTCGATCTCTTCCATCGTCGCGGGAAACTCGATTTCGAGGTTTATCGAATTGCCTTCGCTCGCCGCTTTGGCGCGTTCCTGGCGAGCTTGCGCGTTCATTTCGAAGGCTTTTTTGCTGATCGCTTCGGGCAGATCGTCAAGTTCGATCTGGCGACCCGATGCGATAATCACGGCGCGCTCGATCGCGTTTTCAAGCTCGCGGACATTGCCGAACCATTCGTAATTAACGAGCGCGCGCATCGCTTCTTTCGAAATTCCCGAAACAAAACGCCCGGTTTTTTCCTTGTAGCGTTCGAGAAAGTGGAAAACAAGCAGGTGAATGTCTTCGATGCGTTCGCGCAAGGGCGGCAAAGTTATCGGAAAAACCGAGAGGCGATAAAACAGATCCTTGCGAAATTTGCCTTCTTCGATCGCTTTTTCCAAATCAACATTCGTCGCGGCGATCACGCGGACGTCGGTTTTAACGACTTCGCTGCCGCCGATGCGGGTCAATTCGCCGTCCTGTAAAACGCGCAGCAGTTTAACCTGCGCCGAAAGCGGCATTTCGCCGATCTCGTCCAGAAAAAGCGTGCCGCCGTCAGATTCCTCAAAGCGACCTTTGCGTTGATTTCGGGCGTCGGTAAACGCGCCTTTTTCGTGTCCGAAAAGCTCGGATTCGAGAAGGCTTTCGGGAATCGCGCCGCAGTTTATTTTTATGTACGGCTTGTTTTCGCGTCCCGAATTATAATGAATCAGGTTTGCGAGAAGCTCTTTGCCCGTGCCCGATTCGCCGTTTATAAGCACGGTCGTGTTCGTGTCGGCGACGTTGAGCGCGAGTTCGATCGCGCGGCGAATTTTCGAAGCCTGACCGATAATCTCGCTGCGCGTTTGATGAAGCTGCGACTTTAAACGCATCACTTCAGCGCTCAACTGGTCGCGTTCGAGTGCTGTGCCGATCTGGTCGGCGATGCCTTCGACGAGCGCGATGTCGTGATCTTCGAAAGGCTTTGCGGTTTCCTCGCTCCAAACGAAACCGATCAGCCCGAAAGCCTGTCCGGCAACGCGCACCGGCGCAACGAGCGCGGCTTTGCCGTTAAGCTGCGAATTAAATATCAGCCGAATCGCGAACGGCAGCTGCGTGTCAATAATGCGCATCGTTTTGCCATCGCGCAAGACTTCGCCGATTGCCGGAAAAGGTTCGATGTCGAGCGATTGATTATGCTCTTCGATCATCTGCAAAACCTTGTTCGGCGTCGCGTTCGGCGCGGTTTTGAATGATTCGAGCGAGATTTTTTTGCCCGTTTGATCGAGTACGCCGAGCGCGCCGTAATCCGCGCCGACTAATTCGACGGCGCGTTCGAGGACGTTCGACGAAACGACCTTAAAATCCGAGTGCGAATTCAATGTGTTGGCGATTTCCAGAAGCGCGTTCGTGCGGCGCGTTTCCTGTTCCTGCGCGACGTAAAGACTCGTGTATTGGTAGCCGACCGCCAGCTGTCGGGCGATTGATTCGAGAAACTGGATTTCCTCGTCGAACCATTCGCGCGGCGCGTGTGTGTCGTGTAAACCCAATAATCCGACGGGTTTACCGCTGAGGCTGATCGGAACGATAAGGAGCGATTTTGTTTCGAGCGCCTTGGCGAAAAATTTGAGGGTCGGGTTATCGGCTTTCGAGATATCGTTGATCGCGATCGGTTTCGTAATATCGAATCGCTCGGAAAGTTTTTCCGTGTCGATCGGAATTTCCGTCCCCAAACTAGACGGGATCGATTTGTTTTTGCGCCATTCGTGACTGATGCGAAGCTCGCTTTCGGTCGTCAGCTGAAGAAGATCGCAGCGGTCGGCATTCATCATTCTGCCGAGTTCCGAAACGACGACGTTTAAGAATCTCTGAAGATCGATATTTGTCGGCAGATCACGCGCGAGCCGGTCAATAATTGCCTCGCGGGCTTCATGCATTTTGATTTTTCGTTCGAACGAGAAGGTTTGCGGGCTCGGGCTTTCGATTTCGATTTTCATATTGAAGGAATTAGCGGACGGAAAATTTGATCACAATAAACTGATAACCGATTTGAAATACAGGTGTCAAGTTGACACAACCTTAAATGAGCGTGTGTATTTTAGATTCAAACAATCCAAAACTGCGGAAACTGAAAGCAAAACGAGTTTCAGGTTAGATTGATTCAATCTAACCTGAAACTCGAAACTCGAAACTTGAAACTAAAAATTACTGGTCGCCTTTCTTATCTATCTTTTTTTCAGGCGTTTTTGCCGGTTTGGCATCCGGCGTTTTGCCGTCCGGCTGCGTCGTTTCGGGCGATTCGCTTTGCGCCGGTTTTGCCGGTTTCGATCTCGGATTATTATCCTGCTGTTGCTGCTGCGTCGGCGGCTTCGGCGTAACACCGAAATTAATACGCTTTTTGCCGGCTTCGGCTTTTTCCAAAAGCTCTGTCGCTTCGGAGTTTTCCGGATCAATATCGAGCGCTTTTTTGAGGGCGCGAACGGCTTCGTCGTATTGCGAAAGTTTGATCAAAATCGCGCCGTATTCGGTTTGATATAACGCCTCTTCGGGTTTTAGTTTGACGGCTTCCTTTAACGCTTTCTGGGCGTCTTCGTCTTCGTCGAGCTTGTTGTAGGATCGCCCGAGATTATAATAAGCGGCATCGTCTTCCTTGTTTTTGGCGATGATCTTTTTATACGCCGCAACCGCTTTTTCAAACGCTTTTTCCGAATCTTTCGTGCGCACGACCGGCGCGTCTTTTTTGCTGTTTCTGCTTTTTCTCGCCGGTGTCGGCGTCGGCGTTTCTTCCGGATTTTCCTCGTTTAAAGCCTCGACTTCGTTTTGTTTTTCGATCAGCGCGTAAGAAATGCCGAGCTTGAACCACGCGTCGGCAAAATCGGGATTTTTATCCACCGCCTGTTTGTATGCCTCAACCGCCAACTCGGTTTTGTTGGCGTCGAAAAGTTTGTCGCCTTCCGCGTAAGCCGAGTCGGCATCGGGAAAATCCGGCAAAGGCGTCGACTGCGCCACAGCCTGATTCGTATTCGTATTCGCGACCGGCGACGCCGCATTGGCATTCGTCTGGTTCGCGTTTTCGGCGGTTTTGCTGCAACCGAACTGCAAAACCGCCAAAGCAACAAAAAATGAAGCAATAAAAATCTTTCTCATCAAAACCCTTCCAATCCCTGATTGATTAAAACCAACGACATTAGAAGCAAAATGCCGCGTTTTGTTTGTAAAATCTTTTAGCCCGGCGGAAAAATAAACTGCCGCCCGCCGAGCAGGTGAACGTGCAGGTGAAAAACCGTCTGCCCGCCGTCGCCATTGGTATTGATGACGACGCGGTAACCGTCTTCCGCGAATCCCTTCTCGCGGGCGATTTCAGCAGCGGTCAAAAGCAGGTGTCCGAGCGTTTCGCGGTGATTTTTCTCCGCTTTGTCGAGCGAATCGAAATGCTCGCGCGGAATCACCAGAATATGCGTCGGCGCCTGCGGGCTGATGTCGTTGAAAGCGACGCAGGTTTCGTCTTCATAAACTTTCGCAGACGGAATCGTGCCGTCAATAATTTTACAAAACAGACAATTTTCACTCATAACGGAATTTTTAGTATAAATTCAGACGGTAAAAAGTAAAAAGGCGAAATTAAATTAGCCGCGGATAAACGTGGATTTCGCTGATAGAAAATAAAAATATTAAATCCGCGAAATCCGCGTTTATCCGCGGCTAATTTAAATTAATTTTTGCGCAGCTAAGCACCCCAACAAAAATAGGCTAAACTATTTTTTGAAATGGGGAAAACAAAGATTGTCGAATTGAATGAAGAGCAACGAGCGGGACTGGAAAAAGGTTACAAAAACGGCAAAAATCACGCCTTTCGGACTCGTTGTCGG
>JANOBZ010000085.1:0-76893 GCA_031411895.1 Acidobacteriota bacterium | reverse complement strand
CGCGGATTTCGCGGATCAAAATCTTTAAACTTTGCGCCTTTGCGACTTAGCGGGAGTTCTTAAATTTCCCGCTAAGTCGCAAAGGCGCAAAGTAAATGAAAACTTTAAAAAGCATTATCGGCGAAATCCGCGTAATCCGCGGATAAAAAATTTATCAAAACAAGGACAAATAAAATGAAAAAATTATTTTTTATCTTTTCGATTATCGCGCTTTCAACCGTCGCCGCGATGGCGCAAAAAACGGACGATTCAAAAGACGCGCTCGCCGTTATCAATAAGCTCTGGGAAGCGATGGCGGCGCATAAACCGGCAGACATTCTCGCGCTTCACACAGCGGAAGCGCAGCTCGTCGCGATTTCGAAAAACCGTGAGGGCAAAACCGTCGTCCGCACGATGAAAGCGGAAGACTTCTCGAAAGGTTTTGCCGAAAAGAAAGCCGAGATTTTCGAAGATATGTATGCGCCGAAGGTCGAAGTTACGGGCGATTTCGCGCAGGTTTGGGGCAGATACGTTTTTTTCGTCAACAATAAAGTCTCGCACTGCGGCGTTAATTCGTTTCACCTGGTGAGAACCGACGCGGGCTGGCGCATCGCGGGCGCGGCTTCGACGATGGACGCGCAAAGCTGCACCGAAGAGGAAAAAGCGCGTAAAGCGCCGACGCCTGTCACGCCTGCGACCAGGCAGTAAGCGTCTATGCAGAATTAATTTAACTTTTTAGCCGCGGACAAACGCGGATTTCGCGGGTTAAGATCAGATTTGTGCCGGATTATTACTAATTAAAATCTATGGTTTTACCCGCGAAATCCGCGTAATCCGCGGCTAAAAAGTTAAATAAGTTTCCATACGAATTGATTTTTATGAAACCCATCCTTTCGATTTTCGCGTTTTTTTTTCTCGCGGTTTCAATCGCGGCGCAAACCAAACCGGTTGATTTTGCCGAACTCGAAAAGACGATTCTTGAAGAACTCGCGGCGACCAAAACTCCGGGCGCATCTTTTGCGATAGTTTCCGGCGACCGCGTAATTTTCGCGAAAGGTTTCGGCACGACGAGCATCGAAGGCGGTAGCGCGATTACCGCCGAGACGCTTTTTCGCATGGGTTCGACGACGAAAATGTTCACCGCCGCCGCGCTCGTTCGTCTTGCCGACGCGGGAAAAATCCGTCTTGACGCGCCAATCGGCAATTACTTCAAAAATCTGCCCGCGCCGGTTGCCGCTTTGACCGCGCACCAGCTTTTAAGCCAGTCGTCGGGCTTGCGCGATTTGCCACCGACCGTTTTTTCGAACGACGATTCCGGCTTAAAACAAAACATTCTCGCCTGGAACACAAACGTTTTTTTCACCGCGCCGAACCGGATTTATTCGTATTCGAGCGCCAATTACTGGCTCGCCGGATTTTTGGCGGAAGAAATTTACGGCAAGCCTTACGCGGATGTTTTGGCGGAAACGATTTTTCGCCCGCTCGGAATGACGCGTTCCGGCGTTCGCCCGACCGATGCGATGACCTACCAGCTCGCGCTCGGTCATCAGGTGCAGAACGGCGCGGCGCAGGTTATCCGACCGATTGACAATAATTCGGCGAAATATCCGGGCGGCTCGATGTTTTCGTCCGCTAACGAACTGTCGCGCTGGGCGATCGCGATGATGGGTGCCGGAAAAATTGACGGCAAACAGGCAATTCCCGCAATGGTTGTCGAAAATTTGCAGAAACCGCAGTTTTATCTGCCCGGTCAGGAGCGCGTGTTTTACGGCTACGGGCTTTTGGGATTTACCGACGGCGGCGTGAAAACCGTCTCGCACGGCGGCGCGTCGCGCGGTTACGGCTCGACCATATTCTTCGCGCCCGAACAAAAAATCGCGATCGTCGTGCTCGCCAATTCGAGCGGACAAACTTTGCCGAAATCGCGCCGGAAAGCGATGGAAATGCTTCTGCCGTTAAAGCCCGAAACGAATCAGACAAACCCGGAAACAACCGTTAAACCGGAAGAATTGCGCCGCTACACGGGAAAATTCGCGCACGCGCCGCAAACGTGGGAATTTTTCGTGCAGGGCGGAAAACTTTTCGTGCGGCAGAGCGATAAAGAGTTCGAACTCAAAAAAATCGCCGCCGACACGTTCGGTTTCGAGGACGGCGAATTTCTCTTCGTGCCGAACGAAAATGGGGAGTTCGAACATATTTTTATGGGTTTGTACGCGGCGCGTAAAGTTTCCTGAGCTTTCTTGTCATAAAAGCATGCAAGGCGGTGTTTTTATCGTAACTAATCTAAAATATTTCTGAGGTTTCGATGATTCATAAAAAACGCGCCGTATTTTTAGCTTTAATTTTACTTTTTTCAATTACTGCACCGGCACAAAAGACGAAATTCGCACCCGTCGGCGATTACAAGAAAAAAGAAGCGGCAATCGAGCAGTTGGAACAAAATCTGCCCGCGCTGATGAAGGCGGCTGACATTCCGGGCATTTCGATCGCGCTCATACGCGGCGGAAAAACGGTCTGGACGCGCGGTTTCGGCGTCAAAAATTCGCAGACCAAAGAAGCCGTCACCACGGAAACCGTGTTTGAAGCCGCGAGTTTGACGAAACCGGTTTTCGCTTACGCCGTTTTGAAGCTCGTCGAAGCCGGAAAACTCGATCTCGACGCGCCGCTCAATAAATATCTGCCCGGAAATTACGATGTCGCGGCAGACGATGCGCGGATCGGGCAAATCACGGCGCGGCGCATTCTTTCACACACGAGCGGCTTTCCGAACTGGCGCTCGCCCCGCAACGCCGTAAATCTGCCGATCTATTTCGCTCCCGGCGAGCGTTTCAGCTATTCGGGCGAAGGTTTCGTCTATCTATCGAAGGTCGTCGAGCGAATCACCGGCATGAAATTCGACGAATACGTGCGCGAAACGGTTTTCAAACCGCTCGGAATGACAAAGAGCACGCTCGCGTGGGAAGAAAAACACGAACGACTCAAAACCTTTAACCACGATCTGTTCGGAACTCCAACCGATCGGGGCGAAGGCGCGACCGCAAATGCCGCCGGAAGTTTGCAGACGACGGCGGCGGATTACGCGAAGTTCGTGGCGGGGATTCTTAACGGCACGGGCTTGAAAAAGGAAACGCGCCGCCAGATGACGATGCCGCAGATTCGCATTGACGAATCGTGTTTGATCTGCACGACCAAACCGGCAGAAAAACTTTCGACCGAAATCGCGTGGGGTTTGGGCTGGGGTTTACAGACGACCGGCGAGGGAAATTCCTTCTGGCACTGGGGCGACAACGGCAACAACAAGTCGTTTATCGTCGCTTTTGAAAAGCAAAAAGACGGCATCGTCATAATGACGAACAGCGCGAACGGGCTTTCTGTCTTGAAGGAAATTTTGTCGGACGGATTAGGCGGAAAACATCCCGTGCTCGCGTGGTTAAATGCCGGCAGATATGATTCGCCCGCACGCATTTTGCTCAAAGCGATCGTTAGCGCCGGCGCGGAACAGGCGATCGGCGATTACCGCAAACGCCGCGCCGCATCGCCCGCCGAACGACTCGACGAAAGCCGCATCAATTCGCTCGGCTACGATCTTTTGCGGGCGCAAAAAGTTGACGAGGCGATCGCACTTTTCACGCTTAACACCGAAGATTTTCCGGCGTCGGCAAACACCTGGGACAGTTTGGGAGAAGCCTACATGATTCAGGGCGACTTCCCGCGCGCGATTGCGAGTTATAAAAAATCGCTCGAACTGAACCCGGATAACAAAGGCGCGGCGGAAAGAATCAAACAAATGGAGCAGCAGTAAGCCGCATTTATTTAACGCACAGCCGCGAAGAGATTAAATGCGTTTCTAAACTTAAAAAATCCTTGCGCCTTCGCGTCTTTGCGCCTTTGCGTTAGATAATCTCTTTCCCGCGACGAGCAACTTCCCTTTCGACGATTTCGGCGATTTAACCCGTATTTTTTACGGCTCATCACAAATTCATTGCCTTGTCCAGAAAAATGACCGAAAATCCAATTTAGTCAAATAAGACAATCCGAGGTTTATAAAAGAAACAGAATCCGGAAGCTGCGAATTTTGCCGAAATTACAAATGTATGAAAGGAAGAAAAAGATGAAAACTATTCTGTTCGGTTTAACTCTGATTTTATATAGTTTTATCGCCATCGAGGCGCAGACCGTCGCTTTTACAAACGTCAACGTCATTCCGATGGATACGGAGCGCGTTTTGCGAAGACAGACCGTTTTGATCACGAACGGCGTGATCGTGGAAATCGGCGCGAAAGTTAAAGTTCCGAAAAACGCGCAAATCATTAATGCTTCGGGCAAATATCTGATGCCGGGTTTGGTCGATATGCACACGCATCTCCTTTCGGACGGCGACGATTATCCCGATTCGATCGCCGAAGACGAATTGCGCGTGATGGTCGCCAACGGCGTGACGACGATTCGTTTTATGATCGGAACGCCCGAACAATTGGTTTTGCGCGCCAGATCGGCGAACAATGAAATCGTCGCGCCGATAATTTACTCGGCAAGCCCGCATCTGACCGGGCGCGAACAGGGCAATAATTTCGTCGTCAATACGCCCGAAGAAGCGCGCGAAGCCGTTCGCAAATCAAAGGCGGCGGGCTACGATTTCATCAAGATCACGACTTTTATCAAAGCGGAAGTTTACGAAGCGGCGATTGACGAAGCCGCGAAACTCAACATTCGCGTCGTCGGTCATGCCGACAGCCGCTTTGTCGGCGTCGAACGCGCACTCAAAGCGCGCCAGCAGATCGAGCATCTCGACGGTTATCTCGAAATGCTTTTAAGAGACGACGCGCCGGGCAAAAATTCGATCTCCGATCTTTATATTTACGACCCGAAAAACTGGGAAAGCCTTGATTATATTGACGAAAGCAAGATCGCGCCGCTTGCGCGGGCGACGGTCGAAGCGAATCCGTTCGTTGATCCGACGCAGCATTTTATGAAAAACACGTTCGGTCTGCCGCGTTCGGAAGAATCAATCCGCGCGCAGCCCGATTTTAAGTTTTACCCGGCAAAAGTGCAGGAGCTTTTCTTTAATTTTTACAAAAAAAATCGCTTTATTAATCAGGTTTCCTACGAAAAACGCGCGCGCTGGATCGAGATCAGAAACAAGCTCATCAAGGAGATTTACGATGCCGGCGGCAAAATTATGGCAGGCTCTGACACGCCCGAATTCCTTTGGCTTTACGGTTTTTCGATGCACCGCGAGCTGAAAGCCTTAGCCGATGCCGGACTTTCGAATTACGCCGCGCTCGAAGCCGGAACGAAAAATCCTGCTCAGTTTTTCGGCACATCCGACAAAGTCGGGACGATCGAAAAAGGACGCCGCGCCGATTTGATTTTATTGGACGCAAACCCGCTCGAAAACATCTCGAACACCGAGCGCCGCGCGGGCGTAATGCTCAGAGGAAAATATTACACGCAAACCGAGATGAACGGCTGGCTCGCTGCAATCGCGCCGCGCATCGCCGGATCATACATCGAAAAGAAAAAATAAATTTATGAAAAAGTTTTTTTTAGCAGTTTTTCTTTCACTTTTTATCTCGAACGTCTTCGCTCAAACGTCGAAAAATGAAGATATAAAAGCCGCGTCGGAAGTTCCCGACCGGCTTTTTGCGGCGATGCGCGGGAAAAATTTCGGTGAAATCCGCGCCGTCTTCGTGCCTGAAGGTCAGCTCGTCGCGATCGACAAGCCGCGCGACGGGAAAGGGCTTTCAAAAACGCGCATTTTCACGGCGGAAATGTTTGCAAAAGCGATTTCCGAAACAAAAGGCGTGGAATTTATCGAAAAAATGCCGAACAAAGACGTGCGCATTTCGGGCGATCTGGCGGTCGTCGCGGGACGCTACACTTTCTACGCCGACGAAAAGTTTTCGCATTGCGGGACGAATACTTTTAATCTCGTCCGCACCGAAACGGGCTGGCGCATTGCGAACGCGGCTTCGACTTTGGAGTTTCAATGCGAGCGCGATTTGAAAGCGGTCGAGATTTCGATAGTTGACGCCGATCCGAAGGACGTTTCGACGATCGAAGGAATCGTCAAGGCGTTTTACGAAACGATCTCGGGCGGACGAAACGTTCCGCGTCAATGGTCGCGCGACCGGACTTTGTATATGCCCGACGCGCGTTTTGTCGCGATGAGCGAGCAGGCGGACGGAAAAATCCGCGCGTCGGTGATGAATCACAGTCAATACGTCAACAACACGAATGAATTTCTCGTTAAAGAAGGCTTTCAGGAACGCGAAATCAACCGCGTCGTGCGGCGTTTCGGCAACATCGCGCACGTTTTTTCGGTTTACGAGTTTTCAACCGAAGACGGAAAAACGAAAGGTCGCGGCATCAACAGTATCGAGCTTTTCCGGGACGGCGCGCGCTGGTGGATTTCCGCCGTCAGCTGGGACGAGGAACGCGCCAATAATCCGATCCCGAAAGAATTTCTGCCGAAAAGCAAGAAATGAGTGAAAAGTTAAAAATTAAAAATTAAAAGTTTCGGAACGGCATTTTTCGAAATTGTTTTCGATATCCGGCAAACAGGAGTTTTATTTATGAAAGGAATTATATTATTCGTTCTGATTTTTACATTTTCGCTCTCCGCTTTCGCGCAAAACAATCCGCAGCAAACGTCGCCGCTCGACGGACGGCTTTACGGCGTCGTTTACGATATTCCGGCGACGAAAGGCGTTAAAGTCAAAACCGATGTTCCGTATTCGGGAAATCTGACGATCGACGTTTATTCGCCGCCGAATGCCAAGCCGAACGATACATTTCCCGCCGTCATTTTTCTCAACGCGATCGGCGATGCGCCCGGTAATCGAGTGAAAAATTGGGGAATCTATAAATCGTTTCCGCGACTCGTGGCGGCACACGGAATGGTCGGAATTTCGATGGATATGGACGGCACGCGGATTCAAGAATCTTTACGCGCGCTGTTCGATTTTATCGAAAAAGACGGCGCGCGGCACGGCATTGACGCGTCGCGCCTCGGTGTTTACGCGGCTTCGGCAAACGTTACGCAGTCGCTCGTTTATCTGATGGGCGACGGCGCGGCGAAAGGCATCC
This sequence comes from Acidobacteriota bacterium, assembly GCA_031411895.1. GTDB lineage: Bacteria > Acidobacteriota > Blastocatellia > Pyrinomonadales > Pyrinomonadaceae > JAFDVJ01. The sequence continues at coordinate 69,825 of JANOBZ010000085.1, read as the reverse complement.
GCGCGGCGGCGCTTTTTTACGGCGGCGCGCCGGCGGCGGAAACTCGTCTGCGCAAGGATTTGCCGGTTTTGTTTATTCTCGCGGAAGGCGATTTACAGGGTTTGGGACAAACTACGGCAAATCTCTGGCAGCGAGTTTCGGAAGCGCGCGCGCCGTGGACGCTCCAATTTGCGAGCAATCTGCCGCACGCTTTCGACGCTTTTTCCGACAATGACGAATCGCGGCGCGTCATTCAGCAGGCGCTCGCGTTTTGGAAATCGAATCTCGAACCGGTTCCGCAGCCGATTGAAAAACCGTCGGCGGCGCGCGAAGTGATTGCCGCGCTCTACGCCAACAATCCGCAGAAATCGGCTGAACTTCTCACGAAGTGGGTTGCCGAAAACCCGCGCGACTCGCTCGCTTACCAGCAGTTGGGACGCGTTTTGTCACAGGTTCAGCGCTACGACGAAGCGAATGCGGCATACGAAAAAGCGCTCGAACTCGGCGGCACGGATGCCGGAATCTACGTCGGACTCGGGCAAATCCGACTCGGGCAGAAGCGTTACGATGAAGCCGTGAATTATCTCACCAAAGCGACCGAAGGCGGCGCGCGAAACAGTTTTATATACGGTCAGCTGGCGCTCGCGCAAATGTCCGTCAACCGCAACGAAGACGCGCTGAAAACTTACGAAAAAGCCTTTGAAATGGGCATTCCGGCGGGTGCGAACACGCGCGGGCTCGCCTATTTCAACATGGCTTGCGCGTACGTTCGTCTGAAACGAAACGAAAAGGCTTTCGAAATGTTGAACAAGGCGATTGACGAGGGTTTCGTCAATCGTCAGACTTTTGAAACCGATACCGATCTCGCGCCGCTTCGAAACGATGCGCGTTTTCAGACGCTTTTAAGCCGTCTGCCGAGGGCGGCAAGTTAAAGTCGCTGAAAGCGACGAATATAATAGCGTAGCGTGCAATGAGCAAAGCGAATGAAACCCTACGTTAGCTGGTAAATTTATTCGCTCGCTGAAGGCGAGCAACGATTAACGTTAGTTGTTCGACACCTTCAGCGTCGGAAATCTTTTTATCGTTCGTAGGGTTGCGCTCGTTCCACTCGCTTAACCCTACGCTATTATATTTGTCGCTTTCAGCGACGAAAATGAAAACTGAGATTGTCCAATCATATTTATGAAAACTTACCTTAAAACAATCATCGCCGTATTGCTCATTTGTTTGGCGTTCATTTCTTCGTCAGCGCAAATAACTGCCGCAAAAATTGACGCGAACGCTTTGCAGCAAAAACTACAGGCGAAGCTCGACGAATGGCACAAAGCGGGCAAATTTCCGGGCGCGACGCTGGGCGTTTGTCTGGCTGACGGGAAATGCTTTGCTTTAGCAGTCGGGTTTTCAGACTTGGAAGCTAAACGGCAGATGAAGCCGACCGATATTATGGCGGCGGGCAGCGTCGGCAAAACTTTTGCGGCGGCGGTCGCTTTGCAATTAGTCAAGGAAGGCAAAATCTCGCTCGACGACAAGATCGAAAAATATCTCGGTAAAGAAACGTGGTTCGCGCGCCTGCCGAACGCACGCCGGATCACCGTGCGGCAATTGATGAATCACACGAGCGGGCTGATTCGCTATGAATTTAAAGAACAGTTTACGCGCGATCTGACCGCGAATCCCGATAAAGTCTGGAAGCCGGAAGAACTCGTGTCATATCTGCTTGACGAAAAAGCGCCGTTCGAAGCCGGAGCGGGCTGGGATTATTCGGACACGAACTACATCGTTCTCGGAATGATTATCGAGCGCGTGACGGGTAGAAAATATTACGACGAAGCCGTGCGGCGCGTTTTGAAACCGCTGAAATTCGAGCGCACATATCCGCAGGACAGACGCGAGATTCGCGGCTTGATCCAGGGTTATGCCGGAGCGGATAATCCGTTCGGCGGCAAGGATTTGGTGTTGGAGAACGGTAAATTCATCATCAATCCGCAATTCGAATGGACGGGCGGCGGAATGGTTTCGAACGCCGAGGATCTGGCGCGCTGGGCAAAGGCGATGTACGAAGGCAAGGCGTTTGACGCCGCGCTTTTGCCGGAAATGCTCGCGGGCGTTCCGGCAAAACTCGGACGCAATACGAAATACGGTCTCGGCGTGATAATTCGCCCTACGCCTGCGGGTTTAACCTACGGGCACAGCGGTTTTTTTCCGGGTTATATGACCGATATGATGTATTTTCCCGAACATAAAATCGCGGTCGCGGTGCAGGTCAACACAAGCGTTTTTCAAAATTTGGGCGGTAAATCTTTATCGAGAATTCTGGTCGAAGCGGCGGGAACTGTTTTAGGCAAGGAGATTCCGCCGACGCCGCCGCAAACCGCGCAAACGAAAAAGCAGTTCGTCATCGTTTTGCGGCTTAACGCGAAATATCAGGACGAAAAGGCGTGGACGGAAGCCGACAATCGGGCGCTTCAAAGGCATTTCGCGAAGCTTCAGCAATTGCAGAAGGACGGCAAACTGGTTCTCGCCGGACGCACGACGGTTAGAGAATCGATGGGCGTCGTCATTCTCGAAGTCGAGACGGAAGCGGAAGCGCGAAGAATCATGGAAGACGACGATGCGGTGAAAGCCGGAATCATGTCGGCTGAACTTCTGCCGTTTCAGACGGCGCTCATCAAAGGCAATTAGAAATGATCTAAAACTTTGCTTCTACAGCGGGAAGAATAAATACATTTCCCGCAAAGGCGCAAAGACGCAAAAAATATAGGCTTCTCCGGTGGAAAGAGGCTTCACGCTTATAAACACTGCATTTTTCTGTTGTTTCGAAGCGGCAAATGTTGAAATTTACAACATTTGCCGCTTTTCTATTTTGCCGAAACCGCCGCCCGCGCTAAAATCTATCCATTTTAATCCTTTGGAGAATCAATCAATGAAAAAATTTCTTTCTCTTGTGATCGTCTTTTTGCTGGCGGCGAATTCGATCTGCGCCGTTGATATGAACAAGGAAGTCAGCGCGGCGACCGAAAAGCTTTTGCCGCAGGTCATCGGCTGGCGGCGTCATCTGCATCAATATCCGGAACTTTCGAACCGCGAATTCAAAACCGCGAAATACGTCGAAGATCATCTGCGCAAGCTCGGTTTGGAAGTCCGCACGGGCGTCGCGAAAACCGGCGTGATCGGAATTTTGAAGGGCGCGCAGCCCGGTCCCGTCGTTGCGCTGCGCGCCGATATGGATGCGCTGCCCGTTACGGAACGCGTTCCGCTGCCCTTCGCGTCGAAAGAAAAAGCCGAATACAACGGGCAGATGGTCGGCGTAATGCACGCCTGCGGGCATGATACGCACGTCGCGATGCTGATGGGTGCGGCGGAAGTTTTGTCGGGAATGAAAAATAAAATCAAGGGAACGATCGTCTTTATCTTTCAACCGGCGGAAGAAGGCGCGCCCGACGGCGAAGAAGGCGGCGCGGCGCTGATGCTCAAGGAAGGCGTGATGGACAATCCGAAAATTGATGTGATTTTCGGAATCCATATCAATTCGCAGACCGAGATCGGCAAAATCCGTTATAAAAGCGGCTCGTTTATGGCGGCGGCTGATTGGTTCACGATTAAGGTCAAAGGCAAACAGGCGCACGGCTCTGCGCCGTGGGGCGGCATTGACCCGATCGCGACCGCCGCGCAGATCATCAACGGGCTTCAAATGATCGTTTCGCGCCAGTCCGAACTGACGAAAGCGCCGGTCGTCATCACGGTCGGCAAGATCAACGGCGGCGTCCGCGAAAATATTATTCCCGAAGAGCTGACAATGTCGGGAACGATTCGCACGCTCGATTCGCAGATGCAGAAAGACGTCCACGAAAAAATCCGCCTGACCGCGACGAAAATCGCCGAATCAATGGGCGCGACGGTCGAAGTTTCGTTCGAGAACAAAACGCTCGTCACCTACAACACGCCCGAGCTTGTGACGAAAATGCTGCCTAGTTTAGAAAAATCCGCCGGCAAGGAAAACGTCTTCGAAACCGAATGGACGACCGGCGCGGAAGATTTTTCGTTCTTCGGCACAAAAGCGCCGTCGTTTTTCTTCAACGTCGGCGGAATGCCTGCGGGCAAGAACAAAAAAGACGCCGCGCCGCATCATACGCCGGACTTTTTCATTGACGATTCGCGCCTCGACGTCGGCGTCAAGGCTTTCTGCAATCTCGTTTTCGACTATTCAAGTTAGTTGAAACTTATTGTGGAAAGAATGCTTTTCAGCATCATATTCGGTTTTATTTACACCGCCGGATATTTGTTTCTCGCTGTTTTGAGCACGGGCGGCGGGCACGCAAACTTTTATATTCTGCTCCCCTTAACTTCATGGCTTTTTCTTTTCGTCGCGCTCTTTCAGCTCGGAAAATTAAACGACCTCGTAAAACGAATTACTTTCGTCCTCGTGATGGCGATTCATTACGGGATAATCGTGATTCTGCTCGCGGGCTACGATTTTGCCGCCGATAAAGGCTGGACCAAAATTATTTCCCGTATCTTCCGGTAGTTTGGTATTTAATCGGACAAATCATTATTTGCCGAATGTTTGCCGTCGAGGTAAAACGAATAAAAGGTGAAGAAGCTGATTGATTCAACCAACTTCTTCACCTTTTCACTTTTTCACTTTTTCGCTTTCTAAGCTTGCAGATGCGCTTCGACAAACCAGAGCAGTTTATCGATCTTTTCGCTTTCTAAGCTTGCAGATGCGCTTCGACAAACCAGAGCAGTTTATCGATCGACTTGGAAATTCCGGTTAAAATATCAGCCGTGTCCTTGTCGCCGAGTTCGTCGGTCGCGTCAATATCGGCGCGTACTTTTTTGCCGAAATCCGCAAGCGCGTTCGAAAGCGCGTCAACGTGCGCCGCGCCGTCCGAAATTTCGAGCGGATATTCGCTCAAAGACGAATTCTGCGCCGCCACGCGAACCGTGCCGAGCGCGACGCCGCCCAAAGTCGTGATGCGTTCGGCGATATCGTCAACGTGCGGGTCGAGTTCGGTCGCAACCTGATCGAAAAGCTCGTGCAGTGCAATAAAACTCATTCCTTTAACGTTCCAGTGCGCCTGTTTAGCCTGCGATTTCAAATCGCTCGCGTCAGCCAAACGCTGGTTCAAAATTCCGATAACTTTTTCTCTTTTTCCCTTCGCAATGTCAATTTTTGTGTTATGCAGTTCCATATATTTTCCTCTTTATTTAGAATTATTCTAATTCTAAATAATCTCAAAGTCAAGTCCATAATGATAAAGTTTCCAACCTTTTACAACCTCAAAGCATATATTTAACATATAGGTTTTTATGATATTTCTGCAAAATACAAACTCAAATACTAATCGAATTATCGAAGACGCCGCCAAAATCAAGGACGTTACGTGGAATTCGATCAATAAAATAATAGTCTCGATCGTCGAGCAGGTTCCGCTTATTATCGCCGGTCTAATCGTATTTCTGCTTTTCTGGCTTTTATCGAAAGCCGTCAAAGCCATCTTTCTTTCGGCTTCGGGAAAAACCGGATTAGACAACCGTTTACGAATTTTATTCAGCCGACTGATCGGCGTGGCGATTGTCACGATCGGAATTTTCACGGCGTTCACGATCTTTACCAACCTCAATTTCGGCAGCCTGATCGCCGGTCTCGGATTTACCTCGTTCGTGATCGGTTTTGCGACCAAGGATATTTTAAATAATTTATTGTCGGGCGTTTTGATTTTATGGCAGCAGCCGTTTCGGATCGGCGATTATCTTTTCGTCGGCAGTAATCAGGGCAAGGTCGAACATATCGGCGTGCGCGCTACGAAGCTGCGCAAAGACGACGGCGAAATGGTTTTGATTCCGAACGGCGATATGTATTCGAGCGCGCTCACAATTCGCGGCGCGGGCGCGAGTCGCCGGATGCTTTTAAAGATCAGCATCAGCTATGATTGCGACCTCGAAAAAGCGAAAGGCGTCATTATTAATACGCTCGGACATACGGAAGGCGTCGTCGAAGAACCCGCGCCGAGCGTAGTCGTTACGGATTTAAGCGCGGACGGCGTGAATATTTCGATATATTTCTGGATCAACACCGATAAGGATAAGCCGATGAATGTTTTCGACGCGGTCGCGACCAACATTAAAAAAGCGATGGACGACGCCGACATCGAAATGTACCCGCCGAGCTCCGTGCTTTTGGAGTCAGCCGCCAAAAAGTCGGTTGACGAATACAACGACGCGAGCTTACACGTAAAAACGAAAAAAGCGGAGTTTTAAAAAGAGTCCGAAGTCTGAAGTCTTGAGTTTGAAGAAGAAATCTTTGACTCCAGACCTCGAACTTTCTATCGCACTGTGGATTATCTGTTGCTGTTGAACTGGAAGTTGTTGCGGTTTTGCGGACTAACGGCGCTTACGCCGCCGCCGCGAAAAAGCGGTGTGTAAATCCATTTCGAGTGATTTTCGATGCCGTAATAAGCGATCACCGATTTGCTTTTGCTTTTGCTGGCAACGCCGATAAACGGCGTATTTTCGGTCGAATCGTCAATCTCCATATCGTCGGCGTCCTCGATATCGTTTTCGCTGTTGGTATTGACGACGTTCACGAGCGTGATCGCCCAGCGATCGAAAACCGTGCTCGGACTCGACGGCAAAAGCCCGTTGTTGTAGGTCTGGACGCGTTTGGCGAAATTAATGAAACCCTGACTATCGGGCTTTATCAAACGCCATTTGCCGTCTTCGCTTAACGGATCAACCGCCGCCGAAGGTCGCAGGATCATGCGTTTTTTCGTTCCGTACGGCAGACCTTCGAGAAGGTCGTCCATCGAAGACGGCAGCTTTGCGCCGCGATAAAACAAAACGTATTGTTCGATGGCTTTCGCGATTTCCTCGCCGCGACGAATTTGTTCGAGTTCCTTTTCGCGCTGAACTTCGATATAAACGGTCGGCGCGACCGCAAGCAGAGCCATCGCAAAAATAGACATCACCGCAATCACCGCGAGCAACGACATTCCCTGCTCGGATTTGCGATTTGCGATTTGCGATTTGCGGTTGTCGGCTTTCATGTTTACTGTTCCCGGCTTTTAATTGTCGCCGTCGTCGTCTACGTCATCGTCCCCTTTCTTTTGCTGCGGCGTCGGCTGGACGCGCTGTAAGTTTCCGCACGGAATTCCGGGCGGACAATTAGGATTCGGATTCGGCTGAATCATGCTCGGGTCGGGAAAATTCGGATTCGTCGGTCTATTCGGCTGATTTATCGTCGTTGTCGAAGTAGATTGTCCCGCACCCTGCGCCACTTGAACCGTGTATTCGAAGCCGAGATTTATATCTTTAACAACGATGCTTTCGGGCGAAATTCTGAACAATCTGAAGCGTCCGCCGATCAGATCGCCGATTCGTTTCGAAACTTCGGCGGGACTTCCCGGTTCGAGAATATACGCCGAATCGTTGTTGCCGAACTTTTTCTTGACCGCTCCTTTATAGGTAAACTGCGGCAGCGGCGGCTGCATCACGTTGAAAATAATCGGATTCGAAAAAAGCCTGCCGTCCGCCGATTTGACCTGAACGCTCGGCTGTCCGGCAGCGGAGATATAATTCGCCGGAATGTCAGCCGTCAATTGCTGCGGGCTGATATATCTGGTCGGCAGCGGCGTGCCGTTGAACCAGATGACGGTTTCGGGCGTAAATTTGTCGCCGCCGACTTCTAATTTAAATCCTTTTTCGCCCGCATACGCGCTCTGCCGGTTCATAAAACTAAAGTAAACGTTCGGTGTCGGCTCGGGTTTCGGCGTCACGGGGATCGGCGTTTTCGGTATTGGTGTCTGCGTCGGGCTGTACGGCGTCGGGATCGGCGGCTCGTAAAACGCGAAAATGTTTCTGCCCGGGTCTGACGCTCCCGGCGGATATTGAACGGAAACCGGTATGCGCGTGTAAATATCGTCTATTTCGTTTTGCTTCGGCATCGGGCTGACAACCGTATCACCCGTGCGGTTCGGCGTGGCGGATGCGCTCGGCGTCGGTGATAAAGTAACGTTAATTGTCTTGCGGCTCGAAAACGGCGTGAAGATCATATTGCCGATCGCAAGCACCGACAGCACACCGAGCACGAGCGCGACGATAATTTTATTTCTTTCCGATGGAGTTTTACCTTCAAAAAGTTTCATTCTCTCTATAACTCCTTCAAATTACCGTTCAAGACCCGCCGTTTGCGGCTGTAAATTCGGACGGCGGTAATAAGCCGCCAGTTCGAGACGCAAAGTAACGGTTTCGCCGCGCGTTTTGCCTCGGTCAACCTTTGTCGCGGTTTGCTGCTGCTGCTGCTGCTGTTGCTGCGGATTCGGCTGTATGTAATTCGGTATATTCTGAAACTGTCCGTTAGGATTCGCGCCCGTCGGCTGATTGTTGATCGAAGCCTGCTGCGGTTTCGTCGGATCGTTTTCCGGTTCCTTATTTTCCGAAGGTTCGAGTTCGATCGCGCTGATAATGACGAATTGATTGCGGTTCGTTTCGATCTCGCGGATAAATCTGCGTAAATTCTGATACGAGCCGTCGAGCGTCATCGTAATATATTGTCCGGGGTAAATACTGGTAAATTTCGATCTGCCGCGCTCGGCGTCGTTTTGCTGATTGTTGCGGTTCGCGTCGTTAATTTCGAGCGTCGCGTAATCGGGTCCCGAAGTGTTCGTCAAGCCGTAGGCAATGATCAACCCGTTAATTTGCTGGGCAAGCGCCGCTTTCCCGTTGATCTCCGTCGCCAGATAGCGCGATTCAAAATCGTCAACGCTCCTGATCAGATCGGCGACGCGCTCCTGAGTCGAAGTAATATTGCCGTAGCGCGAACTGGCTTCGGTTAATTTCTTGTCCAGTTCGTCGCGTTCCGCACGGGTGTTGTTCAGTTCTCTCTGCGCCGGCAGAACGAGCAGGACGAACACTAAAATGGTCGTCAGAATCGCGAGCATCGAGATTCCGACCGTGACCAGTTCGGTCGTGCCCCACATTCCGGCGTAAACCTTGCGCTCGCGGTTTTTCGGCGGAACGTCAATCATCGTTTCCTTCGGAATAATGATCGTTTCGTCATCGGTCAGCATCACCGTGCGGTCGGCTTCTTCGATGACGACCGTCGAATCCTTCGTCGTGCCGTAGTCGTTGACATGAATGGTCGGCGTGGTTTCTGCGCCGTTTTGTTCGGGTTTGAGATTATTGTCTTCCATTACTGATTGCCTCCGTTATTCTCCGTCAGATACGGGTCGGAGGTCGTCTGCTGCGAAACGGAATAAGGCGTGTAAACCAGATAAAGCGTATATTCTGTATAAGTCGAACGCTCGGTTTTCTGCAAATCCTGCCCGCGCAGCTCGGCTTTGAAAACGCCGGAATTATTGAGCCTGTCAATCATCTGGGCAACGCTCTGATAATCATTGCTGAGAACCGCAAAATCGAGTTCGGCTTTGATGCGGTCGGCGTCTTTAAAGACGTTCTGAACGACGATGCGCGACACGCTGACGCTGCCCGGAAGATTATTTTCCAGATCGGAAAACAATTTCGACCAGCCGAACGATTTGTTGGCGACGAGCTTATGCGCAGCGATCAGCTCGACTCGTTTACCGGGCGGCATTTCCTGCTGCACGAGCTCGCCTTTAGTGGTAAGTTCTTTGCTTTTAGCTTCGATATCGGCAATCTGACTTTTGGCGAGATCGTTGTTCTCGCGAATATCTCTTAATTTCGCAAAACACAAGATCGCGCCGCCGACGCTCAGAGCCAACAGCACAAGCGCGATCAGATACGGTAAAGTCCGGTTGCGAAACGGGCGACTTGCTAGATTGAGTTTGGTAATCACTTCTTTTTTATAGATTGTTCGTTGTTAGTTGTCGGTTGTCCGCTCTCTTCAAAAACCTTCGGAACAACAAATAACTTATCTGTTTCGTGAACTCGAAAAGTTTAACAGAAAGCCGTTGTTACTGACAACGAACAACGGTCAACGGGCAAAACAATGACTTTCACGACCGTAAGCCGCAAAAAGTTGCAAAAAAGTCCGCGAAAAATCAATCTTAAATTTGGAATTTGGAATCTTGAATCTAATCTTCGCGCGCCGGAAACGGTTTACTTACTTCTTCGGGCTGCAAATCGCGGTATGCGCAGATGCGGTTGCGACCTTCGCGCTTGGCGCGGTAAAGCGCCGAATCCGCCATTTCGACGAGTTCGATCACGTCGCTCGAATCGTCGGGATATGTCGCGACGCCGATGCTGATCGTCACGTGATGTTTTTCGGTTGATGACTTTCCATGCTTGATAACGGTAAATTCCTGTTTTTCGATTTCCGTGCGAATGCGTTCCGCCGCGACCATGCCCTGACCGATTTCGGCGTGCAACAGGAAAGCCGCGAATTCCTCGCCGCCGAATCGCGCCGCAACGTCGCCGCTTCTCAGGTTTTGCGTGATGCAGTAGCCGATCTCTTCGAGCGTTTTGCTGCCCGTCAGATGCCCGTATGTGTCGTTGACGTTCTTGAAAAAATCGACGTCCATCATGAGCACGCAGAACGGGCGGTTTTCCTGCTTGGCGCGCGCCGATTCGCGGCGCAGCTCGGAAAAAAACGAGCGGCTCGAAAGCAGTCCGGTCAAATCGTCGTGCGAGAGAAGGCGATGAATCTGGCGGTGAAATTCGCGGTCGATCTCGTCGAGAAACTCGAAGCGCAAAATATGTTCGCCGATCGTGATCTTGTCGCCGTTCTGCAAAGTTTCCGTGCGAACTTTCTCGCCGTTCAGAAGCGTTCCGTTGCGCGAGCTTAAATCCGTCAAAACGTAGCTCACCGCCTTTGTTTCCTTATCGGTAACGGCATTGATACGGGCATGTTTGCGCGAAATTTTCGTATCGTTGACGCGCACATCCGCTTCGAGCGCGCGCCCTAAAATAACTTCCTCGCGTTCGAGCGGGATCGGGACGGCAATCAAATCTCCGGTTAAAAATATGAGTGCGGGACGCAAGTCTTCCTGCGCGCGCTTCGATTTATTCATATATCAGCAAGGGGCGGCTTGTGCAGCGAGGGAAGAAGCTAAACTATACGATAGCTTATTTTAGCTCAATTTTCCAGACTTTTTTCGAGCGTCCGTTAATTTGATTTTTCGACTCCGAGTTTTACAGCCCCGTTTTCATAATTTAATATTTACGGTTTAACATTAACGAGATGCAAATCCTCTTTGTCAAATTAAGCAGCATCGGCGACATCGTCCATACTTTGCCGACTCTCGCCGCCGTCAGACGCGCTTTGCCGGAGTCGGAAATCTCGTGGGCGGTCGAAAAATCCTCGGCGGAAATCTTACGCGGAAATTCTTTGATAAACAATCTCATCGAACTCGACACCCGATCTTTACGCGGCGGAAAAATCTTCGAAGAAATACTGCTCGACGCGTCGCGCCAGATGCGCGAGCTGCGCCGTTTCAGTTTCGATGTCGTGCTCGATTTTCAGGGACTTTTGAAATCCGCCGGAATCGCCAAGCTCTCAAAAGCAAAGCGCCGCTACGGCTTTGATAAAACAAACTTACGCGAACCGGCAAGCCGCTTTTTACTGACCGAAACCGTCGAAATCCCGAAGCCGATTCACGTTATCCGAAAAAATCTGACGCTCGCCGAAAAAGCTTTAAATATTGCAGTTCCGACAGAAAATTTCGATTTTCCGATTCTTACGGACGAAACGCACAAGTCGGAAGCCGAAAAAATCATTAACGAGACCGGCGAAAATTTTGCGATTCTCAACCCGGCTGGCGGCTGGGCGACAAAGCTCTGGCACGCCGAAAAATTCGGCTCGCTTGCCGATAAAATCTGGGAAGAAAACGGCTTAATATCAGTCGTTACGACCGCGCCGAACGAAACCGATCTGGCGCAAAAAGTTCTGCAAAACAGCAGATCGGGCAAAGCTTTTACGGCGCAGACGAGTCTCAAAGGTTTTTACGAACTGGCGAAACGCGCAAAAATCTACGTCGGCGGCGACACCGGACCGACGCATCTCGCGGTCGCCGCAAACGCGCCGGTCGTTGGCATCTTCGGTCCGACCGAATGGTGGCGCAACGGAAGTCCGAATCCGCTGGATATTTGCGTCGAACGCACCGACATCGGCTGCCGCGTCGATTGTCATCGCCGAACGTGTTCAAACTGGATTTGTATGGACATCGGAATCGAGACGGTTTCGGGCGCGATTCAAAAAAGGCTCGGACGGGTTTGAAAACCGCGCGTAAAACACGCGATAATTTGCTTCGGTTCCAAATGGTTTCAAAAAATAAAAGACTTTTACAACGCCTTCGCGTGCCGCTCGGATTTTTGTTCGCGGCGGTTTTTCTCGTTTTCGCGAAACCTGCGTTGACGACTTTACTCATCGGCGCGGCGGTTTCGATTATCGGAATATTGATTCGCGCGTGGTCTTCGGGGCATATTCGCAAGAATCAAAATCTCGCGGTTTCCGGTCCGTATGCTTACACGCGCAATCCGCTCTATTTAGGCAGTTTTTTGCTCGGCGTCGGGTTTACCGTCGCGTCGGGCGTGTGGTGGCTCGCGGCTGTCTTTATCGTTTTATTTTTGGGCATCTATCTGCCCGTGATGCGCGTCGAAGCAGAAGATTTGACGCAGATTTTCGGCGCGGATTTTGAAGAATATAAAGAAAATGTGCCGCTCTTTTTCCCGCGCCTGCGCGCCTGGAAAAAGAGTTCAGAAAAATTCGATTTTCAGTTATACTTACGTTACAGAGAATATCGCGCCGCGTTCGGACTGGTTATCGCGTGGAGCATTTTAGCCGCCAAAGCCTTTTTTAAGATAGGATTATGAAATTTAAATTTTTCGCTTTGCTGATGTTTTTTATCTTGCTCGCCGGAGTTTCGTCTGAAAGCGCGGCGCAGACAAAACCATTTAAGATCGGCGAAGTTCTCACATACGAAGGCAAGGTCAGCAAGATCATTCAGGGCATCGCGGTCGCCGATCTGACCTTTACGCTGACCGACGCTCCGAACAGCGCGAATTATTTGATAAAAACCGAAGCCCGCTCGAAAGGTTCTTTGCTTAAACTCTTTCGCTACAGCTTTTTGCAGGAATATCAGTCGACCGTTGACAACCTCAATTTTCGCATCCTGCGAACACAGAAAAACGACACTCAGAAAGAGCGTGTCCGCATTTCGGAAGCGATTTTCGATTACGATAACCGGCAGGTGACTTTTTCCGAAACCAACCCGCAGGAACCGATGCGACCGCCGCGCAAGATCGCCTCGGAAATCCGCGGCGAAGTTCATGATATGGTTTCGGGAATTTACGCGCTCCGCATGATGCCCCTCGCGGTCGGCAAGGTTTTCGAACTGACGATCAGCGATTCAGGTTTGCTTTACAAAGTTCCCGTCCGCGTTACGCGCCGCGAAATTCAGCGCACGGAAATCGGCAAAGTGATGTGTTTCCGCGTCGAACCGGAAGTTTTCGGCATTAACCGCCTGATCGAACAGGAAGGCAGCATGATTATCTGGATAACCGACGACGCCCGCCGCATTCCCGTGCGCTCGCAGATCAAAAGCAACATCGGAAAAATCGAAGTCAAGTTAAAACAAGTCAGCTTGCTTCCGGCGAAAAAATAACTTTCGGCATCAGTCTCGGAGCAAGAATTTATCTTTAATGCTGGTGGCGCGATGGCGCGAAAGACGCAAAGTTCTTTAGCGTTTGTGCAGTTGGTGCGAATAGATAAAATTTCATTCAAGCTTTCGATTTTGGGAGTGTTTTCCCAAAAACTCTTTGCGTCTTTGGCGTCTTTGCGTTAAAAATTTTCTATCCGATACCGATGTTATTTTAGGCATGTCCGTTAATTCTCGCCGTCTTAATATTTTGTTAAAAATTTCACAATACTTGTCGTTTTCCGAAAAAGAGCGCATAATTTCAGTTTATCAAACTACTTTTAAGATAATTTTATGAGCGAAAACGACACGAACAAGGAATCATTGGAAATCGAAGAAACGCCGAGTGAAGCGGTCACGAGGGAACTTAAATTAAATCCGCTTTCATCGGCGGAATTTATCAAATCCGAAAACGACGAAGTGATTTCGGACACAAAAGCGCCGCAGTTTCTCCTTGACGAGGAAACGGTTTCAGCCGACACGGAAACCGATGCGGCAGAAGAAGTCGACCCGATTTTTGCCGAGCTGGCAATGCCGAAATTGCCCGAACTGCAAAGAGAAAACCGTGCGCGTCTGCAAATGCAGTCACCGAACAGAATTTATTTTTACTGGTCGATCAAAAACAATCCGTTTCAGATTTTGCAGAAGGTTTTTTCCGGCAGCATCGGAAGTTACCAGCTGATCGCGAAATTCGTCAATCTGAAAAACGAGCACGAGGAAATACGCGCGGTTGATGCGGAAGGAAATTACTGGTTCAACGCCGATTCGGACACGCAGTATCGCGCCGAGATCGGTTTTTACGCGCCGAATCGCCCGTATATTCGCGTAATTTTCTCGAACACGATCGAAACGCCGCGCAAAAGCCCGAGTCCGCGCGCCGCTTCGGACGCCGACTGGGCGATTTCGTCGAATGCCTTTGCGGAGGTCTTGGACAATTCCGGTTTCCGGCAGGACGCTTTCGAAGTCGCGCTCGCGGGCGATGATTTTGCGGCGGCGGAAACGGCGACGCAAAACGCGCTCGATCAATTGATCGGCAAACGCAAATCGGATTTCAACCTGATCAACGCCGATGAAGTGAGATTCGCGCTGCTTGCGCTCGCGTCGGGCGTTTCGCTCGAATCTTTACGCGGTCAGATCAGCGAATCGCTGTTTATTGTTTTGCAGGAACACGCCGCGAGCCTGAGCGCGGAAAACGCTTTGTCGGCTTTGAAGGAAAATTTCGAGGTTTTCGACGAGGAAATCTTCGAGGAAGAACAACTCGGCGCGACAGTTTACGGCGCGAGTCTGGTTAATTTTCCGAAATCCATCAAAAAGCGAACCGTTCAGCGCGCCGGTGCGCCGAAGGATATTTCGGACAATGCTCCGAAGTATCTTCCGAAACTTTCGCCGCTGAGTTCTTTCGGTCTTGGAAATTAAATTATAATGTGCGAAAATCGTCCGTAAATTTTTAGCGATTCGTGTGATATGAAAAACTGTCCACAATGTCATCAAACTTTTACGGACGATAACTTTTTTTGTCTGGAAGACGGTACGCCGCTCAACTCCGACGCGAACACCGCTCAATATCCGCCCGTTTTTCAGACCTCCGGTAATGATCAGACTGTGATTATCCCGCGTACTGCTCAGACGCAGACGCCGCCGCCGCCGGTTTCAAATTTCGGCGGTTCTTCCAAATGGCTTTTCCTGATTATCGGCGTTCTCGCAACCGCGCTCGTCGCAATGGCGGCATTTATGTTCATGCCGCAGGAAAAATTCGATAAATTCCCGGCTGCCGTTCAAAATTCGAACATCGAACAAACGCCTCAAATCAAATCAATTCCCGTCAACCAATCTGCAAACAACGCGGCTCCGCAAACTACTACTCCGAATACGAACGTAAATCTGCCTTTAAGCAATAAGCCCGCGCCGGCTGAACCGAATCCGAATTTAACGCCGACCGGAAAATGGTCGGGAGATTGGACGTCGAAAAGCACATATTTCACCGCCGAAGCGACGTTTACGGAAACCGGCGGCGGAAAAGTAACCGGTCAGATCGTCTGGACGATCCGCCGCACGACGAATCCGAAAAAGACGGATAAGATCGGCACATCCGCCGTCGAAGAAGTTCAGGGAGTTTTTAATCCGTCCACGCGAATGCTGACGCTCAAAGGATTTCGCAAAAACGACCCGAACAATATTATTATTCTGGATAGATATAATTTATCGCTCTCCGCCGATAATCAGACGATTATCGGCAAAAGCATCAATGGGACTTTTACTTTGAGGCGATAAATTTAATAATCAAAATATGCCAACAGGTTATTTCAGCCTAATTTTACACGCGCATCTGCCGTTTGTGCGGCATCCCGAATATCCCGAATTTCTTGAAGAAGACTGGCTTTACGAAGCCATCACGGAAGTTTACCTGCCGCTGATCTTTATTTTTCAGAATCAGCACGAAGCCGGCGCACGCCCTCGTCTCGCGATGAACGTTTCGCCGCCGCTCTGCGAAATGCTCGCCGACCCGCTGCTTCAGGAACGCTATACGCGGCATCTCGAAAATCTGTTGGAGCTGGCGCGCAAGGAATTCGAACGCGTCCAGCGCGAAGAACCCGAATTTTACGACGTCGTCAAAATGTATGTTGACAATCTTTCGGCGTCGCTCGATTTGTGGAACAATCGCTACCGGCGAAATTTAATTAACGCCTTTCGTGAATTACAGGAAGAAGGCGTACTGGAAATTATCACCTGCTGCGCGACGCACGGATTTTTGCCGCTCATTTCGACGACGGAAGCGCGCCGCGCGCAGATCGAGATCGCGGTTAACAATTATAAAAAGCATTTCGGACGCCAGCCGCGCGGCATCTGGCTCGCCGAATGCGCGTATGAACCGGGCGTCGAAAATCTTTTGAAAGAATACGGAATCGAATATTTTATCGGCGATTCGCACGCGATTCTCTACGGCGATCCGCGCCCGCGCTTCGGCGTTCACGCGCCTGTTATGTGCCCGAACGGCGTCGCGGTTTTCGCGCGCGACGTCGAAACCTCGCAGCAGGTCTGGAGCGCCGAGGTCGGTTATCCGGGCGATCCGTTCTATCGCGAATTTTACCGCGACGTCGGCTGGGATCTGCCGCTCGAATACTTAAAACCGCATCTGCACAAGGACGGAAACCGGCGGCACTTAGGCTTGAAGTATTTCCGCATCGGCGAGCGCGGCGTTTCGCAGCAGAACAAAATGCCGTACGTTCCGGCGATCGCCAAGGAAAAAGCGGCGATGCACGCTTTTGATTTCATCGCCAAGCGCAAGGAACAGGCGCGCCAATTACGTGAAAATTTCGGCGCTCATCCGCCGCTCGTCACGTCGCCTTACGATGCCGAACTTTACGGTCACTGGTGGTTCGAAGGTCCGATGTTTATTGATTTTCTCTTTAAGCAGCTCTATTACGATCAGGACGAAATCAAGCCGATCTCGCCGGGAGATTTTCTCGACGCGAAGATTCCGATCCAGATTCAGCAGCCGACCGCGTCATCCTGGGGCGAAAACGGTTATTACAAGGTTTGGATCAACGAGGGAAATTCGTGGATGTATCCGTATCAGCACGACGCCGAACGCAAAATGACGCAGTTTGCGAATCGCTTCGAGCATCCGAATGAAATCGAATACCGCGCGTTGAATCAGATGGCGCGCGAATTACTGCTCGCGCAATCGTCGGACTGGGCTTTTCAAATTTATCAGGGCACGACCGTTCAGTATTCGTCGCGCCGCTTTCAATCTCATATTCACCGCTTTAACCTGCTCGCCGAGATGCTTGAAACCGGCGAATTCAACGAAGCGATGCTCACGGAAATCGAAAGCCGCGACACAATTTTTCAGGAAATTGATTACCGCATCTATCGAAGCTGAATTTTAACGAAACCCGCCGGCGCCGATTTTTCGTATAATTCGCACGAGGTAATTTTATGCGAAGTCTTATCAAGATTGTGGCGCTCGTTTTTATTCTCGCAGTTTGCGCGTGCAGTCAGCCGAAAAAAGCCGAGGTTGTCAAACAGAACGAAACGAAGGAAATGGCGGATTTTACGATCCGCTACATTGCCAATCAGGGAGTTTTAATTCGCGCGGGCAGTAAGCAGATTTTGGTTGACGGGCTGCATCGCGAATACAAACCCGCTTATGCTTTTCCGCCGACGGATCTGCTGAACGCTCTCGAAACGGCTCGAAAGCCTTACGATAAAATCAATCTTTTGCTCGTTTCGCACATTCACCTCGACCATTTTCACGCTGCATCGATCGGACTGCATCTGAAAAATAATCCGAATGCGCTGCTCGTTTCGTCCGCGCAGACGATCGACGAAATCGCGAATAATTTTGCGGATTACGAAAAAATAAAATCACAGATCAAACCCGTCCCTTACGAATGGAAAAAGACGTTCGAATATAATCAGGACGGCATTAAAGTCAGATTTCTAAACCTGCGTCACGCCAACGCGCAGTTTATCGGGATTCAAAATTTCGGTCATTTGATCGAAATCGGCGGCAAACGCCTGCTCCACATCGGCGATGCCGATATGACGGCGGAAAATTTTTCAGCCTTTAATCTGGCAACGGAAAATATCGACGTCGCGTTTATTCCATACTGGTTTCTGCTTTCGGAAAACGGACGCCGACTCGTCAAAGAACAATTCAACCCGAAACAAATCATCGCCGTCCATATCTCGCCCGACGAAGCCGAAAAGATTTCCGAAGACTTGAAAAAGGCAAGCCCCGAAACTGTTTCGTTTACAAAGGTCTTGGAAGAAAGAAGTTTCTGAATGCAAATAAAATCTTTCCCAAGTTTGCCTTAACAATTTCGTAAAGCTATCATTTCTCTTTTACTTTATCGGAGAATATTTCATAAACAATGATTGAAAAAGGTGTAGAAATTGCGCCGGCAAGCGGAAAACTCGGAATTTTACTGGTCGGACTCGGCGCGGTCAGCACGACTTTTGTCGCCGGCTGTGAAGCGATTCGCAAAGGAACGGCAAAGCCGATCGGCTCTTTGACCCAGATGGGCACGATTCGCCTCGGAAAACGCACGGACAATCGTTCGCCGCTGATTAAGGACTTTGTGCCGCTCACGGATTTGTCGGACGTTGTTTTCGGCGCGTGGGATATTTTTGAAGATTCGGCTTACGACGCCGCGCTGCACGCCGGAGTTTTGGAAAAATCGCTCGTCGAAGAACTGCGCGAACAGCTCGAATCTCTAAAGCCGATGGCGGCGGTCTTTTCGCATAACTACGTCAAGCGTTTGAACGGCACGAACATCAAGGAAGGCAAGAACAAAATGGAGCTTGCCGAACAGTTGATGGCGGACATCGCGCGTTTCAAGGAAGAAAAAGGCTGTGACAGATTGGTCATCGTCTGGGCGGCTTCGACGGAAATTTATCTCGAAACGTCGGAAATTCACGAAAATATCGAAGCGTTCGAAAAAGCGATGTACGACAACGACGAACGCATCGCGCCTTCGATGATCTACGCTTACGCCGCGATAAAATCAGGCGTTCCGTTTGCCAACGGCGCACCGAATCTGACGGTCGATATTCCCGCGCTCGCTGATCTCGCCGTCAAAAACGGCGTGCCGATCTGCGGGAAAGACTTTAAAACCGGGCAGACATTGATGAAAACCATCATCGCGCCGGGACTCAAAGCGCGCGCGCTCGGGCTTGACGGCTGGTATTCGACGAACATCTTAGGCAATCGCGACGGCGAAGTACTCGACGATCCCGAAAACTTCAAAACCAAAGAAGAATCGAAACTTTCCGTCCTTGAAACAATCCTGCAGCCAGAACAGAATCCTGATCTCTACGGGAATTTCTCGCACGTCGTCCGCATCAATTACTACCCGCCGCGCGGCGACAACAAGGAAGGCTGGGACGCGATCGATATTTTCGGCTGGCTCGGCTACAAAATGCAGATCAAGATCGATTTTATGTGCCGCGACTCGATCCTCGCCGCGCCGCTCGTGCTCGATCTCGCGCTCTTTATGGATTTAGCGCAGCGCGCCGGAATGAAAGGCGTTCAGGAATGGCTGTCGTTTTATTTCAAAGCCCCGCAGACGGCGGAAAATCTGTATCCGGAACACGATATCTTTATCCAGCTCAAAAAGCTCAAAAATACCCTGCGGCATTTAATGGGCGAAGAACTGATTACGCATCTCGGCTTGGATTATTACGAAGAATCTTGAAAAGTAAAAAGGTAAATGTAAAAGTAAATAGGCGAAACTAAGAATCGGGCTTCGATCAAGTGTAAAATTTTGTAAAGAATTCCCTTGCATTTCTATGTTTTACCTTTTTATTTTTTACTTTTTACTTTAACTTTCCTCTTGCATCTATTCACCTTTTTATGTTAAACAATAATGCAGAGTCGGTTGCGCTCGATACCGACTCTGCTATCCAATCTGGACGATACATCCTCAGGAAGTCCAGCCAACGAAAAATCTTTTGAAATCATCAATATAGGCAATGTGATTTGCCTTCACCTTTCGGCAAGTCTGCTTTGAAAATTCGTCACTGATTTGTTGAAACGGATATGTGAGTTTCAGCGTTTTAACGAAGAGGCGAGGAGAAATGAAATGAAAAACGAAATGGCTACTAAAAAGAAACAAACGAACGAAAAAATGGTTTTGCTTGACCCCGACCAAAAATCGCCGCGCGCAAAGGAGTTTGAGGATAAACTTTCGGCGCGGATCGTCGGTCAGGAACGCGCCGTGCGCCGGATGAGCGGATTATTCCAGATTTATCTGGCGGGTATGAATAACCCGACGCGTCCGATCGGCACGATGCTTTTCTTAGGTCCGACCGGCTCGGGTAAAACGCGCGTCGTCGAAGCCGCCGCCGAAGTCCTGTTCGGCGAACCGCACGCCGTCGTTAAAATTGACTGCGCCGAATTTCAACATTCACACGAAATTGCAAAACTGATCGGCTCGCCTCCGGGATACCTCGGACACCGCGAAACTTCGCCGATGCTCACGCAGGAAAATCTCGATAAAGCCCACACGGATGACACGAAACTCACTTTCGTACTCTTTGACGAAATCGAAAAAGCCTCGGATTCGCTCTGGCAGTTGCTTCTCGGAATTCTCGATAAAGCGACTTTAACGCTCGGCGATAACCGCCGCGTCGATTTTTCGCGGGCGGTTGTTATCATGACTTCCAATCTGGGCGCGCGCGAAATGAGTGAGATGATTTCCGGCGGCATCGGCTTTGCGCCGACGAAAACCGGCAAACCGTCGGAAGACACCGAAATCGACGCGAAAATCTACCGCACCGCTTTGGAAGCCGCGAAACGTAAATTCTCGCCCGAATTTATGAACCGAATTGATAAAGTCGTCGTCTTCCGCAGCTTGCGCGAACCGCATCTGCGCCAGATTCTGGGCATCGAACTCAATCAGGTTCAGGGGCGAATTACCGAATCCGCCGGCACGAAATTCATCTTCGAATGCACGGACGAGGCGAAGGAATTTTTACTGAGCGAAGGCATTGACCTGAAATACGGCGCGCGCCATCTGAAACGCGCGATCGAAAGATTTCTGGTTTACCCGCTTTCGAATCTCGTCGCGACGCAGCAGGTTGAAACCGGCGATCTCGTGCTGATTGATTTTGACGAAGACGGCGACAAGCTGACTTTTTCGAAACAATCCGGCAAAATGATCGTCAGCGAATCGGGCGAGACGGCTTTCGATGAAGAACTGCAAAGAAAGTCCGACGGTGCCGGCGAACCGCTTCCGCAAGCGCAAGCCGCCGCTTCGGGAACGAGTGAAAATAACGAAAATTAATTTCACCGTAAAGAATAAAAAAGGCGCGAAGTTTCGAAACTTCGCGCCTTTTTTATTCTGTTTATAATAAATCCCGCGCTTTCAAATCTGCTTCCAGTTGCTGCGGCGAAACGAACTGCACCGCCTGAATTCCAAACCTTTGCGCGCCTTCGACATTTGCCGCCAAATCGTCAATAAACAGACATTCTTCCGGCAGACAGTCCGCAAGTTCGACGGCTTTTTGAAAAATTTCCGCCGCAGGCTTCACGACATTGACCTTGTGCGAAACGACGAAATCATCGAAATAATTCATGATCGGATAATTTTCGCGGATAAAATCGAAATGCATTTCGTTCGTGTCCGAGAGAATCAAAAGCTTGTATTTTTTCGAGAGCGTTTCGATAAGTCGTTCGGAAACAATCGGTTCGGGCAAAAACGTGCAGTTCCAGGCGGCGTAAAAATCCTCGTAAACGATTTGACCGTCAAACTCTCGATTGATTGCCGCGATAAACTCGTCGGTCGAAAGCCTGCCGAGATTATATTCCCTGACGATTTCGCTCGTGACGGCTTTTTCATAAATGACATCGTCCGTGTGTTTGAACACATCGGCTAAACGCTTCGAGGTTTTGCGGTGATCGAACGAAACGATGACGTTTCCGAGATCGAAAATAATTGTCTTAATCATAAGAGTTCAGAACGTTTTTTAACTTGCCCAGTTCAACGCGCGGCTGACGGCTTCGCGCCATTTCGCTTTTAATTCCTCGG
Source organism: Acidobacteriota bacterium (assembly GCA_031411895.1). Lineage (GTDB taxonomy): Bacteria > Acidobacteriota > Blastocatellia > Pyrinomonadales > Pyrinomonadaceae > JAFDVJ01. Next base: position 47,699 of record JANOBZ010000085.1, on the reverse strand, counting down.
CTTTTTCGCGCGTAATTTGCGGCACGAATCTTTTATCTTCCTGCCAATGATGCCGTAATTTTTCCTGCGATTTCCAGAATCCGACCGCCAATCCGGCGAGATATGCCGCGCCGAGCGCCGTCGTTTCGGTAATTTGCGAGCGCACCACGGGAATCTGCAAAATATCCGCCTGAAACTGCAAAAGCGAATCGTTGCGCGTCGCGCCGCCGTCAACTCTTAACTCCTTCAGATCGGTTTTCGCGTCGCGCTGCATCGCTTCGAGCAAATCCGCCGTCTGATAGCAGATTGATTCGACCGCCGCCCGCGCGATATGCGCACGACCTGTCCCGCGCGTCAGCCCGATTATCAAACCGCGCGCGTCCTGATCCCAATGCGGCGCGCCGAGCCCTGCAAACGCCGGAACGAAATAAACGCCGCCGTTGTCTTCAACCGATGCGGCTAAATCTTCCACGTCCGCAGAATTTTCGATGATTTCGAGCGAATCTCTGAGCCATTGAATGACCGCACCGCCGATAAAAACGCTTCCTTCGAGCGCGTATTCGGTTTTGTCGCCGATTTTCCAGGCAATTGTCGTAAGCAGTTTATTTTCAGACTTAACCGGAGTTTCGCCGATGTTCTGTAATAAAAAACAGCCCGTTCCGTAAGTGTTTTTCGACAAACCTTTTTCGAAACAAAGCTGCCCGAACAGCGCCGATTGCTGGTCGCCCGCGTTTCCGGCGATTTTTACGCCTTTTAATTCTTCGACCGCCGAAACTTCCGCGTAAATTTCCGACGAAGAAACGACTTTCGGTAAAATAGAGCGCGGAACTTTAAAGATTTCAAGCAGATCATCGTCCCAATCGAGCGTGTTGATATTAAAAAGCATCGTTCGCGAGGCATTTGAAACATCTGTTATATGCGCTTTGCCGGATGTGAGTTTCCAAATTAGCCAACTGTCGATCGTGCCGAAAAGCAACTCGCCGTTTTCAGCCTGACTTTTCGCAGATTCGACGTTTTCCAAAATCCAGTTCAGCTTGCTCGCCGAAAAATACGCGTCCGTCTCCAAACCCGTTTTTTCACGAACAATTTCGGCATGATCCTTTCGTATTTCATCGCAAAAGGCGGAAGTGCGCCGGTCTTGCCAAACTATTGCATTATAAACCGGTTCGCCCGTTTTTTTATTCCAGACGACGGTCGTTTCGCGCTGGTTCGTGATGCCGACGGCGGCAATATCACGCGCGGTTAATCCGGCTTTTTGCAGAGCCTCGAGCGCCGTCTCAACCTGCGTTTCCCAAATTTCGAGCGGATCATGCTCGACCCAGCCCGGACGCGGAAAAATCTGCGTATATTCTTTTTGTCCGGTTGAAACGACGCGGCTTTCTTTATCAAAAATTATCGTCCGGCTCGATGTCGTGCCCTGGTCAAGCGCAAGAATGTATGACATAAAAATCAAACCCGCTGCCTTTTCGCGGTAAATTCATAATTTGCTTAAAGCATTGTCAAAATCCGTAATCAAATCGTCGGCGCTTTCGATGCCGACCGAAAGCCGGATCAAGCCGTCGGTAATTCCCGCTTTTTCGCGCAAATCTTTCGGCGTATTGGCATTCGTCATCGAAGCGGAATGCTGCGCGATGGTTTCAACGCCGCCGAGCGAGGTCGCGATCGTGACGAGATTTAAGTTATTCAAAACCGCTTTTCCCGCTTCGATCGAGCCGACGTCGAAAGCGATCATTCCGCCAAAAGCCCGCATCTGTTTTCGGGCAATTTCGTGGTTTATGTGATCCGGCAGCGACGGGTGAAAAACCGCTTTTATCTTTGAATGATTCGCCAAAAAACGCGCGATTTTTTCGGCGTTGGAATTGTGTTTTTCCATTCTTACGGCAAGCGTTTTGATGCCGCGCAAAACGAGCCAAGCAGTATTCGGCGCAAGACAGCCGCCGAATAGTTTCATCGTCGTATGTCTAACCTTATCAACTATTTCGGGTTTGCCGATAATCGCGCCGGCGGACAGATCGCTGTGCCCGCCGAGATATTTTGTCGCGCTGTGAACGACGACATCAACGCCGAGCGCGAGCGGATTTTGATTAAACGGCGTGGCAAACGTATTGTCGGCGATCGAAATCGCATTTGCCTGTTTCGCCAATTTCGAAACGGCGGCAATATCGGTTATCTGCAAGGTCGGATTAGCCGGTGTTTCGATATAAAAAATCCTCGTATTTTTACGCGCCGCCTGGTCGTAATTTTCTGCTTTTGTCGCATCAATATAGGTTGTTTCGATTCCGAATTTTTCGGCTAAAAAGCCAAAGAACGAGCCGGTCGTCGCATAGTGCGATTCTGGCGCGACGATATGCGCGCCGGTTTGGACAAGCCCGAGAATCGTCGTCGTGACCGCCGCCATTCCGGAAGCAAAACAGAGCGCGTCTTCGCCCTGTTCAAGCTCGCAGAGAGCTTTTTCGAGCGCGTCGGTCGTCGGGTTTCCGAGTCGACTGTAAAAATATCCTTCCGCCTCGTAATTATGGATTTTTCCGCCCGATTCGGCGTCGGAAAACGCATACAGCGAAGCGTTATAGATCGGCACGGAAACCGCGCCGAAATGCTTTTCGACCGGCTCCGCGCCTGCGTGAACTGCCAAAGTTTCAAAAGATTTTTCCGTCATTTTTTCTATCTCGCGTTAAACTTTTTTTCAACGAGATATACTAACCGTTTGCGGTGTCGGGCTGCAACAGCTTGAAGCCGCATTTTCTTTCGGCTGAGTATTTTCCAAAACAACGAAAACTTCCCAGCGGTTTCCGTCCGGGTCATGCACCCAGGTTTTGTCCTGAAGCGCGTAGCAGCAATCGGTTTTCATCTCGTCAAGAGTTATCAAACCGCTTTCCTGCCAGCGTTTGCCCATCGCCAGGACTTCTTCGGTCGATTCGACCTGCAAACCGAGATGCGAAAGCGAACCGCCTTTTTCAACGGTGCGCTCGTTCATCGTGAAATTTAACGGCGGGTTGGCAATATCAAATTTTGCGTAATCCGCACGAACTTTGACCGGCTCGACGCCGAACATTCTTTTGTAGAAATCAATGCTATTTTTTATACTGCTGACATTAATCGAAAGATGTGTTTTCATATTATTTCTCCTTTTTATTAATTCATATACGCCAAAACATATATGTTAAAGCGAATATATTCTCGCAATATCTTTTTGTCAAGACAAAATCCCAATATTGTGATATTTTTTTTATATGAGCGAAAGTATCTCATCTGAAATGGAAACGCTTTTTCTGGCTTTAGCCGATAAAACACGACTTAGACTTTTGAATTTGATGCGTGAAGATGAAATCTGCGTTTGTTACTTTACCGAAGCCTTAGGTGAAAGCCAGCCGAAAATATCAAGGCATCTCGCTTACCTGCGAAATGCCGGTATCGTTTCGGCGAGGCGCGAAGGCAAATGGATGAACTATAAAATCGAACTGCCGGAAAATCTTTTTGCCGCGAAGCTTCTGACTAATACGCTCGAATGGCTCGAAGCGCAGGACGATATGCGTGAAGATTATGAAAAATTGGCACGAGTTTGCTGTTCGGTCGAAGTTCCCGTAACGATCATTCGCGCGCCGACGCCAAAGACATTCGCTGAAACGAATATGAATTATCAACCGAAGGAAGAACTGGAAACCTATCTTTTATGATTCGTCTATTTCAATTTTCGTAAAGGGGCAATTCCGGCAGCCGTTGCCGCAGCAGTATCCGCGTTTAAGCAGAAAATGCGCGGTCAAAACCATTAGACCGTTTTCAAAATAATAGTCAATGCCTTCGATAAATTTATCTGATTTTGTCTCTTTTCGAGTTTCTTCTCTCATAGAAATAAGTCGTCAGTCCGAGGCATCCGGCATTTGGACAAACAACGCCAGAAATTCCTTATTGCCGTCTGCTCCGAGAATCGGCGAATCTGTTAAACCTTTATTTATCAAGCCGATACTTTCGGCAAAATCATTTACCTTTTCAATAACCTGCGCGTGTTTTTCCGCGTCTTTAACAATGCCGCCTTTGCCGACTTCGCCTTTGCCGACTTCGAATTGCGGTTTTATCAGAACAATAATTTTGCCGCTCTCAAACAATAAGTTTTTCAATGCAGGCAGGATTTTCGTAACTGAAATAAAAGAAACGTCCATTACGATCAGATCGAATTTACCGCTGAAATCTTCCGGCTTGAGATAGCGCGCGTTGACGTTTTCGCGAACCTCGACGCGCGGATCGTTTCTTAGATTCCAAACCAGTTGATTGGTTCCGACATCAACCGCAACGACCTTTTTCGCGCCGTGCTGGAGCAAGCAATCGGTAAATCCGCCGGTTGACGCGCCGACATCCAGACAAACATATTCGTTTGGCTGAATATGAAGTTCCTGCAAAGCCTTTTCGAGCTTTAATCCGCCGCGCCCGACGTATTTTATTTCGTCCGATCTTCCTTTGATCCGAATCGTATCGGTCGGCGCAAACTCCTGCGAAGATTTTTCGATGCGCTTTTCGTTGACGAGCACGACGCCCGCCATCACGAGCGCCTGCGCTTTGGTGCGCGAATCGGTAAATCCCTGTTCGACCAGCAGTTTGTCTATGCGTTCTTTTTTCACCGCAAAAAATATTATTGTTCGATGCTTTCGGATTGAAAATCGGTCAGCTCGAAATTCTCCGCCGCGTAAAAAATTTGAATCGGTCGACAGCAGACTTCACAGTCTTCGATGTAGTTTTGCTCGGCGACCGATAAATCCAGCACAAAAGAAATTTCCTGCCAGCAATAGGGGCAAGTAAAAAAATGTTCGATTTCCATTAAGTTTTTCTAATTTTCCGTAAATTTTCCCGAGAAACCTTTCAATGCTATTCTTAAATTTGAATTTACCAAAATGAAAGAGGAAACGAAACTTTCGAGATTTGCAAAATACGCGTGGTTTGTTCTCGCTTACAACATCGTCGTGATTTTATGGGGCGTTTTCCTGCGCGCATCGAAATCGGGCGACGGCTGTGGTCAACATTGGCTGACGTGTCACGGCGAAGTTATTCCGTCGGCGCCCGAGCTGAAAACCGTGATCGAATTTTCGCACCGCATCACGAGCGCGCTCGACGGCTTTATCGTCATCGGATTACTCGCTTGGGCGTTTTTACGCTGGAAATCGGGCAAAACCGACACGAACCGCCGGATTCTGAAAATGGCGATCGGTTCGTTCGCATTTGTTCTCGTCGAAGGATTACTTGGCGCAGGGCTGGTTTTGACCGGCAACACGGCGGAAAACTTGACGGCGGCGCGTCCTTTCTGGGCGGCGGGACATTTGATCACGACGCTGATTCTATTGACGTTTCTGACCTTAACGGCGTGGTTTGCGAGCGGCGGAAAGGCTTTTACATTCAAGACCGAACCGAAAATTAAACTGCTTCTGGCGCTCGGCGCGTTCGGCTTTTTGTTAATTGGTTTAAGCGGCTCGATCGCGGCGCTAAGCAATTTATTATTTCCGTCGCAAACCATCGCCGAAGGCATCGCAAAGGATTTTTCCGCGACGTCGAACTTCCTGCTTCGACTGCGCATCAGCCATCCGATTCTTTCGATCTTATCGAGCGTTTACCTGATTTTTCTCGCCGGCTGGCTGCGCAAAAAGAGCGAAAACGATGAAAACGTTACGCGCTGGTCGAATGTTTTAAGCATTCTTATTCTCGTGCAGATCGGTTTCGGCGCACTCACATTGCTGACGCTTGCGCCGATCGTGATGCAGGTCGGTCATTTGCTGCTGGCTGATGTAGTCTGGATTTCGTTTGTTTTGCTGGCGGCAAGTTTTTTGGCAGCACGAAACAAATCGGATTTTGCGCCCTGAACTTACAGATAACAACGAGAGAAAGGCGTTTCGTAAAATGAAACGCCTTTTTTTTGATTATAAAATTCAAGCGGCTTATTTAAGCAGCCGAACCGAAGTTTTTCTGTCAACTTTGCGCTCTTCGTCGCTCGCGGTTTCGGCAATCGTCGCGCGTTCTTCGCCATAGCCTTCCGCTTCGGGAACCTGCGCGCCGACACCGGCTTTTTCGAGCGCGGATTTGACGCCTTTTGCCCGGTTGTCGGACAATTTCTTGTTTCTCGCATCGTCGCCTTTCTTGTCGGTGTATCCGCCGATTTTGATTTTGACATCAGGGAAAGCCTTTAAGATTGCAACAATATTATCGAGCTGTCGTTTAGATTCCGGAACTAGTTCGGTTGAATCGAATTCAAAGTTCAAATCGTCAAAGTCGAACCATTTCTTTTCTAAAATTTCGGCAGTTGCGTTTTTATAATCGTCAGACTGGATGAATTGGATCAATTGATCTTCGATTCCGTTCGGATAAGCTTCGAGTTTCGTGCCGTTCGGGAGCGAGACTTCGGTCAGTGTTCTGTTCGTTTCGGTTGTTGCGCTGTTAATTGAAGCAGGCAGCGTCCAGCCTGCAAACAGCGATTTCAGCTGGTCAATCGCGGCTTGCGGCAATCCCGAAACGGTTGTTACCGCGTTTCCGGCAAAAGCGAGCGTGCCGGTTCGCCAATCTTTCAAAGACGGCAGCATTTTCGCGAAATTGTCCCACCAACTTGCCGCCAAAGGTTTGGCGGCGGCATCAACTTTCAAGCCTGCAAAATCAACATTTGCCTCGCCGTATTGCGCGACGAACGCCGCCTTGATCCGGTCGAACGTCGCCTGATCGGGAACAACGCCCGAAACCGAGTATTTGCCGTCTATCGCGTCAATCCTAAAGCTCGAATCAATCGTTTTGGCGGTCTTGTTGACAGCCGAACGATTAACGTTTGCAGTAGGTTTCGGCGTTGCGCTCGGAACAGTTCCGACCGGTGTTGAGCTGCCGCAGAACCAGTAGCCGACCGCGACTAAAAAGCCGAGCAAAAGCAGCGGAATGAGCCATCTTAAAATGCCGCTGTCACCGTCGCCGTCATCGTCCGTCGCGTCAGCCGTTTTGTTGACCGCGCCGCCGACCGTGTTACCGATCGAACCGGCGGCATTTTCGTCTGCTTCGATTCTCGCGCCGGCGGCATCGCTAACGATTTCGACACCTTTATCAGGAACCGCTTCTTCTGAAACGAGCGCCGCACCCGCCGCATCGCCGCTGTTTTGTGCCGCGCCGCCTGCCAAAGCTCCGGCTGTCCCTAATCCGCCCAAGACCGCCGCGCCGATCGCGCCGCCGTTAGTTGTCAAAAATCCGGTGATTTTCGCCAGCAAACTCGCTTCATCGGGAACTTCGCCGTCCGGCGTCAACGCGTCGACAACGCGCGGCGTCATAAAACCGAGCGCCGACGCGGCGGTCGCTTGATCAACATCCGACTGCGCGGCAACCGCCTCGATCGTGTCGGCACCGAGCGCGGATTCGATCTGTTCATCGGAAACCGGCGCGTTTTCGCTCGTCGAAATCCACGATTCAGCTAAATCGTCCAAACCGGCATTTTTGAAACGCCCGATAAAGCCGCCAAAACCGCCGTTTTCGGGATTGGCAATTAATCCCAACAAAGAGGAAAGCAAACTTCCCGCTTTATCGCCCAAAGAAAATTTTTCCTGTGCTTCATTAATGATCGAATCGAACATATTTTTATTCTCCTTTTTTTATCACAAAAACTGCCTGAATCCGGCTGAAGAAATTTAACGAATCGCTTCAAAACAATTGTTGAAACGTCGCAATTCGGGGCAAAATCCGGGGGATATTGTCAGGAATTATTTAATGCTTTCCCGCCATTGTTGCCCAAGTTCGACCAGTTCGTCAAGCTGCGCCTGAAGTTCTTCGCGCTTACTTTCGATTTCCGCTTCGCCAGCATCCGGCGCGACATAAATCGGCGCGGCGTGAAAAAACTTTGCGCGCGTAAAAGGCTTTGGAATCTGCAATTTATCCCAACTTTTAATCGTCCAGAATTTTTCCGTCTCGACCAGAAACGGCAGCATCGGATTGCCGGTTTTTTTCGCCAGAAGACACGCGCCGGATTTCGCGACATAGCGCGGACCGCGCGGTCCGTCGATCGAAAACGAGGTCGCCAGACCGTTTTTCATGACGCGAATCATTTCGACCAACGCGCCGACGCCGCCGCGCGTCGAGCTGCCGCGAACCGCGCCGTAACCGAAGCGCTGAATAAACCGCGCGATGTATTCGCCGTCAAAACTTTGCGAGGTGATAACGACGATTTTCCGGTCGCGGTGAAAATATGTGCCCAAAAATATCCGGTCGTGCCAGAAACAGATGATCGGAAGTTTGCCCGCCTTTTCGACCGCCGCGTAGTTTTCCGCGCCTTCGGTTTCGACTTTAACGGTTTTGCCGATAATTTTGATAAGCAGGTAAAATGCCCAATCCGCCAGACGAATGAGTAATCTCTGCTTGAAGGAATACGCGGATAAATCGGCGGGTTTAAAAACTTGTTGAATTTTTTCGTCCATCAGATAGCAAAAGTTTGGCGGTTTGGTTTATGATATGCAACAAACAGATTTATTTTAACGTAAATCCTTGCAGATGGCTGTAAAAATCGAGAATAAAAATGAAGAAAAACATCTTGATTGTAGATGACCACGACGACCTGGCAAGCCTTTTAACGCAGGAATTTACGAAATTCGGTCACACGGTAAAAATTCTCGAAAACCGCGATTCGGCGGTCGAACTGCTCGAGAGAAAAGAGTTCGATCTGGTAATTACCGATCTCGACGGCGAACATTTGACCTCGTCAGCCAACGGCGCGCAGCCCGAATGTTTGCCCGACGCGCCCGACGACCCCACGCGCAGCTCGATCAAAGCCTTTAAAATCTGCATTTCAAACTACGATGCGGAAAATTTCACCGAAGAAGACCTGAAGTTTTTTGTCGCAACGATTCTCGATAACAAAGCCAAATGCGTTGATAAAAAAGAGCTTATTCAGGAGCTTCACGAAAAGATCGAGTTCGAAGTGCCGAGCGTTATATCATTGATGGACAGCATTCTCGATTATCTGATGAAGCGCGTCGAAAAGGTCGGCGTCATCAATCCCGAAACCTCGAACCTGTTTGTCGCCTTAGACGAAGCCTTCGTCAACGCCGTCAAACACGGCAATAAATTCAACGCCAACAAAATGGTGCGCATCACGGCGGACGTTTCGCCCGAAGAAGCGCGTTTTACGATCGAAGACGAAGGCGACGGCTTTAACATCGCCGAAATTCCCGATCCGCTCGACCCGCAAAATCTGTTCAAAGCCTCGGGGCGCGGCGTTTTGTTTATTTACAACATCATGGACGAAGTAAAATACAACGAACGCGGCAACCGGCTGACGATGGTCAAACGCAAAAAACAGCCGACAACTATCGAAAAAGCCTGAAACTTCTCTATTAAAAACTAAACGTGCCGCGCTTCTGGCTGAATTCCCAACAATCGATCGAAACCTTCGAAATAACTGAAAGCGAACAACGAATTACTGATAACCTAGAGCAACTCTTGGGTGCATGAATACCAATTTCCCGCAAAGCCGCAAAGTCGCATAAGAAAACAATAACTATGGGTCTTTGCGGCTTTGCGGGAAACTTTCCTGTTGTTTATTTACTCAAGAATTGCTCTAAACGCAAAAAATTATCAGTTATCAGCTATTCGTGATCAGTTATTTCGAATATAAAAATCGCCGATAAAACATCTGTGCCGAACCGCCGAACTTTTATGACGAGGCGCGTCGCAAACGTTTTCGAGCATCAGAAAAACAATTCATCTGACAAAATTAGGGGCAAGATGCTAAAATTTACGGTATGAAATCCTGCAAAATTCTTCTGTTCGCGATTTTTCTGCTGTTTTGCCAAACTGCTTTTGCGCAAACGGTTAATTCGTCGGTAACGATCAAGATCGGCAGCGGAAATTACGTTGTTTCCGGCGTGGTTTCGAACGAATTCGTGAAGAATACAGTAATTGAAAAAATCAAAACACGACTTGGCGCAAACGCGGATTTCAGCCGTTTAACCGTACAATCGAGCGCCGGATATTTTGAGGCTGGCTGGCAAGCTGAATTGGACGCCGCTTTGCTGAAAATAAAATCGTGGAAGTCGGGCGTTTTTATCTTCGGAAACCGAAAACTGCCTACCACTAATTATCCGCCGCTGCCCGCAGAAATCGCCGACGCGCGTTTTTTGCTGACCGGCGGGCAGACGGTTTCGGTCAAAGATTATCCGAACAAGGTCGTCATTTTGTTTCTTTTCGCAACGTGGTGCAAGCCGTGTATCGAACAAGCCGAGGTTTTGAGCCGGATTTATTCAAAAATAAATTCGCCGAGCATCGAAATCATCGCGATTGATGTCGAAGACGCGCCGCAGGATAAAGCCGATCTTCGAAAATTTCTCGCCAGAAATAATTTCAAATATAAATTCGGCTGGACAAGCGAAAACGTCGTTCAAAGTTTTATCAAAATTACCAGACTGAACGGCATTCCACAGGTTCTTTTGACCGTCAACGGCAGACTTCACGGCGTTTTTTCGGGCGGCGGGCAAGTCGTAAACAGGAAATTAGAGGAAACGATTCTGAAAGCTCTCGACGAAAATAATTTATAAAAATGAAAGTTACAATCGGACAGATCAACACGACGAACGGCGATATTGACGGAAACGTCGCGAAAATTTTAGAAGCGATCGAAAAAGCTAAACAGGACGGCTCGGATATGATCGTTTTTCCCGAAGTCGTCACGCACGGCTACACGTCGCAGGATTGGTTTCAAGACCGCGATATTATCAACGCGTCGCTCGAACCGCTCGAACGAATCATTCCCGCCACGACGGGCATTATCGCGATCGTCGGCACGATTCGCCCGAACACGCAAACCGACGGCAGACGGCTTTTCAACTCGGCGGCGGTCATTCACGATCGTCAACTTCTGGGATTTGCAGACAAGACGCTTTTGCCCGAATACGACGTTTTCGACGACCCGCGTTATTTCGAGCCTTCGGACGTGCGCAAGATGTTCGAGATCGGCGGGCGCAAGATCGGCGTCGTCGTCTGCGAAGATTTCTGGAACGATAAAACCTTCTGGAAAGAAAGGCTTTACGACGTTGACCCGGCGGACGAACTAATTATGCAAGGCGCGGAAATGATCGTCGCGATCAATTCCTCGCCGTATAACAAGGGCAAGATCAAGCTGCGCTGCGATATGGTCGCGCACCGCGCGCGCTTGCAGAAAAAACCGATAATCTTCGTCAATTCGGTCGGCGGCAACGACGGAATCATTTTCGACGGCGCAAGCCTGATCGCCGATCAGGAAGGCGACATTATTTTGCAGGCGGCGGCGTTCGAGGAATTTGTCGAAACCGTCGAACTCGATGCCGGAAAACCCGATTCGCGCGGCATCACGGGCGCGGAATGCGCGGCGATTCATCAGGCTTTAGTTCTCGGAATTCGCGATTACGCGCGGAAAAACAATTTTCAAAAATGCGTTCTGGGATTATCGGGCGGGATTGACTCGACGCTCGTCGCGGCGCTCGCGGCGGAAGCGATCGGCGCTGAAAATCTTTTGTGCGTGATGATGCCGTCGCCGTTTTCGTCCGAAGGCAGCATCAAGGATTCGGAAGAACTGGTCAGAAATCTCGGCTGCGAATCGCGCATCGAACCGATCTCCTCCGCGTTCGAAGTTTTACTGAATCAACTTCATTTCACGAAACCGACAAAAGGCGGCGAAAATCTCGCGGCGGAAAATATGCAGTCCAGACTCAGAGGCGTGATTTTGATGGCGATTTCCAACGCCGAAGGTCGGCTTTTGCTTTCGACCGGCAACAAATCCGAACTCGCCGTCGGCTACTGCACGCTTTACGGCGACACGAACGGCGGTTTGGCGGTTCTCGGCGATGTTCTCAAAACCGAAGTCTGGGAAATCTCGCGCCACATGAACGAAAAAGCCGGACGCGAGATTATTCCCGTAAAAGTCATCGAGAAAAAACCGTCCGCCGAATTAGCGCCGAACCAGTTCGACCAGGATTCCCTGCCGCCGTATGAGCTGATGGACCCGATTCTGGAGCTTTATTTCGAGAACAAACTATCACCGGGCGAGATCGTCGAAAAAGGACACGACGCAAAGCTGGTCTATGAAATTCTCAATAAGGTCGAGCATCCGGCGAACGAGTTCAAACGCCAGCAGCTGCCGCCGACGATCATCATTTCGCGCAACGCGATCGGCGTCGGTCGCCGCCGTCCGATCACGCATAAATATCGAAGAAGCCCAAAATTATAATTTTTTTCTGCCGAATTAAATTTTTCAAAAAATTTTGCAAGAAAGATTTCAGGCTCCGTTCTAAAACACATCAGGCAAATGAGAGCCTTTGAATTTTTAGAACGGAGTTTTTATTTTTTATGGCAAAATTCGATAATCCGCTGAATAATCTGAAAGTGGCGAGCCCGTGTTCGCAGGACTGGAACGCGATGATCGGCAGCGAGCGCAAACGCTATTGCGGCGAGTGTAAATTGAACGTTTATAACCTTTCGGGAATGAGCCGGACTGAAGCCGAAAACCTGGTCATGAACGCCGAGGGCAGACTTTGCGTCCGCTTTTACAAACGCGCCGACGGCAGCGTCATTACCGAAGATTGTCCGGTCGGCTGGGCGAAGATCAAACAGCGCACGCGCGCTTATCTAACGGCTGTCGCGTCCTTGATTTTCACGTTTTTCGGCGCACTCGGATTGGTCGCGGCTTTTAAGAAATCTACTGAAGCGACAATTATGGGCGCGATTCCAATTTCGACCTCAACGCCGAAATCAACTCCGAAGGCAACTCCGAAATCAACGCCTGAAGAACCGCCGGTTATGATGGGCGCGATTGCCGAACGAAGTCCGACAATGAAAAACGAACAGGTTGTCGGAAAGATTAGGGTTCCTAAAAACCAAAAATAATTCGAATCGAAATTTGACGAATGGCAGTTGATTTCACAAAATCGGTCTCCAAGGAAAATGACATTCGTCAAAGCGAGCGGCGAAACTTTAAGCCAAATAAAAAAGCGGCAAAAAGTTTCGCCGCTTTTTTACTTTTAAGTTATTCTTGCTTTGATTAATTCTAATTTTGTACTTTTACGAAATAGCCTTCGCGCGAGCGAACTTTCAGATTGCGCGGACTATTTAATCCCACTTTCAGATTGACGTATTGGTTGACCGCAAAATCGGCTTCCGAATAATACTGGACAAGATACTGCGCTCTCAATTCATTGGCAAGCTGGCGGAAAATCGTCGTTAATGTTTCCTGATTTTTCTTCATATTGTAGGAATTTTGCAGAGTATCCTTCAAACCGATCGGCTGAAACTTCGGCAAAAACGCCGTGCCGCCGGTTTGAAGCGCAAATTTATCGAGATTCGACTGCCCGAACTGCGCCATTTTGTTTAATTGAATCGAGCTTCCCGCCGGGTTTATCGAATAAAAAACCGTGTCGGCGTTCTGCAAAGATTTCAGAACACGATTTTGTTCGCGAACACTTGCGGCGTTGCGATTGGTCACCGTTATTTCGTATAAACTTTTCGAATCGAGCGTATCAACCTTTTTACCGAGTTTCCGGTAACCTTCGCTGAGCGCACTTTTAATGCCTTCGCTGTTCGTATCTTCGCCGTCCGAGATAACGACGATCACTCGGCGCGTTCCCGTCGGCGCATTTTTTTCTAGGTAGTCGGCGGCAATTCGCACCGAATCGTAAAACGCCGTGAACTGTTTGGTCGGCTGAATATTTTTAACCGAAATCGCTGATCTTTCGCTCGAATCTCGCGGCTGCACGAGAATCGGACTCGCGCCGATCGTAAAAATCGTCGCGCGGTCTTCGGGTCGCATCACGTCCTGTAAAAACTTGGCGGCGGTTTCCTGTTGAAATTGGAACATCGAACCGGCGCTCGATGAAATGTCGAACAAAAGCGCGATTTCGAGCGGAACTTTGTCAGCGTCGGAGACTCTTTCGATAACTTGCGGGCGATTTTCTTCCGCAACGAAAAAGTCCTTTGCGGTCAATCCCAAAATCGGCTGACCGCTCGCATCCGTCACGGAAACAGGCACAACAACGAGCCGCGATGAAACTCTGATCGGCTCGTTGTCATTTTCAACCACCGGCGTCGGCGTAGGGTTCTGGGCAAAAACCGAAAGCGAAAAAATCGTGATTAGTAGAAAAAGATAAAAAAATTGCGGCGGCTTTAGATTTTTCATAACAAAAGATTAGTTGCCGAACGGCTCGACTGCGGTTTACTCGAATTTTCAAAAACTAAAATTACAAAAAAAATTTAAAGGCACAAGCGAACCGGCTTTCGTGCCGGTTCGCTTTGATGCCCTTATTTGTTCAAACTAGATTATTCCTGATCGGTCGTATCGGTCGTCGAACGAACTTCGACGTTCTGATTCAAACCGCGGCTGACCATAAGTTTAACTTCAACACGGCGATTCTGTTCACGACCTTCACGCGTATTGTTGTCGGCAACTGCCTGAAGCTCGCCAAAACCGAACGAAGTTCCGATTCTGCGAAGCGGGATATTGTGTGTTTCAACCAAATAGTTGATAACGGCGCGCGCGCGCTGTTCGCTTAAAGCTTTATTGCGCTGTGTGCTGCCTTCTGCCGAAGCAAATCCGGTGATTTCGATCGTGAAGCCTTTCAGCTGCAAAGCTGCCTGGGCAACCTGATCGAGTTTTGCTTTGCCTTCGGGCGAAAGAACCGAGCTGTTGACTCTGAAATTAATGGTTTCGGTTGACTGGACGACATAATCGTCAAGCGCCGAAATTCTCTGGTTGGTCGCATTGACACCGGCGATTGCGGCGTCGGCTGTTTCCTGAGCGGCTTTCGCACCGCCGCGGGCGGCGTTTGAAATCGCCAGCAATTCGTCAATTTGTCCCGAAAGACGCTGTTGATTTTCTTCAGTTTGTGAAAGACGGGTTTCTGCCGGTGCGACGCGGCTCTCGATTGACTGGGCAACCCGGAAATCATCTTTACCAAAGCGAATCTTGCTCGCCGTCAAAGCGCCCTGCGAATCGCCGCGACCTTCGACTTCGAGATTCAAACCGCGAACGATCTGCGTCGAAGCGATCCGATCGCCGCCGCCGAACAAACCGCCTTTGGTTTTGATACTGGTTGACTGTTCGATCATGACGCGCGTATCGACGCCCGTATAATCACGAACGATAAAACTCATATCATCTTTGGCAACAACGACGCCTTTGATCTTATATTTTTGCCCGCTGGTCAAACTGCGAACCTGTGTGTCCTGTGCAAAAACACTAACCGCACCGATAAAAATTGCTAAAAACAAAACAGAAAACTTTTTCAACATAAACTTTACTCCTATTCTAAATAATTTAAATTCAATCAAAACTTGCAGACATCAAATTCATCCGTTGGACGCCGCGAACCCCGTCCGGGGTTGTCGCTAAATTTATTCTTTACTTCAATTATCAAATTTTCCAATATTTTCCAACATCAATCTTGACATAATCTCCGCATATTTTTCAACGAATTTCTTCCTAACAAAAATTGTGCCAGAAAGCGAAATATAAAATATTATATATCCAAATAACTGAAAACAAAATATTTTATATGCTTCGGGCGACAATCGAACAAATCTGAGGGGACTGTTCTACTTACGGACACTTTAAGAAATCCGTATTTGCTGCGTTCGGAAATTTTACGCAGGCGAAAAGCCGACAAATTTGTTATCACCTTTCTGCATTCCAAATTAAGCATTGCCGAAATATTCCCCCTTGAAAATTCCAAACATATAACACCGTTATCGGCTGACTTTCCGAAAAGTTTCCTAAAAAGTTACATTTTTCTTAAATAAATCAAGAAAGGCGCCCGAAAATGAGCGCCTTTCTTTGTTCAGAGGTACGTCTTTAGGCGTGAGAATACTTCCATTTAGAAACAACTTCGCTTTTTTATTCGACTCAATCTGCTGAGAGTTTTTCGCGGCTTCAGCCGCCGCTCTAAACTATAAATTGAATTGCGTCGTTTCGAGATACTCCTTGATAAATGAAAGAACTTTTTCGCCGTCCGAGCCGTCCACGATGCGGTGATCGTAGGTCAAAGCGAAATAAGCCATCTGGCGAATCGCGATATAATCGTCGCCGTCGGGCGAGGTCAAAACCTTCGCGCGTTTTTCGATCGTCCCGACGCAAAGAATCGCCACTTGCGGCTGGTTGATGATCGGCGTTCCGAACAATCCGCCGAAAACGCCCGGATTCGTGATCGTAAAAGTTCCGCCCTGAACTTCGTCGGGCATCAGCTTTTTCGACCGCGCGCGGTCTGCCAGATCGTTTGCAGCGAGCGCCAAGCCGGACAGCGAAAGCGTGTCGGCTTTTTTGATCACCGGCACGATCAAGCCCCAATCGAGCGCGACCGCCATGCCGAGATTGATGTCGCCTTTATAAATAATGTTCTCGCCCGAAACCTGCGCGTTGACGACCGGAAATTTTCGCAAAGCCTGATTGACGGCTTGAAAAATAAACGGCATAAACGTCAGTTTCGTGCCGTAGCGCTGGTTGAATTCCGCCTTATTTTTATCGCGAAAGCGCGCGACGTTCGTCATATCGATTTCGTACACGCTCGTGACGTGCGCCGAAGTCTGTTTCGAAAACGTCATGTGTTCCGCGATCTTCCGGCGCATCACGGACATCGGCTCGACGCGGTCGCCCATCGCGGCGGCAACCGGCGGCGCGGCGACCTGAGCTTTCTGCGCGGGTTGCGCAGCGGTTTGCGGCGCAGTGGTTGGCGCAGAAACCTTACCGACGAGCAAATCCTGCGGGCGCAGAGCGGCGCCGGTTTCGATAAATTCTAAAATGTCCTTTTTCGTGACGCGTCCCGAAATGCCGCTGCCGAGGATTCGCGAAATATCGATGCCGTGTTCTTTGGCGATATTGCGCACGAGCGGCGAAGATTTTGTCTGGCGCAATTCTTCGAGCGACAATTCGCCGTTCGATTTGCCGTTTGCGCTTGCCGCGTCGGCGGTCGCGTTCGGACGGTCGTAATCGTAGCTTCTGCCCTCGGTTTCGGAAACGCCTGGCGTTTGGTCTTCGGTCTTCGGTTTTTGGTTTTCGATAGTTGACTGAGGAGTTGAAGCTGCCGGTTGCGGCGAAACGCCGGCAGCTGCCGCCTGACTGCTGACTGCTGACTGCTGACTGCTCGCCGCACTTCCTGCGCCTTCCGCGCCGACGAGCGCGACGACCGAGCCGACTTCGACCGTTTCACCTTCCTGCACGCGAATTTCGAGCAGCGTCCCGGCAGACGGCGAAGGAACTTCGGCGTCAACCTTATCGGTCGAAATTTCGAGCAGCGGCTCGTCTTTTTCGATCGAATCGCCGACCACTTTGAGCCATTTCGAAACCGTTCCCTCGGTAATCGACTCGCCCATCTGCGGCATCACTACCTCAACCGATTTCGGATTTTGGATTTCGGATTTCGGATTTGCTGCCGCCGCGCTCGCGGTTGCCGCAACAACTTGCGGCTGTTCGACAACCGGTGCCGGTTTCACTTCTTCGGCGACGGGCTCGGCTTTTACTTCTTCCGCTTTCGGCGCTTCGACCGGCTGACTGATGACGACTGACGACTCACTGCTCACCGCGCCTTCTTCGCCGATCACGGCGACGACCGAGCCGACTTCGACGGTTTCGCCTTCCGCCACACGAATTTCCAATAAAACGCCGGCACCGGGCGCGGGCACTTCGGCATCAACTTTGTCGGTCGAGATTTCTAAGATCGGCTCGTCTTTTTCGATTTTATCGCCGACCGCCTTTAACCATTTCGACACCGTGCCTTCCGTGATAGATTCGCCCATTTGCGGCATTACGACTTCTACGCTCATATAATCTCCGTTTTATAAAATGAATTGCTGTATATAAATATCAAATGTATAGAATACTAAAAAATGCGTGAAAAAGTGAAAAGCATACAATTATAAACTTAACTTTCAGGAGCTTTGCGATCTTTGCGGCTTTGCGGGAAAATTTGTTTTGAGAAAAATCATGCCGGTTATCGAAATAGAAATAGAAATAAACGCGCCGATTGAAAGAGTTTTCGATCTTGCCCGATGCATTTATCTGCACGAAGAAACGATGTCAAAAACTAACGAAAAAGCCATCGGCGGCATCACGAAAGGCTTGATTAACTTGGGCGAAACTGTCACTTGGCAAGCGACGCATTTCGGCATCCGACAAAAACTCACGTCAAAAATTACGGAATATGATCGCCCGTTTCATTTTCAGGACGCGATGATAAAGGGCGTATTCAAACGTTTCACCCACGACCATTTTTTCGAACGAAAAGGCGAAAAGATTTTAATGCGCGACGTTTTCGATTACACTTCCCCGCTGTGGATTTTAGGGAAAATCGCTGATGTTCTGTTTCTGGAACAATATATGAGAAATCTTTTGACCGAAAGAAATCTATTGATAAAAAGAGTCGCCGAAAGCGATGACTGGCGCAATTTTCTCGTCTAAATCCCGCTGTCTGAAGGCTGTCGGCTGGAACTCAAGCCTTTTGCTCCGACCTTTGCCTCTATTATTTTGAGGGCTCGTTCGATCCCGTGGATCGATTCGGTGAGAGTGATTTTCTCGCCTTTTGCTTTTTCGATTTCGTAGTTGAATTTCGTGCCGTTTGTAGTTAACGTCAAACCTTGAATTTCGTTCCAGCGCGCCGCGAATTTGCGGTAGGTAAAACCGTTTTCGTAAATCTTGAGAATATTTTTACGGAGCATCAGCCAGCTCAACATCGTCAGCAGATAAACGATCAGAAAGGCGGTCGAGAGAAAGAAATAGAGAAAATTTTTCCACATCGAAAACATCACCATCGTGACCAGAAAAAAAAGAAATGACATGACGGCAATAATCACCACGCGCTGTAAAAAATTTGGCGCGATGCCGAAAACAGTGATGATCTTGCCCAGATTTTCAGGCTCTTTCGTCATAAAAAATATATGAAGGATTTCAACGTAAAATTTTATCAATTATTTACAATCGGGACATTCGACGACTTTAACTTCCCGCGTCATCGTTTTTCCGCATACCCCACAGCCGTTGTCACCGCCGACCGTGATCGTATAAGTTCCGGGTCTGATGCCGCTTAAATCCCAGACGACCTTTGCGCCCGCCCCGATGATTTTCCCGCCCGAAACTGTGTAATTATAAGTTAAAACGTCGGTCGGATCGCTGCTCACGGCTTCGCTCGAAACTTCGATCGTTCGTTTAGCGTTCGAACAAACGTTCGAATTTGTCGGACAATTCGCGACGATTTCAGTCTGACTCAAAACAACATTCGTCATATTGGCAAAAGGACGCGCGCCGTCGGTTCTTTCGTTTATTCTTGTTGTGTTGATAATTCTTCGACCGCTACTCGAAAAAAGTCCGCCTCCCGGCTCATTAACACCAGTAAATCCGGTGAGAATCAGCGAACCGAGCGGTTTTGTCACGCCCGATAAATAATCGGTTTTCGTCATATCGCGAACGAGATGCGGGTATTTCGCGCCGCCTTTGTATGTAATGTTGTATGTGTCGCCGCGACTGCCGTTTGCCGCGATAAGCTTGATGGTTGATTCATGATCTTTCGTTTCGGCGATCACGCGGTGCATTTCTTCGAGCGAAAATTCGGCGTCGTTGATTCTTTGAATCGTCATTCCGGGCGTGAGTCCCGCTTTTCCAGCTACGAGATCGGGATTGATGTCGAGAATCGTGCCGTCCGAACCGATTAGAAGACCGATCGAATAGAGCAGATTCGCATAACTCGCGCGGTCGTAATCCAATTCGCCCTGCGCGTTCGGCGTGTCGTTGTAAACAAGCCGCCAGCCGCCGCCAGAAATGCCGCCGAGCGGCGCATTTTTCTGCGCTTTGTAAACCCGCTCGATAAAAAATCCGCGCCAGTCATTTGGCTGAACTTCGTTCAAGGTGCGGACGATTTCTTCCAGATCGTAAGTCTTGACCAGCGCGCCCGTGTTCTGTCCGCCGTGAAATTTCCGCAGAAAATCGTCGAGCGACAGTTTCCCGCCGCTTTTTTCGCGGATCGTGACGTCCGTCTCGAGCCAGACGAGCGAGCCTTCGTCGTAATAATCGACGCGGCGGCGCTGCGTCATCCATGCGCGCGGGCTCGGATACGTGAACTGCACGGCGCGCGACGTGTCAACGAGCGGTCGCCAGCGTCTGCCGCTCTGAAAATCCATCTGCGCGGAAACTTCGGCGATCGATTCGCGAAACATTTCGTCCGTCCACAAACCGCTCCGCACCGGCAGAACTTTGCCGAGATACTGCGTCAAGCCTTCGTAAACCCATAAAAGCTCGCCCTGCATCGGCTGTTCGAAATCGGGCGTCGTCAATTTATCCGGTCGGCGATATTTGCCGTTCCACGAATGGACGTATTCGTGCCCGAGCAGCTCGTTTAATTCGAGCAATTCGTCCGCATCGCTCAAAGCGTCCGTGCCGACGCCGTTTTCGCTCGATTCGTGATGCTCCAAGCCTTCGGACGCGCCGTAATCGCTTAAGGTCGTCAAAAAATAATATGAATTATAATGCCGCGCGCCGAACATTCGATTGCCCTGCAAGACCAGATTTTTCCAGCCCATGAGCGTTTCGGGCTTATATTTGAGCGCCGCTTCGGTTTCCGCCGCCAGACTCATTTCGGTTAAAACGCCGTCTGAGGTGAGCGGAATTTTCGCAAAATACCTGCCGATAATCGCGGGCGAATCAATAAAGGTCGTTAAATTGACGGCTTTAAAATCAACCACGTTCTTCGATTCTTTTTCAACCGGCAGAGCGGTCGCGAACTTCCATTCGTCGGGCATTTTTAAGGAAGCCGAAACCTGCACGTCGTCGCTGCGTGCGCCGCGCGGGTAAAGAATCAAGCGATTCCATTTGATCCGCGCGAGATTCGCCGTCGCGAGCCCACCGGTTTCGCCGACGTAATCGAACGCGACCTCGATCTGCCGCGCGCCTTCGGGGATCGTCATCAAAAAAGCAAACATCTCAACGTCGTCGCGCCGCCATTCGACCGGCTTGCCGTCAGCCGTGATAAAGAGATTGACCATATCGTTCAAAGGTCCGGTCGGCGCGTGTTCGCCGGGAATCCATTTCGGGTAAAAAAGCGCGAAATTTCCTGCCGAGGGCGCTGGGAAGGTCTGCCGGACGCGCCAGAGATTTTTCGGCGCGTCGGTCGCATCGAGCGTCAATTTGATATTCTGCGCCGCTGCCGCCGAAACGAAAAGCGCAAGCAAAATGAAAAGCAAAGCGAATTTCCGCTGAAAAGTTTGTCGAGATATTTTCATAAATATATGTGAACCGCGAAAAGTTTTTACGAGATAATAGCAGAATAAGCTGCCGCTGATAAACTAATTTGTCTTCTTTACGACTTTGCGACTTTGCGGGAAACTATTTCTCCCGCAAAGTCGCAAAGTTAAAAAGTGTCGAAAAATTTGATCTCTACGCTTTATAGAAACCGAAAATAGTTTTAATCTTTAAACTAAATCCATTTTATTAGATTTCCGTAATCTGATTTTCCCTTCCAAATCAATTTTTACGGGCAAAAACTGACAACTTAAATGAACAAAAAAATATTTTCGACTATCGCGTTTTTAATAATCGCCTGCGCCGCGTTAGCGTCTCCGGCACAATCGCCGCGCGCTCTGACGGCTGACGATTACGCCCGCGCCGAACGAATGCTCGGCTACAACACGAACTCGCTCGTAGATCGCGGCGCGGTGCGCCCGACATTTCTCACGGACGGCAGATTCTGGTATCAGGCGCTGACGCCGACCGGCATCGAATACGTCATCGTTAATCCGGCGACGGGAGCGCGCACCGTCGCGCCGACGATGGCTGAATTGAGCAAGATGATTACCGGCATGGCAAAGCCCGAGCTCAGTTCCGTCTTATCGCCCGACGGCAAAAAAACCGTCTTTATTAAGAATTGGAATTTGTGGATGCGCGAAATTCCGTCGGGCAAGGAAACACAGTTAACGTCGGACGGCGTCGAGAATTTCGGCTACGCGACCGACAATGCGGGCTGGCGTCGAAGCGACCGCGCGGTCGTGATGTGGTCGCCCGATTCGAAAAAGATCGCGACCTTTCAACAGGACCAGCGCAGCGTCAGCGATATGTTTCTCGTTTCGACGAACGTCGGCGCGCCCCGTCTGACCTCGTGGAAATATCCGCTTCCGGGCGACCCGATCATCACGATTCACCGCGTCATTATCGAAACGGAAACGCCGCGCGTGATCCGCCTGCAAATGCCGCCCGACGCGCGTCGCGGAACTCTGTGCGACGACATCGCGTGCTCAGGCGCGTTTGACGACAACGAATGGAGCGCGGATTCGAGCAATCTCGCGTTCGTTTCCACCTCGCGCGATCATAAATCGGCGAAACTTCGCGTTGCCGATGCCGACACGGGCGCGATTCGCGAAATCATGGAAGAAAAAGTCGCGACGCAGTACGAATCCGGTCAGGGCGAAGTCAACTGGCGCTACTTGCCCGCGTCGAACGAATTTTTGTGGTATTCCGAGCGTGACGATTGGGGTCATCTCTATCTTTACGATGCGAACGGCAAAGTAAAAAGCCAGATCACGAAAGGCAATTTCGTCGTCACGCAGTTAATCAAGGTTGACGCGCAAAACCGCGTTTTGTATTTCAACGCAAACGGTCGCGAAGCCGGACGCGATCCGTATTTCAGCCATCTTTACAGCATCGGAATGGACGGCAGAAACCTGAAACTCCTGACGCCCGAAGACGGCAATCACCAGATCGCGCTTTCGCCCGACGGCAAGTATTTCGTTGATAATTTCTCGAAACCCGACGTGCCGACCGTTTCCGTGCTCCGCGATATGACGGGCAAACTAATTTTGAATCTCGAAAAAACCGACATTTCGCGCCTCACCGCGACGGGCTGGAAACCGGCGACGCCCGTAACGGTCAAATCGCGCGACAGCAAATGGGACTTGTACGGCTTGATGTTTACGCCGACAACGCTCGACCCGAACCGCAAATATCCGGTCGTTAATTACATCTATCCCGGACCGCAGGGCGGCGGCGTCGGCACGCGTTCGTTCGGAACGGCGCGCTCGGATCATCAGGCGCTCGCGGAATTAGGGTTTATCGTCGTCGTCATTGACGGAACGTGCAATCCCGACCGCTCGAAATCTTTCCACGACGCCTGTTACGGCAATATGGCTGACAACACGCTCGAAGACCAGATTTCGGGAATCCGCCAGCTCGCGCAAAAATATCCGTACATGGATTTGGACAAAGTCGGCGTTTGGGGACATTCCGGCGGCGGCTACGCGACCGCGATGGCGATGTTCAAATTCCCCGATTTCTATAAAGTCGGCATCTCGGAATCCGGCAATCACGACAACCGCAACTACGAAGACGATTGGGGCGAGCGCTACATCGGTTTATTGTCAGGCAATAACTACGAAAATCAGGCGACGCAGACCTTTGCCAAAAACCTGAAAGGCAAGCTCCTGCTCATTCACGGCGGAATGGACGACAACGTGCCGCCGTATAACACGTATCTCGTCGTTGACGCGCTTGTCAAAGCGAACAAGGATTTCGACCTCGTCATCCTGCCCAACGAACGCCACGGCTATCGCGGACAAGCCGGCACATACATCATGCGCCGCCGCTGGGATTATTTCGTCAAACATTTGATGGGCGCCGAGCCGCCGAAGGAATACGAAATGAAATTCAAAACCGATCCGCGACTGACACCGGCTCGGTAAATCGAACGCAAATATAAAAAGCGGCTTTGAGTAATTCAAGCCGCTTTTTTATTTTTGTTGATTTTTAATCACCGAAAAAGAAAATGCCGAGATTTTTGCGTTTTGCTTTGCTTACCGCCTTTTCGAGCTTTAATAAAATCGCTTCCATTTCGGCTTCGTGAACGGTCGAATACCTTTTTTCTATTTTTCTTTCGCCTTTATGAATAATTGTTCCGATAAACTCTTCCCAAACGTCCGGCTTTTGTTTCAATTCTCTTCTGACTTGTTCGATCATCCGATCGAACAAGTCTAAATCCTTTCCATCAAAAAAAGCATCGTCCCAGGGAATAATTTCCTTGCCGGTTTCCCTCGATATTTCTTCAAAGTACGGGAAACAAAGAAACCCGAAGTAACCATCGTCTTCAAAGGCGAGAAAACGATTTTCCAATGTTTTCGGGATACTTGAATCTTTCTGAAGATAAAGGTCGAGCGCCATAAACGGAAAGTTATTTTTGCGAACTTTTTCTGCCTGTTACTTATTCTGATTCGCCCGCTTGTTTTTCAGCAATTCGACAATCTCATCAGAAATATATAACCCGGCATTTTGTAATTGCTTCAATGCTGCACTGACTGAATCTATCAAACCTCGCTTTTTGGCTAAAAGCAAAATCCCGACCGTTCCGAGAGTTTTAATATTCAAAGTCGCGGCGCATTTGCGCGCCGCGCGGTCGTCAACCAGTGCCGTAATGTTTTCGTTTCCGTAGGCGAAACTTAAAACGTCAGTTTCGCCGTTGCCCAAGTTCCAGACTAAAACGTCTTCCGCCACATGGGGCAAAACACGGATTATCCACGTTTCTTGATAATCGTAAAGTTTTTCGGTTGCAAAATCGTTTCCTTCGATTATCTCGATTGAAACTCTTTCGGGCATACAAATTTCAGAAAATAGTTCGGGCAGCAGATCGGCTAAACCGCTTTTGCAAAGCAGGATAAAAGGCGAGGCGTTGATAACGACTTTTTCGATTCGCATCGGACATTTCTTCGATCAATTCCTTTTCCGTGTATTGAATCGGCGAAACTTTAAACCGCGAGAGGGCTTCGATAAAAGTCGAGCGCGACAAACCGGCGACTTCGGCGGCTTTTGCCTGCGAAAGTTTGCCGAGTTCGTACCATTTCACCGCCGCCGCGATTCGCATTTCGCTGACAAATTCATCAGGCGATTCACCGAGCGCGGCAAAAGTCGTAGCTGGAATTTCAAGCGATATTGTCTGCATTTTATTTTCCTCGCGTCAAAAAATTATACATCACTTCTCTTCCAATTCCTTCGTTTCCGCTTCGCCGTCGTCGAATAGAACGCTGATCGGCGTGTGGGCGGGTGGTAGGTTTGCTTGCTGTTCGGTCATCGCTTTTTGGAGACGTTCGACGGCTTCTTTTGCAAGTTCGAAATCCTGGCGCTTGATCTTTAAGGTGATTTTGCCGTCGTCGCTCGGAAGTTTGGCGAGCTGTGTGATGCTTTTCAGGCGAATCTCGATCTTCGCACCGATTTTGAAAAAGCCCTTGCGAAATTTAACGTCGAGAATTTCGTCCGCCGCGATGCGGTTTTCCTTGACACCGCTTTTGATAAAGCCTAAAAACTTCGATTCGAATTCGAGAACGATACCGGCGGACGAAAATTTGCCGATTCCGTCAAATTCGGAAAAACCGCTCGAAGCTTTAAATGGTACGGTGATGAAAGTGGTCATAATGGTAAATGGTTAATTGTTAATTGTTAATGATAAATTTTTAATGGCTAATAGTTAAATAAATTAACCACTAACCATTAATAATTAACCATTTACCATTAACAATTAACCATTAGATCAAAAACTGCCCGACGGATTCAAGATTTCGAGCTTTTTGCGGCAGCGGTCGATGCCTTCTTTGTATTTATCGAGCTTTGCCATATCGAGCGTCACGATCGCCGCGTCCTGATAAGATTTTATCGCCTGCTGAATATTGCCCGTCATTTCATACATTATCCCGTATTCGTTGGCGATCGTGTCTTTGGCGATTCCCTGAATCTGCGAAGTGCGGTCGAGATGCGTCTTGAGCTCGTCAAAGCGCCCCTGATTCGACAGAAAATACGCGTAATTCAGGTAAGGCGCGGTGTAGTAAGGCGCGTGCTGAATCGCGGCGCGATAATATTCTTCGGCGCGCTGCATATTTTTATATTTCGTTTCGTAAACCCAGCCGAGATGATTATAGGCTTTGCCGAAACGCGGATTGCGTTTTAAGATTTGCGAAAGTTTATCGACCGCGTCTATTATCACGCCTTCGTTCAAAAGCCGGTCGGCTTGCGCGAAAAGCTCTTCGCATTCCATCTCGGTGCGGTCGGGCAACAAATTATTGGTCGGGTCTTGATTATTAAAATTACCTTGTCCGTTAAAATCCATAAATTTCACTCCTTTATTATTTTAAGTCTTTGGCTCGCGTCTCGCTTTTGTCTTCGAGTTTTTGTTCTACTTCCTGTGCCTTAATGCTGAAAAAATTAAAAATCGCCAGGGCGATCGCGACCGCCGCAATCCCTAATCCGTAATAGAGAACATCCAGAGCATTGTCGTATTTCAAAATCTTCTGGACGAATTTTACAGCCATTACCGGGACAATGACAAAAGTAAATTTTGCCTTAAGCTCGGTCAGATCCTTGACCGTCATCCAATCGGGTACTTCGAGTTCGCCGATGAAAAGGTCGTAGATCGCGAAGGCGATCACGATCAGCGCCGTGGCGATCAAAAAACAATCGAGCGCCTCGAACAATTGATAAAGCGTCGGCTCGGTTTCCTGGCTGTTCATCGCCGCCGTGTATATAACCTTGACGGTCTTGACCGCGCCGAGATACGTCGAGGCAAGCGCGCCCGCGATCATCCCGAAAACGCTGACGATCGGTAAGTATCTCGATTTTTCAATCAGCCATTTCATATTTGACGCAAAAAAGCGGAAAAGAGAAAGAACGCGAAAGGCGAGAGCGGCGCTGTTTCAACTTTTCATTTTTCGGCTTTCCCTCTTTTTAGAAAATATTTAGCAATACCATATATACTAATCAAAACCCATAAAGATTCAACAACAAAAGCCGAAAAGTTAAAGCTGTAAAGAAGCGAAAAAGCGATCAGACCCGCGCCGAGACCGTTCAAAACGGAATAGTGCAGACTTTCGCTTTTGATTCGTTCGGTTTGCAGAAGAACATATGTGACGATAATTACCGCGACGCCGATCGAACCGATGATGTCATACCACACAAACCGCATAAAGATACGCTTTTTCGCTCAATGCTCTTTGGTTTCAAGCCCGAAAGTTTCGTGTTAAAAGACCAAACGGGCTTGAAACCCGGAAACTTATTTGTAGTCGGCGCAGCCCGCCGCGTCGAGTTTGGCAAGATAGACCAAGCCGAACCGATAGCTGTAGTAAACGCTCTTCATGTTGACCAGCGAAAGCTGATCGTTTTTCGAGTGCATGTAGTTCATCCAGTTGCCGTCGAGCCCGCTCATTGTGATCGCGGGAATATCGCGGCTTTTGAACGACGACGAATCGGAGTTTGCGCCCGGAACCTCAATCGGGACGAACTTGAATTTATTTTCTTCGCCGATCTTTTTGGCGAGCGCCAGCATCTTCGAACTCGACGCGTTGCCGAGCGCCATCGGCGCGCCGGTTCCGAAACTGTCGAAATTGACCATCGAGCAATACGCGCCGCGTTTTTCTTTCGGAATCGCTTTTGCCATCGTCTCCGAACCCTGCAAGCCTTCTTCTTCCCTGTCGAAAGCCACGAAAATAAAGGATTTCTGCGTTTCCATCTTGCTGAAGGTCTTCCAGAGATGCGCGAGAATGGCGACGCCCGTCCAATTATCAACGACGCCGCAGCCGACATCTACTTTGTCGTAATGCGCGCCGATGACGATCGTTTCATCGGTTTTTCCTTTTTTCTTAAGAACGATGTTCGCGTTTTTGTCCTTGTTGAACTTTTCGAGCGTAATTTCTTCGGGTTTCGCGCCGAGCTTTTCAAAAAGCTTTTTGACCGCTTCGGTGCGGTCTTCGTTTTTACACGGCACGAGTTTGACGCTTTCCGCAACTGCTTCTTCGGTCGAGATTATCGGATTCGCGCCCTGTCCGAAAGTTTGAGCCGAGAAACTCAAAATGAATGAAAAAAGGAGTGTGCTGATTAATTTTAATTTATTGTGTGTCATTAATTTTAATTTATTGTATGTAATTTTTTTAAGTTGAATTTACTGCCCAAGCCGTTTGCGCCGACACGCGTCAAACTTTTGGAACTGCATAAAGATTTTCCGTCAAAGTGGTGACAATGACAGTTGCCAAAAAGGTTTTCGCAACCAATCCGTTTGCGCCGACCGCCCAAACCGCGTTGTTTTTCGACCCTACGGCGTTGTAATTTTCCTTATCAATGTTTTGCCAAGTTCTTCCGCCGTTAGTCGAAACGTCCGAACCGCTCGCGCCGACCGCGAAGATTATGTCTCGTTCAACAAACGCGACGCCCGAACGATAACCGCTGAGACCTTTTCCCGAAGTCCACGTTTTTCCGCCGTCGCGCGTAAAAGCCAGATTGCTTGTTAAATCATCGGGCTTTTCGTAATTTCCGCCGACAATCCCGCCGTTCGATTTATCAAACATCGCGATCGAAAAAATGCCGCTGCCAGCCGAACCTTTGACCATCGGCGTATCGGCGACCGTCCAGCTTTTGCCGCGATTCGTGGAGCGAAAAACGCGCGCGTCCGTGCCGCCCGAAACCAGAAAGACGATATTTTTGCCTTGCGTGATCAAACAAGTTCCGCTCGCCGCAAACGCCGCTTCGCCGTCTTTTGCCGCCGGCATTTTCGAAGTGTCGAGCGGTTCCCACGTTTCGCCGTCCGAGGTCGTCATCAAAACGTATTTGCCGTCAACCGGGTCTGACATTGCGATGCCGTGCTTTTTATCCCAGAAAGCAATCGCGTCGAAAAACGCTTTTTCGTTCGTGTTCTTAAATTGCAGCTTCCAGGTTTTTCCGCCGTCCACGGTTTTATAAATCCGCGACGCGTCGCCGTTGCCGATGCTGATAACGTAAGCCGTATTTTCGTCAAACGCCTCGATGTCGCGAAAATCGAGCTTTTCCGCATCCGGAACTTTGAGGACCGACCAATTTTTCCCGCCGTCAATCGTGCGCAAAACCGTGCCGCCCGTGCCCGACGCCCAAATCACATTCTGATTAACGACCGAAAGCCCGCGCAAGCTCGCTTTGGTGTCAATATTCTGTTTTTGCCAACTGACTTGCGCGTTTGAAATTGTGAAAAGCATTAAAAGTAGAAAGAACAAGCCGAAAATTTTCATAAAGCACAGTTTAATTCATCTTTTACGATGGTCAAAATTTGAATTTGCCGCGCAAGAAAAGTAAAATCACCGAGACGTTTACATTTCTTTCTAAAGGATTATCAAAAAATGAGCTTCTTTCCGATTCCGAGTATGCTTTTGCGGCAGCTCTACACAAACAACAGTTTAAAAAATACGAACGGCGGCGTACAGTTTACCCTTAAAAATCGTCTCAGCGACGGTGAATTTACCGAGTTGACCGCGATTAAAATCAACGGCGACGAAGTTCCGTTCGACAAGCTTTCGGTTGACCTCGGCGACGGCGAATTCGTGCCCGCCGAATCGGTCAGAGACGTTTCGTTTCCGCTCCGAAAGGTTTTGAATGTGCGCTGCGCGACCGGAAATCTCGAAACCGGCAAACATAAAATCCACATCTCCTTCAAAGCGAAACCGTTCGGCTCTCTGAAATTCGAGGTCGAAGATTCGATCGCCGAAACCGAATCGTACGAAGTGCGAATTCCGCGCGATAATACGGACGATTACTCGGAAAGCGCGATCAAAGCGCGGCAGGATTTTGTCGAACAATACACGGGCGCAAAGCTCGAACACATCAGAAATTACTCGTTCGACCCGCATACCACGACCGGCAACTGCGAAAATTTTACCGGCGTCGCGCAGATTCCGATCGGCTTTGCCGGACCTTTGAAAGTCAACGGCGAATACGCGACGGGCGAATATCTGATTCCGCTCGCGACGACCGAAGGAACGCTGATCGCCTCGTATAATCGCGGCATTAAAGTTTTAAATTTATCGGGCGGCGTCAAATCAACCGTCGTTTCGGATGCGATGCAGCGCGCGCCGGTTTTCGTTTTCGAAGACGCGCGCGAAGGTCGCAAATTCGTCGGCTGGATTTTGAGCAATATCGAAAAGATCAAGGAAGAAGCCGAAGCCACCTCATCCATCGCGAAACTAAAATACATCGATCCGTACACGGCGAACAAATTCGTCTATCTGCGGTTTAATTACACGACGGGCGACGCGGCGGGGCAAAATATGGTCGGACGCGCGACGTTTGCCGCGTGCAGCTGGATCATTGACGCTTACGAAAAAGACATAATAAAACATTTCTATCTCGAATCGAATTTTGCGACCGACAAAAAAGCTTCGCAGGTCAACATCATGCGCACGCGCGGCAAACGCGTGACCGCCGAATGCACGATTCCGCGCAACGTTCTCGTCGAACATATGCGCGTCGAACCGGAATCGCTCGTTTATCATTCGGGCGTCGCCAACGTCGGCTCGTTCCTCTCGGGCGCGAACAATAACGGCGCGCATTCGGCAAACGGCATCACGGCGATGTTTATCGCTACGGGTCAGGACGTTGCCAACGTTTCCGAATCGTCGGCAGCCGTCGTTTACTCGGAACTCACGCCGGAAAAAGATTTGTATATTTCGATCACGATCCCGTCGTTGATCGTCGCGACATACGGCGGCGGAACGGGTTTGGCGACGCAGAAAGAATGTCTCGAAGCGCTCGGCTGCGTCGGCAAAGGAACGGTCAACAAATTCGCCGAAATCGTCGCCGGCGTCGTCCTCGCGGGCGAAATCTCGCTGGCTTCGGCGATTTCAAGTTCGGATTGGGTTTCTTCGCACGAGAAATATGGAAGAAATCGTTAAAGTTTTTAGCCGCAGATAAACGCGGATGCACGCGGATTTTAATTTATTTGATTTGATTAGCGAATTTGCGCATTTGCGGTAAATTATTTTTCTCCCGCAAAGGCGCTAAGCTTTAAAGAAACCTATTCCTGACAATTTATCGCTTTAATCCGCGTGCATCCGCTTTTATCCGCGGCTAGAAACTATTTTTCTTCGTCGTCTTTTTTCTTACCGAGAAAAACTTCGCGCATAACTTCCGCGCCGGGAATCAGTTTTTGCCACATTTGCGGCGCTTGGGTTGCCATCTCGAGCATCGAGCGGAAGCGGTTGTCGAATTCTTCCTTGGTTTTGAGGTAGGCGTTAAAGCTTGCAGCGAGATGATTTTTGAAGAAATCCTGCACGGAATCTTCGCGCGAGCGCAGGATTTGAAAAAGAAACTCGGTCGGTAAGATAGTTTTTTTGTTTTTTTCTTCTTCGAGAATCACCTGGATCAGAACGGCTTTCGTGACGTCTTCCTTCGAGGTCGAATCGACGACTTTAATGTCTTTGCCGTCGCGCACCAGTTTTGCCAAATCTTCATAATTGACGTAAGTTTTCGTATCCGTATTATAAAGACGCCGGTTGCCGTGGCGCTTGATGATAATCTGGTCGGAGTCGGCGGATTCTTCCCGTTTTTTCTTTTTCGGCATAACGCGAAAATTTTATCACAGATGCGATGAGAAGTTCTATAAAATTCTTGTAACTGTTGAAACGAAATAATTAAACATAATCTCGCAAATGCAAAGCTAAAAAGAGTCAAAATAGACATATTTACAAACTTTTATTAATTTTGCGATTATTTTATTTGTTGATATAATAAGAGTTATAAACTTTCTTTAATTTTTCTCTCGCAAATGCGAGATTTTTACTTGACAAACATTTTCAGGTGTTTTAATATTCAAATTGTCAGCAACAGGAAGGGCTGCACAAACAGAAAAGATTTTATAACGGAATTTGAGATAGGAGATTTAAGAAAATGACTAAAAAAGCGATTAGCAGTGAAGCGATTGATAAGACGGTTGAATTAACACAGAAAACGGCGAACCTGACCTTAAAAACCACGGTTCAGGCGGCTGAAGTTACCGAAGGCTACGTTCAGGGAATGTACAAAGCGGGCTACGACGCGAACGTTGACGCGCTCAAAGTCGCGAAAGGTTACTGGGACGCGACGACGCAGATTCGTCAGGATTGGTTAAAACTTTTCGCCTCGACCGGTGAAGCGTTCATCAATTCGGCGGCGAAACTGGAACTGCCTTTGCAGAAAGAAGTTGTCGAATTCAGCAAGAATGTTCTTTCAAACGTTGAAAAAACGGTTGAGAACGCGACCGCGCAGGCGAAATCGGCAACCAGCGCCAAGTAAGATTGAATTAAAGATTTCCCTCCTCTATGTTGGTCTGCGGTTGTCATCAACCGCAGACTTTCTTATATTTATTGCACCGAAAATTTAATTTTTGAGGATTCTGAAAAAAATGGCAGAAACAAAGAAAACGACGAAAACGGCTCCGAAAGCCGAAACCAAACCGGCGGCGGACGCGAAAACCGAAGAAGTAAAAGCGAAGACGGACGCGAAACCGAAAGCTGAAGCAAAACCGAAAGCTGAAGCAAAACCGAAAGCCGCGCCGAAACCGGCGCCGAAACCGAAAGCGGCGGCAAAACCCAAATCCGCGCCACGCCCGAAAGCCGCACCGCGCGCTGAAAATACGGGCGAAGCCAAACAATCTTCGGCACCGAAAGCGCAGACGGCGACGGCAGGCGCGGTTCCGACCGATTGGGCGAAAATGATCGTCAATCAATTGATCGAAGCGCAAAGAATGTGGTTAGAGATGACGACGCAGCAAACGGCGCTCATCTTTAAAACCGTCTCCGAAGTGATGGGAATGTCGCAGAACGCGCCGAGCGAAGCTTTGGGAAACTGGGCGAAACAGGGCGTCGAAAGTTTTATCGCGGCGCAGAAACAATGGTCGGAAATCGCGATGCAGCAGAGCGCGCAATTAATCGAGACGGTTCAGTCGGGCGCGAGCTTCGGCGCTGCCGGCACGGACGCGCTCGGCGCGGCACAGGGCGCCGCCGGACAAGGCATGGAAATACTCGTCAATATGCGCACCGCGTGGCTCGATTTTGCCGCCCAGCAAAACGCGCAGATGGTCAAAGCTCTGAAGCAGAATCTGAATCTCGATGATTCGTCGCCGGTTTCGGCGATCGCCGATTTTGCGCAAGCCACGATGTCGAGCTACGTCGAAATTCAAAAGCGCTGGCTCGATCTGGCGACGCAGATCCCGCTTTTCGGCAATCCGACGAAAGACAAAAAATAATTTTTTAACCGCGAAACACACGAAAGCCGCTAAAAATTTTCAATCAATTTTCGCGCGTTTCGCGGTTAAATTTCTCTTAATTTGTGCTAATTTATAAACAAAATGGCGAAACAAGCTTCGAAGAAACGAACCTTTCCCTGGACAACGAAAATTGACGGAACGCAAGTTAAACTGCGGTTAATGACAGCTGGCGATAAAGACGCGATGCTCGCGTTTGCGCGCAAGCTGCCCGAAGACGATTTGCTCTTTTTGTCGTTCGACATCACATCGGAATCTTTTGTCGAACATTGGATTCGGCGCATCGAATCGGGATCGTGGTTCACGATTCTTGTCGAGGCGGACGAACGGCTCGTCGGACACGGCAGTTTGATGCGGACGGAGCAAATCTGGTCGCGGCATCTGGGCGAAATTATCCTGCTGCTCGCGCCCGAAGCGCGCGGCAAAGGTTTGGGCAACATCCTGGCGGGCGAAATTTTCTCGAAAGCCGAAGAATTGAATTTGCAGAAAGTCGTCGCGCGCATGGCGGCTGAACAAAAAGGCGCGATTCAGGTTTTTGAAAAACTCGGTTTTAACGCCGAAGCGCTGCTCGCGGATTACGTGATCGACCGCGACGACCGGACGCACGATTTGATCGCGATGTCTTACGACATTACGGGATTTAATGAAGAATAAACCGATTCGGGATTCGGGATTAAGGAATTGGGATTTATTTTTCAATCAGCAATCCCGAATCCTAAATCCAAAATTGATATGAAACAAGAACTAAATCGCCGTCTTTCGTCGCTCGATTCGGTATTTCTTTATCTCGAACGCAAGGAATGTCCGATGCATATCGGCTCGACGAGCATTTTCGAAGGCAAACTGACGCATCGCGATTTAGTCAAGCATATTGATGATCGCCTTTTTCTGCTTCCGCGCTACGTTCAGAAAGTCGTTCCCGATCCGTTTAATCTCGCGCATCCGACGTGGGAGCAGTGCGAAGATTTCGAGATCAAAAATCACATTATTAAAGTTCCGCAAAAAAAGGTTTTCAACGAGAAGGATTTGGTAAAACTGGCGGGCGAAATTCTTTCTAACGTGATGGATCGCGGGAAACCGCTCTGGGAACTTTACGTCGTCGAGCGCGTCGAAGGCAATCGTTCGGCGATGATCGCAAAGGTTCATCACTGCATGGTTGACGGCATTTCGGGCGTCGATCTGATGAAGATTTTGTTCGACATCACGCCCGATTCCGCGCCGCCGCCAAAACCTGATATTCCGAAACCCGAACCGGCGGCGAAAAAAGACACGATGCAGATATTTATGGATTCCGTTATCGGCGCGATGCAGGAAACCACATCGCGTTTGATAGAAATGCAGGGCGGCTTGATGTATATCGCTTCGAACTTAGCGAATCCGCAGAATCTCGAAGCATTGCCGCATCTGAGCGAAGTTCTTCCGGCGGTTTCGACGCCGCCGCCGATTCTGCCGTTTAACGGCGCTTGTTCGGGTGAAAGACAGCTTGCGTGGAGCGAATTTTCGTTCGCCGAAGCGCGCGTCATTCGCAACGTTCTCGGCGGCACGGTCAACGACGTCGTGCTCACGGTTTTGAGCGAAGCGGTCGCGCGGTATACGAAGTTTCACGGGCAGAAAATTAAGGAAAAGCTCATGCGCTTTATGGTTCCGGTGAGCTTGCGGCAAAAGGAACAGCGCGGCGCTCTGGGCAATATCATC
Organism: Acidobacteriota bacterium; assembly: GCA_031411895.1. GTDB lineage: Bacteria > Acidobacteriota > Blastocatellia > Pyrinomonadales > Pyrinomonadaceae > JAFDVJ01. Next base: position 13,026 of record JANOBZ010000085.1, on the reverse strand, counting down.
TCGGTTTTGCCGGTCGAAATTCCGCTCGACGTCGCCGATTTGCCGACGCGCTTTAAGCTCGTCAATCAAAAAACGAACTTGATGAAAACCGCGCGGCTCGCCGAAGGACTGCTGACGGTCGGCTCGATCTATATGCTCATGCCCGCGCCTTTGCAGTCTTTGATCGGTAAGCTTGCCGATCTGCCGTTCCCGCCGTTTAATATGGTCGCGACAAACGTTCCCGGACCGCAGGTGCCGATCTATCTCGCGGGCAAAAAAATGCTCGTGCAGTATCCTTATGTTCCGATCGGCTACGGCTTGGGTTTGGGCTGCGCGATTCTTAGTTATAATCAAACGCTTTACTTCGGTTTATCATCTGACGCACAGGCGATGGGCGATGTCGGAAAATTCAGGGAAATTCTCGACGAGGTTTTTGAAGATTTAAAGGCGACGGTCGAAAAGATGGAAAGTCAGGCGGCAAGCGCCTAAAAACGGAAAATGGATAGTGGAAAATGGAAAATAAAGATCAGATTTTAATTATCCGTTTTCCGTTATCCAATTATTTTTATGGACATTTTAGAAAACGAAATTGAAGTAATCACGGGATTTGATAAGGAAATGCGCGAAAAAGCGCTGCCGATCTGGTTTGAATCGCTGGTCGGCGTTGATTGGGCGATGCTTCATGTTTCGCCGGTTTATTTCGGCTTCGGTGTGCCGAAAGGCGACGGTTCGGCGGTGATCGTCGTGCCCGGATTCTTAGGTTCGGACGTTTATCTCTACGAATTATATTTGTGGCTTTCGCGCATCGGCTACGCGCCGTATCTTTCGAATATCGGCTGGAACGCCGATTGTCTTAACACTTTGAACGAAAAACTGATCGCGACCATCAAACGCGCGCACGAAAAAACGGGCAAAAAAGTTCATCTCGTCGGACATTCTTTAGGCGGAGTTTTATCGCGCTCGGCGGCGACGCAGTATCCGAATCTGGTCGAATCGGTGATCACGCTCGGCTCGCCGTTTCGCGGCGTTCGCTCGCACCCGAAAGTTGTTGAAATGTCCGCCAAAATCCGGCAGCGGATTTTCAAAAAAACCGATAAAACCGATTTTCCGCACTGCTACACGGGAAACTGCGACTGCATAACGGTCAAATCGCTGCACAATTATCTGCCCGAAAAAGTGCGCCAGACCGCGATTTACACAAAATCCGACGGCATCGTCGACTGGCACAACTGCCGCTCGCGTTTCGAATCGAACAATTTCGAAGTCACCGGCACGCACATCGGCTTGGTCTATAATTTTCAGGTTTATAAACTGATCGCCGAGCGGCTGTCAAGCGAATAATTAAAAGTGGGTTATTTAATTTATCAAGTTGAAACTGAGTTTTTTATTCCGAAAAATTTTAAATTTGAAGCGTTCATTTCGATAAAAAATCTGGTTAAAAATTCTGTCGAAAACAAAAACGAAATTTCTTTCGTTGAAATGTCGGAAATTGAATGCGCCGAGACATTAGAAGAAGTTTTAGCAGCTTTACGATGGATTCCTGAAAATAACGAAAGCGGCGACATCATAGAGGTCAATTTTACAGGCGAAAAGCTCGGCGACGATTATCAAATATTCGAAAGTATAGCCGGTTCTGTTGAAAACGAAAGCTTTATTACGCTTATCGGCGACGATGGTGAAACAATGAAGCTCTGGCGATGGCTTTTTCTGGATGGGAACATAACCGAGAAACAGGGCAAACTAATCTTTGATTAAAAGTTCGGGCTTCACTTGAAAAATTAAAATAATACCGGTAATTAGAGTCGCGCAACGACTTTTCCTTTGATATATTCTCTTGTCACCGCGCCGAAATGGCGGCTGTCGTTGCTGTCGTCCGGATTGTCGCCGATCAAAAAATAATGCCCGTGTTTGTTGATGTGATCGACTCTTTTAATCAGCTCGCTGATTTGCTCGACCGGGTGTTTGGCGACTACAATATCGCCGACTCCGATTGCGGCTTCGCGGTCAACGAGCACGACTTCCCTGTCCTGCAGTGTCGGGTTCATTGATTTGCCTTCGCAAATATATTTATGCCGCTGACCTAAAAAAACTAATGCGGTTTCTATGAAACCGGCTTTCGGTAAATCTTTCACTTGAGTTTACGGATTAATAAATATTCGTCATTTAAAGAAAATAATTTTTTTCTGCCATTTTAACATTTTGTAAATCAATGTCGTCAAACTTGACAAGCATCGGAAAATCTTCGATTTTGAAGTAATAAATTTATGGGCAGTTTCAAATTCAACTTCGACGAATCGCTCAATCAGCCGCCGATCCTGGAAAACTATAATCTTTTTACGTCCGACTTGCCTCTGAAAACTGCCGTCGAATCAAACGGCGGCGCGTGGAATAACGAGCGCGCGGCGCATTTCGGCGATATTTTGGGCAGCGCCGAAACGCTCGAACTCGGCAATCTCGCCAATAAAAATCCGCCCGCCTTAAAAACTCACGACCGTTTCGGAAACCGTCTCGACGCGGTCGAATTTCATCCTTCGTATCACGCGCTGATGCGGATTTCGATGGAAAACGAAACGCATTCGCTCGCGTGGACAAGCGAGCGAGCGGGCAAATACGTCGCGCGATCGGCGCTCGCTTTTTTGAAACAACAGGTTGATGAAGGCACGAGCTGCCCGCTGACGATGACTTTCGCGGTCGTTCCTTCCTTAAAAATCGAGCCGCAAATCGCCCGTGAATGGCTGCCGAAAGTTCTCGCTCGCGAATACGACGCGCGTTTTTTGCCCGTTGGCGAGAAATGCGGCGCGACTTTCGGGATGGCGATGACCGAACCGCAGGGCGGTTCTGACGTTCGCGCGAATATCACGTTTGCCGAAAGATCGAACGATGCGGGCGAATACAAAATCACGGGCAGAAAATGGTTTTGCTCGGCGCCGATGTCCGACGCGTTTCTCGCTCTGGCGCAAACGGAAAAAGGTTTATCGTGTTTTTTGATGCCGCGCTTTACGCCCGACGGCAGCCGAAACGCGCTTTATTTTCAGCGCTTAAAAGACAAATTAGGCAATAAATCGAATGCTTCCTCGGAAGTCGAATTCCGCGCCGCCTACGGCAGAATCATCGGCGAAGAAGGACGCGGCGTGGCGAATATTATGGAGATGGTGCGCCACACGCGGCTCGACTGCGCGGTCGGCTCGGCGGCAACATTAAGACGCGCGGTTGCCGAAAGCATTCATCACTCGGCGCATCGGAAAACCTTCGGTAAATTATTGATCGAGCAGCCTTTGATGAAAAATCTTCTGGCGGATCTGGCGCTCGAATCCGAAGCCGCGACGGCGCTCGGGTTTCGTCTGGCGCGCGGTTTTGACGAATCCGCGACAGATGAGGCGGCGAAATTCTTTACCCGCGCGGCGACGGCGATCGGCAAATTCTGGAACTGCAAACGCGCGGTTTTCGCGGTCGGCGAAGCGCTCGAAGTTTTGGGCGGCAACGGTTATGTCGAGGATTCGGTTTTGCCGCGTTTGTATCGCGATATTCCGGTCAATTCGGTCTGGGAAGGTTCGGGCAACGTTCAGTGTCTCGACGTTTTGCGCTCGATGCGCCAAACACCGGAATCAATCGAAGCCGTTTTCGCAGAGCTCGATGCGGCGAAAGGCGCGAATGAGTTTTTCGACAAATTTCTGTTAAATTTAAAGGACGAATTCTCGAATTCGGAAAATCTGGAATTTCGCGCGCGCATTGTGGTCGAAAAATTCGCGCTTTGTTTACAGGCGAAAGCTTTGCTCGGAAGCGCGCCCGATTTCGTCTCCGAAGCATTCTGCATCGCGAGGCTTTCAGACAATAAAAATCTGAATTTCGGAACATTGCCCGTCGGCGTCGAAACAGATAAAATTATCGAGAGAAGTGGAAAATGGATAATGGAAAACGGAAAATAAATAAATTTTCTGTAATCTATCCGCTTTAATTATCCATTTTCCGTTTTCCGTTTTCTATTTAGAAAATTATGCTAAATCTTGCCGTTTTACTCGAAGACAGCGCGCGCAACGTTCCCGAAAGAACCGCCGTGATCTGCAGCGATGTGAAGTTGACCTACGCCGAACTGAACGCCAAAGCGAATCAGGTCGCCAATGCCTTAAAAAAACTCGGTATCGAAAAAAACGATAAAGTCGCGCTGTCGTGCGCCAATCTGCCGTTTTTCCCCGTAGTTTATTACGGCATTTTGAAAGCCGGCGCGGTCGTCGTGCCGCTCAATATTTTACTCAAAGGTCGCGAGGTCGCATATCATCTCACGGATTCGGACGCAAAAGCTTATTTTTGCTTCGAAGGCACGAGGGATTTGCCGATCGGCGAGGAGGGCTTTAAAGGATTTTCGGCAGCCGAAACCTGCGAAAACTTCGTGCTTTTAACTTTGAATCCGTCCGCCGAATCGCCTTTTGAAAACTCGCAAACCTTTTGGCAGTTTACTGAAAAAGAATCAACCGAGTTTGAATCCGCAACGACTGAGGAAACCGACACGGCGGTGATTCTTTACACGTCGGGCACGACCGGGCAGCCGAAAGGCGCGGAATTATCGCACCTGAACGTCGTTTTAAACGCGCGGCTTTCCGATACGATGTATCCGCGTCGCGACGCCGACGTTCATCTGATAACCTTGCCGCTTTTTCACTCGTTCGGGCAGGTCGTGCAGATGAACGCCGGAATTTACAACCGCGCGACGCTCGTTCTTCTTCCGCGTTTTACGCCCGAAGCCGCGCTCGCCTTGATGGAAGCGCACGACGTTACGATTTTTGCCGGCGTCCCGACAATGTACTGGGCGCTTTTGAATCATCAGGACACGGAAAAGTTCGATCTGGCGAAAATCGCCGGAAATTTGCGAATCTGCTGCGCTGGCGGTTCGCCCTTGCCGGTCGAGGTTTTGAAAGGTTTCGAAGCGAAGTTTAACGCGAAAATCATCGAAGGCTACGGCTTATCGGAAACTTCGCCGGTCGCGACGTTTAATAAACACGAAACATCGCGCGCCGGTTCGGTCGGCTTTCCGGTCTGGGGCGTGGAAATCCGTATCGTTGACGAAAACGGCGCGGACGTTGCCGAAGGCGAATTAGGCGAAATCGCGATTCGCGGGCACAACGTGATGAAAGGCTATTACAAGCGTCCGGACGCGACCGCCGCCGCGATCAAAAACGGCTGGTTTCATTCGGGCGACATCGGGCGGCGCGATGCGGACGGTTACCTGTTTATTTCAGACCGCGTCAAGGATATGATCCTGCGCGGCGGTTTTAACGTCTATCCGCGCGAACTCGAAGAAGTTTTGATGGCGCACGAAGCTGTCTCGCTCTGCGCCGTCGTCGGCGTTCCCTCGGACGAACACGGCGAAGAAGTAAAGGCATACATCGTCAAAAAAGACGGCGCAGCTCATACCGAAATCGAGATCGTCGAATGGTGCCGGGAAACTATGGCAAGCTATAAATACCCGCGTTTTGTCGAGTTTCGGGAAACTCTGCCGATGACCGCGACCGGGAAGATATTGAAACGCGAATTGAGATAGTTCGCCACCAAAAACTTAATCGCGAGTCAGCAGATCCAAAAGGTTTGCTTCGGCATCGCCGAGTAATTCATTGTCTCTATCGTTCCAAGTTTTAGGCTCGACGAGTTTCGGAACATAAAGTCTATCTAAAGTTGGAAACGATTGTTCGCCGGTTGCCGGTATGACTTTACTCTTTCCGTTGAGCGTAATTACCCATGCGCCGTTTATTCCTTTTCCCTGATAAATCATTGTGCCGCCGTGACGCTCGATGATGTCACGGAGTTTTCCATACGCCCGATGTGAGTCTGTCATAAATACAACCTCTAATTTACTTATATTTTATCACTCAAAAATTTTCATTAATAAATCATCCGCGCTTTGATCGTTCCTTTGACCTGTTTTAAGATTTCGAGCGCTTCGCCCGAGAGTTTCGTGTCAACGTCTAAAATAACGTAGCCGATTTCTTCGTTGGTTTTGAGATACTGTCCGAGAATGTTGATGCCTTTTTCCGAAAGCCGCGAGTTTATTTCCGAGAGAACGCCCGGAATATTTTCGTGAATATGCAGAATGCGGTGCGTTTTGTCCTGCAAAGGCAGGTTAACCTGCGGCACCGTGTGCGAGCCTTCAGATGTGCCGAGTTCGAGATATTTGATGAGTTTTGCCGTCACGTCCAAGCCGATATTCGCCTGCGCTTCTTCGGTCGAGCCGCCGATGTGCGGCGTTAGAATGACGTTCGGCAGATTTTGGAGAACCGATGTAAATTCGTCGCCGTTTTTTTCCGGTTCCACGGGGAAAACGTCAACTGCCGCGCCCGCGAGCTTGCCTTTTTCGAGAAATGCGCGCAGGGCGTCGAGATCGACGACGTCGCCGCGCGCGTAATTTAAGAGAATCGCCCCGTCTTTCATCTCGGAAAGCGTCGCTTCGTTAATCATTTCGCGCGTCGAAACGTCGGACGGAACGTGCAGCGTGACGATGTCGGATTGAGCGAGAAGCTCGTTCAGATCGCGGATTTGCTTGGCGTTTCCAAGCGGCAGTTTCGTCAAAACGTCGTAGTAAATCACGTTCAAACCGAAGGCTTCGGCGAGCACGGAAATCTGCGAACCGATATTGCCGTAACCGATAATTCCAAGGGTTTTGCCGCGCAATTCGTAACTTCCCTTCGCGTCTTTTTGCCAAATACCGCGATGCGCCGCCGTGTTTTTATCGGAAATACGCCTAATCAGCATCACGCACAAACCGAGAACGAGTTCGGCGACCGAACGCGTGTTCGAATACGGCGCGTTAAAAACCGCGATACCTTTTGATCGCGCCGCGACCAGATCAACCTGATTCGTGCCGATACAGAATGCGCCGATCGCCAGAAGTTTGTCGGCGTTTTCCAAAACTTCGCGCGTAACCTGAGTTTTCGAGCGAATGCCCAAAATATGAACGCCTTTGATCTCTTCGATCAATTCGGCTTCGCCCAAAGCGCCTTTGAAACGCTTGATCTCGGCATAGCCGCCCGCGTTCAGCTCGGCGACTGCCGAATCCGAGATGTTTTCGAGCAGCAGGATTTTGATTTTACTGCGCGGGTAAGATGTTTCTTGCGAATCTGTCATACGATTTTGGATTTTGGATTTGTGATTGCGGATTTATTTGTTCTTGAAATTTAAGTCTAAAATCCAAAGTCTGCAATCACAAATCGGCTAAACTCACCCGCTCCCGCAGGTGGCTCCGACTTATCGAATTTTAGATAATAACAAAACTGTCGTCAGCGAACTAATTTTGCGAACAACTTTTCGAGCGTTTTCGGCGCATCAGCGGTCAATCCCGTATGAACAGCTGACGATTGAATGATCGTGCTTCGCTGCGCGGTCAGCCAGTAAAAACGTTCACGCTGGGTTAGTTTTCCGATCAAGCCCGCTTCGGATTTTCCGGCGCAGATTTGCGGAATGATATCGAGATAATGGCGCACCGTTTCGGCGTCGAGCAGTAGTGGCGGCGCGAAGCATTTTAGTTTACCCGCGTCGAGATGAATCCGCACGTCGAGAAATTTGTGTTCGGGGCACGATAAAATCACGCCGACGTTGAAAAACTCCTCGCGTTCGACGCGCGGGACAAGGCGAATAACGGCGTAATCAAACGTGCAGTAGTTGTGCTGCTCTTGCATCAATCGCCTCCCTGACAAATTCCCGCTCGCCCTGTAAACGGCTGGTCAAAAATTCGAGATAAACGCGCCGCTGCTCTTCCGCTTCGTCAAACCATTCTTCGGGGACGAGCGCGACGACTTCCGCTAAAACTTCGGGCGTTAATTTCGCCGTTAATTCCTCGTCGGCTTTTTCGATTTCGTCGGCAAACGGAAGTAGAATATGGTCTTTAACCTGCCGAAAAGAATTCCGCGCGTTGCCCGCAAAGGCGTCCCAATTGTGCTGGTAAAAAAGCGCCGCGCCGTGGTCGATCAGCCATAATTCCTTGTGCCATAAAAGCATATTCGCGTTGCGCGGCGTGCGGTCGACGTTTGCCGTGAAGGCGTCGAACCAGACGATTTTCGAAGCAAGCGCGGCGGCGGGCTGCTCGATCAGCGCGTCGAACATGATCGAACCCGGCAGATAATCGAGCGCCAGATTCGTGCCCGCGCTCGCCTTGATCAATTCCTGAATTTCCGGGTCGGGTTCGGTGCGCGCCAGCCGCGTGTCGAGCTCGACAAAAACGATTTCCGGTACTTTCAAACCCAGTTTGCGCCCGATTTCGCCCGCTACCAACTCGGCGATCAAAGCCTTCACGCCCTGTCCCGCGCCGCGAAATTTGAGCACATAAAGCCCGTCGTCGTCGCCCTCGACAATCGCGGGCAAAGAACCGCCCTCGCGCAGAGGCATCACATAGCGCATCGCTTTAACCGTTCGCACATTCATAAAATATTGATTATAAACAAAAAAACCGCGATGCGAAAAAACGTCCGTTTTTTGCGGCTTCGATTTCCGCGCGCCGGCTTTTCATAAATAATGCTTCCACACCGTTCGGTCAATTTGACCGAAGCTGCCAACCGGACTGCTGTGCTTCGTTCGGTCAAATTGACGGCGCGCAATATTCAAACGCACGTAAACCCTTGTAATTCAGCGTTTCCCCTTTTGGCACGGCTATTGACATAGATTCTGAGTACGGCTTTCCGAGAGCCGCTCCCTAATTTTAGAAATTAAACTTAATTTTCCCGCAGAACTAAATTAATGGAGAATCGCCCCTTATGAAAATGAATATATTGTTATCACTTTTTTGTTTAGTCATCTTTTCCCCGACCCTTTTTGCCCAGACCAACATCAAATTATTCGACGCGACGCCGATCGATTCCAGAGACGGATCTCTTCCGATGGGTTTTGAACACGCTGTCGAATTCGGAACAAAGGAAGTATATTTGAGCTGCCCGCTCGGTGCGCAGTCAACTATTTCCGGACCCGGCGGCGGAAACTTTATTGTTGATAATTACCTGACCATAAACAATGTGAATATCTGTCCCGGCGGCGCTGAAAGCAGCTGTTTTAGCGGAACATTCAACGACCCCGCACATTATATAGGTGAAATGATGGAGATTTCATACTACGGAATCGCTCCGGTTGATGTGAGCGGCTATATCACCGGAAGCGGCAATTATACCTTTAACGTCAAAGACATCAGCTGGACTTTCGGAAGCAGCGAAGTCTATCTGAACACGACCTGTTCGACGGTTTCGCAGGTCTGCCACCGCGACAACGGCAGACGCACGCAGAAAACTCTGACGATCGGCGGTTCGGCAATCGCCGCGCATCTTAATCACGGCGACACTCAGGGACCTTGCGGACAGTAGTAAATTTCGAAGTTCAACCTTTCCCCTTTCCCCCTTACGAAAAGCCGCCTCCGATTTGGACGCGGCTTTTCGTTTCGCCTTTCTCGCGCTAAGTCAATTTATTAAAAACGGTAACTTCGAATCCAAGCGAATGAAATTTCGAGCGGCTTTTCGACCAGACGCTGGAACTGTTAAAATAAGACTATGTCGAGTTTCGCGTGGATGATAGTTTTGACCTTGATTTTGACCGGCTTGGGCGTGCTCGTTCTGCTGCTCGTGACGGTCAAGTATTACTGGGGCGAACGCGGCACGCCGCCGCTGACGGGCGCGCAAAAGCAACGCCAAAGAGAAGAAGAACTCAGGCTTCGCGCCAAACAGATCGAGCACAGCCGCCAAACCCGATGGGAAACGCGCAGCGCAGACTTTTTCGACAACCGCAAAAACTCGGCGAAAAAGTAATCCTTTTATGAAATCAGCTAACGACTATAGAAAACCGCTTTTGAAAGCGTTGGAAAACCGAGGTTGGTTTTGGGAGGACGATATTATTTACGCGCCTCACAAATGTCTTTGGCTCGATAAAAATCCGGACTTCCGCGAACTTGCGGAATTTCATGAAAGATGGCAAGCCAGAGTCGAAAGGATTATCAAAATGAAACTTTTTCACGACGACCCGCAACAGCATCAGCAAGTCGTTGAAGATAATCAAAGTTTAGTTTCGGCTCTCGAAGAGCTTTCTAACGAAGAAACTCCGGCGAAAAAATAGATTCAACAAATAAATTTACTTTTACTTTATCGAGCTTTTCGATAAAACAAAGTTCCGCGCAATTTTCTGGTCGCGCCGTTGTAGGAAAAAGGTCTGACCGTCCATTTGGCGACCGTCGTTTCGGCTTCGGCTTTTAGTTTTTCGTCGCCGGTTTTTGCCGCGACTTTGACGATCTTTCCGGTTTCGTCAACTTCGATCGCGACCGGAACGCTGATAATTCCGGGAACCTGGGAAACATTGACGCTGCCCTGCGTTCTAAGCCGCGTTCGATAGGTTTGCGAGCGTTCGTTCTGCTCCATCAAAAGCGTCGCGGTATAGGCGACCGCGTCCTTCGACCGCAGGTGAAGATTAATTTCGCCCGTCAAACCCGGTTCGCTTTTTTTGGTGATCGCTTCGATTCTTTTGACTGTCGCGACGGCTTCCGCGTCCTGAAAAGTCGCGAATAAAATAGCGGCAAAAGGACGCATCGCGCCGACCAGATCAGGATGATTCGCGCCGTGTTTCTGCCCGTAAGTTTGAATAAATCTTTCGTAAAACGGCAGCGCTTTTTCGAAATTGACGTATTTATTATAAAAATCGCCGGCGTCGAGAACAATAAAAAGCGTTTCGTCCGCCTCGCGGCTGCGCGTTTGCTCGCTCAGCGCAAGCGCGTCAAGCAAAAGCGCTTCGGCTTCGTCAATCCGGCTGCGCGATTTTTCGACCGTCTTTTCGCCCGTGTATGAATGGTTCGAAACGAGCCACGCCAAATCCTTTTTGATGTCGGCGGTTTGCGCGGTTTTTCCCCTGCCGTTTTTAGCGTTGATTGCGAGCGCTTCGCGGAAAAGTTCTTCCGCGTCGTCGGCATTGCGGTTCGCCTTTTCGCTGATCGCACGAACCTCCGAAGCGCTTTTTCCGGGGCGTCGCAGATCGTTTTGCAGCGCGACGAAATATGCGCGTTTGAGGCGGGCGAGGTTAACTATTGCGTTAACGTAGGAAGTAGAATCTTTCGAGTCCTTTTCCATCTTCACAAGCTTTTCGCCGAGCTTGATCGCTTCTTCGAGATCGCCCTTCTGGTAAAGCGCAAAAATCCTGTCCGTCAATTCCTGCTTATCGTTTTTCGTATCAGCTTCCTGCGCCGCCGCCGAAAAAGCAAAGAAAATCGTCATTAAACCGATCGCAATAATTTTTTTCATAAGAATTTGTCCGTGGAATCCGATCTCAATTTTTGTTTATATTAAACTACAAAACCGCCTGATTGTTCCAGATAAATCAGACAAAAGAATTTTACGGCGTTATCGAAACGAAAAAACAGCGATCAGTTTTGCCGCTGACCGCTGTTTTCTGATCGTTTCTTTAAATACGAATCGTCAGATCGTGGACGTTTTCGTTTTTCAACGAATATCGACAATTTTCCAGCGCTGGCGACCGGATTTATCGTCGTCGTCGGTAAGATTAACGGTTCCGCCGTCGTTGGAAGTGCTCAGATATTTCGATTTTTTGAAGTCGGTTCCGCCAAAACGCCGGATTCTGACCAAGCCCTTGCCGATATCTTCGACGAGCCAGCGCTGGCGTCCGCTGCCGTCGTCCGCGCCCGACAAATCGAGTTTAGCGCCGTCCGCAGATACGCTCAGATACTGGCGTCCGGTCGGTGTGCCGCCGCCGATTAGAATGTTGTAAGAAGTTCCGTCCGGGCTCGGCTGAAACGCCCAGCGCTGGCGACCCGATTTATCGTCGATCATATACAAATCCGCGTAGCTTCCGTCGGCACCGACGCTGAGCAGCACGCGGTTGTTTTTAACGCCGTCGCTGATCTGAAGGTTAAACTGCATTTCTTTGAGCGGACTTATTTTCCATTGCTGGCGTCCCGAACCGTCGTCCGTACCGAAAAGATCAACTACGGTTCCGTCCGAGGAAACACTGAGATACTTTCGATCGGCAGTCGGTCCGCCGCCGTATATGAACTGCCACAAATCTTTGCCGGCGAATTTGGCTGACCAACGCTGACGCCCGGTGCCGTCGTCGGAGCCGGACAAATCAATCTTACTGCCGCCCGAAGCAACGCTCAGATATTTTCGCTCTTTCGGCGTGCCGCCGCCGACCAGAATGTTGTATGAGCTGCCGTCCGAGGTGCGCTTGAATACCCACCGCTGGCGCCCTGAATTATCGTCAACCGTGTACAAATCAACGTAGCTTCCGTCGGCACCGACACTGAGCAGCGTTCTCGTGCCGGTGACGCCTCCGGCAATCGAAACGTTGCCCGCCGGAGGAATCCACGGGATCGGATTTTTTACGCTCTGGGCGCTCACGAATGCCGGCGATATTCCCAACAAAAACGGCATCAGAATGGTCAGAAAACGGGAAGCGCACGAAAACATCGGTTTAATCGTTTTTCGCTCAAAGTTCATTATTTAGTTGCTCCTGTGTAATTTACTAATGCATTCGCTTGTCACCGGAATGCAAATTGACATAGCTGTTCGGCAGATTTTACAAGCGTCGCCGAAATCCGGAAGTTTGCTGTTTTCTTTCCCTTGATCTTAAAAAATCAATGCGCAAAAAAATCAACACATTTTGTTATGGAATGGCTGTCAGCTTACTGCCTAGCCGGTGGTTTGTCAACGTCAAAAAAAATTAATAAATAATTTCAGCTAAATCATCAACTTCATTAACGCGCGCTTTTTATGCCTCCTTTTAATTCGACGGTCTGCGCAAGCTTTGCAGAGGAAAGAAAAATTTATACGGATTCGATTGACCGCCCACATCAAACAAAAATCAGCGGTCAGCTTATAAAACTGAACGCTGACTGCTGACTGCTGACCACTAAATCGTCAAACCGTGAACGCCCGCGCCGCCCGCGTTCATTGGTAGGATGAAAGACGGGCTTTTTTGTCCCGTTCCATCCACACTTGCTCTTTGACAGTCAATTGCATAGTTTGACCTTCTAAACTGATAAAGGAGGTTTTATTTTCATATGCAACCAACATTCTATGTCGGCTT